>ONFE01000046.1 GCA_900316985.1 uncultured Prevotellaceae bacterium
GGATTTTGGAGCCTGCTTCAGCCAGGTGGGGAATAAGGCAAAGAGCGTGAAAGGCAAAGCCAGCGCCAAGGCAAAGCCAAACATACCGAGAGCCGGACCAAGAATGCTCCCCTGTGTACTGACTTCCACCAACAGGAAACCGATGATAGGACCCGTGCAGGAGAAGCTCACCAATGTCAGCGTGAAAGCCATCAGGAAAATGGAGAGCAGGCCACTTGTGTTGCCAGCCTTTGAATCCACAGCATTACTCCATTTCGACGGCAAGCGGATTTCAAACCACCCGAAGAAACTGAGCGCAAAGACCACCAGCAACAGGAAGAAGAAGATATTGAATACCGCATTGGTAGCCAAAGCGTTGAGCGATGAAGCACCGAAAAGTACGGTTATCAGCAAGCCGAGTGCCAGATAGATGACTATTATGGAAATACCGTAAGTGATGGCATCGCGGATACCTTTCCGCTTGTCATCCTTGGAACGCTTCAGGAAGAAACTCACCGTCATCGGAATGATGGGCCATACACAAGGAGTGAACAATGCCACCAATCCTCCCAAGAATCCCATCAGGAAAATATAGAAAAGAGAACGGTTCTGGTCCGTATTGCCATTGAACTTCTGCAGTTCGTCTATCACAGGCGTCCACAGAGCCATGGAATCCACGGCCGGCTTTAAGCTTAGAGATTCAGGATTAAGGTTATCGTTAAGGTTAAGGGAATCTTCTTTTGCCTTATCGTCAACATTAGCGTTAAGGTTAAGGTTAGCGTTAACGTTATCGTTTACCTTTTCGTCTTCACTTTTTTTTTCCTTTGCGGCAGCCTGTTCAGGTTTTCCAGTGCCAGTATAGTCGAACTCCACCTGCGTAGGAGGCAGACAACTTTGGTCGTTGCAGGCTCCATACTCCAGGAATCCCTTGATATGATACTTCTCGGCAGTCAGTTTATAGCGCTGAACGAAAGTCACGTTATTCTCAAAAAAGCGCAACTTCATCCCGAAAAGATTATCGAATTGGCTGATTTCCTTGCCCTGAGCCTTCAGTTTACCTTCAGCCTTGGCACCTTCCGAGGTTTCACTTGTCAGCGTAGCAGAGATAGGCCCGTCGTCAGGCAGTCCTGTGGAATAAACGTGCCAGCCCTTGTCTATCTTACCAGTGAAAATTACATCCACCTCTGAGGGTGATACCTGCTTCTGGCTCACCGAGAAATGGACCGGGGTCTGCATTTGTGCCATAGCGAGGATGCTCACAAGCATCAGGGTCGCCACTGTCATGATTCTTTTCATATAATGGTTCAAATTTCAGGTTTTATGCGTCATAATGTCAAGGACGAAACGGTCAGTTTCATCCATACCATACTTGCCTATATTAGTCAGGTTATGAATACTCTTGTCCACATCTTCATCGATGATACCTTCTTGCGAAGTCACATACTTATGCTGCATGGCCAGCATGGCGCTCATTACCGCCGTGCTGACCCCGCTTGTCAGTTTCAAGGCGCACGAAGGCTTGGCACCATCACAAATCATACCTGTCAGATTGGCAATCATATTCTTTACCGAATAGGATATCTGTTCATAGTTGCCACCCATCAGGTAAGTGATGCCGCAACTGCTGCCCGTACTGGCAACAACACAACCACACAAGGCGCTCAGTGCTCCCAGTGACTGCTTGATATAGATGGCCGTGAGATTAGAGATAATCAGCCCGCGAATCAGTTCTTCCTCGGTATTGTGATTCTCTTCAGCAAACACCACCACAGGCATCGTCGCACATATTCCCTGATTGCCGGAACCCGAGTTGCTCATCACAGGCACCATTGCCCCGGCCATTCGGGCATCACAGGCACAACTCGTAGCCGACAGTATTTTGGAGAAAATGCTGTCACCCATGATACCTTTGCCAAGCGGAGAACACATGGTCTTACCCAACTGATGTCCATAATTATCCTTTAGTCCCTGGGCTGCAGCCTCCTCGTTGAGCCGCTTCGCCTCCAAAATAAAACGCAGATCTTCCACATCCGTCTCCGTAGCAAAGTCATAAACCTTACGGAGCGTCAGCGGAACTTCAGCATCACCGTTATCGGTAGGGTGATGGTTAGCGTTAGGGTTAACGTCAGCATTAGGGTTAGTAACCTCCTCCCCATCTTTTCGGAGATAAACAAAATTGGTATGACTGGTCTTGATGCGTGCCTCAGCTTCCCTGCCAGCAGCACTACATACCGCATTGATATAGAGTTTGTCCTTATCTTCCTTTTCCAATTCGATGGAAATGCGGTTCCCGGCTACGAAGGCCCTGCCACGCTCCACTGCCGCCTTATCGCAGTCGCGCAAAACCTCCAGGCCATATGCTGATTTCCCTATCAAAGCACCTAGGGCCACGGCGATGGGCAAGCCTATCATACCTGTTCCGGGGATGCCCACGCCCATTGCATTTTTCAGTATGTTTGCACTCAGACGGAGTGAGATGTGTTCTGGCACACATCCCAACAGTTCCGTAGCCCTAGCCACGCAGAGCGCCACAGCCATAGGCTCTGTACAGCCGATAGCTGGTACCACCTGCTGGTGGATAAGATCTATAATCCTTTGTTTTTCGTCAGTAGGGAGCATTCCGATTGTTATTTTATATAATAACGCATTTACCCCCCACTTTGGTTACATTGTTAACATTATTTATCAAATATAAGCCTGCTCATGCACACCTGACACGGCACGGCCGCTGGGCTCATTCATTTTCTTGAAAGCCTCATCCCATTCGCGGGCGATGGCTGTGCTGCAGGCCACGCTTGCCTCCTGCGGCACCGAACGGGCGGCACTCTCCGAGGGGAAATGCTCTGCGAAGATACTGCGATAATAGTATTCCTCCTTACAAAGAGGGGTGTTCACTGGGAAACGCTCGGCAGCATGGGCCATCTGCTCGTCGGACACCTGTGCTGACGTAATTTTCTTTAAAGTGTCAATCCAGGAATAGCCCACTCCATCAGAGAACTGCTCCTTCTGCCGCCAAGCCACGGCTTCCGGCAGCATTCCGGCAAATGCCTCACGGACAATTTTCTTCTCAATTTCCTTTCCCGGGCACATCTTTGCTGAAGGATTTGTTCGCATGGCCACATCAAGAAACTCCTTATCTAAGAAAGGCACACGTCCTTCCACACCCCAGGCGCTCAGACTCTTGTTTGCCCGCAAACAGTCATACATATAGAGTTTGCTCAGTTTCCGCACGGTTTCTTCATGGAACTCTTCTGCATTCGGTGCCTTGTGGAAATAAAGATAACCGCCAAAGATTTCATCTGCTCCTTCACCCGACAACACCATTTTGATACCCATCGACTTAATAACCCGTGCCAGAAGATACATCGGTGTTGATGCCCTGACGGTAGTCACGTCGTAAGTCTCAATATAATAGATAACGTCGCGGATGGCATCAAGCCCTTCCTGAATGGTGTAATTGATTTCGTGGTGAACCGTTCCGATATAATCTGCCACCATTCGCGCCTTCTCCAAGTCAGGGGCGCCTTTCAATCCTACGGCAAAACTGTGAAGCCGTGGCCAATAAGCCGGACTCTGTGAATCGTCCTCAATACGATGAGGTGCATATTTCTGGGCGATGGCTGAAATAACCGAAGAATCAAGACCTCCTGAAAGGAGTACGCCATAGGGTACATCACTCATCAACTGCCGTCTGACAGCATCTTCCAAAGCCTTTTGTATATCTTCCACGGAAGCATCATTATCCTTCACGTTTCCATAGTTCATCCAGTCACGCACATAATAGCGCCTGATGCCCGGCTCGCGGCTCCAGTAATAGCATCCCGGCAGGAAAGGCTCATACCGTTCGCATTGACCTTCCAATGCTTTCAGTTCGGAAGCCACATACACCTTCCCATCAGCATCATATCCTATATAAAGAGGTATCACTCCGATAGGGTCTCGGGCAATGAGGAATTCATCACGTTCTTCATCGTAAAGGGCAAAGGCAAAGATACCTGAAAGTGACTCCAGAAAACTGACGGGTACTGTAGATGAATTGCCATTGACCGAAGCCCGCCACTCACGGTAAAGTGCAAGGATTACCTCACAGTCACTTCCTGTCTGGAAAGCATATCTGCCTTTGTACTGACGGCGGATGTCTTTGTGGTTATATATTTCGCCGTTTACAGCCAGTACCTGTTTTCCGTCAGGTGAGAAAAGCGGTTGCTTACCTGATTCGGGATCAACGATAGACAGACGTTCATGGGCAAGAATAGCCGTGCCACCACTATATATACCACTCCAGTCAGGACCGCGATGACGAATTTTCTGACTCATACGCAAGGCTTTCTGCCGCAGTGTATCCGACTGTTCACTTATATTGAATATTCCAACGATTCCACACATAGTTCTTAAGATTTAATTGCAGTTTTGATAAAGTCCATAAATAGAGGATGGGGATGTAGCACCGTACTCTGATACTCGGGATGAAACTGTGTTCCGATATACCATTTTAGCTGGGGAATCTCCACGATTTCCACCAGATCCGATGCCGGATTCAGGCCTGAAGGCACCATGCCATTGGCTTTGTACTCGGAAAGATACCGATTATTGAATTCATACCGGTGACGGTGGCGCTCACGTACTAACGTCTCTTGATAGATACCTGCTACTTTAGAGTCTGCTTGCAATTCGCAGTCATAAGCCCCTAACCGCATGGTTCCACCCATCTGGGAAACGTTTTTCTGCTCTTCCATCAAGTCGATGACATTCGCTGTTGTCTGGTCATTGATTTCCGTACTGTTGGCATCTTTCTTTCCAAGCACGTTGCGTGCAAACTCGATCACCATCATCTGCATACCTAGACAGATGCCGAAACAGGGAACATCATGCTCACGGGCATATTGGGCAGCAAGGATTTTGCCTTCTATGCCACGCTGTCCAAAGCCCGGACAAATGACAAGTCCATCCTGCGCCTTCAGTATTTCCCATATTCCTGACAAGCTGCTTTTATTTGTCTTATCAGAATACTCTTCTTCCAGTTTCTCAGCATTGATGAAAGTAATCTTCACCTTCCTGTGATGGTAGGTTGCTGCATGGCTCAGACTCTCGCTGATACTCTTATAAGCATCCTGCAGGTCGTATTTCCCCACAAGTCCGATATGAACCATCTCCGTAGCCGTCCGGCGCAATTCCAGAAAATGATTCCAAGGACCCAGCATCGGAGTCTCTCCGACAGGGATTCCCATCTTTCGAAGAATAGCGGCATCGAGTCCCTGACGCTGCATATTGACAGGAACCTCATAGATGCTTGGCAGATCCTCACTCTGAATAACACATTCCAAAGCCACATTACAAAAACCGGCCACTTTCTGACGGAGATGATCGTTCAAATGCAGTTCCGTTCGCAAGATAAGGATGTCGGGCTGAATACCTGCCGCCTGCAATTCTTTTACACTATGCTGAGTAGGTTTAGTCTTCAGTTCTCCTGCCGCTTTCAGATAAGGCACATAGGTAAGGTGCACACAGACGGCATCCCTACCCAACTCCCATTTCATCTGCCGGATGGCTTCCAGGAAAGGTGCGCTCTCGATATCACCTATAGTACCGCCAATCTCAGTAATGATGAAGTCATATCCTTCTTCTGCCCCGGCCAAATATTGAATGCGTCGCTTAATCTCATCGGTGATATGTGGAACCACCTGAATGGTTTTGCCCAAATAGTCGCCCCGACGCTCCTTGTCTATGACCGACTGATAAATCCGGCCTGTAGTCATTGAATTGGCACGCGTGGTTTCAATACCCGTAAACCGTTCATAGTGTCCTAGGTCAAGATCCGTCTCCATACCATCGGCAGTCACGTAGCATTCTCCGTGCTCATAGGGATTCAGCGTACCTGGATCGATATTGATGTAAGGGTCGAACTTCTGAATCGTAATCTTGTAGCCACGGGCCTGCAGGAGTTTGCCGATGGAAGCCGAGATGATACCCTTTCCCAAACTGCTCACCACGCCGCCTGTCACGAAAATATATTTAGCCATCTTACGGTTTTTTAATCCTTTTTGCTCAAAAAACGATCCACGGCTTCGGCAGTCTGTATACCACTGGCCATGGCACGGACTACAAGGCTGGCACCATTCTTTGAATCTCCACAGACAAACACATGCTCAGGATATTCAGAATGCTCAGGCTTCAGGAATCCCATCGCGAGCAGTACCAGTTCGGCCTTGATAATCTCAGGTTTCCCCTTTTCCACCATCAACGGCCGTCCTCCATCGGGATTCGGAATCCAGTCTATTTCCTGAACACGGACACCGGTTAACTTTCCGTCCTTTCCAAGAAACTCCAGCGTATTGATGTTCCAACGACGTGTGCAGCCTTCCTCATGACTGGAAGTGGTTTTCAGTGTGCGTGGATAATTAGGCCACGGGTTATTCGGGTCTTCAGGACCTACAGGTGGTTTAGGCATTATCTCAATCTGCGTCACACTCTTACATCCTTGGCGATGAGCCGTTCCTATACAGTCACTTCCCGTGTCACCACCTCCGATAACGAGTACATCCTTGCCTTTTGCCGTGATACGCTCCTCCTTTGTGAACTCCATACCGGCCAATACCCTGTTCTGCTGCGCGAGCAACTCCAAGGCAAAGTGGACACCCTTCAACTCACGGCCTGGGACTTTAAGGTCTCTTGCCGTAGGTGTACCCGTGGCAATTACAATAGCATCTGTATCGCCTATAGACTCAAAAGATTCTATTTCCACGCCGAAGCGGAACTCAATACCTTCCTCTTCAAGAAGTCGGATACGACGGTCTATGACGGCCTTGTTCAGTTTGAAATTAGGAATGCCATAGCGTAACAAGCCACCCGCGTTTTCGTTCTTTTCATAGACAGTCACCTTGTACCCCAGCAGGTTCAACTTATTAGCGGCAGCAAGGCCGGCAGGACCAGAACCAATGACGGCGACCTTCTTGCCATTCCTTACGGGGTGATGAACCGTAATATAGCCTTCCCGGGAAGCGCCTTCTATGATAGCGCACTCATTCTCACGGTTGGTTGTCGGTTCATGCTCCATCAGATTCAACACGCAAGCCTTCTCACAAAGGGCCGGACAAACTCTTCCCGTGAACTCCGGGAAAGGGTTGGTAGCAGCCAGCAACTGATAGGCCTTCTCCCACTCTCCTTTAAAGAGGTCATCGTTCCATTCCGGTGGTTTGTTGCCTAGCGGACAAGCCCAGTGGCAGAAGGGCACGCCGCAATCCATACAGCGAGAAGCCTGCGTGCGCCGGTCTTTTGAATTCAATGTCTGTTCCACTTCTCCGAAGTCGTGGATTCTGTCGTGAAGAGGACGATAGCCGGCCTCTTGACGGTGTATAGTCAGAAATGCTTTAGAATCTCCCATCTTTATTGTTGTTTGGTTGTTTGCCTAAATTAATAATCCCTCTGCACATCGGCAATCTTCTGTTGCAGTTTGCGCATCTGCTCCTCATGCAACACCCGTTTGTATTCGATGGGCACCACCTGGATAAAGTCTTCTACATAGCGCTGCCAGTCATCAAGCATCGTACGGGCGAGTTTGGAACCTGTATATAGATAGTGTTGACGGATGAGTTCATGCAGTTCCTTGCGACGGCTGGTCTCTTCCACCAGATTGATCTCCACCATATCCATATTACAATAGTAGTCGAATGTATGATAACGGTCCCATACATAGGCTACACCACCTGACATACCTGCCGCGAAGTTGCGTCCTGTTTCGCCGAGTACCACCACCCGGCCGCCGGTCATATACTCACAGCAATGGTCGCCAGCACCCTCAACGACGGCGATAGCCCCGGAGTTACGCACGCCAAAGCGTTCACCCACCTTACCGTTCACATACAGCTCACCGCTGGTGGCTCCATAGAGTCCTGTATTTCCAGCAATGATGTTATCCTCAGCAGCAAAGTTGCTCCTAACGGGGGGCAGGATGGCGATGCGACCGCCGGAAAGACCTTTGGCAAAATAGTCATTGGTCTCGCCTTCGAGTTTAAAGTTCACACCTCCCACGAGGAAGGCACCGAACGACTGTCCTGCCGAACCCTTGAACTTCACGTTGATGGTATCATCAGGTAGTGCTGCCTCACCATAGCGTTTGGCTATGACACCCGAGAGCATGGCTCCCACGGCACGGTCGGTATTCTTAATGGCATAGTCGAGATTCACCTCTTCCTGGTGTTCAATGGCCGACTGGGCGGCACCAATAATCTGCTGGTCGAGAATGTCCGAGAAGTCACGTTCCATATCATGTTCGTGCAACAACGTTCCATCCTCTTTAAAGAGCATACGGTTCAGATCGAGCACCGAGTCCTGCTGTTCTATCAGCTCTGTATGCCCGATGATATCATTCAGCGAGCGGAAGCCCATCTGCGCCAGATATTCGCGCACCTCTTCAGCCAGGAACGTAAAGTAGTTGACCAAATGGTCTGCCTTGCCCAGGAAATGTTCACGCAATCGTGGATTCTGTGTGGCCACGCCCATCGGACAGGTGTTCATGTTGCACTTACGCATCATCACACAACCCAATACAATCAGGGCGGTGGTACCGAAACCGAACTCATCAGCCCCCAATAAGGCCATCAGGATAATGTCACGCCCGGTCTTCAACTGGCCGTCCACCTGCAGGCGCACCTGAGCGCGCAAACCGTTTCTTACCAAGGTCTGCTGCGTCTCCGAGAGTCCTATTTCCGGAGAAATACCCGCAAAACGCATGGATGATGCCGGCGATGCTCCTGTGCCACCCTCAGCACCGCTGATGACAATGAGGTCTGCCTTGGCCTTTGCCACACCGGCAGCAATAGTCCCCACTCCACTCTCTGCCACCAGTTTCACACTGATGGCCGCCGTGGGATTCACATTCTTCAAGTCGAAGATGAGTTGCGCCAGATCCTCGATGGAGTAGATATCATGATGAGGCGGTGGTGAGATCAATGAAATACCTGGGATAGAGTGACGCGTGCGGGCAATAATCTCGTTGACCTTGAAACCGGGCAACTGTCCGCCCTCACCGGGTTTTGCTCCCTGGGCCACCTTGATCTGCAGCTCCTCTGCATTCACCAGATATTCCGTTGTCACACCAAAGCGTCCTGAAGCAACCTGTTTTGTTTTACTCGATAGGCTCACGCCATCCACTTCTGTATGGAAGCGCTCGGAGTCTTCGCCGCCTTCACCAGTATTCGAACGGGCTCCCAGACGGTTCATTGCCAGACAGATAGTCTCATGTGCCTCTTTTGACAAGGCGCCAAACGACATTGCTCCCGTTACGAAATGCTTCACAATCTCACTGACCGGTTCCACCTCATCAAGTGGAATGGCGGTCTTACCGGTTGTTCCTGAAATGCTGAGGAAGTCACGGATGAATATCGGCTCCTTTTTCTGATCCACCAACCGTGAGAACTCCTTGAACTTCTGATAGTCACCCTTTCGGCAGGCCAACTGCAGCGTGGCAATGGTTTCCGGGTTCCAGGCGTGACGGATACCATCTTTTCGCCAATGGAACTGTCCCTGGTTTGGCAGGAAAGCCTCTTCTGTTTCTATACTACAGCTATTTACCGTACGGGCTATAGCATCCTGTGCTATCTTTTCCAGACCTATACCGCCAATCGTGCTCACTTCCGTACCAAAATAACTGCGGAGGAGCGACTCGCTCAATCCGATGCTTTCGAAGATCTTGGCACCACGGTACGAACGGATGGTAGAGATACCCATCTTCGCCATAATTTTGAAAAGACCTTTTTTGACGGCCTTGATGTAGTTGGCCTCAGCGGTGGCATAGTCTTCCTGAATCTTACCGTGTTTCACAAGGTCGTCCAGAATGGCAAAAACCATATACGGACACAGCGCGGATGCACCATAACCAAGCAATAACGCTGCGTGCATCGTCTCACGTATTTCGCCGCTCTCCACGATAAGTGCGGTCTGCACGCGTTTTCCGACAGATATCAGATAATGATGAACGGCAGACACGGCAAGCAGTGAGGGTATCAGGAAGAAAGACTCATCACCTTGCTCCTTCGTTATCTTGTCTGTAAGGATGATATAGTTAAAGCCCTCATCCACGGCTTTCTCTGCCTGTTTGCAAATCCGGTCAAGAGCAGCTCGCAGCACCTCACCACCTTGAGTCTCAGCACTTCCATCCTCCATAGCAGAGGAAGGGAGGGGGCTCGTTAATTCTATCCTCGTTGTATTGAATCCTTTGTAGCGGATGTTACAAAGAATGTCCAACTGCGTATTGTTCAATATAGGATGCGGCAGTCGCACCATCTTACAATTCGTTTCATCGGGATTCAGGATACCAGAGCCCACTCGTCCGATATACTCTGTCAGCGACATCACCAGATTCTCACGGATAGAGTCGATGGCGGGGTTGGTCACCTGGGCGAATTGCTGCCGGAAATAGTTGAAGAATACTTGGGGCCTTGTGGAGAGCACGGCCAACGGGGTATCGTTACCCATGGCCGCTGTCGGCTCCTGTCCGTTGATGGCCATCGGTATGATGGTGGAACTGATATCCTCTTCTCCATAACCGAAAAGCCGCTCTTTCTGGAGTAATTCACTGACACCGTTTTCCACATGACGGCCACTCTTCAACTTCTCCAGCTGGATTCGATTCGTGGAAAGCCACTGGTGGTAGGGATGCTCCGATGCCAACTGCTGTTTGATTTCTCCGTCATAGTAAATTTTGCCTTCCTGCGTGTCAATGAGCAAGATCTTTCCGGGTTGCAGACGTCCCTTCTCAGCCACTTCGGTAGGTTCAAAATCCATCACGCCAACCTCGCTTGCCACCACAATCGTATCATTCTTCGTGATGGTGTATCGGGCCGGACGCAGACCGTTACGGTCAAGCATACCTCCCGCAAAGCGTCCGTCGCTGAACAGCAGGGCTGCAGGTCCGTCCCACGGTTCCATCAGGATAGAGTGGTATTCGTAAAAAGCCTTCAGGTCGTCAGATATCGGATTCTTGTCATTGAACGACTCCGGTACAAGAATAGCCATCGCATGCGGTAATGACATTCCGGACATCACAAAGAACTCCAGCACATTGTCAAGCGATGCCGAGTCGCTCATGTCAGGCTGTACAATAGGTGAAATGTCGCTGACTTCACCCAGCACTTCGCTGTTGAGCACGCTCTCCCGGGCTTTCATCCACCCGCGGTTGCCGCGGATGGTATTGATTTCGCCGTTGTGGGCTAACAAGCGAAAGGGCTGGGCCAGTGACCAAGTAGGAAATGTGTTTGTGCTGAATCGAGAGTGCACCAGCGCCAGCCCGCTTGTAAAATAAGGATTTGACAAATCGGAGAAATACTGTCTGACCTGCATGGACGACAGCATTCCCTTATATACGATGCTCGTATTGCTCAATGAACAGATATAGAAATCCTTGTCATGAACGCGTTTCTCAATCTTCTTTCTGATGATATACAACTTCACGGGAAGGGTGCGAAGCCCCTCCTCGTTCATGGCAGTTGTACCCTCAGTAATAAATAACTGCTTGATGTCTGGCTCCGTACCCAAAGCGCGTTCGCCAAGACATTCGGGGTTTGTGGGCACCTTGCGCAGATGCATCAGTTGCAACCCTTCGCGCTCCACCTCTTCGATGATAATGCTCAGAATCTCCTGTTGACGTTTGTCATCTTTCGGCAGAAACACCAGACCTGTACCATACTTGCCTTTCTCCGGCACAGGGATACCCTGAAGCAGAATAAACTCGTGGGGAATCTGCAGCATGATGCCCGCACCGTCACCGTCCTTTCCTATCTCAGCACCACGGTGGCGCATATTCTCCAATACACGTAACGCGTCATCCACCAACTGGTGACTCTTGCCACCATGAATATTTACCACCATACCTACACCGCAGGCATCGTGTTCATATTGGCTTTGATAGAGTCCCTGTTCAATCTTTTTGTTTTTACATTTTGTCATAACACTCTCGATTTTACTTACTTTTTGACTGCAAAGATAGATGTTTTAATATCAATATGAACGATATTTACATAATTATCTATCAAGAAAATAACACCAAGTAAACAATTGTAATGGTTTACACGGTAAACAAAAACAGATTGAAAGAAAAACAACCTATATTTCTTTCAATCTGTAAGTACAATCAAAATTTTACAATCTTTCTGCTCTCTATACCGCATCCAGAAACAAACGATGAACAGACAAATCCTCATCCAATTCGGGATGAAAGGCCGTCACCAATTGTCGGCCTTGGCGGGCTGCCACAATCCGGCCATCCACCTTTGCCAACACCTCCACGCCATCACCAACCTTATTAATATAAGGGGCACGGATAAAGGTCATGGGCACGGGGTGGCCAAAGCCACGAAACGCAGCTTCGGTATGGAAACTGCCCAACTGCCGGCCATAGGCATTGCGGCGGGCATCAATATCCATGGTGCCTAAATGCTGTTGGTCAAGCAGGATCAGTCCGGCGCAAGTGCCGAAAGTAGGCAGCCCTTCCTGAATGGCCTTGCGGATGGGGTCATAGAGTTGCAGGTCATGAAGCAACCGCATCATCGTAGTGCTCTCACCACCGGGGATGATGAGCCCGTCTTTCGGCTGTTGCCAGTCGCGTAACTGCCTTACTTCGAAACTCTCCACGCCCAGGCGTTCCAGCATCTGCCGGTGTTCGAGGAAGGCTCCCTGCAGAGCCAATACAGCAATTCTCATTTTCCGCGTTCTGCCATCAAGAGTTCAATTTCCTGTTCATTGATGCCCACCATGGCCTCGCCAAGGTCTTCCGAGAGTTCCGCCAGCAACTTCGGGTCATTGAAATTGGTCGTGGCCTGCACGATGGCACGGGCACGCTTCTCGGGATTGCCACTCTTGAAGATACCGCTGCCCACAAAGACACCCTCGGCACCCAGTTGCATCATCAAGGCGGCATCGGCTGGCGTAGCAATACCTCCGGCGGCAAAGTTCACCACGGGCAGACGGCCATTGTCGTGCACATAACGCACCAACTCGTAGGGAGCACGCAACTGCTTGGCAGCTTCGTACAGTTCATCTTCGCTCATCGACTGCAGACGGCGCATCTCACTCTGCATCATCCGCATGTGGCGGACAGCCTGAATCACATCGCCGGTACCAGGTTCACCTTTCGTGCGGATCATCGTAGCTCCCTCATTGATGCGGCGCAGGGCTTCACCCAGGTCTTTCGCCCCACAGACGAACGGAACCTGAAAGGCCCGCTTGTCAATATGATACACGTCATCGGCAGGTGAAAGCACCTCGCTCTCATCAATATAGTCAATCTCGATGGCTTGCAAGATCTGTGCTTCGGCAAAGTGTCCGATACGGCACTTGGCCATGACGGGAATGGTGACAGCCTCCTGAATACCGCGGATCATCTTCGGATCGCTCATACGCGAAACGCCACCGGCGGCGCGGATGTCTGCAGGGATTCTTTCCAATGCCATCACGGCACAGGCACCTGCCGCCTCCGCGATACGGGCCTGTTCGGGGGTTGTCACATCCATAATCACACCGCCCTTGAGCATCTGTGCCAACTGGCGGTTCAACTGTTGTCTCTCTTGATTCATTTTCATTTTGTGTTTGTGATGTTATGACTATAAACTTGATTTCTTGTATTCCGTCGGTGTCTCACCGGTCATCTTGCGGAAGAACTTGGTGAAGTGCGACTGCGAGGTGAAACCGTATCGGTAGGCCACCTCCTGAATGGTCAGATCTTTGCTCAAGAGCGCCACCTTCACCTCCTTCAGCAGATACTCATCGATGAGTTGCTTCGGGGAGACGGCAGCCATGCGCCTGGTAACCTGTGCCAGATAGTGGCTGCTCACATTCATCTGGTCGGCATAGAACTGCACGTCGCTGTGCGCCTGACAATGATTGGCAATCAACAAAAGCAGATCGTTATAGAGTTTGGCGCCGCGTCCCTCCAGATGACCGGCCATGGCCACCTGCCTGTTCACGTAAGCCATAGCCTCCCGGATAGCCTCCTCCTTGGTCATATCCAAGGCCAAACAAGTGGCAATGGCTGCCGAGAACACACCGCGAACGCCATGCTCCTCCCAATCCACCAGACTCTCTACGCGCAACTGACTGGTAACGACTGAGCACAAAGGCAACAGTTCCTTGCGGATTTCCTGTTTCAATTGCTCACCCACCAGACGTTCACCACGGGTGGTCAGCTCCACAGGATCGTAGACCACCCACTGCAGACCATACTTGCGGAGAATGCGAAGCACCACCTCCAACTGACCACGGTTGCGCAGCATACCAATCTTCACGGCAGCCGGACGCACGTCGTCGATGATTGCTTCCACCTGCTGTTCCAACACCTGCGGCGGCAAATCATAGAACTCCTGAATACCCAGCGTGTTCTGAACGGTCACGGTGGTGATGGCCGACAGTGGCGTGCCACCCAGCGAAGTGATGGTACGGATATCCGCCTGGATGCCCGCACCGCCTGTTCCGTCGCTTCCCGTAATGGTCAGCACCGCATGGTTTCCGTCTTCCTTTTTACTCATTTCCGGCTCTGTCTTTTATCCTTTTGGGTGCAAAGTAAAAGAAAAAAACGGGAACGGCCAAATGCTGTTCCCGTTTTTACAAACGAATTTCCTGTTTATACCATCATTATGTCAGGGCTTCAGCGTGAAGCCAAACACCAAATAGGCTTTCTGTGCGCATGGATTGCCTATCACTCCGGCAAAGACGGGAATGGAAAACGTATCGGTAACCTTGATGTCCTTCGTGGCTTTCAGACCGATATTGGTAACCGCAAATCCCGTGGTTCCGTAAGTGGTGGTGGCGTATGGCACGGCACCGAGTGTGGCCGTCCATTCGCAGGTGGCCAGACGGAAGGGAGCATTCACTTCGAAATAGGAGCTGTAAGCCCGTTTGCCGTCTTTGTTCACACCGTCGTTACCGGCAAAGTTGGTGTACCACTGTGCGCTCACCACACCGAAGTCATAACCCACAAAGGCCTCAAACACATGATTCGTGCCATGGGCATCATACTTAAAGTAGCGGGCATCGGGGTCCTGTCCTACGCTGAACCAATAGTCCGTGATACCTACGTTCAGTCCACCCGTGGTATAACCGAGGGTAAAGTCGAACTCCTTGGTATCGGAAGATTCCGTCAGGCCAACACTTCCCCAGGCCGTCAGACTCAGTCCCTTGTAGGCCACGCCCAAGGTAGGCTGTAAGGACACGTTGCCTGCATCCACGCCACGCCAGATATACTGATTCACCACATCGGCCGCAATGGTCGTTTCCACACTCTCACTCTCCTGTGCTGTGGCAGCAGTACTCATAAGTACCGCTATTGCCATCAGCCATAATCTTTTTACCTTTTTCATAATCGTTCAATTTTTAATTAGTTATAGCAAGCCTCACCGTGCTCATATACATCAAGACCTTCCTCTTCGATGCGCTTGTCGCAACGCAGACCCAGCGTGTACTTGATACCATAGAAAACAACCAGTCCCATCACGAAAGCCCAGGCACATACGGCCACAGCTCCCAAAGTCTGAATACCCACGGTGGTTTCCGTTCCGTTCAGAGCGGGATTCACGAATACACCCGTAAGGATTGTGCCCACAATACCGCCTACACCATGCACACTGATGGCACCGACAGGATCGTCAATTCGGAGTTTCTTATCAATAAACGAAACAGAGTAGCACATTATTGCGGAAGTGACCAGACCAATGACGGCAGCAGCCCAAACATCCACACAATCACAACCTGCCGTAATGCCTACCAATCCAGCCAGAATACCGTTGCAAACCATCGAGAGCGAGGGCTTGCCATCCACAAGCCACGTATAGGCCAATGCAGCGAGACCTCCCGTGGCAGCCGCCATGTTAGTGGTTATAAACACATGGGCAGTGTGGATGGCACTCTCTCCCGTAATACTCAGTTCCGAACAAGGGTTGAAACCGAACCATCCCATCCAGAGACAGAACACACCTAAGGCACACAGTGCCAGGTTATGTCCCGGAATAGCCCGGCTACGCTTTGCCCGGTCATACTTTCCGATACGCGGGCCCAGGGCCATAGCACCCGCCAAAGCCAGCATACCGCCGCAGGCATGCACCAGCGTACTGCCGGCAAAGTCGTGGAATCCAAGTTCAGCGAGCCATCCGCCACCCCAGCCCCAATGGCCTGAAATGGGATAGATAATTGCAGAGATGAGCACAGAGTAGATCAGATAGTTCGAGAACTTGGTACGTTCAGCCATGGCACCGCTCACAATCGTAGCCGCCGTGGCGCAGAACATGGTCTGGAAAATAAAGAATGCAGGCACCGGCAGGTTCTCATTACCGCCATTGGAACGGAAGAAAAGACCGTCCCAACCCAAGAATCCATGGTCAGTACCAAACATCAGCGAGAAGCCGATAATCCAGAACAGCACACTTCCACACATAAAGTCGCAGAAATTCTTCATCAGGATGTTCGCCGTATTCTTCGAGCGCGTCATGCCTGCCTCCACCAAGGCGAAGCCGGGCTGCATCCAGAACACGAGCATTGCTCCCAATAACACCCACAGCGTATCCACGCCGCTGATACTGTCTATCATCGAAACTAAAAACAAATGTGTCATAATCGTTACCCTTTCTTTTAATTACTTTTTGTCCCTCAGCACCGTATCGCCGTTTTCGCCTGTACGGATACTATAGGTGTCAATCATATCACTCACGAAAATACGGCCGTCGCCCACCTCGCCCGTATGGGCCACGCGCAGAATCACCTTCACGGTAGGCTCCAGAAACTGGTCGCGGCAGACAATCGTGATGGCCACGCGCTCAATCACATCCGTTGAATATTGCACACCACGGTAGATCCTTTCCTGACGACTCTGACCGATTCCATGCACATCATGATACTCAAACCAGTCAATGTCCGACGACAGCAAGGCTTCCTTCACCTCCTCAAACTTCGTCTTCCTGATAATTGCTTCAATCTTTTTCATACCTAATTAATTTAAAACTGGAAAGCATTTTAATAATAAAATACGCAAAACGATTCGAAATAATTTATTATTGTTTCTATTTGTTTAGAATTCAAAACGTTTCACTTACAGATTGTAAGCGTAACCATCCCTCGGCCTTACAATTTGTAATCCGCAATTTGTTTCCTTCCAGAAATCAGTTGCCACTGCAACTGTCGGAGGCCGTATGGGAATTTCTTCGACAACGAAACGTCTTTGTGGATTTCTTGTCCATAGACATTCGTTTTTTCCGCTGAAAGGACGGTTCAGTTTCCACCATAACGCCGTTGCGAAAAATTTCGCATAAGATTTGCAGGTAAAAACAGGAAAATAAAAAAAGGGTGAGTCACCCCACCCGTCATGTTTTCACAACGGAATAATCCTTATATTGATACGATATCACCGACATCCCGATGTGGATGCTGCAAAAAAAACGTCACTTCTCCTTATATTCTGC
This sequence comes from uncultured Prevotellaceae bacterium, assembly GCA_900316985.1. Taxonomy (GTDB): domain Bacteria; phylum Bacteroidota; class Bacteroidia; order Bacteroidales; family Bacteroidaceae; genus Prevotella. The sequence continues at coordinate 17,418 of ONFE01000046.1, forward strand.
AAAAGATTTTGTATATTTGCAGCATCATTTTCCTTTTGTAACAATATGAGCAACAAAGAACCTGGATACGTTTACATACTGACCAACCCCAGTTTTCGGGAGCATACGGGGGAAGCGAGGCAAGAGTTCACGTCCTGTGAATGTGAGAAGCAAGGAACTGGATAAAACTTTAAAATTTTGTGTTGTGATTAGTTATTTGTAACTTTGTGGTCAAAATCAAAAAACTATATGGCAAAGAAAAAGGAACAGATAGAAGAGCCGTTGGAAAAACAGTTGTGGAAAGCCGCTGATAAGTTGCGTAAGAATATTGACGCAGCAGAGTACAAGCATGTGGTACTCGGCCTCATCTTCTTGAAATATATCTCTGTATCATTTGAGAAACTTTATGCAGAACTGGTAAAACTGAAAGATGAAGGTGCAGACCCGGAAGACAAAGAGGAATACAAAGCAGAGAACATATTCTTTGTGCCAGCCAATGCCCGATGGAGTTATCTTGTCAGTCAGGCAAAGAATCCGCTCATCGGCAAATACATTGACGATGCAATGGATGTGATTGAACGTGAGAATCCCTCCCTGAAAGGCGTACTACCCAAAGTATTCTCCCGTCCCAATCTTGACCCAACGAGTATTGGTGAACTTATCGACTTAATAGGCAACAGCACATTATCAAATGTCAGCACGGGCAGTGCCGATTTGTTAGGTCATGTCTTTGAATATTTCTTGGGTGAGTTTGCTTTGGCAGAAGGCAAGAAAGGCGGTCAGTTCTATACGCCCCGTAGTGTCGTTGAGTTGTTGGTCAATATGCTTGAGCCCTATAAAGGTCGAGTGTTAGACCCATGTTGTGGTTCTGGCGGTATGTTTGTACAGAGCGAGAAATTTGTTAAAGAGCATCAAGGACGTATCGACAATATTTCCGTCTATGGCCAGGAGAGCAATCAGACTACTTGGCGACTCTGTAAAATGAACCTTGCCATTCGAGGTATTGATGCCTCCAACGTGAAGTGGAACACCGAAGGTTCCTTCCTCAATGATGCTCATCAGGACGTGAAAGTTGACTATGTGATGGCTAATCCGCCTTTCAATGATAGCGACTGGAGTGGTGACCTGTTGCGTAATGATAAGCGTTGGTTATACGGCGTCCCCCCTACAGGCAATGCTAACTTTGCATGGATTCAGCATTTCATCTATCATTTAGCACCATCAGGGCAAGCAGGTTTTGTTTTGGCCAAAGGCTCACTGACTTCAAAGACTGGTGGTGAAGGCGAAATCCGCAAGGCATTAATAGACAAAGGTCTCATTGCCTGTATCGTTAACCTGCCCGCCAAACTATTCCTAAACACCCAGATTCCTGCCTGCTTGTGGTTCGTAACCCGTAACCGCACCTGTCATCCTGGTGAAATCCTCTTTATCGATGCCCGCAACAAAGGACGTTTGATAAACCGCCGCACTCGTGAACTGACTACCGAAGATATCAAGGAAATTTCCGAGACCTATCATCATTGGCGCGAGGAGTCCCATGACTATCAAGACATCCCAGGCTTCTGTGCCTCTGTTCCCGTCAGTCGTGTTGCCGAACTGGATTATGTCCTCACCCCAGGCCGTTATGTTGGACTTCCCGAAGAGGAAGATGATTTCAACTTTTCCGAGCGGTTCACTACCCTCAAAGCAGAATTTGAGGAACAACTGAAAGAAGAAGAGCGATTGAACAAACTGATATTAGAGAATTTTGAGAAGATTAAATTATAAGATAAGTTATGGACTACAATATACCCAACTTGCCTTTAACAATAGACGTAGAATCAAAAGCTGTTCTACGACAACTTAGTTTGGCACATCGGAAATTAGCAGAACTAAAAGGAGTTGCACTAACAATTCCTAATGAAAACATCTTGATTAACACGTTGATTCTTCAAGAAGCCAAAGACAGTTCTGCTGTTGAAAATATCGTCACAACACACGATGACTTATACAAAGCAGAATTGAATATGGATAACTTCACCGTTTCTGCTGCGACAAAAGAGGTACAAAACTATGCTGAGGCTTTAAGATATGGTTTTCAACTTATTAGAAACAATAAAGTATTAACGCTCAACAATATTAAAAGCATTCAGCAACGGTTAGAAAAGAATACGGCAGGTTTCAGAAGTGTACCCGGCACTACACTTCAAAATCAGTTAGGTGATGTCGTTTACACTCCCCCACAGGACAAGGCTGTGATAGAGAACTACATGGATAATCTACAGCAATTCATCAATGATGAATCTATGTGTGATTTAGATCCATTAATAAAAATGGCTATTATTCATCATCAATTTGAAAGCATTCATCCTTTCTATGATGGTAATGGTAGGACTGGACGTATTATCAATGTACTTTATTTAGTTATCAATGACTTACTTGATTTGCCAATTCTATATTTGAGCCGATATATTATTACCAATAAAGCCGAGTATTACAGACTTATTCAGGCTGTAAGAGAAGAAGGTAAATGGGAAGAATGGATACTATTTATACTTAGAGGTATTGAAGAAACGGCAGGTCAGACCATCACGCTGGTAAAAGAGATATCAAAGTTAATGTTAATTTATAAGGTCAGAGTGCGAGACCTTCTAAAAAAGGCATATAGCCATGAACTGCTGAATAACCTTTTCAGCCATCCATATACAAAAATAGAATATGTTATGGAAGAAACAGGTGTCATTCGTCTGACAGCAACAAAGTACTTAAATAAATTGGTAGATGCAGGGCTCTTGTATAAGGTAAAGCACGGCAAATACAATTACTACTTAAATATGCCTCTCATTGAATTATTGAGTAATAGCAACACTTTATCATTAAAACAAACGGAGCAGATAGAATCGGTAAATAGATAGTGATATGATTTGTGAATATACTATATATGATACTGCTGATATGTATATGAATGTGGCTTTTCCTATACATGAAACCGATAACGTGCATACAAAAACGCCAAATCGTATATATGTTAATCATCATAGAGATACAAAAAAAGAGAGAAGCGAGTGGAAAAATATATTTAATCATAATAAATAATAATTATGGACAAGAAAGAAAAAAACACAGCAGATGTACGGTGGCTACAGCGGTTCAATAACTATCGCAAGGCATTAAACAAATTAGGACAGGCTGTTGATATAGCCTCCGAAAAAATGGATTGGGGCGAGGAAGTGGATGGTTTGCTTCAAGAGGGTCTTATTCAACGTTTTGAATATACACATGAACTTGCATGGAAGGTCATGAAAGACTATGCCGAATATCAAGGTTATACCGATATTAAAGGTTCACGCGATGCTTTCCGAAAAGGACTGGAAATGGGAATCATTGACAGCGAGAAATGGATGGAATCTATAGAAGACCGTAATCAAACATCGCACAATTATGATGATACGACCGCCAATGAAATCTATGAGGCTGTCGTAAATGAATATTATCCACTATTTAAGAAGTTCGAGAAAGAGATGCTTAAATTCTCAGAACCAGAATTGTTTTGATTATGCCATACGGACTGAAAGATATAGAGATTGAGAAAATCTGTCGTTTGTTTGCAGAAAACGAGCGAATAGAGTCTGTCATCTTATATGGCTCTCGGGCAAAAGGCAATTATAAGCCCTTTTCTGATGTTGACATCACTCTGAAAGGAGATGAATTGACTCGACATGACTTAAACCATTTAAGGCTCTCGATAGATGATTTACTCCTTCCTTATCAATTTGACATTTCCATTTTCAAATTCCTAAAGAATCCGGATTTAATAGAGCATATCAATAGGGTCGGAATAGCAATTTACAAAAAAGAAAATTAATAGAACCGATGACATTCAAAAAGACTGAGAAGGAAATCATTAAAGCCATAGTGAAGTACGACGGCAAGGCGAAGTCTTTGGCAGAGGTGTTCAATAAGAGCCAACTGCTGGAGAAGAAGGGCATTGGCATCGTGCAGCATGGTGGAAAGAACATGGTCTTTTTGAGAAAGGATTTATACGATGACTGGTTTCACAACGACGGTTTGGGGTATATTGCAGAGTTACTATCCCTCATTGATACCCTCATCAAACAGAAATACCTTGTTATGATTCCTTTCTGTACGGAGAGCACATTGGTAATTGGTGCAGAGGAATCAAGATGGCTGAAACCTGAAATCATTTTGGTAAACGGAAACGAGCATATTTGTGTTGCTGACAGAATGGAGAACTGGTTTAGTGCAACAGGAGAGCAGAAATATTGGCCATATAAATATTCTGAGCGAGATCTTCCTATTGGTAATACATTCAACATGGCATTCTCTGTCAGCCAGGAACTAAGAGAGTTAGTAAAACATAATTTCAAATCCGAGGAAGAAGTCCGCTTCATCAAACAACAACGTTTGACTTGGATTTCTATCGCCACCGCAATAGCAATCGGTCTTCTTGGAATAATCTTTTGAGTTATGAGCGAGTGGAAAGAATATAAGTTAGGAGAGATTGTTACCTTTGGAAATGGCAAAGAACGCCCCAAAGACAAAGGCCCTATTCCTGTATATGGAGGAAATGGAATCCTTGATTATACGGATAAGCATAATTATGATGGCGAAACTATTATAATTGGACGAGTTGGCGCATATTGTGGTGCTGTTTATTATACAAACAATCCTATATGGGTATCGGATAATGCATTGGCTGCAAAGCCAAAAGAAGGCAATCATGCTAAATTTATTTATTACTATCTCCAAAACCTAAATCTTAATGATTTTGCAGAAGGTTCAAGCCACCCACTTGTTACCCAAAGATTATTAAATTCTATTGATGTTAGAATTCCGAATAATATTGATGAGCAACACCGGATTGCCTCTATTCTCAGTTCTTTAGATGACAAGATAGATTTGCTGAATCGTGAGAATGCAACACTTGAAGCAATGGCAGAAACCCTCTTCCGCCAATGGTTCATCGAAGAGGCCAAAGAGGATTGGGAGGATGTGCCGTTAGGTGATGTAATCAAAACGACATCAGGTGGGACTCCATCCCGAAAACATACAGAATATTATAACAATGGTACCATAAACTGGGTAAAATCAAAAGAATTGCAAGGAACGTTTATATCTTCTACTGAAGAATTGATTACAGAAAATGCCATTAGCAATTCATCAGCGAAAATGTTACCTATGAAATCTGTGCTGATTGCCATGTATGGAGCAACGGTAGGCGAATATGGTATATTGTCGAAACCGATGACCTGTAATCAGGCGGTATGCGCTCTTATTCCAAACGACAACTATCCATATACCTATTTGTTTGTGTGGGCTGCATTAATGAAGGAAGACTTTATAAACCTTGCAAGTGGTGCTGCACAACAAAACATAAGTCAAGATTTGATAAAGCAACAAATGGTAAGTAGTGATATTAATTTAATAAAACTATATGACGAACAAGTTAGAGCCTATTTTGAGAAAATGGAATGTAACCAAAAACAAATAATACTTTTATCTAAACAACGAGATATCCTTTTACCCATTTTAATGTCAAATACTAACAAGTTAAGCATATGATCCATAAACTATTAGAAATTCAAAACTGCGGAAGATTTTTGAATTACAAACCCTCTGAGAAAGAATATGGTTGGAATGGTATTTTTTCCAAAAAGAATACCATTTATGCAGAAAACGGTTCTGGTAAAACTACATTTACACAAATTTTGAAATCATTATCAGGGAATAGTTGCGAATTAGTAGAGAAAAGGAAATCTTTACAGTCAGTTACACCCGTCAGGATATCTGTTTTTGATGAAAAAAACAAAAAATTTGTATACCAGACAAATAACTGGAATAACTATATTCCTTTTGTTGAAGTCTATGATAGCTATTATTCCGAATCTAACATTTATATCGTTTCACTGGGTAATTATGAGTTCCCTAGCAATTTCTATGACATTGTTCCTGAGGGATACAATTTAATACGTGAAATTAAAAAATGGGTACGTAAGCGAAGCAATTATGCTACTAATATTCGTAATACAAATCGTGAAATAAAATTAACCACAGATGTTTCTGAACGAAGAAAATTAGAGGAAATCCGAAAGAAACAGCAAGAAAGAAAAAATCAATTCTCAATCAAAGTAAAAGATTTAGAAAGTCAATTAGATTTTCAAATTGAAGAAATAGGAAAGCTGTATGTTGAAAAAGCAAACAATTATTTGCGTAAGTTTAATCCCAATTTGGAAATTAAAGAATCTAACAAACAGGGGCAACAGTTAGTATATTATATAAACATAAACGGAATTGAAGCAAGGTCAGACGCCACAAGTATTCCTTTAAAACATACATTAAGCGAAGGGGATAAAAGTTCTTTGTCTTTATCTTTCTTTTTAGCACGATTAGATCTTTTACCAAATATAGAAAAGAGAATTATCGTGTTTGATGATCCTATTTCAAGTTTTGACACCCGAAGGCGGATGATGACAATATCTATTCTGTCAAGAATTGCGAATAAAGCATCCCAATTCTTCTTATTAAGTCATGACATTAACTTTGTAAAGGAGTTTTGTGACAGAAATCCAGATAGTACAAATCTCAAAATCGTTTGGAGAGATGGATCAAGTGTATTTGTTAAGCATGATATTAACGTTGAAACAATGACTGGTATCTCAAAAGACATTTATACCTTGCAAAATTACTTGAAAAATGGTGCAATTACCGATTTTGAGAAGAGAGAGGTCATAAGGTGTATGCGTCCTGTTATTGAGGGAATCTTTAGATTCAAATATCTTAATGTTTTTACAGATAAAGAATGGTTGGGAGACTTTCTAAAACATATAAGAGAAAGTGATGCAACGTCTCCACTAAATAGATTAAACCAATATTATGATGAGTTATCAGATATCAACGATTATTGTAAGCAATATCATCATTCAAACCCCAAATACATGGAGGAGCCAATTTTTGACGAGGAATTAAGGCAATTCGTACAAAAAACTTTGAATATTCTTGCATATATATAATTATGAAAGTAGAATTATTTGTAACAATAGTTATTGCAATAGGCGGATGGGGATTTGGCTTATACCAAATGTTCAAGAACAGGCGATGGCAGCAAAAAGATTTGCTCGCTAATAGACGATATGAAGAATATAATCGCTTTATGAAAAAATTGGAACAAGTAAATGAGTCTATTAGAAAAAATCCTAATCTCATTTATGGTATGACCAATGATTTCCTAAAAGTTGTTTTAAGAGGAAATGAAGAAGAAATTAATACTGCATTACTAAAATATAATCAAGAAATTCTTGATTTTGTAAAAAAATCGACAGAGCCGTTATGGATTATTAACCAAGAAATAAGTCCTCTGTTGTTAATTGCATCTGATGATTTGTCAAAATTGCTTTCAAGATTAAAAGAGTTAATTGAGGACTTTAACAATGAAATGCAAAACTGTCTTTCTAAAGTGAGTGCCAATGATTCCAATAGTTTTAAAGTGTTTGAGACCATAGGGCATGATGAGAGATGGAAAGAATTTAAGACTCTTAATGATAATATTATACAGTTAATGCGTAAAGAAATTTATATCCATTGAATATGACCAAACTCTTGGAATCTGACATTGAGCAGTTGGCGATAGAACGGCTGGAGGCAAAGCGGTGGAACTATCTCTATGGGCCGGATATTGCGCCGGATGGAGAGACGCCGATGCGGACATCATTAGACGAGGTGGTGCTGAAGGAGGTGTTGGCAAAGGCGGTAAAACGGCTGAACCCAACGCTGACAGAAGATGTGCGCGATGAGGCCATCAAGACCGTACTGCGCATTGCATCACCTGACACGCTGGCAAACAACGAGGCGTTCCATCGACTGCTCACGGAGGGTGTACCCGTCTCTACCTATCAGGACGGTATGGAACGGGGCGAGAGAGTTTGGTTAGTGGATTTTGAAGACCCGTGGAACAATGAGTTTACGGTGATCAACCAGTTTACGATTATAGAAAACGGACATAACCGCCGCCCTGATGTGCTGCTCTTCGTGAACGGTCTGCCGCTAGTTATCATCGAACTGAAGAACGCTGCCGACGAGAATGCCACCATTGAGAGTGCCTACAGACAGATAGAAACTTACAAACAGCAGATTCCATCGCTGTTTACTTATAACGAATTGATCATCATTTCCGATGGTTTGGAGGCCCGTGCGGGTTCATTGTCGGCAGGTTTCAGTCGTTTCACGGCTTGGAAGAGCGAGGATGGCGAGCATATCGCTTCACCCTTGATGAGTCAGTTGGAGGTGCTGATCAACGGCATGTTGGAGAAAGATACGTTGCTCGACATTATCCGCTCGTTTACGGTATTTGAGAAACAGAAGGCGGAAGACCTGAAGACGGGTATCACCACCATCAAAACGGTGAAGAAGATTGCTGCCTATCACCAGTATTATGCTGTGAATAAAGCGGTGGAATCGACATTAAGGGCTACGGGCATCAATCAAGGCGGTGATCGGGTTGCCGAGTCTCCTGCCAACTTCGGTTTTAAGACGGTGAAAGAACAACAACCTGGTGACCATCGGGCTGGCGTGGTCTGGCATACACAGGGCAGTGGCAAGTCGCTGTCAATGGTTTTCTATACGGGAAAGATTGTGCAACGACTGAACAATCCCACCGTGGTGGTAATTACTGATCGCAATGACTTGGACGATCAACTCTTTGATACCTTTGCTGGCTCCCGTCAGTTACTGCGCCAAACACCTGTGCAGGCAGAAAGCCGAGAGCACCTGAAATCACTGCTAAAAGTGAACTCTGGCGGCGTTATATTTACGACCATTCAGAAGTTCCAGCCTGAGACGGGCAATGTCTATGAACAACTGACTGATCGTTGTAACGTCATCGTGATAGCCGATGAAGCCCACCGTACGCAGTATGGCTTTAAGGCAAAGACGGTGGATGTGAAGAACGAAGCCGACGAGGTGATTGGCTCGGAAGTGAAATATGGCTTTGCCAAGTATCTGCGTGATGCCCTGCCCAACGCCACCTATCTCGGTTTTACTGGTACGCCTATCGAATCGACAGACATCAATACGCCTGCCGTGTTTGGCAATTACATTGATGTCTATGACATTGCCCAAGCTGTTGAGGATGGTGCTACGGTGCGCATCTTCTACGAGAGCCGCTTGGCAAAGGTGGCACTGAGCGATGAAGGCCGTAAACTTGTGGCTGAGTTAGACAAGGAGTTGGATACAGAGACGATGGACGATGTGCAGAAAGCCAAGGCCAAGTGGACACAGTTGGAAGCACTCATCGGCAGTCCGAACCGTATCAAGAACATTGCCGCTGACATTGTGCAACACTTTGAGGAACGCCAGAAGGTGTTTGAAGGTAAGGCGATGATTGTCGCCATGAGCCGAAGGATTGCTGCAGCACTGTATGAGGAAATCGTCAGACTGCGTCCTGAATGGCATTCGGATGACTTGTCGAAAGGTGCCATCAAGGTGGTGATGACTTCTTCGGCCTCAGATGGGCCGGAAATAGCCAAACACCATACCACTAAAGAACAACGCCATGCATTGTCCGAAAGGATGAAAGACCCGACGGACGAATTGAAACTGGTCATTGTCCGCGATATGTGGTTGACAGGTTTTGATGCACCTTGTTTGCATACACTCTATATCGACAAACCCATGCAGGGACATAACCTGATGCAGGCAATTGCCCGTGTGAACCGTGTCTATAAGGACAAACCGGGTGGTTTGGTGGTGGATTACTTAGGTATTGCATCGGATTTGAAAAAAGCCCTATCGTTCTATTCCGACTCTGGCGGCAAGGGTGATCCTACGCTACAGCAGGAACAAGCAGTAGCATTGATGCAAGAGAAGTTAGAAGTGGTAGAACAGATGCTTTACGGACTGGACTATCAACAATATTTCACAGAAACCACTTCAGGCAAACTCTCGTGGATACTGAAAACAGAAGACTTCGTGCTTGGATTGGAAGACGGTAAGAAGCGCTTTGTCAATGAGGTGACGGCCTTAGGGAAAGCCTTTGCCATTGCTATCCCGAATGAGAAGGCTATGGATGTAAAAGAAGAAGTGGCCTTCTTCCAAGCTGTGAAAGCCCGTCTGTGTAAGTTCAACGAAAGGGGCACAGGACATAGTGACGAAGAAATCGAAACTACCATCCGACAGGTTATAGATCAGGCTTTAGTTTCAGAGAAGGTTATCGATATATTCGATGCGGCAGGCATTAAGAAACCTGACATCTCCATTCTTTCAGAAGAGTTCTTGATGGAACTGAAAGGGATGGAACATAAGAACATTGCGATGGAAGTGCTTCGCAAACTATTGGAGGACGAGATTAAGGCTCGCACGAAATATCATTTGGTGGAAAGCCAGTCGCTGATGGAAATGCTTGACCGTTCTATTACCCGCTATCATAATAAGGTGATTACGGCAGCGGAAGTCATTGAAGAGTTGATTAAACTCAGCAAGACCATCGTAGAGAAAGACGAAGATGCAAAAAAGATGGGGCTGAGCACATACGAGTATGCTTTCTATACCGCAGTGGCCAATAATGAGAGTGCCAAGGAACTGATGGGCAAAGACAAACTGCGGGAACTGGCTGTAGTGCTGACAGAAACCATCCGTAAGAATGCTTCTATCGATTGGACAATCAAAGAAAACGTAAGGGCTAAGATGAAAGTTGCCGTCAAGAGATTGTTACGCCGATATGGCTATCCGCCCGATATGCAATTGTTAGCAACGGAAACCGTATTAAAGCAAGCGGAAAAAATCGCAGATGAAATCGTGAATGGGTGAAAGGAAAGATTCACTTTCTTTGAAAACAAAGCGACTAAGGTCGATTAGCAAACAAAATATGAACAACGAGATACAATTCATTTTGTACCAATTGCCCGATGAGGAAGGCAGGGTGCAGGTGGTGATAAAGGATGAAACAATATGGGCAACGCAGAAGGCGATGGCTCAGTTGTTTGGTGTGGGTGTTCCTGCCATCAGCAAGCATCTGAAGAATATTTTTGAAGAGGGAGAATTGCCTGAAATTTCAGTTGTTTCCAAAATGGAAATAACTGCTTCTGACGGCAAAGACTACCTCACTTCTTTCTATTCTCTTGATGCCATTATTGCCGTGGGCTATCGCGTCTCGTCTGCCCGTGCTACGAAGTTCCGCATTTGGACTACGCACCAGGGGAATTATCTAAAAGTGCCTTCACGCCTTCATAGTCCCGTAAACAATTGAAAAACAATGGGATACGGATGAAACCGCGGTTTCATACCGCCTTCATACTATTATTTGGAAAAAAGATAATCAACGGGAGCGAAAAAGATCATGTATTGATGACCGTTTAATCATGTATTGACGCTCAATCTATGATTAATCGGTCATCAATCTATTATTTATTCAGGAGTAATTGATTATCTATTTGTACGGTGGTGATATTATTTCGGACCTTGATAGCATATGAAAGCGGATGAAACCGCGGTTTCATCCGTAAATCACTCTGCTTCAACGTGTTGCAGAAAGATGAAGGCGTGAAGGCGGTTTGTATATCTTAGCACTCTTAAACGCAGACGTCAGTTAATAGGGAAGCAAAACAGGAACTTACGCCTTGTCTTAATTCAAATGGGTATTACTTACAAATTGTAAGGCAAAACGAAAGATTTCCTTTCAATTTGTAAATCATATTGAAAATAAAGATGAGAAAAGTCTGATATTTCTTGGAGATTCTTTCAAAATGTTTTACCTTTGCACTTGAAAATAAACAAAATGATAGAAATCGGCTAAAAAAGTTTGCAAAATGGCAGACAAGATACATTTCACAAAGATGCAGGGAGCAGGCAACGACTATATCTACGTTGACACCTCTTTATATACGGTCTCTGATCCCGTGAAGGCCGCCATCGAATGGAGCGACCGCCACAAGGGCATCGGGGCCGACGGCCTGGTGCTGATAGGGCGTTCGGAAATACCCGAGGCCGACTATACCATGCGCATCTTCAACGCCGACGGTTCGGAGGCCAGGATGTGCGGCAACGCATCGAGATGTATTGGAAAGTACCTGTATGAGAAAAGCCAGGATCTACAAGCCCTACAGACCCACCCCAGCCCTCCCTATGAGGGAGGGAGCAATTACCACGAAATCAGCATACGGCTGCTTACGCTTTCGGGGGTGAAGACACTCATCCTGAAGATTGTTGACGGGAAGGTCGAAATAGTTACGGTAGATATGGGCGAACCAGCCTTTGAAGACGAAACCCTTTTCAATTCCGCTAAAGAAAAAAGTCTAACAACTTCCCTCCCTTCGGGAGGGATTGAGGGTGGGTTTTTTGTCTCTATGGGCAATCCCCACTACGTAATCTTCGTGGACGACATTCAGGCCGTGGATGTGGCCGAAGAAGGGAGACGGTTGGAGTTTCACGAGGCATTCCCCGAACGCTGCAATATCGAATTCGCCCAGGTGACAGCCCCTAATATAATAAGAACGCGCGTGTGGGAAAGAGGCAGCGGTATCACAATGGCCTGCGGAACGGGAGCCTGTGCTACAGCAGTGGCTGCCGCAAGGACCGGACGCTGCGACCGTAAGAGTTCCATCCTGATGGACGGAGGACAGTTGGACATTGAATGGCGCGCTGACAACCACGTGCTTCTCTCCGGCCCTGCGGAATTCGTGTTTGAAGGGGAAATATACGAAAGTGAAGAGTGAAGAAACTTGAAACAGCAAACTTAAAACAACAATAGAAAGTTATGGCACTGATCAACGAACATTTCCAGAAGCTCTCGAAGAACTATCTCTTCGCGGACATTGCCAAGAAGGTGAATGCCTACAAGGCGACGCACCCGAAAGCCACGGTCATCAGCCTTGGCATCGGCGACGTCACGCAGCCGCTGGCACCCGCCGTTATCGAGGCGATGCACAAAGCCGTCGACGATATGGCTACGAAGGAGGGTTTCCACGGCTACGGCCCCGAGCAGGGATACCTCTGGCTGCGGGAGGCCATCGTGAAAAACGACTTCCTGCCCCGCGGCGTACGTATTGATCCTTCGGAGGTATTTGTCAACGACGGAGCCAAGAGTGATACGGGAAACATCGGCGAACTGGTGCGCTGGGACAACTCCATGGCCGTTACCGACCCTATCTATCCGGTCTATATCGACTCCAACGTGATGAACGGACGGGCGGGCACGATTAATGAACGGGGAGAATGGAGCAACGTGACCTATATGCCTTGCAACGAGGAGAATCAGTTTATCCCGCAGATTCCCGACCACCGCGTGGACATGATCTACCTGTGCTATCCCAACAACCCCACGGGAATGGTCATCACAAAAGAGGAACTGCGCAAGTGGGTGAACTTCGCCTTGAAGAACGATGCTATCATCTTCTACGATGCCGCCTATCAGGCCTACATCCAGGACGACAGCATTCCCCACTCCATCTACGAGATAAAGGGCGCGCGCAAATGTGCCATCGAGTTTCACAGCTACTCCAAGACAGCCGGTTTCACGGGTGTCCGCTGCGGTTACACCATCGTTCCCAAAGACCTCACGGCCATCACGCTGGACGGTTCGGAACGTATTCCACTGAATCCGCTATGGGACCGCCGTCAATGCACGAAATTCAACGGCACCAGCTACATCTCTCAAAGGGCTGCCGAGGCCATCTACACCCCCGAAGGCAAGCAGCAGATCAAGGAGACCATCGACTACTACATGGGCAACGCCCGGTTGATGCACGAGACACTCACCCGGCTCGGCATGCGGGTCTATGGCGGAGTCAACGCCCCCTACCTTTGGGTAAAGACACCCGGCAATACCCCTTCGTGGAAGTTTTTCGAAGAAATGCTCTACGGGGCACAGGTGGTCTGCACGCCCGGCGTACTGCGAGGCAGCACTCCACCGTATTTCACGCTGGATGCAGGGAGGATAGGGGGCCCCAAGAGGCCTGGATTCAGGATTCAAGATTCAGGTCTCAAGATTAAGTTCCCAGGTTATTCTTCGACAAAATGTAAGATAATTCAAAAAAAAGCTGTACCTTTGCAGCGCAAACTTAAACAAAGGTATCATAAAAAGATTGTTTAATATTAAATGTTATGACAATGGCAAACTTAAGATTCCAGGTTGTTGAGGAGGCTTTCTCCAAGAAACCACTCGAAGTGATTGCGCCTTTGGAGCGCCCGTCAGAGTACTACGGGAAGTATGTGTTCACCCGTGACAAGATGTACAAGTACCTGCAGAAGGATGTATATGAGAAACTCGTTGACGTTATCGATAATGGTGCTGTCCTTGACCGCAGCATTGCAGATGCCGTGGCAAAAGGCATGAAGCAATGGGCCGACGAAAACGGCGTGACTCACTACACACACTGGTTCCAGCCATTGACGGAGGGAACGGCCGAGAAACACGACGCCTTTATCGAGCACGACGGCAAGGGCGGCATGATTGAGGAGTTCAGCGGAAAACTACTGATGCAGCAGGAGCCCGATGCCTCCAGTTTCCCCAGCGGCGGTATCCGCGCCACTTTCGAGGCTCGCGGCTATTCCGCCTGGGACCCCACCTCACCGGTATTTATCATCGACGACACACTTTGTATCCCCACCATCTTCATCTCGTATACGGGTGAAGCCCTCGACTACAAGGCTCCGCTGAAGCGCGCACTCCGTGCCGTTGACGAGGCAGCCAGTGCCGTGGCCCGCTATTTCGACCCCAACGTGAAGAAAGTGACCAGCAACCTGGGATGGGAACAGGAGTATTTCCTCGTGGACGAAGGACTCTATTCGGCACGTCCTGACCTGATGCTCACCGGCCGTACGCTGATGGGACACGATTCGGCCAAGAACCAGCAGATGGACGACCACTACTTCGGCACTATCCCCGACCGTGTACAGGCCTTTATGAAAGACCTTGAGATACAGGCCCTGCAGCTGGCCATCCCCTGTAAGACCCGCCATAACGAGGTGGCACCCAACCAGTTTGAGGTAGCTCCTATCTTCGAAGACACCAATCTGGCCGTGGACCACAACATGCTGCTGATGTCGCTGATGAAGAAGGTGGCCCGCAAGCACGGTTTCCGCGTGCTGCTCCACGAGAAGCCTTTCGACGGCATCAACGGATCGGGTAAGCATAACAACTGGAGTCTCTCTACCGATACCGGTATCCTGCTCCATGCTCCCGGAAAGAATGCCGAGCAGAACCTCCGCTTCGTCACCTTCGTGGTGGAAACCCTGATGGGTGTCTATAAGCACAATGGTCTGTTGAAAGCATCTATCATGAGTGCCACCAATGCCCATCGTCTGGGTGCCAACGAGGCTCCTCCTGCTATTATCTCCAGTTTCCTTGGCAAGCAGGTCAGCGAACTGCTGGAGCATATCGAGAAGGCCGACAAGGAAGACCTGTTCACAATGGCCGGCAAACAGGGCATGAAACTCGATATTCCCGAGATTCCCGAACTGCTTATCGACAATACCGACCGCAACCGCACCTCACCCTTCGCCTTCACCGGTAACCGCTTTGAGTTCCGTGCCGTAGGTAGCGAGGCCAACTGCGCTAGTGCGATGATTGCCCTGAATGCAGCCGTGGCAGAAGCCCTGATGAACTTCAAGAACCGCGTAGATGCACTGATTGCCAAAGGTCAGGATCAGACCAGCGCCATCATCGACATCATCCGCGAGGACATCAAGGAGTGTGCACCTATCCATTTCGACG
The DNA here is from genome assembly GCA_900316985.1 of uncultured Prevotellaceae bacterium. GTDB lineage: Bacteria > Bacteroidota > Bacteroidia > Bacteroidales > Bacteroidaceae > Prevotella. The sequence goes on from ONFE01000046.1 coordinate 33,100, forward strand.
GCAACGGCTACAGCGACGAATGGGTAGAGGAAGCCACCCGCCGCGGACTCGACGTAGAGAAGTCATGCCCCGTCATATTCGACCGCTACCTCGATCCCGAGAGCGTCCAGATGTTCGAGAGTCTCAACATCATGAACCGCAAGGAACTGGAGGCCCGCAACGAAGTGAAATGGGAGACCTACACGAAGAAAATCCAGATTGAGGCCCGTGTGCTCGGCGACCTTTCGATGAACCACATCATCCCGGTGGCCACCCATTACCAGACCCGTCTGGCCAAGAACGTTGCTGCCATGATCGAAGTGTACGGCACCGAGGAGGGCAAGGCACTCTGCACCCGCAACATCAAGATCATCAAGGAGATTGCTGACCGCACGCAGACCATCGAGACCATGGTGGAGGAACTGGTGAATGCCCGTAAGGTGGCCAACAAGATTACCTCCGAGCGCGAAAAGGCCATCGCCTATCACGACACTGTGGAACCCAAGATGGACAAGATACGCTATCACATCGACAAACTCGAACTGACAGTAGCCGACGAGCTCTGGACATTGCCCAAGTATCGCGAACTGCTGTTCATCCGATAGACACCGTTTTTAAACAATCCATTTCTTTTATTGGTTGTTTAAGTTTGCAGCGGAGGGATTCCCGGGAGGAAATCCCTCCGCATTTTTATGATGCCAACACAAAGAAACAATTATTATATGTTAAAATATAAATTACCCTATTGTTTTTTGGAAAATAATTGTATCTTTGCACTCGCAAAAGTTTTCCAAAACGGACAACTTTTCAAAACCGAAAATCAAAAAAGTTTTCCAAAAAGTGAAACTTCTAACCGCAATCGGACTAAATTAATAAAGTAAAATACATAATGGACAACAAACTTTTCAGCATCACCAAGCGAGACGGTGAGAAGGTACGTTTCTCGCTTGACAAAATCATGAACGCCATCATCAAGGCTTTCAATTCAGTAGAGGAACCCGTTGATTTGTCGGTACTTAGCAAAGTATTGGCCCATCTCGACATCCACGAAGGTATCAAGGTGGAAGACATCCAGAACCAGGTAGAGGAAGCCCTCATGAAGGAAGGTTTCTACCAGGTGGCCAAGTCGTTTATGCTGTATCGCCAGCGTCACACCGAAGACCGCGAGACCATGGAGAAGTTGAACTTTTTGGTTGACTATTGCCAAGCAGCCAACGCCGCTTCCGGTTCCAAGTATGATGCCAATGCCAATGTTGAACACAAGAACATCGCCACGCTGATAGGCGAACTGCCCAAGGCCAGTTTCATCCGTTTGAACCGTCGTTTGCTGACCGACCGTATCAAGAAGATGTACGGCAAAGACCTTGCTGACAAGTATATTGATTTGTTGACCCACCACTTTATATATAAGAATGACGAAACCTCGCTGGCCAACTATTGTGCCTCTATCACGATGTACCCCTGGCTCATCGGTGGCACTGCTTCCATTGGCGGCAACTCTACGGCTCCCACCAACTTGAAGTCGTTCTGCGGCGGCTTTGCCAATATGGTGTTCATGGTCAGTTCGATGCTGAGCGGTGCCTGCGCCACGCCGGAATTCCTGATGTACATGAACTATTTCATCGGGATGGAGTATGGCAAGGACTACTGGAAAGAGCCCGACAAGGTGGTTGACCTCTCGCTGAAGCAGCGCACGATTGACAAGATTATCACCGACTGCTTTGAGCAGATTGTCTATACGCTGAACCAGCCCACGGGTGCCCGTAACTATCAGGCTGTGTTCTGGAATGTGGCCTATTACGATAAGTATTACTTCGATGCCATGTTCGGTGAGTTCTATTTCCCCGACGGTTCCAAGCCCGACTGGCCCGGACTCTCCTGGCTGCAGAAGCGTTTCATGAAGTGGTTCAATCAGGAGCGCACGAAGGCCGTGCTCACATTCCCCGTGGAAACGATGTCGCTGCTCACCAAGGACGGTGACTGCATGGACAAGGAATGGGGCGACTTCACCGCCGAGATGTACAGTGAGGGTCACTCTTTCTTCACCTACATGAGTGACAATGCTGACTCGCTGGCCAGCTGCTGCCGTCTGCGCAATGAGATTCAGGACAACGGTTTCAGCTACACCCTCGGTGCCGGTGGTGTGTCCACAGGTTCAAAGAGTGTGCTCACCATCAACCTGAACCGCTGCATCCAGTATGCCGTGAACCACAAGATGGTCTATACGGAGTATCTCAGCGAAGTCATCGACCTTTGTCACAAGGTGCAGCTCGCCTACAACGAGAACCTGAAGGAACTGCAGAAATCGGGCATGCTGCCCCTGTTCGACGCCGGTTACATCAACATCGGCCGCCAGTATCTCACCATCGGCGTGAACGGTCTGGTGGAGGCTGCCGAGTTCCTGGGCATCCAGATCAACGATAATCCCGACTATCTGCGCTATGTTCAGACCGTGCTGGGACTCGTGGAGAAGTACAACAAGCAGTACCGCACGAAAGACGTACTCTTCAACTGCGAGATGATTCCTGCCGAGAATGTGGGCGTGAAGCATGCCAAGTGGGACCGCGAGGACGGTTATTTCGTGCCGCGCGACTGCTACAACTCCTACTTCTATATCGTAGAGGACGATTCGCTGAACATCATCGACAAGTTCAAGCTCCATGGTGCTCCCTACATTGAGCACCTCACCGGTGGCTCCGCCCTGCACATGAACCTTGAGGAGCATCTCTCGAAGCAGCAGTACCGCAACCTGCTGAAAGTGGCTGCCAAGGAAGGATGCAACTACTTCACGTTCAACATCCCCAACACTATCTGCAACGACTGCGGACATATCGACAAGCGTTACCTGAAGGAATGCCCCCATTGCCACAGCCGCAATGTGGACTACATGACCCGCATCATCGGTTACCTGAAGCGTGTCAGCAACTTCAGTGAGGCCCGTCAGCAGGAAGCCGGCCGCCGTTTCTACTACGAGGCTGCCCCCAAGGAACTGGTGGAAGAACTTACCCTCTAATACTATATGCTGAAATACGTAAACACTGGCGTGGTCTTTCAGGAAATCCCTGACGAGACCACGCTTACCATCAATATCTCCAACTGCCCGAACCACTGCCCGGGATGCCATAGCAAATATCTTTGGGCTGACATCGGAAATCCGCTCAATGAGGAATCGCTCGGCAGGATGATCAACGAGTTCGGCAGCGACATCACCTGCATCTGCTTCATGGGCGGCGACAACGACCCGGAGGAAGTGGAACGGCTGGCCGTATGGCTACACGGTCAACACCCGTCGTACAAGGTGGGATGGTACAGTGGTAAGCAGTATTTCCCGCATTTTCTCAATAAGGACAATTTCGATTACTTCAAGCTCGGTCCCTATTTGGCCCATCTGGGTTGCCTGAAAGACAAGACCACCAACCAACGACTCTACAAGAAGACCGCGCCCGGTGTATTTGAAGATATCACAAGCCGTTTTTGGAAAAAATAAAAAACAAACTCATGAAAAAACTACTCGTATCCCTGCTGTGGATAGCAGTCACAGCCTCCGCACAAACATTCGACGTGAACATCACCCAAGAACAGATGTTCCAAGTAAAGGTTCCCGATGGAAATTACCGCGTCACGATGACGCTCGGTTCCAAGAAAAAAGCCGGAGAGACCACCGTCCTTTCGGAAAACCGCCGACTGATGGTGGAAAACGTGGTCACGAAGAAACGCCAGACACAGACGGTTAGTTTCCTGGTAAACAAGCGTACACCTTATTATATATATAATGACAAGAATGGGGAACATAAGGACCGGGTGAGAGTCAAGGAACGCGAGAAGGACTATAACACCTGGAACGACTCGCTCGACCTGTTTATCACGGGTGCCTCCCCTGCTGTCAGCCGCATCGTGATTGAGCCCGCTCCTGAAGTGAACACCCTTTACCTCTGTGGAAACTCCACGGTGACCGACCAGCCTTATGACCCGTATGCCTCCTGGGGGCAGATGATTCCCCGTTGGTTCGGCGACAGCATGGCGGTCAGCAACCACGCTGAAAGCGGTCTTACCGCACGTACCTTCATTGCCAGCAACCGTCTGAACCAGATCTGTTCCACATTGAAGAAAGGCGACTATGTCATCTGCGAGTTCGGCCACAATGACGAGAAGGAGCATCAGCCCGGCGACGGGGCCTGGTATCACTACATCTACAACCTGAAGGTTTTCGTAGACCGCGTGCGGGACAAAGGGGCTACCATCATTTTCTGCACACCAACCAGCCGCCGTTTCTTCAACGATGACCAGAAAACGCTGAAGAACACCCATGGCGATTTCCCCGCAGCCATGCTGAGCGTGGCCGAACGCGAGCAGGTGCCGGTCATTGATCTGAACAGTATGACCAAGACTTTCTTCGAGGCACTGGGCTTCGAGGACAGCAAACGTTCGTTGGTACACTACGCGGCCAACACCTTCCCCGACCAGACCAAAGACCTGGCGGACAACACCCACTTTAATCCCTACGGAGCCTATGAGGTGGCCAAGATGGTGGTGCAGGGATTCTACGACATGCAACTGCCCATCACCCGCTACCTGCGCACAGACTGGAAGCCCTTCAATGCAGCAATGCCTGATTCCTGGCAGGACTTCAAATGGACCTTCACAAGACGCGCCGACGCTACAAAACCCGACGGCAACTAAACATCAATACCAAATAATCAATTCATCAATGTGTGTGCAATTACCAATTTTTTGGTATTGCACACATTCTTTTTGCCCTCAAATTTACCAATTTTTAAGTATTGCAGGATATCTTGGAAATCCATACCTTTGCCACCGAATTTACAAGCCAACAGATTTCCTATAATCATCCATAAAAGAATAAATAATTACAGTAATGATGAACAGTCTTTCAAAGATATTAGTTTTCGCAGCATTAAGCATCTTTAGTGTTGCCGTCGCAGATGCACAAGTCGTGGCATCCGATTCCGTACTTCAGAACAAAAACGTGAAAAGCCGCCTGAAGGTGGGAGGCTACGGTGAGATAAACTATGGACGAAATTTCTATAGCGACCACGTAAGCCGCTACAGCCAACCTGAAGAGCACAAGAATGACCCTTCACACGGACGTTTCGATATTCCCCATGCCGTAATCTATATGGGCTATGACTTCGGCAAAGGCTGGAGCTTCGGCACCGAGATTGAGTTTGAACATGGCGGCAACGGCATCGCCTACGAGAAAGAAGACGAGGAAGGCGGCGAATGGGAACAAGAGACCGAGAAAGGCGGTGAAGTGGAGCTGGAGCAGTTCTGGATTCAGAAGTCATTCGCTTCATGGGCCAACCTGAAGATGGGACACATCGTGGTTCCGGTGGGTCTGAACAATGCCTATCATGAGCCACTGAATTTCTTTACCGTCTATCGCCCAGAAGGCGAGGACATCATCATGCCTTCCACCTGGCATCAGACGGGAGCCTCTTTCTGGGGCCGTTATGGTGACTGGCGCTACGAGGCACAGTTCCTGGCAGGTCTGAACGCCGATAACTTCACCAACACGGGATGGATTCACAAGGGTCCGAAGTCACCTCTGGAGTTTGACGTTGCCAACAAGTACGGTGGCGCCGTGCGCATTGACAACTATTCGGTTCCCGGCTTGCGCATCGGTATCAGTGGTTACTACGGCCATACCATCGGCAACACCTATCCGGCAGAGAAGAACGGAGCCAGCACCACCTATAAAGGAAAGGTAGCCATCGGTTCCATCGACTTCACCTACAAAGGCTATAACTGGATTGTGCGCGGCCAAGCTGACTACGGCTACCTGAGCGATGCAGCGCAACTGAAATACATGTACAACCGTCTGAACTCCAAGTCACCCTATAAGCACTCCGCTTTTGTTTCAGGAAACGCCTATGCCATCGGCATTGAAGCTGGCTACGACGTGTTCTCACAGATTCAGTGTCTGCGGGCCGACAACCAGAAGCTATATGTCTTCGGACGCTATGAGCAGTACAACCCATACGCTTCGAACACCAATAACACACCCTACGACTACACCCAGGTAAAACGTATGGCCGTGGGCGTGAACTACCACCCCATCAAGCAGATTGCCATCAAGGCAGAATATAGCAACCGGTTCCTGAAGAGTCTCTACAACAATGAGCCTTCAGTCAACATCGGCGTGGCTTACGAGGGATGGTTCTTTTAAAGAAATCCCGCTCAAGAAAAAGCATATACATCAACAATTTAAAAATATAACACAAAAATGAAGAATCTTTTAAAGTATGCAATGCTCTTCGCTGCCGCCGGCACGCTGAGCATGAGTTTCACCGCCTGTAGCAGTGATGATGACAATAACAGCAGTGACGATGGCTTCAACATCGTGAC
>ONFE01000053.1 GCA_900316985.1 uncultured Prevotellaceae bacterium
TAATTTCCTCGAATGACGTATCTTGAAGAGGAAACTATAGATTCACCCCCGCATTTCTCTGACATTTCTGATTGTCAAATTAATCTGCGGATTTGAGGTAAGGAAGAATTAAAGAAGGATTCCAAGACTGGACTTTCAAAGATTGTTGTAACAGACAAGATAAAAGATGTCTTAGAGAGGATTGTGGATGGAGGCATACGGCAGCGTATCTTGGAGCGACTGAATAGAGGTTTCGGAGAAGGTGCAGATTATCGTGCAAACGTAGCGCAAGCCCTTGCTAATCTCAAAAACCTTGATCATGATCCTATCTATTCTGATGATGCCAAGACTCGCCCCATCCGTACCGTTCGTAAATATGTCAGTTCTTCCACAATGGTGGCAGTACGCAAAGACGATAATGGAAACCCCATCGCGTTTGTGGAGCCTGATGGTAATCATCATGTTGCCTTTTATAAAGATGATAATGGTGTGATAACGGAAACAATTGTCACTAAATGGCAAGCTGTACAACGCAAGTTGTATCACATACCTATTATTATTGATAATCCATCTCAGACATGGAGTGAAGTCTTGGAAAGGAACGATGTTCCTGATGAACTGCTTCAATCACTTCCCAAGGACAGTTCCACATTCCTACTTAGTTTGCAGATTGGAGAAGCTTTCATCATGGGGATGGAAGATGCAGATTATCAAAAAGCCTTAGAGGAGAAGGATATGCATTCATTAGCAGATCATCTTTATTTTGTGCAAAGTACCCTAGACTGCTTTTTGCCATATTCTAGGCTGCTTCAAAGCTGCTTCTAGCCATACTCAAGAGTCTGCTTAAAGTATGGGTAGAGTATGAGACAAGAGCGAAAGAGGTGCGAAGGTAGTGATATTATGCTATTACCATTAATCTCAATTTAAAAAATAGTGGATTTGTTCGTTTCTTAAGAAAAAATGTGTACCTTTGCAACGTATAGCAAAAATAGAAAGACAAGATATGACAAAGAAACAAACGATACAACTGTTTGAAGAAATGCAATTGACGGATCCCGCAGATACTGAGCAGCTTTTCTGCCTGTAAATAGAACAAAAGAAATATGAGATATGAAAAAAGAGAATAGAGACCTGTTGATGCGATTGCTCCAGCAACACAAGGAACTGGGAATATCGGAACAGATAGACTTCGACAAGTTCTATCTCTACTCTATCATCACACACTCCACGGCTATTGAGGGGTCTACGGTGACGGAAGTGGAGGCGCAATTGTTGTTCGACGAAGGTATTACCAGTAGCAAGCGCACTATGTTGGAGCAACAGATGAACCTCGACTTGAAAGTGGCCTACGACTATGGGCGTGAGTGGATTAAGCGGCATGAGCCAATCACTACAGACAGGCTTATCCAGCTGGCTTCGATAGTAATGGCTCGTACAGGTAGCGAGTATCATTCGATAGGAGGTGATTTCTCTGCTGCCAAAGGCGAACTGCGCAAGTTGAACGTCACTGCCGGAATGGGAGGGAAATCTTATTTGTCGTATCAGAAAGTACCTGCACGTCTGGCTGCATTCTGCGAGGAACTTAATAAGCGTCGCAAAGCTATAAACCCTGCTGATGTGGCATCTGTTTATGAACTCAGTTTCTGGGCGCACTTCGAGTTGGTGACTATCCATCCGTGGGCAGATGGTAATGGGCGTACCTGTCGGTTGCTGATGAACCTGCTGCAATGGGAATTTGGCGTATTGCCGACTAAGGTGCTGAAAGAAGACAAGGCCGAATATATCCAAGCACTGATTGATACTCGCGAGAGTGAGGATATTGCTGTCTTTATCGATTGTATGACTATACTGCATTGCCAACATCTGCAAACGGATATTGACCAATTCGTTCGCTCGACTTCTGATCACTTGCTACCATTGGGACGTAAGAAATCAACGACAAAGGAAATGGTCGATAAATCAACCTTGAGGCAGGAAATGGTCGATAAATGGTCGATAAAACCATTCTTGGCAGAGAAAATGGTCGATATTTTGGAATTTGTGGCCGATAAAGATCAGATTACAACAGAAGAAATTGTCAGCCACTTCGGCTTTAATCCCACTACAGCTAAACGCTATCTTCGCCAACTTACTGAGTTCGGCTATTTGGAGGCGCATGGTGGCAATAAGAATAGGACGTATTCAAAGATATATAAAAACTATGAATCAGAAGAGCATTTTGAGGTTCCTGAGGCAGGTGATGGCCAATAACAACCGTGAGTGGTTCCAGGAACATAAGAAAGACTATGAGGCCGTAAGGGCTGAGTTCGAACGTGGGGTGCAGCAGGCTATCGAGCGCATTATGACATTCGATCAGGAGATAGCCCACGTACAGGTCAAGGACTGTACCTATCGCTTCTATCGCGATACGCGGTTCTCGGCAGACAAGTCGCCTTACAAAAACCATTTGGGTGCCTATATCAACGCCAAGGGCAAGAAGGCACTTCGTGGAGGTTATTACTTGCACCTGGAGCCTGGCCACTGTCTGTTGGCCGTAGGCAATTATTGGCTCCCTACCAACATCCTCACTTCGTGCCGCAATGAAATCATGGGCAACGCTGCTGAGTGGCTGCGCTGTGTAGAGAGCGATGAGTTCCTGAAATACTTCGGCAGCGATGTGGTCAGCAGCACGAAGGAACCTACGAACGTCGACAGTTGGGACCAGCCGCAGGGCTTCGGACTGTCAAAGCTCAAGACCTACCCTGCTGGCTTCCCTAAGGACTCTGAGTACGTCAATTACTTGCGTCTGAAGGACTATTGTTGTTGGCATGCTGTTTCTGATACCTTCTTCGAGGGTGACGGATGGCTCGACGAGATGGAGCGCATGTTCCGTGCTGCCAAACCCATGATGGACTTCATGAACTCTGTCATTGACGATTATGAATAATCATCCTTCTCATGCCCAGCCTCTGGTGATGGTCATGCCGATGTTGTATGCAGGCATGCTGGTGGGAGGCGTTTCGCCCGATATCGGCCTGCTGATTATTTTGCTGCTGATTGCAGCCTCCTTCGTGGCTAATGTCCTGGCGGGCGTGATTGCGCTGTCGATGATTCAAAAAGAGGCGCAGAAACAAGGTACTCGATAATTAAAAATTTAAAAACTCCATAAGTATGAAGAAACCACAGTGGCTTGAGAAAGAGAAACTCTATAGCATCTTGTTCGAGTCGGAGCGTCCTGCCGGACGTATCTTCGACCTCACGCTGATGACAGCCATCTCGCTGAGTATCATCATCTCGTTTATCGAGACGGTTCCATCGTTAGCCCGTACCTTTCAGTTAATATTGGAGATACTGGAATATCTGCTGACCTTCTTCTTTACGGTCGAGTATATTGCCCGTGTCTACTGCTCGCCCAAGCCTCGCGAGTATGTGCTGAGTTTCTTTGGCGTCATTGACTTGTTGTCAATACTACCGCCTTACCTCTCCTATTTCCTGCCTCACGCACGATACATGATTCTGCTGCGTTCGTTCCGCTTTATCCGCATCTTCCGCATTTTCAAGTTGTTCAGCTTCATCAACGAGGGCTACATGCTGATGCACTCGCTTCAGAAGAGTCTCACGAAGATTTCCGTCTACTTCTTGTTTGTGCTGATACTGGACATCTGTCTGGGTACACTGATGTTTATGGTAGAGAATGGCCAGCCCAATACGCAATTCACGGATCTGGCCACATCAGTCTATTGGGCCATCGTTACGATGACCACTGTAGGATATGGTGACATCACGCCTGTTACTCCCATAGGACGCTTGCTGTCTGCATTCGTCATGTTGCTGGGTTATACCATCATTGCCGTACCTACGGGAATTGTGACTGCCAACATTATTGACGAGACGAAGGAAAAGCCGAAGGACGGGCATTGTCCGCGTTGTGATGGTATGGTACGCGACAAAGACCACTATTGTTCACATTGTGGAGAAAAATTATAGATATGATACTTGTATTCGGAGGAACGACTGAGGGTCGCAAGGCTGTGGAAGTGCTGGAAGAGGGTGGCAATACCTATTATTACAGCACGAAGACGGGAGAGCAAGACATCACCCTGCATCATGGACAACGTATAGACGGGGCACTCGATGCTGAGGCGATGCAGACGTTCTGCCGTGAACACGGCATCCGTCTCATCGTAGATGCAGCTCACCCTTTCGCCTCGCAACTCCACCAGACCATCGCTCAGGTTTCGGAATCACTGAGTATCCCCACCATCCGTTATGAACGTATCTTTCCTGAGCGCGATCCAGAGATAACGTGGATCGACGACTACAGCCAGATACCTCGCGACATTCACTCTCTGCTGGCAACGACTGGTGTACAGAGTATCGTCAAACTGAAGCCGTTGGAGGCTGAGGGCATCAGGATCTATTATCGTATCCTCCAAAGGGAGTCGTCGATAGCTTTAGCCCTGAAGCAAGGAGCCAGCTCAGAACAGCTCTGCTATTATGAGGATCCACAGGATATTCCTGTCGAAGCAGAGGCCATCCTATTGAAAGAGAGTGGCCTGTCTGGAGGTTTCTCAGAGAAGGTAGAGGCTGCCAAGGCAAAAGGAATGAGGATCATCGCCCTGAAACGTCCACAGACTCCAGCGATTTTTACCATTGTCAATGGCCCTTACGGCTTGCGACGAATGGTTGAGAAGCTGTTGCCTGAGTTCTATTCCCTGCATAGTGGACTGACGACTGGCACTTGTGCGACAGCGGCGGCCATTGCTGCGACAATAAAACTGCTTAAAAACGAGACACCAGAAGAGGTTCCTGTGATGCTGCCTAATGGAGAAACCATCATGGTGGCTGTAGGGTATGGTGAGGATTGTGCCTACTGCATCAAGGACGCTGGCGATGATCCTGATGTGACAAATGGGTTAGAGATTGGGGCTGTCGCAGAACATACCCTTATGCAGGGAAAACGTAGTTTGATAGTGATTGAAGGTGGTATAGGTGTTGGCACGTTCACACTTCCAGGTTTCGACTATCCTCCAGGCTCACCAGCCATCAATAAGGCACCTCGCGAGATGATTTGCAAGAACATTGAGCCGCTGATTGATGAACATACGCCTTTGAACATCACGATATTCGTTCCGCAAGGTGAAGAGATTGCCCGTCGTACTTTCAATCCCCGCCTTGGTATCGAGGGCGGCATCTCCATTATCGGCGTTTCGGGCATCGTTAAACCTTTCTCTGAAGAAGCCTTTATCGACTCCATCCGTAAGTGTATGACCGTTGCCAAAGCTTCGGGTTCAGATCGTGTGGTTATCAACAGTGGTGGCAAGAGTGAACGTTTCGTCAAAGCCCTCTATCCTGATTTGCCTGCCCAGGCCTTTGTGGAGTATGGCAATTATATTGGGGAGACGCTGAAGATTGCCCATGAGTTGGACATCCGCAATGTGACCCTTGGTGTTATGCTGGGTAAAGCCGTGAAACTGGCAGCAGGACATCTCGACACCCATAGCCGTCGTGCCACGATGGATAAAGCGTTTGTCAAGCAACTCCTCGACGAAGCCCATTGCAATGTCGACATCACGTCTATCACCCTTGCTCGTGAACTGTGGGATCTCCTACCTAAGGAGAAGGCAAAGGCTTTCGCACAGGTCATCATTTCACATTGCGCAGACCATTGTGCCCCCCTTCTGCCTAATGGTTCACTCACCATCCTTCTTATTACTGATGAGGGAACGATCTATTAATCACAATCTGAAATGATGATGTGTCATTTCTTCAGAGAGGCAATGTACTTCGAGGGCTGGAGACCTGTGTGTTTCTTGAAGAAACGGGTGAAGTGCTGGGAATATTCGAAACCGAGTGAGTCTGCGGCCTGGGTGGCGGTGAGGCCGCTTACCAATAGGCTCTTGGCACGGTCGACCAAGAAGCGCTGAATGACCTGTGTGGGACTCTCTCCAGAAACACTTCGCACCACATCGCCGAAATAGCTGGGCGATAGGCAGAGTTCGGAGGCGCAATATTTCACGTTAGGCAGACCGTGCTGTCGCTGTAAGCCTCGCTCGTAATAGTCGGTGAGTACTCGCTGGAATCGCGACAGCAGGTCGTTCTGTCTCTTGGCGGCATCCTGAAACTGACGCTGATAGAACAATAGGGCATAGTCGCACACCAGCAGAATATAGTCCTGCAGGATGCGATCGGTCTGCGGTGAGGGCTGGCGGTGCTGGATAAACCGCCTGATCATTCCCATTAATTGCCATAACAGTTGCTTCTCGCCCTCGGTGGTGTGCAGCGCCTCGTTCACGTTATAGGAAAAGTAGTGAAAACCGTGTAGCCGCTGCTCGAATGCAGTGCCGTGCATAAACTCCGTCTCGAAGTGCAGCGTCCAGCCATGATATACCTCACGCGTTCCGTTGTCAGCTTTGCCGATGATCTGTCCAGGCGAGACGGCAACCAGCGAACCCTTCGACGTATCATAGTCGCCCATGCCGTATTTCCCACCCTCAGGGAAATTGTCCTGTACGAAGAAGGCGTACACATCGCCCATCTTGTTCAGCGTGTGGGCTATCGGACCCAGTTCGTCGAAATGGACGACGCTTACCATTGGGTGATATGCCTCAGCTCCGACACTCTGTGCGTAGTCGTTGGCATGGTTGAGGTAGAGATAATCCTTTGTTATCATGCCGCAAAGTTACTACTTTTTACTCAAATTGTCACACCAAAGGCTAAAAAAGTTAAATTTGGTAAGTATTCCGTCGATTCGGATAACCGCTGGAAGCGGATTTTGTCGTATCTTTGCACCCATGAAACAGATATTATTCATATTGGCAGTAGTGCTCCTGACAGGTTGCTCGAAAGACAGTGAAGTGATGGCACAAACTATGACACAGAAGTTGTATATCACCATCGATGGTAAGACGCTCTCCGTTGAGCTGGTTGATAATGCCGCAACGCAGACACTAGTGGCAGCTCTGCAAGAGGGTGACATCACCTATGAAGCCCATGATTACGGCGGTTTCGAGAAGGTGGGCGCATTGGGACGCTCGTTGCCCACGAATGACACGCAGACCACAACACAGGCAGGCGACGTCATCCTTTACAGTGGTAACCAGATCGTGCTCTTCTATGGATCAAACTCATGGAGTTACACCCGCTTGGGGCGTATGGAGTATTCGTCGCAGGCGGAATTGGAGTCTTTCCTCAAAGCCGGACAGGGGAATGTCATGGTAAAGCTATCGCTCTCGTCGGGCACAACGGCCGTCAAGAGCGTCTATGGCAATCGTTTGGAAGAAGGAGTATATTATTCGCTGAATGGTGTGAAGGTTGAGAATCCCTCCAAAGGGCTATTTATAAAGAACGGCAAAATAGTTATATTATGAGGACGATATTTATCGCGGTGTTGCTGGGCGGAATACTGGCAGGCTGCACAAACAGTAACAAACAAACTACAGACAATAATATGGAACAGAAATTGACATTGACGCAGGAGTGGGACAAGGTGTTCCCGCTGAGCGAGAAGGTAAATCACAAGAAGGTGACGTTTGAAACACAGTATGGTTTGACACTGGCGGCAGATCTCTATACACCGAAAGAAGTTAGAGAAGTTAAGGATGTTAATGGAGTTAAGAAACTTCCTGCTATCGCTGTCAGTGGTCCTTTCGGAGCCGTGAAGGAGCAATGTAGCGGACTCTATGCGATGAAGATGGCGGAGCGTGGTTTTGTGGCACTGGCTTTCGACCCTTCTTATACGGGTGAGAGCAGCGGGGAACCGCGTCGCACAGCATCGCCCGATATCAATACTGAGGATTTCTTGGCTGCTGTCGATTTCCTGTCGAAACAGGATAATGTGGATGCCGAGAAGATTGGCATCATCGGCATCTGTGGTTGGGGAGGCATCGCCCTGAATGCTGCCGCTGCCGATACACGTATCAAAGCAACCGTAGCTTCAACAATGTACGATATGACGCGCGTTAGCGGCAACGACTACAATGATGCTTTCGACGTGGAAGAAGCTCGCCACAAGAATCGTGAGAACCTCTCGAAGCAGCGTCTTGCTGACCCTAACGCGATGGCTGGTGGTGTGCTGGACACCGTACCCCCACAGGCACCCCGTTTCGTACACGACTACTTCGACTACTACAAGACCCCACGCGGCTATCACAAGCGTTCAGGCAACTCTAATGACGGCTGGCGCGTCATCGGAACTCAGGCCTATGCCAACAGCCGTTTCCTTTACTACATCAACGAAATCCGTTCTGCCGTTCTCGTGATGCACGGTGCCGATGCCCACTCGCGCTACTTTGGCGAGGCCGCCTATCACTATATGGTAGATGGCAAGGCCGAGGGTTATAAGTTCGTGGGTGAACCAAACCCCAACCCAGAGAACAAGCAGTTGCTCATCATCCCCGACGCCTCGCATTGCGATCTCTACGATGGCGGCTACGAGGAAAAGGCAGGCAAGGGACAACCCAAGAACATGATCCCCTGGGATAAACTGGCAGAGTTTTTCGCACAGTATTTAATTTAACTTTCGCAAGCTCTGCTGAGCCATGAAAATCATCCATGTAGACATGGATCAGTTCTTTGCAGCTGTCGAGCAGCTCGACAATCCGGAGCTGAAGGGCAAGCCGATAGCAGTTGGTCACGATGCCGAGCGTGGTGTTGTGTCTACGGCGAGTTATGAGGCTCGCCGTTTCGGCGTACATTCTGCACAATCTATCCAAGTGGCCAAGCGTCTGTGCCCTCAACTCATTATCGTTGAGCCTCATTTCCAGCGGTATAAAGAAGTATCATCGCAGCTGCACGAAATATTTCACGACTATACAGACTTGATTGAGCCTATCTCGCTCGATGAAGCATTCCTTGATGTGACAGATAATAAGAAAGGTATGGAATTGGCTGTGGATATAGCGCGAGAGATAAAGCAACGCATCCGTGAGACGACAGGACTGACGGCATCAGCAGGCGTGAGCTATTGTAAGTTTCTGGCGAAGATTGCCTCTGACTGGCGCAAACCAGACGGACTGACGGTGATTCACCCTGATAGGGCATTGGACTTCATCGCCCATTTGAAAGTGGAGAAGATATGGGGTGTGGGTCAGAAGACCGCTGAAAAGATGCATCGCATGGGTATCTTCACGGGCCTTGACCTCAGAAATATGTCGCTGAGCCGATTGACGCAGGAGTTCGGTAAGATGGGGCAGGTGTTCTACGATTTCTCACGCGGCATCGATAACCGGCCTGTTATCAGTGAGTGGGAGCGGAAGAGTGTCAGTTGCGAACAGACGTTTGAATCGGACATCAGCGAGAATGCTGCCGTCACCATCCACCTCTATCATATAGTATTGGAACTTGTCAGGCGTATTGAGAAGAACGACTTCGAGGGGCGCACCCTGACGCTAAAGGTCAAGTTTGGGCGTAAGCGAGAGCAGACGGAAGATCGCTTCCAGTCTGCCGAGCGCCAGGACTTCCAGCAGATTACCCGCAGCATCACCGTCGACCATATTCTACGCACTAAGGAAGAGATCCTGCCTTTGGCCAAGCAACTGATGCGTGGCGTGGAATTCCACTCCCATCCCATCCGTCTGTTAGGCTTGGGCGTATCTGGCCAGAAAAGTGCAGCGCAACAAAATCAGCAGCAGTGGGTAGAGCTGGAACTGGAGTTCTTAGACTGGCCAAACAGCTAACGTCAGCGCATCAGCCTGACCAAGTATTACGGTTTTTGATTATCTTGCTCCTCAAACACATATCCATAGCCTGTACGGCTGACGATATTCTGAGCGTATGCTCCCAGTTTTTTGCGGAGACGGGTAATATTGACATTGATGGTGCGGTCGGTGACGATGACACCTGCCCAGATGGTATCCATCAGTTGCTGGCGTGAGAGTACTTTTCCATGGTTTGCCAGAAGCAAGTGGAGCAGTTCGAACTCTGTAGGGGTCAGATTGACGGGATTGCCGTCAACGGTGGTAGTCTTCTTGTCGAGGTTCAAGCTCAAACCATGATAGCTAAGCAGATGCTTACCCAGACGGGCTTCAACGATATTCATGACATAGTCGCCGATTTTCTCGCAGTCGGCGATGATGTCGTTATAGAGAGTGCCGAGAGTATAGGAATACTGATGTGAGTTAACCCCCACGACGGTTTCACTCTTGATCTGGTTACGGAGTTCATTGATGTCGTTCTCGATGGAAAGTGAATCAGCCAGTGACAGGTCCTTGCGCCGCCCGCTCACCACTACTATCATCTGTACCACAGCCTCGTTCACCAGTCTGAGCATGTCGCGCAGCCTGGTGTATTGCTCAGCAGTGAGATCCTCTTTGTTCTCACGCAGATGACTGATTGTGCGGGCCATCTTGTAACAGGCATCACCAATGGATTCCAGTTCGCCTATCTGACGAAGTATCACACGGGTCTTATCCTTTGTCTCGTCAGACAGGTGCTCATTGCCCACTTGTTCGAGATAATTCGCTATCTCTATTTCCATGTTGTCGGCGATGGTCTCATAACGTTCGATACGTGCATACTGACTTTCAAACTCTTTCTTGTCCTTCTCATCTATCAGAGCGCTTGCCATCCCGAACATGCGATGCATACGCTCGGCAAAATGTACGATTTCCTTCTGTGCTTGCAGTACAGCAATTTCTGGCGTCTGTATCACACCACGACTGATGAAGTGCAGCGTTGTGGGTTGTTTGGCTTCCTCTTTGTTTTCTGGCATAAGTTTGCAAACGATCTGCTCCATCTGAGGAATCAGGCCGATGAGCAAAGCTGTATTAAGGACATTGAAACAGGTGTGGAACATGGCCAGCACAACAGGAATCCGCTCTGTCTGTCCTGCCATAGAAGGATTGTAGCCGACAAGGCTGCACACCAGATCGACAAAAGGATAGAACACGGCGAGCACCCAGATGACACCGAAAACGTTGAACAACAGGTGAGCCAAAGCTGCGCGTCGTGCCTCAGTACCAGCACCAAGGGCTGCAAGATTTGCTGTTGCCGTCGTTCCGATATTCTCGCCCATCACCAAGGCGATACCCATATAGATAGGCAGTACACCCGTTGAACAGAGCAGGATGGTGATGGCCATCACTGCTGCCGACGACTGCACCACACAGGTAATAATGGTGCCAGCGGCCAGAAAGGCAAGGATGGTGAGATAGCTGCCTGTATCGAATGAGGCAAAGAAACTGACCACATCTGCATTGTGAGCCAAGTCCATTTCACGCCCCACACTGCTCAGCATGACCAGTGACCAGAACAGAAATGCCAGTCCGAAGAGGAGATCGCCTGCTACACGATGGCGTTTCTTGTAGATGAGCACCATACCAATGAGGAAGGCTGGGAAAACAATGACAGTCAAGTCAATATTGTAGCCTAACGACATGATCCAGGCGGTAAGCGTAGTGCCGATGTTGGCACCCATGATGACCGAGATGGCTTGTGCCAGCGTGAGAAGTCCTGCCGAGACAAACGAGACGGTCATAACCGTCGTGGCTGATGATGACTGCACCGCACAGGTAACCATCGTACCTGTCAGCATACCACTCAGGCGGTTGCCTGTCATGCGGGCTA
The DNA here is from genome assembly GCA_900316985.1 of uncultured Prevotellaceae bacterium. Classification (GTDB taxonomy): domain Bacteria; phylum Bacteroidota; class Bacteroidia; order Bacteroidales; family Bacteroidaceae; genus Prevotella. The sequence continues at coordinate 11,524 of ONFE01000053.1, forward strand.
ATATGTGTCTTAAACTTGGTCCTGCCAATTTCTGTAAGGCGTCGCTCATCGTCTTCATGCCGTAAATCAGCAATGCCAGCGAGCCGAGTAACCTGAAAAACAATTCAATTTTCATATCTATACTTATTTTAATGATTTTGCAGCAAAGATACAAAAAAAGAGCAAATCATCCAAATCTCAACGATTACAATTTGGTTACGATTCAATGATTCACCCCCAAAACTGCACGCCGGGGCCAGGCCCCAAATTGCATTCCATATATTTTTGTTTTTCACAAAATTGCTGCCACTGCTGCCACAGGTTTGCTGAAATGCCTTTAAAATAAGGTGTTTCAGATGTGGGAGCAATGTGGCAGCAGTGGCAGCAAATAGCCGAAATAGCTACTTTTTCTTCACAAGATAGACCGACCCCTTGTGAATTTCGTCCTTTATAAGCCCAGGAATATGCGAAAGTTTGCGTCCAAAGGCGGAAACATTCGCTGGTTTTAGCAAACTAATGCCCACTTTTTCCTTCAAATGATTGAAAATGGCTGTAGGAGTCATCCATTCACCCTCCATTTCATTAGTGGCAGGCTCGAAATAATCGAAGAAGAACTGCTCGGCAGCCGTCTTCACCGTGAACCTCTGGTTCCAGTCCAGAATCTGCTTTGTCTCTTCAGGGCCAAAGTAGTAGGGTTCGTGCTGGTGCAAGGCATGCATGGCCTGGGCATAGAGCTGCTCGTGATTAGGAGGTGTGCTCACCTTGATGGGCCCCGTCAGCTCAACACTCAGGAATCGGCGACTGCCTGAGGGATCAGCGAGTACATCAGCCTGATTCGTCGTTGCGATGAACGAGGCACGACGCGGGAAGTCCTCCACATGACGGCCATAGGGACGCTTGATCTTCACAGACGATAGCGTGATGATGTTCTTCAGGAATCCTTGCTGGATGCGCGGCGAGATCTGATTAAACTCATCGAGATTGATGAGCAGCATCTGCGCCATCTGCTGCAGCACTTGCTTCTTGTCGTCCATCTGAAGATTGCCTATATAGCCGAAACTCAGTTCTGGCGGCAACAGTTGTTCGCAGAAGGTGGTCTTGTTCCAGCCTTGCGTCGAGATGAGCAGCGGTACTGCTTGATTGCCGTATTTGGCAAGGTTCGTTACCTGCCACTGGCGCACCATGCCGAGGAACCAGGTATAGAACCAGTCTTCCCAGTATGGATTCTTCGTGGGTACCGTTCTGGCGAGTTTGCGGATATGATCCTTCCCATCCCACTTGTCATACTGCGCCCAGAGATAATCACCAATCGGATTGTAGGGGCGTATCATGTTCGACTGCACATAGCGGCGCACATCGTTGTCGTGTGCATTGATACCTGCCAGGCGCACTTTCATCGTCATGCCTTTCAGCGTGCGGTCATCCACAGGCGCCCAGTCCATATACTTATATTCATTGTCCCTGTATTCCGTGTATCCCATAATCGTATTGTAACGGAACAAGTAGCGCGCATTGAGGAAGTCCATGAGCTGGTGAGTCTCACGGCTCACCGTCTGCGATTCGTCATCAGTAGCCTCGATGGGACTGCCTACCTGTATCTGCGATACCATCGGACTGACGTTCAGCGGCTTAGCACTTACTGGTAGTGCCAGAGCCTTCATGTTCAGATAGGGCTGTGCGTCTAAAGGCATGTGGAAACAACTGCGCACGGAGTAGGTCTCCTGACGAATCGATCTGGGGAGGATGCCTTGATAGATAGCTGTAGCCATACGATGGCCTTCACGGCAAAGCATATCAGCCTCTTCCTCATCCAGATAAGTGCCACTTGTTTCTGCAGAAATGCCGCTTATCGGCGAGGAAGTGGCACTTATTTTCGGATAAGCGGCATCAGCCTTCGCAACTTTCACGAGGATGATCACCTCCTTATCAGATGGTCCTACAAAAGACGCCAGCGTATAATGCAGAATCTGGGCTGCCTGCTTCACGGCATCGATTTCCGTCTGACTCTCAAGGCCGTCGATTGTCAGCGCCACCACCCCATTGAAGGTTTTCATACGAAGGTTGTCGTTCTCGTCTTTCTCGAACTCCGCAGAGGGATAGATCATGTGGGTGGGGTACTGGCGATCATAGGCTTCCATATAGTCGTCTATACGGAGCTGCTTGCGACGACGGGCCACGGCACCGTCCTTCGTGTCATGCTTAATACGCTCCACAAAGCTCTCAATGCTCTTCGTAGATAGCTTCAAAGCGTTTTTCTTATCTCTTAATACGAGTGTAAACTTCATTATTCCTATTCTAATATGTGATAATTATTATTCAATATATGCCTTTTCTTAAATATAAAACACTATTTTCTTCGAAAGAATATATGATTATCTACTATCGAAGCCGATATTATATTTCATTGAAAACGATGTTTTACATAGAAGAAAACGATGTTTTCAGCTATTTATTAGCGACAAAATCCTTTGTCTTAAGTTTGGGATGGTAGAACATGATGATACTCATAAGCCTCGAAGTATCGATCAAAGGGAACTTCCCATTCGTAGCCGAAACTCTTGACAAATTCCTGAATCCACTGCTGCTGTTCTGGAGAGAGTGGTCTTTCTCCACGCATGTACTCATAATACGTCTTTGGGCCATGCAGGTAGCTGGTGATTCCTTTGCGCATAGAGGTATAGTCTTTCTTCATCACACAGTCGTAAAGGTGTGCGAAGCCTGAAGCCCATACCACAACCTTCCGTCTGTCATACCAGCGGCATTTGCCGTCTTTAAGCACCTTGGGCATCACGCATGTAGCAGTCTCCATGCTCTCTGGTGCCCGCGAAGCAACCTGATAGCGCAGGCAACTGCCTTGGAAGGGGCACAGTCCGTTGGTGCAGAGCACATACCATGAAGGCACATCTGAATAGTCATTCGTCAGACTCAAAGGGATGATTTCTTTCTTCTGTTCCATGATTTTATGTCATTTTAGTTATTCTTCTTATCTATTTTGGCCTACAAAGGTACAACAAAATGAAATAAATTCCAAATAATTCGGGTAAAATTATGGGAAAATAGGGCAAATTCCATCATTGCTGCCACTGCTGCCGCATTGCTCCCGCATCTGGAAAACCTTATATTAAAGGCATTTCAACAAATCTGTGGCAGCAGTGGCAGCAATTTTGATTAATTATTTCATGTGATTCTAAATTACTGGAAAACCTAGTGGCTGTTCATCTGAATCGCCTCTATCATAACACAGAAGAGGAACTACGCCTTTTTTATTATAATAAAGGTGTAGAGGTGGATTTCTGTGTGCCAGAGGAAAACCTTGCCGTTCAGGTGTCCTACAACATCGATGATGCTGAGACTTATGAACGCGAAGTAGGAGGGCTTGTGAAGTTCCTGAAAGCCTTCAAGAGCTATCATGGCACCATCGTCACGTGGGATACTAGTAGTACCGTTGAAGAAGACGGCATCTCCGTCACAGTCATCCCCATTTGGGAATGGTTATTGATATAAGTATCGGGAAGCAACAGCCCCAATATACCTTATTACAAATAGGCAGTCAGGCACTGACGCTACAGATGCCCGACTGCCTGAACAATTAATTACTATTTTGAAACTTCTATGATGCTGATAGCATAACCACCCCCTGGGGCAGCCGTGAGTTTCATGGATGATTTAGCCGTAACCGTACTTTGCTTTATCGTGTAGGCCTGCGGATTATTCTTATAGTGGGCGTCCTTGGCATCTGCATAGATAGTGGCTATATACTTCTTGCCTGGGTCGAGGAAGTCAAACTTCACCGTAGAAGTATGCCCATGCTCACTGGCGGTGCAACCCACGAACCAATTGCCAGTGCCCTTGGCCGGTGCAACCCACGAACCAATTGCCAGTGCCCTTGGCCTTGCGGGCAGCAACGATATAACGGCCTGGCTCTGCTTCTAAGTATTTCGAGTCATCCCAGTCGACAGCCACATCCTTAATGAACTGGAAGGCATCCATGTGCTGCTCGTAGTTGTCAATCATGTCGGCAGCCATCTGGAGCGGACTGTACATGGTAACGTAGAGTGCCAACTGACGAGCCAATGTGGAATTAACGTGGTTCGGATTGTTGGGATTAATCTTGCTCATATCCATCTCGAAGATACCTGGCGTGTAGTCCATCGGACCGCCCTGCAAACGGGTGAATGGAAGGATCGTGGTATGGAAAGGCTTACTGCCATTGGTGGCCTCGTACTCTGTGCCACGTGCAGCCTCGTTGCCAATAAGGTTCGGCCAAGTACGACAGAGGCCAGTGGGGCGCACAGCTTCATGGGCATTTACCATGATATGGTGTTTGGCAGCCTCCTTGATGCAGTAGAGATAGTGGTTTACCATCCACTGACCGTAATGGAACTCACCACGAGGGATGATGTCACCCACATAGCCGCTCTTCACAGCCGTATAGCCGTATTTGTTCATTAGATTATAAGCGGCCTCTAAGTGGCGCTCATAGTTGCGGGTGGAGGCAGAA
>ONFE01000035.1 GCA_900316985.1 uncultured Prevotellaceae bacterium
TCCGAACAGAGAAGTTAAGCCCGCCATCGCCGATGGTACTGCAATGCAATGCGGGAGAGTAGGTAGCCGCCTTCTTTATTTCAGAGAGAGTCCTGGATTCGAAAGATACCGGGACTCTCTTTTTTGCTTTTTAGGATATTAGATGGTTCGCTGATCCTGGCTTTTTTGTTAATAATTGTAAGAATGCCATTATTTTTGTATGTTAATTTTATCGGCGTTCCTTGATTGAAATCAAAAAATATGTTTAAAAACATCTGCTTTTGAACATAAAGTTTGCCTAAGTATCTGATTTTTTGTAACTTTGCACCCGATAAGATATGGGACTATAGATCCTCTCGTGAATAGAGAGCAGTCTCATTAGTATTAACTGGAACTGAGGTATTGTATCCTCTGTTGTAAGGAGGGCTTTATCGCGAGCTTTATAAACCATAGTGATTATGTTAATGTTCAGGTTCCATAAAATCATTTATGATGAATAGATTATTTAAGGTATTATGTTTAATCGTAATTGTATTTTCGACGATTCCCTCTTCGGCTTTAGCCGGTAATAGAGGAAGACAGAAATCTTCTCATGTCAACTGGGATCCTGTTATGGCTGCCATTATCCAGGTGGAGAGTGGTGGTAAGAGCAATGCGAAGAATGGAAACCAGTGTGGAGCTATGCAGATTACACCGATTCTGGTGCGAGAGTGCAACAATATCTTAAAGGCACGCAAAAGTAAGAAACGTTATACTTTGGCTGATCGCTTTAACGTCAAAAAATCAAAAGAAATGTTTTTGTTGATACAATCGCATCACAATCCAGAAAACGATGTTGAACATGCTATTAGAAGTTGGAATGGAGGTCAACATTATAGTGTGAGGGCTACACAAAGGTATTTTGAGAAGGTGATGAGTTATCTCTAAGAGATTTGTATTTGGTATATCCGGCTGTTCTGTTTAAGGGATGGCCGGTTTTTTGTTGTGTATAATTTGCTGGTCTTTCCTGCCGGTTTAGTAATGAGATAAAAATAATCCCCGCCTTCAAGGACGGGGATTCGTTATTCTTAGTTGCGGAGGCAGGACTCGAACATGCGACCTCCAGGTTATGAGCCTGGCGAGCTACCAACTGCTCCACTCCGCGATGTTAAAAATGAGGTGTTCCTCAGTGCAAAGGTACTAATATTTTTTTGATTTACCAAATATTTACTCACATTTATTGAAAATGTAGCGATATTGAAGTCGCATTCTGTCCGTTTTGTATTATTTATTGGTTCATTTCCCTGTTAAAAGATATTGAAGACATCAGTTTTCATCGTGTTTTATTTGGTCATATCAGATATTTGTTCTAATTTTGCACACGAATAAGTCATGTGCAATATTATAGGAGGTGAAAAGTATGTCAATATCTAAAACAAGACAGAAATTAGTTGATGTGGCTCGACAACTGTTTGCCAAGAACGGTTTTGAAAACACGACAATGAATGACATCGCCCTGCTTTCCGGCAAGGGGCGCAGAACGTTGTACACTTATTTCAAGAGCAAGGAAGATGTCTATTATGCTGTGATTGAGAGCGAACTGGAGCGTTTGTCTGATAAGATGGACGAAGTGGCAACCCGTAGGATTCGCCCTCAGGAGAAGATTATAGAACTGATTTACACGCATTTGAATATGATCAAGGAGACGGTGATGCGCAATGGTAATCTGCGTGCCGCTTTCTTCCGTAACATCTGGATGGTGGAGAAAGTCCGCAAGAACTTCGACGAGGACGAAATCGAACTGTTCCGGAAGGTTTACGCTGAAGGTAAGGCTGACGGTGAGTTCGACATTGAAAATGTGGAACTTGTCGCTGACATTACCCACTATTGTATCAAGGGCTTGGAAGTACCTTATATATATGGTCGTCTGGGTCACGGCATGACTCCCGAGATGAGCAAGCCGCTTGTGGCCAAGTTTGTTTACGGAGCACTTGGTAAGAACGGAATAAAATAAATAGTATACAGTCTCGTTATTTTAGAAGACATTATTTAAAAACAAATAAGAAATGGGATTATTAGAAGGTAAGACTGCGCTGATTACAGGTGCAGCACGCGGTATCGGAAAGGCTATCGCGCTGAAGTTTGCAGAAGAAGGTGCCAACATTGCATTCACCGATCTGGCCGTGAATGAAGAGACCGAGGCAGAGATTGCTGCCAAGGGTGTAAAGGCCAAGAGTTATGCTTCCAATGCAGCAGATTTTGCTCAGACAGAGGAAGTCGTGAAGGCTGTCAAGGAAGAGTTCGGCTCTATTGACATCTTGGTTAACAATGCTGGTATTACAAAAGACGGCCTGATGCTCCGTATGACCGAGCAGCAGTGGGATGCCGTGATTGCTGTAAACTTGAAGTCAGCATTCAACTTCATTCATGCTTGTGTACCCGTGATGATGCGCCAGCGTGGTGGATCAATCATCAACATGGCTTCTGTCGTGGGTGTTCATGGCAACGCCGGTCAGGCTAACTATGCTGCTTCCAAGGCCGGACTCATTGCCCTGGCCAAGTCAATTGCGCAGGAGATGGGACCGAAGGGTATCCGCGCGAACGCCATTGCTCCTGGCTTCATCGAGACAGCCATGACCGCTCAACTCTCCGACGAGATTCGTGAAGAGTGGAAGAAGAAGATTCCTCTCCGCCGTGGCGGTCAGGTGGATGACATCGCCAACACAGCCGTTTATCTGGCCTCCGATCTCTCCAGTTATGTGAGCGGTCAGGTGATCCAGGTAGATGGTGGTATGAATATGTAAGGCCTACCCTAAACCCCTCTCTACAAGGGAGGGGATTTTTTATGTTATGCAGGTAGTTTACGAAGACAACCATATTATAATTGTTTCCAAAGAGAGTGGAGAGATTGTACAGGGCGACAAGACCGGCGATATACCACTTTCGGAAACCGTGAAGCAGTACATCAAGGAGACACATGCCAAGCCCGGCAATGTGTTTCTAGGTGTGGTGCATCGTCTGGACCGTCCGGTAAGCGGCTTGGTCGTTTTTGCCAAGACCTCGAAAGCTTTGACGCGCCTGAATAATATGTTTCGTGACGGGGATGTGCATAAGACTTATTGGGCGATTGTGGAGAAGAGAGGAGAGAGATTTGTCGTGACTGATGAGTTTACCACGCTGGAGCATTGGCTGGTGCGTAATGAGAAGCAGAATAAGAGCTATGCATACGACCGTGAGAAGCCCAATGCCAAACTGGCCAAGTTGCGCTACAGGGTCATTGGTGCCTCCGAGCGTTATACCTTGCTGGAAGTGCAGCTGCTGACCGGCCGCCATCATCAGATCCGTTGTCAGTTGTCAGCCATGGGCTGTCCTATCAAGGGTGATTTGAAATACGGAGCCCGTCGCAGCAATCCCGATGGCAGTATTTCCCTGTTGGCCCGGAGAGTGGAGTTCGTACATCCCGTCAGCAAGGAGAACATCTGCGTGGAAGCCCCGATTCCCGATGATAATCTGTGGAAAGCCATTAGCCCTCTATAGATTATCAGCCCCCAAACACAAATCTGGAGGCGCAAAAATGATGCTATTTCGGTTCTTTTAAGTAAATTTCTTGCGTTCCGTGGAGAAAATAAATCTTCTTTCTCTTCGCTAAACCGAAATTTTGACGTAACTTTGCACTTGTATGATGCGCGCTTTGAAGTGGTTGGGAATAGCCATTCTGATTCCTATACTGCTGTTTTGCTTGCTGGCCGTGCTGCTTTACTTGCCTCCTGTACAGAACTGGGCTGTAAAGCGGGTTGCTGCTATTGCGTCAGAGAAAACGGGGATGGAGATCAGCGTGGAGCATGTGAATCTGGAATTTCCGTTGAATTTAGGCGTCGAGGGCGTGCGCGTCATCAAGCCCCAGTTAGATGCTTCCGGCAGTAAAACGCTACAGAAGGATACCGTTGCAGATATCCGTAAAATGGTCGTGGATGTGCAGCTGAAGCCGCTTTTCAAGGGCCAGGTGGAAGTGGATAAACTGGATTTGGAAGGCGTGAAGGTGAATACCACCGACTTTATATCCGACACGCAGGTGAAAGGCACATTGGGGAAGCTTTCCTTGGAAAGCCACGGCATCGACCTGAAAGGAGAACAGTTGCGGGTGAATACGGCGCAGTTGGAGGATGCCAACGTAGACGTCATCTTGAGTGACACGGCCGCCGTGGACACTACTGAGAGTAAGAACAAGTGGAAGATTCTGGTTGACGACCTCAGCATAAAACGTTCGGATGTAAGGGTCCATCTGCCGGGTGATACCCTGCAGGTGACGGCTCATTTGGGTGAAACGAAAGCCCGGAACGGCTCGTTCGATTTCGGTAAGAAAGACTATCGTCTGGGGCAGTTTGAATGGAGGGACGGACGCTTCAAGTATGACGATCGTTCGCAGCCGCAACAGGCTGAGGGAATGGACTATAGCCACATTTCGTTAAATGAAATCAACATGGCCTTGGATTCCGTCTCATTTAATGATAAGGGACTGTTTTTGCGTGTCAAGGAAGCCGCCATGAAGGAGAAGAGCGGCATGGAACTTCGCGAGCTTTCAGGCGGCATGGCTTTAGAGAGAGAAAAGGCTGGGGGAGACCTTAGCCGCTTGCGGGTGAACGACCTGCGGGCACGTACTTCAGAGAGTTCGGTCGACGGCCGTCTCGTGATGGACCTCAACACCTTCGATGATGAGAATCCCGGTAAGTTGCATGCCACCGTGGATGCCACGATCGGCAAGCAGGACATCGTCCGGGCAGCAGGTGGCTTGCCCCAGCAGTTCAAGCGGAAATGGCCTAATCAGCCTCTGACGGTGAAGGGCGTGGTGTCCGGCAATATGCGCCAGGCCAAGTTCGACGGTCTTCACGTGAAGCTGCCTGGTGCGTTGAATATGCATGCTTCGGGCTACGTCACCCATCCTACGGATCTGGATCATATGATTGCCGATGTCGATTTGGAGGCAAAGGGAGACAACATGGACTTCCTGGCCGCTCTTCTTCCCAAGGATGCCTTAGGCGATGTGCGTATTCCAAAAGGTATCGGCGTGAAAGGCAAGGTGAAGGCCAATGGTCAGCACTATCAGGCCAATCTCGTGGCAACGGAAGGAGGCGGAAGCGTCAAGGCCGATGTGGACCTCGACGCCAAGCGCATGAACTATACGGCACAATTGCAGGCCAACCGCCTGAATCCCAAGCATTTCCTGCCTTCGCTCGATGCTGGTCCGTTCACGGGTAATATCTCCCTGAAGGGAAGCGGAACCGACTTCCTTTCTCCGCGTACAAGTCTGCAGGCCAAGGCCGATGTGAAGCAATTCAGCTATGGCGGCTATAACCTCGATGGCATGAAGGGAACGGCCAATATCAGTAACGGTCACATCAGGGCCAATGTGGACAGCAGGAACAAGCTGTTCAACGGCCTGATTCAGGTGGATGGTCTGACGCGTACGAAGAACCTGCAAGGCACCATCTCTGCCGATATTGCCCATGCCGACCTTTATAAATTAGGACTGGCTGACAAGCCGCTGACCGTTTCTTCCTGTCTGCATCTGGACGTAGCCACCGACCTGAAGCACAATTATAAGGTGCAAGGACTTGTGAGCGACATCACCATCCGCGACAGCGCGAATGTATACCGTCCTGACGATGTGGTGCTTGATGTACTTACCCGCCGCGATACCACCCATGCCGTACTTGATTGCGGCGACTTCCATCTGCGTGCAGATGCCGGTGCCGGCTATGAACAGCTGCTCAAACAAGTTGACCGCCTGGTTTCGAGAGTGACTGCGGATGTCAAGGACGGTAAGATAGACCAGCACCGTTTCCGCGAGAATCTGCCTACAGCCAGCATCTATCTCAACACGGGCAGCACCAATTTCTTTGCGAAGCTGCTTGAGCGCGAGGGCTTCAGTTTCCAGGACGCCGATGTGGATCTGCGCATCTCGCCCGTGACGGGTGTGAATGGAAGTGTGGCCGTTAACCGGCTGCTGGCCGACAGTATCCAGCTCGATACCGTCCGGTTTACCGTGGAATCTGACTCCACCAACATCACCTATCGTGGTCAGATCCAGAACAACAAGAACAATCCCCAATACGTGTTCAATGCCATCTTCGACGGCTATCTGCTGGAGAACGGAACGGGTGTGAACCTGCGGCTCTACGACGAGAAGAACCGTCTGGGAGCGAAGCTTGGTGCCGTGGCCGAGATGGTCGACAGCGGTATCGTGGCCCGTCTGAACACGGAAGACCCGATCCTGGGCTACAAGACATTCAAGGTCAATGAAGACAACTATGTCTACCTGGGAAAGAATCAGCGCATTTCCGCCAAGCTGAATCTGCAGGCTGCCGACGGACAAGGCTTGCAGGTCTATACCAATGATGAGAACCTCGATGCCCAGCAGGACATTACAGCCAGCCTTCACCGCTTCGATTTGGAGCAGGTGCTCTCGGTAGTGCCCTATGCCCCCGACATCACAGGTATCATGAACGGCGACTTCCACCTGCTGAAGAATGAAAAGGACCTCTCCGTTTCATCCTCGCTGTCGGTCGACAATCTCACGCTCGAGAAGAGTCCGATGGGCAACCTCTCTACGGAATTCGTCTATATCCCCCAGGGCGACGGCACCCACTATGTGGACGGACTGCTCTACAAGAACGAGCATGAAGTGGGAACCATCGTGGGAACCTACGATCCGAAGGGAAAAGGCAATCTCGATGCCACGCTGTCGCTGAAGCGCCTGCCGCTGTCTTTGCTCAACGGCTTCATTCCCGATCAGATCATCGGCTTCCAGGGATATGCCGACGGCGACCTCTCCGTGAAGGGCGAGCTGGGCAAGCCTCAGGTAAACGGGCAGATGGATCTCGACAGTTGCTATCTGGTGAGCGAACCCTACGGCGTGGCTCTCCGTTTCAGCAACGACCCCGTGCGTATCGTGGGCAGCCATCTCTCGCTGAAGGACTATGAGCTCTACGCCTACAACAATAATCCGCTGAAGATGAACGGTAGCGTGGATTTCTCCGACCTCGACCATATCAATCTGAATATGCGCCTCTCAGGCAATAACATCCAGATTATCAACGCCCGTGAAACGCCCAAGAGCATTGCCTTCGGAAAAGGCTATGTGAATATGTTCGGCCTCCTGCAGGGCGAAGTGGACCATCTGCGGATGAGGGGTAGGGTGGAAGTGCTGCCTACCACCGATTTGAGCTACGTGCTGCGCGACTCCCCGCTGACCACCGACAACCAGCTGGATGAACTGGTGAAGTTCACCGATTTCACCGACACTACGGCCGTGGTGATTACTCGTCCGGCTCCGAGCGGCTTCAATATGGATATGACCGTCGATGTGACCAATGGCACCCACCTGATGGCCTACCTCAACGCAGACCATTCCAACTACGTGGATATCATGGGCGGCGGCACCCTCCGCATGCAATATAATAATGTGGATGATCTGCAGTTGCGCGGCAAGCTGACGCTCAACAGCGGTAAGATGAAGTATTCATTGCCCGTCATCCCGCTGAAAACCTTTACCATCAAGGACGGCAGCTACATTGAATTCACAGGCGATCCGTATAATCCCCGACTCGACATTACGGCCACCGAGACCGTCAAGGCACCCGTTTCCAACGATCAGGGAATCGGGCAGAGCAAGACCTTCGAGTGTGGCGTGGAGGTTACGCAGACGCTCCAGAACATGGGCGTGAAATTCCTTCTCGATGCCGAAGACCAGCAAATCCAGGAGGAGCTGAACACCATGGGTCCTGAGCAGCGCGGCAAACTGGCCGTTTCGCTGTTGGCAACGGGTATGTACATGGCCGACGGCAATACCAACTCCTTCTCGATGAACTCAGCCCTGAGTGCCTTCCTGAACAGTCAGATCAATGACATTACCGGCCGTGCCCTCCGTACCGTCGACCTCTCCGTAGGCTTCGACAACGCGATGGACGCCACCGGCCGTTCCCATATGGATTATTCCTTCAAGTTTGCCAAGCGATTCTGGAACAACCGCCTGAAGGTTTCGGTGGGTGCCAAGGTGAGCACGGGTAGTGAGATCAACGACCAGAATCAGTCCTTCTTCGACAACTTCGACCTGGAATACCGTCTGGACGACAAGGCCAGCAAGTACCTCACGGGCTTCTTTAAGAACAACGTCTACGACTGGCTCGACGGCTACACCCAGAAGTATGGAATCGGCTTTACATGGAGGCGCAAGCTGCAGACGCTGGGCGACCTCTTCAGGTTCAAGGATGACTCGTCGTCCATGCCGTCACCGTCCTCCTTCCCTCAGAGCTCCGAGAACCGGAATGCGACCGATAGTTTGGAAAATCAGAAGAAAACAGAATGAGAAAATATATCAGCATATTGGCAATGGCGTGCCTGATGGCTGCTTGCAGCACGACCAGCGGGGTTCCCGATGGAGACCAGCTCTATACGGGCGTGGACAAAATTTCCTATGAGAACTACGAGCCCAACCAGCATGCCGATCAGATGAAGGAAGAAATGGAAATCTCGTTGGCCGCCGAGCCTAACGGAGCCCTCTTCGGAAGTTCCAGCCTGCGTTTCCCGTTCCCGCCGAACCTGCTGATATGGAATGCCTATCACGACAAGGAGGGCGGCTTTGCCAAGTGGATGACCTCCTCGTTCGGTAAGGAGCCCGTGCTGATGAGCCGCGTGAATCCCGAACTGCGTACCACGGTGGCCCAGTCGGTCCTGCGTTCCCACGGCTATTTCAACGGTCAGGTGAGCCACAGCATCGTTCAGAGCCATAACCCCAAGAAGGCAAGGATAAGCTATCTGGTCAATATGGGCCATTTGTGGACCCTCGACTCCATCGCCTATGTGGGCTTCCCCTTGGGCTGTGACACGCTGATCCAACAGTCGCTTCCCTTAGCTAACATCCACAAGGGAGACCCCTTCGACGTGACCACCCTGAGCAGCGAGCGCAACCGCATCTCCAATCTGCTCCGTTCCAACGGCTACTACTATTTCCAGCCGTCCTACAGCTACTATCTGGCTGATACCCTGGCCGTTCCCGGCAAGGCCCAGCTGCGTTTCCAGATGGTCGACGACATTCCCGAGCAAGCCAGGCATCGCTGGTATATCGGAAAGGTCAATGTGGAATTCCGTAAGCGGATCATGGACCGGATAGATACCGTGACCAACTACCGCCGCCTCTCCATTGGCTTCAGCGGCAAGCGCCCGCCCATCCGTCCGCGAGTCGTCCTTTCCAACCTGAGGCTTCGCCCTAACCGTCTCTACAATTACGAGAACCATCTTGAATCCATCGAGAAGGTCAACGCCATGGGCATCTACAGCATGGTAGACTTTCAGTTCACCCCCCGTGACACCACGCCCACCTGCGACACCCTCGACCTGAAGCTCAACTGCGTGTTCGACAAGCCCTACGACTTCTACATCGAGACGCGTGCCACGGGCAGCAGCGTGGGCCGAATGGGTCCCGAGCTGGTGGTCGGTCTTTCCAAGCGCAACGCCTTCCGCGGTGGTGAGAAGTTTGACATAGCGTTCCATGGCTCCTACGCCTGGCAGCTCAACGGCGGCCACAACAACTACTATGAGTACGGATTCGAGACCTCCGTGGAATTCCCCCGTCTGATAGCCCCCTTCATGGGCGGCAACCGGGACCGCATCCGCCGTGACGGAACCCGCCGTCGTCGCCGGTTCTTCACCACGCCCACCACGCTTGCCCGCATCAGCAACAACGTGATCAATCGTCCCGGCTATTTTAATATGAACACCATCACGGGCGAATGGACCTATAAGTGGCAGCGTACGCAGACCAGCAGGTTCCAGTTCAGTCCCATCATCCTGCAGTACCAGTTCAAGAACAGGGTTTCCGATAAGTTCACCAGGCTGCAGGATTCGTTGCTCTATGTCAGCTACATGATGGAAGACAAGCTCGTGCCCCAGATGCGTTTCACCTACACTTACACCAGTCCCTCCAGCTATCGCAATCCGATAGCCTGGGAAACCACCATCTCTGAGGCCGGTAACCTCATTTCCGCAGGTATGCTGGCCTTCGGCAAGAAGTGGAACGAGAAGAACAAGAATCTCTACAAGATACCCTATGCCCAGTTCCTGAAGGTGGAGACCGATTTCACCAAGACGTGGCACGTAGGCGACTATTCCACGCTGGTGACCCATCTGAACCTGGGCCTGATGTACACCTATGGCAACAACTTTTCCGATACCGCCCCCTTCTCAGAGTATTTCTACGTTGGTGGTGCCACCAGCCTCCGCGGATGGTCGGCCCGCAATATCGGTCCTGCCGATTTCGACCCCGACTGGCTTGACAACCGCACCCTGCGCTATCTGCGTATGGGAACCATCAAGGGCGTGATCAACCTGGAGTACCGCCCCCGTCTTTTCGGCAACCTGTATGGCGCCGTGTTCCTCGATGCCGGTAATGTATGGATGCATCATAACCTGTTGCACAATCTGCTTGTAAATATCGAAGACGCCGTCTCTGATGCTGAGGCTGCTGTCGTTCCTGAATCCCCTGACACTCCTGAAATCGAGATTGATCCAGAAGCGGAACGTTCAGTCATCAATTTTATAGGATCCCTGGATAGGGGAAAGTTCTCCTTTAGGAGGCTGGGCAACGACCTCGCCGTGAACACCGGTATCGGCCTTCGCTACGACCTGGGCTTCATCATGCTCCGTCTGGACTGGGGTCTCGGACTCCACGTGCCTTACGATACGGGTAAGTCGGGCTATTTCAATGCATCCCCCTTCGGCCGCGACCAGACCATCCATTTCGCCGTCGGTTTGCCGTTCTGATTATTTTTTGTGGAAATAATTGCTCCGGGACGTACAACTTATTCCGTTTTTTTGTAACTTTACCCACGAAAAGTTTAACTAACAGAAGGTAAAGACTATGAAGATCGGAATTCCAAAAGAGATTAAGAACAATGAGAACCGCGTGGGCATGACCCCTGCGGGAGTGAGTGAACTCGTCAAGCACGGCCATCAGGTATTCGTGCAGCATACGGCAGGAGAGGGGAGTGGCTTCTCCGACAAGCAGTATGCGGAGGTGGGGGCTGTCATTCTGCCCACCATCGAGGAGACCTATGCCACGGCCGAGATGATCATCAAGGTGAAGGAGCCCATCGAGCCCGAATATCCCTTGGTGAAGCGCGGCCAGCTCATCTTCACCTATTTCCATTTTGCCTGCGACAAGGAGCTGACCGATGCCATGATCAAGAGCGGCGGCGTTTGCCTTGCCTACGAGACCGTGCAGCTCAACAACGGCGCCCTGCCGCTGCTGATTCCCATGAGTGAGGTAGCCGGCCGTATGGCCATCGTGAACGGTTCCTACTATCTGCAGAAGACCAAGGGCGGCAAGGGCAAGCTCATCTGCGGCGTCCCCGGAGTGAAGCCCGCCAAGGTGCTGGTCCTCGGAGGTGGCGTGGTCGGTGAGGCTGCTGCCCGCGTGGCTGCCGGAATGGGTGCCGATGTCGTCATTGCCGATGTGTCGCTTCCCCGTCTGCGCCAGTTGCAGATGGAACTCCCTTCCAATGTCACCACGCTCTTCTCCTCGCAGCATAACATCGAGCGTGAACTCCCCGACGTGGATATCGTGGTCGGTTCCGTATTGATTCCAGGCGACAAGGCCCCCCATCTCATCACCCGCGAGATGCTCCGCATGATGGAGCCCGGTACCGTCCTCGTGGATGTAGCCATCGACCAGGGAGGCTGCTTCGAGACTTCCCGTCCCACCACCCACAGCGAGCCCGTCTATGAAGTCGACGGCATCATCCATTACGCCGTGGCCAATATCCCCGGAGCCGTGCCCAACACCTCTACCACGGCCCTCACCAACGCCACCCTCCGCTATGCCCTGGCTTTGGCCGACAAGGGCTGGAAGCAGGCCTGCAAGGACGATCCTGCGCTCTATCGCGGTCTGAACATCGTGGAGGGGAAGGTCACCTTCAAGGCTGTGGCCGATGTCTTCGGGCTTCTTTTTGACCCCGTCGTGCTGTAGTTTTTCCTGTATTTGTTTTGATATTTCACGCATTTGCACTACCTTTGCATCCAACATTTCTTACATCAAAAAACAAATAGAACAATATGAAACCAACATTATTTTTGCTTGCTGCCGGAATGGGCAGCCGTTACGGTGGTTTGAAACAACTCGACGGTCTGGGCCCCAACGGCGAGACCATCATGGACTACAGTATCTACGATGCCATCCAGGCCGGCTTCGGCAAGGTGGTATGGGTTATCCGCAAGGATTTCGAAGAGCAGTTCCGCACCCAGATTCTCTCCAAGTATGAGGACAAGATACAATGTGAACTCTGTTTCCAGGGACTTGATGCGCTGCCCGAAGGCTTTACCGTTCCCGAAGGCCGCGTGAAGCCCTGGGGCACCAACCACGCCGTGCTCATGGGCAAGGACGTCATCAAGGAGCCCTTCTGCGTCATCAACTGCGACGACTTCTACAACCGCGATGCCTTCAAGGTCATCGGTAAGTTCCTGGCCGACCTCCCCGAAGGAGCCAAGAACCAGTATGCCATGGTAGGCTTCCGTGTGGGCAACACCCTTTCCGAGAACGGAACCGTAGCCCGCGGCATCTGCTCCAAGGACGAGCAGGGCAACCTCACCACCGTGGTGGAGCGTACCGAGATCGTGCGTTGCGCCGAGGATGGTTCCAACGCCGGAGCCCCCAATGAGGAGATTCGCTACAAGGACGAGCAGGGCCAGTGGGTAGCCGTCGACGAGAAGACGCCCGTCTCCATGAACATGTGGGGTTTCACGCCCGACTATTTCGAATACAGCGAAGCCTATTTCAAGGAGTTCCTCAGCGACCCGAAGAATATGGAGAACCTGAAGGCCGAGTTCTTCATCCCGCTGATGGTGAACAAGCTCATCAACGAGAAGACCGCCACCGTTCAGGTACTCGATACCACCAGCAAGTGGTTCGGAGTCACCTATGCCGCCGATCGCCAGGGCACGGTAGAGCGCATCCAGTCGCTCGTTGACGACGGCACCTATCCTAACAAGCTTTTCTGATACGCCACTCCTTATCCGGTATGGATATAGACATTTTGACTATCGAACAGGCTGACTGTCTGATGGAGCTGATCGACGATGCCCAGCGTATCGTCATCTGCTCCCATCGCAGTCCTGATGGTGATGCCATCGGTTCCTCTCTGGGATTGGCCGGCTATTTGCGCAGCCAGGGCAAGGAGCCCTTCGTCAGCGTGCCTGATATGTTCCCCGATTTCCTCCAGTGGATGCCCGGGGCTCAGGGCATTGTGCGCTACGACAAGCATCCCGAGGCCGTTGAGCAGGCCATGGCCGGTGCCGACCTTATCTTCTGCGTTGATTTCTCCCAGGAGGAAAGGCTCGGCGACATGGCTCCGCTGCTCCATGAAGCAAAGGCACGTTGCGTCATCATCGACCATCATCCCTCACCTACGATTCCCAATGAGATACTCATCAGCCAGCCCAAGATGAGCAGCGCCTCCGAGGTGGTGTTCCGCGTCATCTGGCAGTTGGGTGGCTTCGGCCATCTCACCCGTCAGGATGCCGTCTGCCTCTATTGCGGCATGATGACCGATACCGGCGGCTTCACCTACAACTCCGCGGCCCCCGAACTCTTCTTCATCATCTCCCAGCTGCTGACCAAGGGTATCAACAAGGACAAGATCTACCGCAACGTGTATCACAACTTCTCCGAGTGGCGCCTGCGGCTCACGGGCTATGTGCTCTATGAGAAAATGCATGTCTTCGCCCAGAAGCGTGCTGCCTATTTCACCCTCACCCGTCAGGACCTGCGTCGCTTCCACTATGTGAAGGGCGATGCCGAGGGACTGGTGAACATGCCGCTCCAGATGAAGGGCATCAAGCTGAGCATCTCCCTCCGCGAGGATACCGAGCACGACAACCTCATCTGGGTAAGCCTCCGTTCGGTGGATGATCTCTCCTGCACCAAGATAGCCGAGAAGTATTTCAATGGCGGCGGCCATCTCAACGCTTCCGGCGGCCGTTTGAACTGTTCGATGGCTGAGGCCGAGCAGATTGTACGCAGGGCAATCGAAGAATTATAATTTTTTATCATGGCGGGTGTGGCTCAATACATATATTTTTCGTACTTTTGCACCCGAATCATTGAAATTGAGATAGAAAATGAGAATTAAAGGATATTCCGTGATGAAACCGCTCTGGGCGCTCGCCCTGCTGTGCGTGCTCTGTGCCTCCTGTAAGAAGTATGAGACCTATGCCGAACAGAAGGAGCACGAGGTAGACGCCATCAAGTCCTATATCGCCAAGAAGGGAATCAAGGTGATCACCGAGAGCGAGTTCTTCGCCAAGGATTCTATGACCGATGCCTCGAAGAACGAGTATGTCCTCTTCAATAGCAGCGGCGTCTATATGCAGATTGTCAACAAGGGCTGCGGCAGCAAGATCATGAACAAGGAGACCGTCAAGGTACTCTGCCGCTTCTCCGAGCGCAACGTGGTAACCGACAGCCTCCGCTTGTCGTCTGTTCCCCGCTATACCGAGAACATGATTGTCACCAACAACAACAGCACCTTTACGGCCTCGTTCGTTTCCTCGTTGACCGAAGTCAGTCTGATGACGTCGGCCTATGGAAGCACCTCCGTTCCCTCCGGCTGGCTCGTTCCCTTCTCCTATATCAAGGTGGGACGCCCTGCGAAGGAGAACGAACGGGTGGCCGAGGTCAATCTCATTATCCCTCACACCCAGGGACATAGTTACGCCTCGCAGAATGTGACCCCCTATTTCTACAACATCTCATTCCAGCGCGGCCTGTAAAAGACACTTATCACTTATCACACACAACGACGTATGACACTTATTAAATCAATATCGGGCATCCGTGGTACGATCGGAGGCCCTACCGGCGATACGCTGAATCCATTGGACATCGTGAAGTTTGTAACCGCCTATGCTACCTTTATAGAGAGGAGAGAGGAAAGAGGAGAGAGGAGAGAGGGAGAGAGGAGAGAATCCAGCCGCCGCATCGTCGTTGGCCGTGACGCCCGCATCTCCGGCGAGATGGTCAAGAACGTGGTCTGCGGTACCCTCATGGGCTATGGCTACGACGTCATCAATATCGGACTCGCCACCACTCCCACCACCGAACTGGCCGTACGCATGAGCGGAGCCGACGGCGGCATCATCATCACCGCTTCCCATAACCCCCGCCAGTGGAATGCCCTCAAGCTGCTCAACAGCGAGGGAGAGTTCCTCAACAAGGAGGATGGCAACGAGGTACTCCGTATTGCCGAGGCAGAGGACTTCCAGTATGCCGATGTGGACCATCTGGGCAAATATATCGAAGACAACACCTTCGACGAGCGCCATATCCAGAGCGTGCTCGACTTGAAGCTTGTCGACCGTGAGGCCATCCGCAAGGCTGGTTTCCGCGTTTGTGTGGACGCCATCAACAGCGTCGGCGGCGTCATCCTTCCCGGACTGCTCCAGGCCCTTGGCGTAGACTACGAGATACTCAACGGCGAGCCCAATGGCGACTTCGCCCACAATCCCGAACCCCTGGAGAAGAACCTGCAGGGAATCATGGGCCGTATGCGCGAGGGAGGATTCGATCTCGGCATCGTCGTAGACCCCGATGTTGACCGTCTGGCCTTCATCTGTGAGGACGGAACCATGTTCGGCGAGGAATACACCCTCGTCTCCGTGGCTGACTATATTCTTTCCCACCAGCCGGGCAACACCGTTTCTAACCTCTCATCCACCCGTGCCCTGCGCGATGTTACCGAGAAGTATGGCGGCCAGTACACGGCAGCAGCCGTTGGCGAGGTCAATGTCACCACCAAGATGAAGGAAGTGGGAGCCGTGATCGGCGGCGAAGGCAACGGCGGCGTCATCTATCCCGAGAGCCACTATGGCCGTGACGCCCTCGTAGGTATCGCCCTGTTCCTCAGTTCCCTGGCACAGAAAGGCATGAAGGCCAGCGAGTTGCGCAAGACCTTCCCCAACTATTTCATCGCCAAGAACCGTATCGACCTCACACCCTCTACCGATGTCGATGCCATCCTCGTGAAAGTGAAGGAAATGTTCGCCAATGAGCAGGTCAACGATATCGACGGCGTGAAGATCGACTTCCCCGACAAGTGGGTACATCTCCGCAAGTCCAATACCGAGCCCATCATCCGCGTCTATAGCGAGGCCCATACCATGGAAGAGGCCGACGCCCTGGGCAAGCAGATCATGGACATCGTCTATAAGATGCAGGGATAAACCCTTACGTGTAAACAGCATAAGCCGCAGGACCGTCAGTCAGTCTTGCGGCTTTTTCTTGCCCCCAAAGAGTATGCTGTTCCCTTATGCGTTCTCGTAGCCCAGGAATTCCTTCAGGCCCGGAGCCTTTTCCATATCATCCCAGCCCACGTAGAAAGGACCGGGAGAGACCAGCTCGAGATACTTGTCAAGAAACTCCTCCCACGGCAGCTTGAGATAGGAGGCAGGAATGAAGAAAGTCCTCGAGCCTCCTGCCGAGCGGTTGCCCGCCTGTACATGGGTAGAATAGCCCCCCTTCTTGTGCTTCCGAATCTGGTAGGTCTCCAGAAACCAGTCGCCGCTGCATCTGCAGGAAGCCGGCACATCGATAAAAGCCTCCACCGGGTTCTCCATCTCAAGCCCCCATTCATGGCCACTCGCCAGCCTGTTGATAAACTCCTCGCTGTCCACCTGTAGCGGACGGATTTCCGTCTTACCATTACCCATCGACAAGTAGCTGACATACTCATAGTCGTCGCCCACCTTCTCGATACCTATATAGATGTCATTCGTTATCATCTCCCTTGTGGCCCAAGGGAAATCAGCCTTCATCCGTTCGAATGCCTTGTCGATATAGGCATTCACGTCATAGCCGTACGGAAACTTCTCCTTCATCATATATATCTTTTTATTGTTTTGCAAATGGCCTCAGAAGCTGAACTTACGGCCGTTCCATTTCAGCGTTTTCTGCTTCCTCTTCCCCTTGTCGGTCCATTCGGTGTAGATGATGTCCTTTCCTGTGCGCGGCAAGGAGTAGGAGATAAGGGCTCCGTCGTCGGTACCGTAAATCTCGTCGAATCCGGGAGCGTCACAACAGGTCATTTTCTTCGTGGCGTTGTCGTAGCGGTAGAAGAGGAGTCCGTCGAACTGTCCCGGGCTGTAGGTGCCGTTTGAGAACCCTCTTACGTTGTAGGCGAAGAGTTTGTGCTTGCCGTCAGCCTCGTTCCAGTAGCACATCTCAGTTATTTGCTGGTGGCCATCGCCATTATACTCATAACAGATGTAGCCGTTTTTCTGGTCTACAGTAAGCTTTTCGTTCTGTGACAGCTTTTCCCCTTTGAGATAGTCGAGCCATGTCTGCTTCATGGCATTTCTGGCTTCATCGAGCACGTCTTCGCTGTCATCGTTCCATTCGTAAACAGAAAGGAAGGCCGTGGCAAAGTCGCTGATGGTTGGTTTCGCACCTTTGTAGTTCACGCGGATGGTCTCTTGTGCTGCCAGCGAAAGAGTGCAGCATACAAGGACGGTTGTTAGAATGATTCTTTTCATAATGATTGATATTTAGTTAGTAATATTTCGATTTCAGAAGAGGGAGCGCATCGCAAAACGAAAAAATGGACGTTTGGATGTTTGGACGTTTAGACGTTTTTATTCCCATCCCCCACCATCATTATTCTCCATATATCGACTCATGCCGTTGTCCGGCGAATCGTCCTCCGAGGCAGGATCGAAGCCCCGCATATTGTCATTGTCGCCAGTCCCCTTCGCTTTCCCATGAACCACCTTATCAGGCTTCCGCTGCACCACACCCGTCTCGTAGTCCATCACGGCCCGCCTTGCCTTTGGCGTCCTGCTCTCACAAGCCAGGAGAAGCAAAGAAGATATTATGATGACAAAAAGACCTTTCTTCATTTATTATTATTGTTCTTACCAATATGTTCTGTAAATGCATAGGGCAAAGTGGGTTTAAATTTCAAAGGTTTGAGGTGGTAGCAATCTAATAACAACAGCATAACACTATAATTATAAGACATTTTATTTCACTCCTTCAAAGAAAATGGAAGGTGCTGTAACACAGGCTACGGGGCAAAATGCCTTAACTTCACTGTCAGCACCTATTTCCATTCTACAAATTTAGAAATATAATTTATGACCGCAAGGAATAATGAAAAAAATTAATTGGAATTAACATTCGGCAGAAATCTCAATATAGGCAGACACTTGGTTTCTCAACTAGCCGTCTAGTAGCCTTTCTACTTCTTTATCAGCAAGTTCTCAAATGCAGTTTAAATAATCCCCCGATTACTCCCACATACCTTTATGTATATTAAAGAATCCAAGCAGAACCTATGGCATAAATCAAGTTATTTGTATCCATCTTTTTAATCCTCCAAGAACGGTAACCTCTCAACGATTTCTTCGCTACATGCAAAACAATCCAGCTGCTTGTCCTCGGCCTTCATCAGCGCTTTCTGCACCATGACGCTCGATGACATCAACATCCGCTCTTGGCAGGAGTATTAAGGCTCTTGATATAGAAGTTTTCTTAATTTATATTAATTCCGTAAGGGGTGCCCCGACTTTTGGGACACCCTTTGCTTTATATTTGCAATTGAAAACATAATAGTCCAATTTAAATTATTAAGGTTATGGAAACGAAGAAACTGTATTTTATGGATTGCCATTTAGCTGGCAGGATGTATCACGATGCAGATGAAGTGTGGGAAGATCTGAAGGTCGGAATGCCTGTAAGGTTGGAGCGTGACATGGAGAACCGTTATGATCCAAATGCTGTGATGGTAGTCTATGAGAAAGATGGTGAGGAGTATAAGATTGGGTATATTCCCCGTGATGATAATGAGCCGTTAGCCTATTTCCTCGATATGGGGTGGAGCCATATCTTCGAATGCCGTATTAGCGGAATTAAACCAGATGCCCACCCAGAGCATCAGGTGCACCTAACGATTAAGATAAAGTGCAATATGAATAGTTTGAAAGAGGGATGAACATGAACCTAACTAAACTGCGCTCGATGATTGCTCGCTGTGAATGGACATTTGCCAAGACGATGCCATTCGCACCCCATGAATATATCGTTAGGAATAAGTGTCCGCTGACGACAGAGGAATTCGAGTATTTCGTCACCATGCAACGCGAGCATGGTGTGAAGGAGCGTTGGGGGAAATACAACTTTCCCTATCTCTATATTGACAATTATAAATATTGGACAATGGGTGCACCCATTGAAGAAACTACGGTTATCAATCGAGCAAAGGTGAAAACTGATAAAGCCTAATAAACGGTTGAACTCAAAAAGATCAGGGGACTCATTTATTCTATACTGACTAATGTGTGGTAACAAGATTTATGTATATCTTTGCGACAGAAAAGCAACATCTGAATCTATGCCACGACAAAAATGTGAAAACCTAAAAGATGTTATCACAAAGGATGAGAAAGAGCACTTTTGAAAAGATTTGCTACCTTTGCAACAGTAAGAGAAACTAAAAACCCAATATATGACAGAAGAAAACATTCAATTAGGAGAAAAACTCGTTGGGGAGATAGAAGGCGAGTTTTATGTTCCATCCTACCAACGTGGCTACCGTTGGGATGAAACGCAAGTCAGAGCCTTGCTTGATGACATTTATGAAAATGGTGATGAACCATATTGCCTCCAACCTCTTGTAGTAAGAGAGAATGGGCAGGGAAGATATGAAGTTATAGATGGCCAGCAACGACTTACAACTTTATATATCATATATAGATATATCAAGAATCGTTGGCCTGACGATAACGATGACCCCAAATTCTCACTTGTTTATGAGACTAGGAAAGCAAATCAAGAGTTCTTCCTACAAATGGACAGTGAAGATCTTGCTGGACTAAATATTGATTTCTATTTCATTCATCGTGCTTACAAAACAGTTAATGATTGGTTTACCAACAACAAACATGGCAAACCTTTCTCTTTGGTGGGGGACATCTTAAAATATTTCGATAAAAGAGTAAAAGTTATCTGGTACGAGTTGAAAAACGCAAGCGATAAGGATGCCATCGCTCTCTTTACCCGTCTGAACATAGGGCGCATTCCTTTGACAAATGCCGAACTCATAAAAGCTTTGTTCCTATGTAACACCAAACAGATGGAAAACAAACGGCAACTGGAGATAGCCTTGCAGTGGGATACGATAGAACGGGAATTGCACGATGATGACTTCTGGTATTTCCTAACTAAGAAAAAAGCCGAAGACTATACCACCAGAATAGAGTTGGTGTTTGAATTCTTTGCCAGTGAACGCAGTAATCAAAACGATTCTTTATCTACTTTCCTATATTTCAACGAAATCAAGAAGAATGGCAAGAACCTCTCCGACCTTTGGGAGGAGATATTACGCTATTATTATCGTTTGAAGGAATGGTACAAAAAGGACTCGTTGTATCACCGAATTGGCTATCTTGTTTCTTCTGGCCATACTACGATGAACCTGATTGTTGACGCTACAATCAATCTGCGGAAATCGGAGCAAGAGCAATTACTTGACGAAGAGATAAGGAATAGCATTAAGTTCAAGAAGTCTTACTCAGATTTGAACTATGTGAATAACTACGACGAAATATCAAGACTGCTTTTGCTCTTCAACGTGGTTTCTGTTATGAATCACACTCAATCACGTTTTCCTTTCAGGGCCTACAATACTGAGCTGTGGAGTCTGGAGCACATTCATCCACAACATCCTGAAGATATGAAAAACGACAAAAAACTCTGGAATGAGTGGATGAACATTCAAAAACGATCTGTAGAGGAATTGCCTGTTGCCGATGAAACAAACAAAGACAGAAAAGAAAAACTTGTTGCAGAAGCAAACGCTTTCATCGATAATGAGCATGCAACAAAAGAAGAATTCAAAACACTTTCTGGAAAAATCGTGCAATTCTTGTCAGACAAATCAGAAGAAGACCTTACCCATTCTCTTTCAAACATGGCGTTACTTTCTAAGTCACAAAACTCTGCACTGAACAATTCGCTATTTGATGCGAAAAGACGAGAGATTATTGAAATGGACAGACGAGGCGAATTCATTCCCTATTGCACCCGAAATGTCTTCCTAAAATATTACACTGATCCAGACAAAATACAAATGGCAAAGTGGAGCGAAGCAGACAGAGAAGGCTATGTAGCTGCAATAAACAGAGTTTTAAAGCCCTATTTATCCAATGACCAAGTTATAACGGTATGATACAGACAACATCACAGAATTTCGCCAGCCTTTTTTCTTGGAAAGAAGAAGATGTACAGGTAAGTGGTATTACTATCCCGATAGTTCAGCGCGACTACGCCCAAGGACGTTTGTCACAAGAGGTAACCCGCATCCGTAATCGTTTCCTGCAAGTTTTGTATGAATCATTGGTGGAAGACAAAAAGATAAAACTTGATTTTATTTACGGAAGCGTGGAAAAGGGAATGCTGATACCCCTTGATGGGCAACAACGACTGACCACGCTGTTCCTATTGCACTATTATATTGCCCTGCATGAAAATGTACCACCAGAAGATAGGTCTTTCCTAAGGCGGTTTACGTACGAAACACGTGTCAGCAGCCGCGAGTTTTGTCAGCATCTACTCAACTTTACACCTGATTTCAGCAAAGAGAATATGTCTGAACAGATAAAGGATGAGGCATGGTTCTTGATGGAATGGGAAAGTGACCCAACGGTGCTGGCAATGCTTGTTATGCTGGACGCAATTCACGAAAAGTTTGTCAATACAAACAGCATCTGGGAAAAACTGATGGGCGACAATATCACTTTCTATTTCTTGCCGTTGCAAGATATGGGTGTAACAGATGAACTATACATTAAAATGAACTCACGCGGAAAGGCTCTCACGCCTTTTGAACATTTCAAGGCGGAGTTGGAATTGCGGATGAAAGAAGTGGACGAAGAACTGGCCAAAGAAATTATCAAAGAATTTGATTGTGAATGGTCTGACATGCTTTGGCCCTTCCGCAATAGTGGCTTAGGGGATGCCCAAGACAATGTCACCGACGATGAGTTTCTTCGTTACATCCGATTCATTAGCGATATCATTGGCTATCAAAACGGAGAAACTGAGATTGCCGACGAATTTGAGATTATTGAGAAACGCTTCTCGAAGGCTTGTCCTAAAGCCAAGTCAAACATGGAGAAGTTGAAAAGCACATTCGACATCTGGGTGAATTGTGATATTGCAGCATTCTTCAATAGTTTCATATCGATAATCCAGCATGAGGAAGGCAAGATTTTGATGGAGGTTGGCAATGCAAATTTATTTGGTGAATGTTGTCGCACCTACGGATTACGCGCAGGCCGACGACCATTGTTTTCTTTGGGCCAGACTTTAATGCTATATGCTTTCATTATCTATTTGCTCCATCAAAGGGATGTTTCTGAAGACGAATTCCGCCATCGCATCAGGATTGTGAATAATTTGGTGAAGAATTCTTCTAACGAGATTCGTTCTGACAATATGAGCGTTTTGCTTCAACATGTGAAGATTATTATCCTCAAGGGAGAAATTCTAACAGGAGGGTTCCAGACAACACAGGTGGAAGAAGAATTAGTAAAACAAAAATGGATAAAGACTAACCCTGAAATGGCAGAAACTCTGTTCCGCTTAGAAGACCATAAACACTTAAACGGATATGTCAGAGCTGTTGTTGGAGAAAGATTGGAGCACGTTGATTGGTGCGATAGATTTTACAGCTTGTTTGAATGTGACTTGATTCTTGTCACCAATGCCCTACTTTCCATAGGCGACTATTTTGAGAAAGATGCGTGGCGTTATCAGATAGGAACCTCTAATCCTCGGCTCGCATTGGGAGTATGGCGCAGTCTGTTCAGCCCTACTCGATTGGAAAATGGTTTATGCATAGTTTTGCAAGACCTGTTATCAAGATATGACACTTTTACAAACGATGTCCTCAAGAACATAATACACGACTACATACAGTCAGCCAAAGAGATGCCCGTCCGTTATTATCTGGCCAAATATCCCCAAATGCAGAAAAGTCGTTGGGGTGGTGAATATCGCTTTGGCAAGTATTATTGGCGACAGCATTGGGAGAATGGACGTGAAACCTACCATGTGCTAATGATGACAACAGAAGTTAGTCTTGGCGGCATGAACTACGATATTTTCCTAAAAACACTCTTCGAATTAGGTGGAGGTGCTGACGCAGGACTTGAACTTGGTGACTATTCATATTCACAATATAATGGTGGCGGGCTTGATAAACTTCGTATGACTAAACAGCATCTTTATCTTACACTTGCAGAAAACGAATACAAGATATACAGTGAAGATGAAGAAATTGTAACAGAAATAGAGACACGTCATATCAATCAGAACGATGCTGGCATTGACATCGAAGACCGTGTAGAAATAGGTATGCAGTTACTCAAAAAGTATCTTTAAAGATAATGAATTATGATAACAGTTGAAGAGGCATTGCGCATTGCGCTGAAAGCGCATGAGGGACAGAAGGATTTGGATGGGAACCCCGTGATACTGCACCCGATGGCGGTGGCTGTTGCGGGGAGAAACCGCGAGGAACATGTGGCGGGACTTCTGCACGACGTAGTAGAGGATACGGGCATGACGTTCGACGACCTGCTGCGGCTTGGAGTGGATGAAACGATTGTGGATGCGCTGCGACTGCTGACTCACACGGATGACATGACCTACGAGGAGTATGTGAACCGCATAGCGACATCCGGCAATGGCATTGCCCTGCATGTGAAATACAACGACCTGCAGCACAACCTAAAGCGCGGCAGGGCAGGAGGTCATTACAAACAGGTGGCTAAGCACGAAAATGCGCTTGCCGTAATCGAACCGCTAATGAATCGCAGAAAGAAGTGAATCCATGATTCCGAATAGTATTATTCGTGTAACTCATTGAAAACAAGTAATATCATATGAAATACTTCTTTCCATTTGGTGAAACGGTTAAGCCGTTAGTTCAGGAGGATAGAACTCCCAAAAAGGTGTTTGTTCTTGGTGTTTATGCAAGTGCCGTACATGCACGATGGAGGAATGGTTCTAAAATTAGAAGTCACGCTTTGGCTGTTGCAAGTGAACCTCGTATTTTCTGGGACGGTAATCCCAAGGAGGCTGCAGAGATTGTTGGCAGAATCAAGATTCCTCAAGAAATGGGAACGTTAGAACCTGCTGATGAGAGGTTTAATGGTCCTTCAGCAAAGGTGCTCGATGAGCACATCTTGGCCCCCTTAGGCTTTACTCGTAAGGATGCGTGGCTCTGCGATTTGCTGCCGGAAACAAGGCTGAACGATGGTCAGGACAAAGCCATTAAAAACAAATACAATAAGTATAGAATAAAATATGGCTTGAATGAAGTAACAATACCTAAGCGCCCAAGTAGATTCTGCGATATCAAACGCTGTGAAGAAATTGTTGCTGAATTAGAAGAATCGAAAGCAGAGCTTTTGGTATTGCTGGGTGATATTCCTATCAAACAATTCCTCAATGTCGTTGCTAATGTGAATTACAAATCATTGCAGGAATATAAAGAACGTTATGGCTATGGCGTTCGTTCGGATGTGACAATAAATGGCAGACACATTAATGTTCTGCCCTTGGCTCATCCTCGTCAGATTGGAGGTCTTGGCTCTCATAGTAGTGAATGGTTTACAGTCCATCAGGAATGGGAATTACATAGACATTAATCGTGTAATGCATGTAGTAATATGAAACCGGCAAGGATTTTCCAGCAGTACATATGGATTGTGAATACGCTGCGGCAATACAAGAAGTTGTCGCTGGAGCAACTTAACGAGAGGAGGGGAGCCTCTTAATCGCAAATCGTTCTTGCGCCATAAGGATGCCATTCTCAATATGTTCGGCATCGTGATAGAGTGCGATCTGGAGCATGGCTATAAGTACTACATCAGCAATCCTGAGGTAATTAATGATGATACGATGGAGGGTTGGATGCTTTCCACGCTTACGGTAAATGCGGTTCTTTCCGACAGCATTGCGCTCAGGAATCGTATTCTTCTGGAGAATGTGCCAGCCGGAGAAGAATACCTGCAGACCATCATTCTGGCCCTCAAAACGAACAGGCGGCTTATCATTACTTACCAGCGGTTTGGGCGTGAGAGTTATGAGACTACATTGTCTCCATACGCCCTGAAGCTTTTCCGCCAGCGTTGGTATCTTTTGGCATATACTGGCAGGTATGTTGCTACTTATGCGCTTGACAGGATGTTGTCTGTTGAAATCTCCGACGAAACATTTGAAATGCCTGAGAACTTCTCTCCTGCGGAGTTTTTTGCAGAATACTACGGCATTACAGCAGACAATACGCCTATGGCTCATGTGGTAATTCGGACGTATGGCAATTTTGCCAACTATGTACGGACGCTGCCTTTGCATAGTTCCCAAAAGGAGATAGAACACACGGATGAATACGCTGTTTTTTCTTACGATATCCGTCCTTCTGTTGATTTTGTGCTTGAATTAATGTCGCATGGTGAAAGCTTGGAGGTGTTGGAACCGATAGATTTGCGCCTTAAAATTCGTAATACCTTGCAGTCATCGCTTGAAAAATATACGAGCAATCCTTGATTATACTGATCATATCTTTCTGAAAAACAAGGATTTAAGAAAAGCTCCCTTTTCTCCCTTTTCTCCCGATTAAGGACGTGAGAGAATGATAGTGATTTTGATTAACATATATTATACTATATATATAAATATATATATTTATATATATAGTATCAAATTATTGTGCCTTACTTGAAACATTATTAAACGGGAGAAACGGGAGATTCGCTTATGCTGCTTTTTAGGCACAAAGCGTGAAAATACGTCTAAAATACGTTCCAAAAATACAAATAAACTGACTGTCTTGATTGTTAACAAACATTAAGTCATAAAAATGGAAACGCTAAGAATCTACTATCTAATGAACGATATGGTTCAACTGCTGTGTGCGGTGAGATACAAGAAAAGCCTTCTTGCATTCTTTCCAATGGCTGGAAGCAGAGTTTCTAATGGGTGGAAGGGCTGCCTCCAATGAATGGAAGCACACGAGGGGGTTGCTAAGTTCCCTTAAGTGCATATAAGGTACCCATAAGTGCATTTAAGTTACCAATAAGTGCATATAAGGTACCCATAAGTGACTATCTGGTCG
>ONFE01000034.1 GCA_900316985.1 uncultured Prevotellaceae bacterium
AGATAGCCGAATAATAGTGGCTAAAAAGTATTAAAAAAGTTTCCAAAAACTTACATTTAAGAAACTTTATAGGAATAACTATTGAAAAAAGTCCCCCTCGGAATTGAGGAGGACTTCTTAGGTGTTGGTGGTTTGATACTGGCCAGATGGTATCCACTATCAACCATCAACCATGCAGCCTATGGCTGCGGCTCCTCATCCTTGCCGCGTTCCTCAATCTCAGCGGCATTAGCCAGGTCGGCGGTGTTCTGGAACACGATGCCGCTGATCATGTTGCGTACACGCTTGTGGGTGCCGCTGTCAACGGTGGCCTCAGGTTGGAAGAGTACGCGCACGCCCTTCAGGTTCTCCGTGATGGAGAAATCCTTCACCGAGGATACTCCCTTCGAAGAGATACCGATTTTGAAGGTGCCGAAGCCGTCGATGTGTACGCGCTGCGAAGCCTGCAGGGCATCGGTGATGACTTCCACCATTTCGGTCAGTACCGCCTTGGCGTCCGACTTCTTGGCCGTAGAGTTACGCTGAATCCTCTCAGCAATTCCGTCGAGGTCGATGGTCCCCGTGTACACTGGGCGCGCATACCACTTCTGATAAGCCTCCGGCATGTGTTCATTCGCATTCTGAACAAGTTTGTAAAGATGTGACATAGTTGTTTGAGTTTTTAAGTTTTTAAGTTTAGAAGTTTAGTTCTGTGTGGCGGTCAAGAGCGGAATTGGTTTCAAGTATCAGGTTTCAGAACATGCCCGCGCGGCAGCAAATTCTTCACT
This sequence comes from uncultured Prevotellaceae bacterium, assembly GCA_900316985.1. Classification (GTDB taxonomy): domain Bacteria; phylum Bacteroidota; class Bacteroidia; order Bacteroidales; family Bacteroidaceae; genus Prevotella. The sequence goes on from ONFE01000034.1 coordinate 768, forward strand.
CTTCACTCTTCATTCTTCACTTTCTTGATTCACGATACAAATTTACAAATAATTTCCGAAACTACCAAAAAAAATCTGAAGAATAATTTGCAGAAAATTAAAAATTTAAGCAGTTTTATTCATTCCTTTCTTTAACCTCCGTTTCCACCCATCAGAAGCCTCCTTTCCAGACTTTGGAAGCAACCTTTCCACCCATTGGAAGCAAGGCTTCCAGCTATTAGAAACCCCCTCCCGTCCTCCCCGAGAAGCAACCCCCTCCAAACCTCCCCGAGGGGAGGCTTTTTGTTCTGCGCCATCAAACTCTCCCCCTCGGGGGAGTTGGAGGGGGGTTAGCCATCGGCACGCCTCTTTAAATCCCAAATTCTGCCGCTTCATCACCAAATCAATCGTTCCCCCATGCGCCCCGCAGGCAAAGCAGCGGAACGTGTTCCTGCGCATCGAGAACGACAGCGAGGCATGATGGTCATCGTGGAACGGACAGAGGGCCTTGTGCCTCACGATCTGCATTCCAAGTCGCTCTGCGACCCCCTCAATGGGAAGGTCGCGGAGCTTTTGAAGTTCTTGTCTATCCATTGCCTTTCAGGTATTCGTAGGTCTTGGTGTAGAGTCCCGTCTCGTTCGAGTAGGTGATGAAGCCACGGTACTTCCAAACGTTGAGCAGATGCTTGGTGCCTTCCTTGCTCTTGCCACGCTCCAGACGTAGCGCTTCCAACTGCTGTTCGTTGAACGATGTGGCAAGGTCGTCGAGCATATTCGCAGGCCCGTTTTTCCGGGTAACCTCCGAGGGTGCATCGTCGAGTTTGAACATGTCGCCAAACACATGTACCTTCGACCAAAGGTCATAGTAGCAGAACCATACCATATATTCGCCTATGCTTCGAGTGAAGGTCTGGTCGTTCAGAATCCAAAGCGTGGCGGCCTTCTTCCATGCGGCGAAGATGCTGCGGTGAGAAAGTTCAAAGAGCATGTCGTCGTCGGCCAGGTCAGATAAGCGGGCCATCTCTTCTGCCAACTGATCGGCAATCTTGTTGAGCGGCTTCACCACAAACCTGCCCTTGCAATTGTCGAGGCGCACCAGGTACTCGTCAAGTTTCTGTAGGAACTCTTCGTCGTAACTGCCTTGGCGCGGAATCTTGCCTATGCGCTCGCCGCGACCTTTGTAGGCAAAGGGTATGCGCCCGAAGAAGCCGTTTGTCATATCCTTCTTGTAAAACGCACGTGCGGCCTCTGGTGTCGAGCTGAATGTGATGTTTACGCGCAGTATCGGGTTGCCCGTCACGCCTTCGGCAGTAGCACGAAGGGCTCCGGCACGCTGGCAGTCATAGATATTGCGGATGGTCTGGCTCACCTGCCTGTGTCCTCCACACATCTTGTTGGCCATCTCCACCTCGGGTAAGTTTAGATACTGCGTGCGGCCACCTTGTTTTTCCAGAGCCATCGCATTCTGGATGAAAGCCGGGTTAGTCAGATCGGCTGGCGGAAACCAGAAACTCACGTCAGGGCGCTCAGGCTTTTCCTTGTTGGCTCCCTTGGTCTTCATCTGCCGCTGCCAGTCAATCAATTTCTTGTACTCAATCTCATCATGGTCACGGAAAGGGCGCATAATAGCCTCTACAAGTTGAGTCAACTGAGCCTTACCGATACCCGAAGGGCCTATCAAATGCCCCATTTGGCCGCAAAGTTCATAATATTTGTTGTCCGAATACATGAACTCCACGTCCGTTAAGTGGGCGGCCAATGCCGGAATTGCCATCGGAACAAGCGGTTCGCGCATGTCTCGAGAGGCCTGTGAGAGGAGTAATTTACAAAAACTTGTGCCTTTAGCAGGCTTGGGCATAGCCGGTGCCTTGCTGTCAAATATGTTATAACTCATTGATTCTTAAATATTTAAATCATAAATTAATACTTTAAACTACCTTTCGCAGTCACAGTCACAGAGTCACAGTTTGTTTTAAATCTACATCCGCTATCTCTTATTATATACATAATTAATTGATTATTAATTAGTTATAAGTGTTTTAAAGCGGGTTTAAGAGTTGGATGTGACTTTTTTATTGAACTGTGACTGTGATTCTGTGACTATAGAGTTAATAATCACTCTCCTCTACCAGGCCTTTGAGCGCTTGGCGAATCTCGTTGCAAACAGCGAGGGCATAGCCGTCGACGGTGAAGTCGGCATCTGCCTTCATTTTCTTGAAAAAGAGGTGGAGGGTGCCGTCTGCCCAACGGGTGAGCGTGACGTACTTGCCGTCGAAGAGTCGCGGATTTCTCCTACAGGCAGCTGGCGGGAGTGTCTCGATGAACGAGAAACGATCCTCTTTGTCGCGAGTCAGCTGACCGGGATACTGCTTGCCAAACCCGGCGATGAAGTCCGTGCGCAGGACGGTTCTCAGGTCCACACAAAGTTCTGTGTTACGGTGCCAACCTTGGAGGTCGGGATTTGAATACTTACACATAATTGAAATTCTTTCCGGGAAAACCCTCGGTCTCACACGAGGGACCCTCCGCACAACCGGGGAAGTGAGACCGGCCTACGGTCCAACGCTTGACCATTTTCCTCGTTGTTTGGTACTGCAAAGATAGGCAGAATTTTCCTATCTTTTTCCTTTTTTGGCGAATACAGATAGACGGTGCAAATGGCTTGTTTTTAGATATTTACGATGGATTTCATCCAATAGGAAGAGCTTGGTTGGCGGAAATGGACGGCTGCGTTCTTCCCGTCCAATTGTAATGGATGATAGTAGCCTGTTGCGTCCAATAACGGACAAAAAAACAGACGCCCACGGCCTGTGAGCGTCTATTAAAACATCGGCAAAACGATGACAAATCAGCGCTTGCTGATGCGGATTTCAAAGTCGGAAGCGAATTTGCGTTCCATTCCTCCGTTTTTGGCTGCCTCGGGGTCGGCCTTCTTGTAGCTGTCGAAACGCGCCCAGACACTTTTTTTCTGAGGCAGTTCGTAATGGCCTTTGTAGGATGATGAGAAATAATTGTACCCTTTGGCAATCCCCAGCCCCGTCCAGCATACAAACTCTGCAATGGCCGTGGTGTCCATCTTGTTGCCTCGCCCCTTCTCGGCGTATTGGTCGAAGTTCATCATGATTTCCTTGGCCTTGACGCCTTTCTCCGGGTTGTCAACAAAGTAAAGCGCCTCCAGGTCATCCAGTCCGAATGTGGCGCCGCTCTCCACGGCACGCGAAGTGGCATAGCGCGTGATGCTGTCGATGTTGTACTTGTGGAAGCCCTCTTGCGCAAAGGCCTTCAGCGAGCCCGTCTTCTTGCTCTTCTTCAGCAGTTCGTCCTGGCTGGCTTTCTCTTTCGACAGCAGGCCTATCACATCCTTCATGTCGCCCACGATGCTCTTGCATTGCTCGTTGAGCAGCTGGAGGCAGAGCTCCGCGTCGTTGCTGATCATGGCCTCCTTCGTCAGTTCCTGATGGCAGACAAACAGCACGGCTACGACGTTGGTGAAATAGGCACCCATCTCGGCATAGAGCGTAGAGACGCTTTCAGGGTACGACTCCAGCCCGTACAAGTCGCGCCCGCATTCGGCGTAGGCCAGCGTTGACTTGACGAATACCGAGGGGCGGAAACCCTTGTCCTTCACGTTCTTCCTGCAGATGGGCGTAAACCGCTTGTAGATAATCTTCGTCCCCTTCAGGGTGCTGCGTATCTTGCGGAACAGCTTGTCGGCATCGCGGAAGCAGTTGTTGTCGTCTGTAGCCCACATCTTATTGAAGGTAGGTGCTATTTCCGACAGTCTGAGCAGTTCGCGGCGGGTCATGTTCAGCCGTTCGCGCACGATGCATATCAGTTGCTGTATCTTATATTCGGAGAAATGGCGCCTTTGGATGCCTTCAATAAACCTGACCTCGCCATCCTTCTCGTAGTTCTTGATGACCTCAAGAATCCGGAAGATGCCCTCTTTTGATTTTTCTATATCCGTCCAGTGGATCATAATCTTTATGCTTAATTAAACCAGTTTTATCCGTAAGTCAGTTATGGTGAGCATGGCGTAAGCCTTGCACAGCCACCTCCGTCTTACCCTCAACCGCGCAGATGGTTTCTGCCAGATGATTGAGATAATGGAAACATGCGTATTCGCTCTCGAATTCGGGCATATCGTCGGGCCAGGGAGCAAGAATGAGCAGCGAGCCTTGCGCACAGGCCTCAAAGCGGCTCCGCTCAGGTTTCCAGTATTGCCCGATAGGGGCGGATTGCAGGTGAATCATCCGGAGTCCTCTCCTCAAGGCCATGCCCTTGATGCGTTTCTCACATTCGGAGATGCCGGGGGTGACCAGCACGTCTCCGCTTTCGGCCAGCGAGATCAGCCGACGGCTTTCAGCCTCCCAGAAATCGGTCTCTTCCGTAGGTTTCCCGTTGGTACGGCGATGAAAGAACACCTGGTGCTTCTCAGGCTGGCGCAGAAGCAGCATGTTACCAAAGGCACTATAGCGCATGCCCCCAATAACAATACACAGGGAGCGCTGGAACAGGTCGGGATATTCGCGGCGCATCAGATAGCGGCGGGGATTGTCGCGGAGATACCGTTTCCAATTGTCAAGCTGCCCTTCACGCATGAGGATATGGTCGTTGTAACCCGGCTCGAAGAGCGGAGCATGCGATGCTGCAGCTGACGCCACAGCCACACGAGCCGCCCCCGTGTCAGCCCCCCCCGTGTCAGCCGCCCCCGTGTCTGCAGCGTTGGCCGCCCCCGTGTCTGCAGCGTCAGCTGCAGAATTCAACCGCCACCAAGCCCGGCTAACCCCGCCCTTAAAGGCCCCGATAATGATTCCCAGGTGCTTGCCTTCAGGCAACGGCCGATTGATACGCACAATCATGTGCAGATGGTCGGGCATGAGGCATACCTGCCAAACATCGACCATAGGGTAATAGTGATGTATCTTCGGAATCTCAGCGTCAAGAACGGTCTGTCCCAGCACGGATGGCTTGAGGTGAGGCGTTTCACCACCAACTTTCGTGGAGCCTACAATCTCGCCAAAGACAGGAAGCCTGTCGGCAACCACGATGGTCACCTCGTATGTCCCGCGTGCCGCGTAGTCATGTCCATACATCCGTCTAGTCTGACAGCTTTCTTTCATATATTTTTATTTGCCCGCTAAATTACAAAAAAGTAACGATACCGATATACAATATTTCCAAATTATTTTCTGCTTTATATCTTTTTCAATATTCTCCCACCAGAAACCTTAAACACTAGCATCATGAAGATTGGCTCAAAGAGCGTGAAGATAAAAATGTAACCCAACCCCTCCCTAACCCTCCCGAGGGAGGGAATTAAAAAAAAGTGCACCCGAAGGTGCACTTTTGTTTTTAGTGTTTCTTCTTTACTTGGAGTTTCGGAATCTTTAGCGTGGAGCCTTCCTTGGCTTCCGTGACGCCGTTGTGGACCATCACATAGACTTCCATGCCGGGACCTAGATAGGTCTTTGAGATTCTCTCCAGCGTCTGACCCTTGCGGACAACTACGGACTGCTGGGTGCCTACAATGTTATAGGCTCCTGTGCGGACAATGTTGCGGGCGTTGGTCAGGGCCTTGGAATCTGTAGCGGAGGACTGGGTCGTGGCTTCTTCCTGCTGCTTCTTCACCTCTGCCTCATAGGCGGCCTTCTTGGCGGCCTCGGCCTTGGCATAGGCTTCTGCCTGGGCGATAGAGTCGGCTTTGGCCTTTGCGGCAGCAGCCTGGGCAGCGGCCTTCTCGTCTTCCACCTTATTGGCAACGGTATCAACGGGAGCCTGCGTCTTTTCAACGGATGTGGTGTCTGCTGCCACTACCTGGGGTTCCTGAACAGCCTGGGCGCTTTGCTTTCCGAAATGATAGCCCACGAAATACATCAGAGCTCCCACGGCAATCATGCCAAGCAACCAGCCTATCCAGGACTTGGAAGACTTGGGCTCGAAGTTGTCGGAGTAATCAGAATTCTCGGAATACTCAGAGTTTTCAGAGTCCTCAGAATACTCGGAATCCTCGGGCTTATCGGGCTCTTCCACTTCAGGAAGGGCGATTTCCTCAGCTGGGGCATCCTCTGGCATCTCGGGTTCCTCAACCTCTGAGACGGGCATCTCAGCCAAAGGAACGACGGTCTCAGTTACGGTTTCCTCGGGAACTATGATTTCCTCGGGCTGCTCCTCTACTATCTCGGGCTGTTCCTCTTCTACCTCGGGTTGTTCCTCTTCTACCTCGGGTTCTGGAGCGGGCTTTTCTTCCATCAGCTGCTCAATCTCAGGCTGTGGTTCGGGCTCTTCGGTCAGTTCAACCTCGGGTTCTTCGGAAAGGTTATCGAAGGTAACGCCTTCGTTGAGCACCACGGTCTCGAACTGGGCAAAGGGTTTGTTGACCAGGTCCTTCATCACGGCATCGGGGGTGAACGTAATCTTGGGACGGCCTTCTATGAGAATCCGTTCGCCTGTGTTCACATCCACACTCTCGCGGTTTTTCACTTCAATCACCTTGAAGGTTCCCAGTCCTTTCACCTTCACCAGTTTCTCATAGTGAAGGCCTTCGTTAAGAACATCCACAAGGGCAGTCAGGAAGCGCTCGGCCTCCTTCTGCTGTATCTTATGCTTCTTGCTCAGATACTTCGCAAGGTCTTGAATCTTAGCCATTTTCCTCTCCTTTCTTAAGTTTTTCCTTAATAGAAGCCACGGGCTTGAAATTCAATACAAGTTTGGGGGGAACAAGCATCCGCTGTCCCGTGCTCGGATTAGTCATCACACGCTCCAGACGCTTCTTCACCTCGAAAGTTCCGAAGTTCTGCATCACGACATTGTCGCCCTCCTGAAACTTTTCGTTCATAGCATCGGTCAGTGTGAACACCATTTTTTGCACATCATCCTGAGTATACCCAGTCCGCTGCGCCAGTTCTTGAATGAATTGTTTATTGTTCATATCACTTGTCCATATAAGTCAAACTCTTCTGCATCCGTTATCTTCACCTGATAGAACTGTCCGGTCCTCAGGCGTTTCTCATCGGCAGGTATCAGCACCTCGGGATCAACCTCCGGGGAACAGAACTCCGTGCGCCCGATATACCAGTTGCCTTCCTTGCGGTCGATAATCACCTGCAAGGTCTGCCCTATCTTCTGAGCCTCCAACTCGGCGGAAATATCCTGCTGGAGTTGCATGAGGCGGTCAAGGCGTTTCTGCTTGACACTTTCGGGAACATCATCTTCGTAGTGGTCTCCGCTATAGGTGCCCTCTTCCTCGGAATAGGCAAAGGCCCCCATCCGCTCAAATCGTGCCCAACGGGTGAATTCCATGAGTTCCTCGAAATCTTCATCGGTTTCACCGGGGAATCCCACCATCAGCGTGGTACGGATATGGATTCCGGGAACCTCCTGGCGAATCCGCTCTATCAGTTCGTAGGTCTCTGCCTTTGTCACATGCCGGCGCATACGTTCCAGCATACGGTCTGAGATGTGCTGCAAGGCGATATCGAGATAGTTGCAGACATTGGGCTTCTCACGCATAACCCTCAGCAAATCCCAAGGGAAATGGGTGGGATACGCATAATGGAGCCGAATCCATTTCACGCCGGGGATGTCGGCCATGCGCTCCACCAACTCTGCAATATGCTGCTTGCCATCAATGTCAACGCCATAATAGGTCAGTTCCTGGGCAATCACCTGAAACTCCTTCACGCCCTGTGAGACCAGATGCCCTACTTCCGCAAGGATCTCCTCCATCGGACGGCTCTGGTGACGACCGGTAATAATCGGAATGGCACAATAGGCACAATGGCGGTCACAGCCCTCGGCTATCTTCAGATAGGCATAATGACGGGGCGTTGTCAAATGGCGGTGAACACATCCCGAAGCTGCATTGTCCTCGATGAAACCGCCGTTTTCTTCTTTCCGGAGGTCCTCCAGCAGACGCGGATAGTCAAACTTGCCATAATAGCCATCCACGCCGGGAATCTCAGCTTCAAGGTCGGCCTTGTAACGCTCTGAAAGACAGCCCATCACGAACAGTTTGCGAAGCTTTCCTTCTTCCTTCCGCTGCACAAATTCGAGGATGGTATTAATGCTTTCCTCCTTGGCATCAGCGATGAAACCGCAGGTATTGATAACCGCAATCTCACCCTGGGGCCTCACGGAGTCATGGGTACAATGGTAGCCGTAACGCTCCATCAGACCCATCAGCCGCTCGGAGTCCACCAGATTCTTGGAACATCCCAGCGTGATAATATCTATCTGGTTCTTCTTCAAGTCTACTTAAATAAGGAATCCACGAATTCGCGCTTGTTGAACAGCTGAAGATCTTCCATGCCTTCACCCAAGCCAATGTATTTTACGGGAACGCCCAACTGGTCGGAAATACCGATGACTACGCCTCCTTTTGCGGTTCCATCGAGTTTTGTAATGGCCAGAGAGGTAATCTGCGTCACGGCAGAGAACTGCTTGGCCTGCTCAAAGGCATTCTGTCCGGTGGAACCGTCGAGAACGAGCATCACCTCATCGGGAGCCTCTGGCAAGACCTTCTTCATTACCTCCTTGATTTTCTTCAACTCATTCATCAAGCCTACCTTGTTGTGCAGACGGCCAGCCGTATCAATCAATACGACATCGGCCCCATTGGCCTTGGCTGAACTGAGGGTGTCAAAGGCAACGGAAGCAGGGTCGCTTCCCATCTGCTGCTTGATAACAGGCACACCCACGCGCTCACCCCAGATACAAATCTGCTCAACGGCTGCAGCTCGGAACGTATCGGCAGCACCGAGATAGACTTTCTTGCCGGCCTGCTTGAACTGCCAGGCCAGTTTGCCTATCGTGGTCGTCTTACCTACTCCATTCACGCCAACCACCAGAATCACATAAGGCTTATGGTCATTGGGCAGGTCCCAGTCAGACTGGTCAGAATTTCCGTTTTCATCGATTCGCTTGATGACTTTCAAGGTCGTATCAACGCCCACGTCGCTGGTAATCAACACTTCCTCCAAATCATCCAAGACCTCATCATCGACCTTGGATTTTCCTGCTACAGCACGCGTCAACTTATCGAAAACACTCTGCTTTGTCTTTTCCAAACCCTTGTCAAGTGTCTCCTTTTTGTTTTTATTGAAAAGTCCGAATAAACCCATAATATTGCAATATTTTGTGCAAAATTAGTGCAAATGAGCGAAAAAAGCAAGATTTATCTTGATTTTTTCCGAATGCAGCCTAATTTCACGGTGCGTAGCGACGTAAAATTAGTGCAAATGAGCGAAAAAGGCAAAATAATTTTGTATTATTTGCGTTTTTCATCAAAAATGTTCCGTTTCATCGGCACACAAAAAAAGCAGTACAACAATTGAGTTGCACTGCCTTATTTAAAATCAAACGATGAATTCGTAGTTTTTAGTTCTTGAAGAAGTCCTTAACCTCCTCGTTGGGAACCATCTGCTCATCGAAGATGTAAGCACCAGTCTTGGGGCTCTTCACCATCTTGATGACCTTTGTATAAGCGCGACCATCCTTAGAACCTTCGTGGAGGGTAGCAACGGTTTTCTTTGCCATATCTTAAATAAATGATTATTTAATCTCCTTGTGAAGAGTCATCTTCTTCAGGATGGGGTTATACTTCATGAGTTCCATTCTCTCGGGAGTGTTCTTGCGGTTCTTAGTCGTAATATAACGGCTAGTACCCGGCATTCCACTCTGCTTGATCTCGGTGCACTCCAGAATCACCTGGACGCGATTACCTTTAGCCTTTTTTGCCATGGTTGTTATTCTCCTATCACTTTAATATCTTTCCAATCCACGTAGCCATTCTTCACAGCCTGCTTCAGGGCTGCATCGAGGCCAACCTTGTTAATAAGACGCAAACCTGCGGCACTGATTTTCAGGCTGATCCAGCACTGCTCTTCTACATAATAGAACTTCTTGCTGAACAGGTTAACGTCAAAGCTGCGCTTTGTGCGGTGCTTTGAGTGGGAAACATTGTTACCTATCTGGGCTTTCTTTCCCGTAATCTGACAAATCTTAGACATTTCTATCTACTTTTTTTGAGTCCTTAATTGATACTTATTCCAAACAGGGTGCAAAATTACAAACTTTTCTCGAATAAACAAAATAAATACTTAAAGAAAGTTGTAAATTAATGTTTTTTTTGAGAAAACCTGGCTTTTTACTCCTCTATCGGGTGCTCTTTGAGGTAATTAAGGAACAATTGGAGCGCCTGAGTGGCTGCTTTGGATATATTCTTATCACGTCCGTCATCCTCCGTAAGCTGAAGGGTCACCACATCATCAGCCGTACCACATGCCAGCCAAATTGTGCCAACAGGAATCTCCTTGGTTCCTCCACCAGGACCGGCATAACCGGTTGCAGAAATGGCATAGTCGGTAGCCAACACCTTACAGGCACCTTTCACCATCGCAATGGCCACTTCCTCACAGACGGCAGTCTTCTCTGCCAACACCTGAGGATCAACACCTAAGAGACGCTCTTTGATTTCATCGACATAACTCACGATAGAGCCTTTGAAATAGTTGGAACTACCGGGAGAAGCCACGATGGCCTCTGCTATATGACCGCCCGTACAACTTTCCGCCGTGCCGAGTGTCTTACCTTTTTCGTAAAGAAGCGTATTGATCTCCTTACTGATGATTTTATTTTCAAATTCCATACCTGATTGGGATTAAAGGGTTAGTTTCCAATTATTTGAATGTGACTTTCGAGAAAGCCGGCACCTCGATACCGCAGAATTGCTTGTCAAGATACTTGTAATAGCCTACGATACCTATCATGGCCGCATTATCGGTGGTGTAACTGAATTTCGGGATGTAGATGGTCCAGCCATAGCGACGGGCATGGTCATGGAAGGCATTACGCAGACCATTGTTGGCGCTGACTCCACCGGCAACGGCCACATGCTTGATACCTGTCTGTTTGACAGCCAGGCGCAACTTCTTCATCAGGATATCCACGATGGTGAACTCCAACGAAGCCGCCAGGTCTTCCTTGTGATGTTCCACGAAATCGGGGTCTTCCTTCACCCAGTCACGCAGATTGTAGAGGAAGGAGGTCTTAAGTCCGCTGAAACTGTAATCAAGTCCGGGGATATTCGGTTCGGAGAATTTATAGGCCTTGGGATTTCCCTGACGGGCCAGCTTGTCTATTATGGGACCACCGGGATAACCCAGGCCCATCACCTTCGAACACTTGTCGATAGCCTCTCCGGCCGCATCGTCGATGGTCTGGCCAAGCACTTCCATATCATTGTAGGCATTCACCTTCACAATCTGGGAGTTGCCTCCACTCACCAACAGACAAAGGAACGGGAGCGGCGGCTGGGCATGGTCGTCATCAGCCTCCTTGATGAAATGGGCCATCACATGACCTTGCAGATGGTTGACATCAATCATGGGAATACCCAGCGCACGGGCAAATCCCTTGGCAAAACTGACTCCCACCAACAGCGAACCCATCAGTCCGGGACCACGGGTGAAGGCTACGGCTGAGAGTTGTTCCTTTTCGATGCCTGCACGCTTGATGGCCTGATCTACCACAGGCACTACATTCTGCTGATGGGCGCGAGATGCCAGCTCAGGCACCACACCACCGTATGCTTCGTGAACAGCCTGCGAAGCCGTGACATTGCTCAGCAGGATGCCATTCTTCAAGACGGCTGCCGAGGTATCGTCACAACTGCTTTCTATACCGAGAATATAGATATCCTTATCCATATCAATAAGTCAAAATTTCCACACCATGCTCACGCATCACCAACGTATGCTCCCATTGGGCGCTGGGCTTTTCGTCCCAGGAGATAACCTCCCATCCGTAGGGATCGTCATCATCCACAAAGACCTTCCAGGAACCCATGTTGATCATCGGCTCAATGGTAAACACCATTCCCGGAACGAGCAGCATACCTGTACCTTTGCGGCCATAATGCAGCACATCGGGCTCGGTATGGAACTTCAGTCCCACGCCGTGACCGCAGAGATCGCGCACCACGCCATAGCCGTACTTATGGGCATGCTTCTGAATGGCATTGCCGATATCGCCCACGAAACAATAGGGTTTGGCGGCTTCCATTCCTATTTCGAGGCATTCCTTGGCCACACGCACCAGCTGTTCCTTCTCAGGAGTGGTCTTTCCGATGATGAACATACGGGAGGCGTCTGCATAATAGCCGTCGAGAATGGTCGTGAAATCCACGTTGATGATATCGCCCTCCTCGAGCACATCCTCTTCCTTGGGGATACCGTGACAAACCACTTCGTTGATGCTGGTACACACGCTCTTGGGGAATCCTTCATAGTTAAGGCAGGCAGGAACGGCACCGTGCGCCTCGCAATAGGCCATGCAGATGTCGTCAATCTCCTGCGTGTTCATTCCGGCATGAATCTGACGGGCCACTTCATCAAGCACACCCGTGTTGACAACACCAGCCCGACGAATGCCTTCTATCTGTTCTTCATTAAGAATCAAGTCGCGGGTAGGAACCTCCTTACCTTTGTTCTCCCAGTACATCACCTTCTTGTCGAGTTCCGTCAAGGGTTGACCGGGCTGGCAATGCCATCTTTTCTTCTTGTTAAAAACCATGCTAAACGTTTTTGCTTACGGAGTGCAAAATTATAAAGAAATTCCGAGAAACGTGCAACTATTTCAAATAATCGTATATTTCGCGGGTCCAATCGGCTCCGTTCTGCGGACAGAACGTGCGGATACCTATCTGACTGGCTGTTGCCACATTACGTGGACCGTCGTCCAGAAACAGGCAATCGCCGGGAGGAACCTGCTCAGCCATCAGCACCTTGCGGAAGAACATGTCGTCGGGTTTCATCACACCCAGTTCGTAACTGAGGTAGGTGGCATCGAAATAATCATCGATGCTATGCCCATCCCCATCGAAATCGCCACTCTTCGCCCACGACATCATATAGGGATTGGTGTTCGAAAGCAGTATCAGCCGATAGCCTTCGCTACGCAGCTTCTTCAAGGCCTCCAGATTGCGCTTGGGAACGTCTTCGCGATAGCCCAGCCAGGCATGGCGGCACTCATCATAGGAGAGTTCGCGTCCGCAGAGTATCGACAGTTCCTTACGGAATTCCTCGGCAGTAATCTTGCCTTCCTCCAATTCTCCGAAGATGCCGCCCTGCGTATAGAGGTCAAGCCATTTATCGGCATCGGGAAGTCCCAAAGCCTTAAAACGCCTCAATGCTTCGGGATGGCTGAGTGTCACGACAACGCCCCCAAAGTCAAATATAATATTACGTATCATTCGTTGAAAATATCAAGTTTGTTCTTTCTGGCCTCGTCGAGCGTGAGGAGTTTCTCCTGTTCCTCGTTGTATTCCCTTCGCAACTGGTCGTACTGATCATCGAGTTCCTTGGAGAGTTTCTTCTCTTCCTGCTCGTTCATCAACTTTGCCGCCACAAGTGCATTCTGCGAAGCATCCTTCATCCATACCACAGGACCTCCATAGACGGGTGCTATCTTCAGGGCCACATGCAACTGACTCGTGGTGGCTCCTCCGATCATGATGGGAATATGGAGTCCTGCCCGTTTCAATTCATTGGCTACATTAACCATTTCCTCAAGCGAAGGGGTAATCAGTCCGCTCAGGCCTATCATGTCGGCCTTCTCCTCAATAGCCTTCTTCACAATCTGCTCGGCAGGCACCATCACGCCCATATCAATCACTTCATAGTTGTTGCAGGCCATCACGACCGACACGATATTCTTTCCGATGTCGTGAACATCACCTTTCACGGTAGCCAGCAATATCTTTCCGGCCTTTGCGGAGCCTTCCGTCTTTCCGGCTTCAATATAGGGTTGCAGGATGGCGACTGCCTGCTTCATCGTGCGAGCGGTCTTCACCACCTGTGGCAGGAACATCTTACCTTCGCCGAACAACTGTCCCACGGTGTTCATGCCAGTCATCAGCGGTCCCTCGATGATGTTCACGGCACTGGGATACTTTTGCAGGGCTTCATGGAGATCTTCCTCCAGATAGTCGCCAATACCTTTGATGAGGGCCTGGGAGAGGCGTTCCTCCACGGGAATGGTATTTCTTGACAGAGCCTCGGAAGTTGCGGAAGGTGAGCTGCTGTCAGGTGCGGCAGCGGCCTTCTGGGCTTCAGCCTCGGCCTTCAGACGGTTGGCCAGTTCGATGAGCGTTTCGGCGGCACCCTGGCGGCGGTTGAGAATCACGTCTTCGATGATTTCCAACTGGTCTTCAGGGATGTCGCTGTAAGTGACCTTCGTGGCGGGGTTCACGATACCGAAATCCATTCCCTGCTGAATAGCATGGTAGAGGAAAACAGCATGCATAGCCTCGCGGATATAGTTGTTGCCACGCAGGGAGAAACTCAGGTTGCTGACGCCTCCGCTGACGTGGGCTCCGGGAAGGTTGCGCTTAATCCATCCAGCCGCCTTGATGAAGTCAACGGCATAGTTGTCGTGCTCTTCCATGCCCGTGGCGATGGCCAGCACGTTGGGGTCGAAGATGATGTCCAGCGGATTCATCCCTACCCTTTCGGTCAGTATCTTGTAGGCGCGCTCGGCAATTTCGATGCGGCGCTCATAACTGGTGGCCTGCCCTTCCTCATCGAAGCACATCACTACCACGGCAGCACCATAGCGCTTCACATCCTCGGCGTGACGGATGAACACTTCCTCGCCTTCCTTCAACGAGATGCTGTTCACGATACACTTGCCCTGGACGCATTTCAGTCCGGCCACGATAACCTCCCATTTCGAAGAGTCGAGCATCACGGGCACACGGGCTATCTCCGGCTCGGCGGCTATCATGTTGAGGAAGTTCACCATCTCCGCCTTGGCGTCAAGAAGGCCGTCGTCCATATTGATGTCAATGACAAGGGCGCCGTCTTCCACCTGCTTACGGGCAATGGTCATGGCTTCCTCGTACTGCTTTTCCTTGATCAGACGAAGGAACTTTCGCGAACCTGCCACATTGCAACGCTCACCCACATTCACGAAATGAACCTCGGGTGTTACATCGAGCGGTTCCAATCCGCTCAGCTGCATCGTTACCGGCTTTTTTACCGGTTGATGGATAGCCGCCCCACGTGTCATTTCCACATATCGGCTGATAAACTCGGGAGTCGTTCCGCAGCATCCGCCGAGGATGTTCACCAGGCGTTCGTCGATAAACTCCTGAACCTGCGGCGCCATGCTATCCACCGTCTCATCGTATTGTCCGAGCTCATTGGGCAGTCCTGCATTTGGATAGGCGCTGATATAATATGGTGCATGCTGGGCCAGTTCCTTCAGGAAAGGCTTCATCTGGGCGGCACCAAATGAACAGTTGAGGCCAACGCTGAAAATATCGTATGAGGAAATGCTTGCCAGGAAGGCCTGCAAGGTTTGTCCGCTGAGCGTTCTTCCGGCAAGATCGCTTACCGTGACGCTGAGCATAATGGGCAGTTGGCAGTCTTTCTCAGCCATCACCCGTTGGGCGGCATCAATGGCCACCTTGGCATTCAGCGTGTCGAATATGGTCTCGATGAGAATAACGTCCACGCCTCCTTCCACCAAAGCCTCCATCTGTTCGTGATAGGCCTCGAAGAGTTGGTCGTAGGTCAGTTCGCGGGCAGCAGGATTGCTGACGTCGCTGCTCATCGAACAAGTCTTGTTCGTAGGTCCCACGGAACCGCATACCCATCGCGGATGTTCCTCCGTAGCGTATTCGTCGGCCATCGAACGGGCAATACGTGCTCCTTCGAAAGCCATCTCGCGGGCAAAATCCTCCAGATGATAGTCGGCCTGGCTGATGCGCTGGCTGCTGAAGGTATTGGTCGTAATCAAGTCGGCACCGGCCTCCAGATAGCGGCGGTGAATCTCACGGATAACACCGGGACGCGTCAGGTTGAGCATGTCGTTGTTGCCCGACATCATACCCTTCACGCCGCGAAACCGCTCTCCGCGGAAGTCACGCTCCGACAACCGGAACTGCTGAATCTCAGTCCCCATTGCCCCGTCGAGTATCAAAATGCGTTGCTTGATTATTTCCTTCAAAGTCATCTGATTCGAGTTTTAATGCCTGTGTATGTTGTCCTGATTCTGTAAGAAAGCCTGTACCTGTCTAATTAGTAATGCTTGATGGCACGGTCCATCTCGCGGCGGTCTTCCTTGGCTTTCAACGTCTGCCGCTTGTCATACTGCTTCTTACCGCGGCAGAGGGCGATATCCACCTTAGCGCGTCCGTTCTGGTCGATGAACATAAGTGTGGGCACGATGGTGAAGCCCGGCTGCTTGGTATCCTCGGCAAGATGCCGTATTTCCCTTTTGTTGAGCAGCAGCTTGCGGTCGCGCTTCATCACGTGGTTGTTGTAGGAGCCGTAGCTGTAGGGCGAGATGCTCATCCCCTTCACCCAGATCTCACCGTTATGGATATAGCAGTAGGTATCCACTAGCGAAGCCTTGCCCAGGCGGATGCTCTTTATTTCAGTACCGGTCAGGACGATGCCAGCCGTGTAAGTGTCCACGAAGAAGTATTCAAACGAAGCCTTCTTGTTCTTGATCTGCACGGGGCTTTTCTTCCTCAGTTCCTGTTCTTCCTTGTTCATTGTTCGATCGTTGCAAAGTTCCCGATATGGTCGTCGATATAGACAGCCACCATGTTCGTCCAGTCCTCCTCATTCTCCACGAAGGCATCGTCCATCTCGTCAAACTCCTCATACTGTTCGAAGAGCGCCATGAATTCCTCATCGGTACAGTCGCGTTCTATCTCGGGGCCGTACTTAATATATAAGGTATGCGCGTTGTAGATGAGTTTCGACAGGTCGCGCAGTCCCCATTGCTTGATGGCCTTGGCAAAGGGATTCTTGAAGATGAACGGCCCGTAGCCGTTGTGAATGAGTTGCACGAAGCCGCCGTCCATCACCTCGTCGCGAAGCGTACGGTAGGCCAGCAGCGTAATCTGGTCGCTGTTCAGTTGGGCCATCGTCTCCGTGGTAAGCTGATTACCGATGGCCGCATTGATGGCTTCCACGAAAACGTCCACGAAAGCATCCATGCCCTCAGCGGCTGCCTGTTGCAAGCTGGAGTCCTTGATTCTTATTTCCATATCGCCCGCAAAGTTACGAAAAATTCGATTAAGTAAGTGCAGAATAAATAAATTTATTTTGCCGAGCGTGAGAATTTTATATAATAAGCGAGAACAAATCCAAATAAAACTTGTTTTAAATTTGGTTTGTCGAGCGAAAGTACCTTCGGCAAAGCCAAAGTTACAATATTTTTTTTGATAATTCGTTATCATTCAAAAGAATAATGAAAAAATACCTTTCGGTCCTATTGTTTTTCGTGCTTGCGACCAACGTACAAGCGCAGCGTCACGAGATTCTCAGTCCCCGCATTGCCTCCCTGCAGGTAATGGCAGGCAACAAGTGGATGGACATGCCCGTGGCCGAATTGGGCGGAAACATACACATCGATTTCGACGACCTCACCCACGAATACACCCGCTACACCTATCGCATAGAACATTGCGAGGCCGACTGGACACCCTCCGAGGAACTCTTCACCAGCGATTATCTGCAAGGCTTCGCCGACGGCAACACCATCGACGACTATATCGAGTCGATCAATACCTACCAGCTATACACCCACTACTCGCTGACCATCCCCAACGAACGCTGCCGCCTGAAGATGAGCGGCAACTACCGGCTGACCGTCATCGACGAGAATAACGACGAGACGCCCGTGATGACCGTCTGCTTCATGCTCGTGGAGCCCCTGATGGGCGTTTCCCTCAATATCACCACCAATACCGACGTTGATATCAACAACTGCCACCAGCAGGTGGATATGGCCCTCACCTACGGCCGTATGAACGTGACCAATCCCAACGAACAGATCAAGACCGTCGTCATGCAGAACCGTCGCTGGGATAATGCCCGCCTGAATGTCCGCCCCCAGTTCGTAATGGCCGACGGCCTCCGCTGGCAGCATTGCCGCGACTATATCTTCCGTGCCGGCAACGAATACCACAAGTTTGAGATGCTCGACCTCACCCACCCCACCATGGGCATCGACCACATCAGCTGGGACAGCGAGATGTACCACGTCTTTCCCTTCATCAGCGAACCGCGCCGACAGTATGTCTACGACGAGGATGCCAACGGCGCATTCATCATCCGCAACAGCGACAACTACAAGATAGAGAACACCTGCGACTATGCCTGGGTACACTTCCAGCTGAATTGTCCCGCCCCCGTCAAGGGAGAAGTCTATCTGAACGGCGAATGGACCAACGACTGGTTCCTGCCGGATTACCTGATGGAATACAACGCAGAGAAGAAGTGCTATGAAGGCGCCGTGAAACTGAAACAGGGTTATTACAACTACCAGTACCTGCTGATGAATCCCGACGGCACCATCACCACGATGCCCACCGAAGGAGACTTCTATCAGACGGAAAACTCCTACCAGGCCCTTATATATTATAAAGGTACGGGCGAGCGTACCGACCGCCTCGTGGGCTACGCAAACATTAGCAAATAAAGAGGACCCTCCCCCAGCCCCTCCCTATAGGGCGGGGAGTAAATTGTATAGAAGACGAAAGAGGATTCCCCCCAACCTATCCTTAGTGACAAAAATACTCCCCGCCTACAAGGGCGAGGAGTACAATGATGATTTAGTGCTATCCACTCCCCTCCATTTAGGGAGGGGTAAGGGGGAGGGTCCTCCTTATTTATTTAAACAGCAGCTGTGCAAACTGATAGAGGCTGCGGCGCCATGTCTGCCATTCGTGAGCAGTCTCGGGCGAGATATACGAGTGAGCGTTGATGCCCATAGCCTTCAGGCGCTCGGCGGCATTGGTAACGCTGTTGTCACCCTCGGCCATACCTCTCTCCTTGCTGCCCGTACTCATGAAGAGCACCTTGTTCGTCTTCTTGAAGTCGGCTGCGTCCTTCAGCTCCTCAGCGCTGAACGTACCGCCGCTGAACATACCCACATACGCAAACTTGGTGGGGTTGGCCAGCGTAATCATGTGCGTCTGCATGCCACCCATCGACAGGCCGGCCAGCGCACGATGCTCGGTGTCGGGAATCACACGGTAGTTCTTCTCAACCATCGGGATGATGTCCTTCAGCAGCACATCCTGGAATCCCGTGAAACTGGCAAAGCCACCCCTGCGGCCACCACGACCGGGACCACCGGGACGGGGACCTCCCTGACCAGGACCGCCGGGGCGCTGACCCATGCCCTGAGGACGCTGACCCATACCCTGCGGGCGCTGGCCCTGCGGACGGGGACCCATGCCCGGGAAGGGGAACTGCATCTGCTGAGTGGTGTCGGGATGAGCAGGAATGGCGTTCAGACCGTTGTCCATCACGATGATGAAAGGCACGGCCTTGCCGGCTGCTATAAGGTTGTCCATGATGATGCCCGTCTTACCCTGGGCCGACCATCCCGTCTCGTTCTCGCCCATGCCGTGCTGCAGATAGAGCACCGGGAAGCGGCGGTCGGGATTCTCACGATAGGCTGCCGGCAGATAAACGTAGCAATGGCGCATCTTCTCGGTAACCGTAGAATAGTAGTAGACCTCGTTCACCGAGCCCTGCGGCACGTTCTTCACCGTGTAGAAATCCTCGTCGGCGGCAGGAATGTCG
Source organism: uncultured Prevotellaceae bacterium (assembly GCA_900316985.1). Classification (GTDB taxonomy): domain Bacteria; phylum Bacteroidota; class Bacteroidia; order Bacteroidales; family Bacteroidaceae; genus Prevotella. The sequence continues at coordinate 20,357 of ONFE01000034.1, forward strand.
ATGCCACTGCCCCAACGGCTGGCACCATAGTAATACAGGCTGCCCGGATCGGGAACCGAAGCGCCGTCGATGTTCAGCTGATAGTAGTGGAAGCCTTCGTCCTGCGGAGCCGACTCACCCGTCCACACGCCCTCGGCGTTTTTCACCAAGTCGTATTTCACGCCGCCAATGTCCAGCTTCACGCTGTTGGCCTCGGGGGCAGAAATCTGTGCGCGCACCATGCGCTGTGAGTTGACCATGGGATACTGATGTCCCTCCTGATTGGTGGTGGCGGGCTTGAAGTCCTCGGCCACCTGTGCACTTGCGGTGACGGCCGCGAAGGCTGCCACGATAAAGAACAGTTGTTTCATGATGTAAGTTAGTAATAAATTAATAATTGTGAGTCGATTTAAGGTTTTGACGTACAGGAAGGGATAAAGTGTAAAAGCACACGCGACATGTTATGGTTTATTAACATTCGCGGGTGAAGTATGAGAAAGAGAATTACTGCAGTTTCTTAGTTTTTAGGTTTTCTCTTTACCGGAGAATGCGGTCGATTTCCTCAAACTCACGGCCCATGTTCAGCTTGAGGTAGATGTTATAGAGGGCGGCGGCCCATTTGTCTTTTTCTTGCGGAGCCAAAGCGCGGTAACGCTCCATATAGGGCAGGGCCTTCTGGTAGAGCTGGCGCATCTGCTTGCGCTGCTTAGCTCCTACCCTCCCCTTCTCTATCAGGAAAGCCTTGTTCACATAGGCCACGCCTGCATTGTAATAGGCATCGGCCAGGGTGTCGTTGCGGGCTATCAGGGTGTCGCAAAGCGCGATGCAGGCATCGTAATCGCCCTGATTGAGCAGCATGTTGCTCTTGGCAAAGATAAAGAGTTCGGAAGAATCGTTGGCTGCCAGGGCCTCATCGACAATGGTCATGGCACGGTCCCGCTGATTCGTGGAATTTAAATGATCAATAAGCCGCGGGAAGAAATAGGAGGAGTTGGGATAGCGCTCGAAACCATCCACCAAGGTCTGCTCGTAGAGCTGTTTGTCGCATTGCTTCTTGTAGATTTCGGCCAGATACTGCAGGCAGTTCTCCAACCGGACGGTATCCTGCAGGGCAAGGTCCTTGTATTTGAGGGCCATTGACGGATTGTCCAGCTGATAGCCGCAGAGGACAGTCCAGAAGGCTGCCGTGGGATTCAGGGGATCCTGCTCGAAATGCTGATTCTCAAAAAGGGGCTGGCGCTGGCAATCCAGGAAGGCGTCGAGCAGGGTGAAGGCTTCCTGATAGCTATGCCGGCGGAGGAAGAAGACGCCTCCGTTGTAGAGATTGGGGCGATAGGTCTGGAGGAAGGCGGCATGACTGCTGCGATACTTGATACGGATGCGCCCTTTCTTGTCGGGGAGGGCATCGACGCTGTCCATGGCCTGATAGTCGCGGAACATCTTATGGGCCAGCTTGAACAACGCGGCGGTATCCTGCTTCAGATGAAGGTACAGGTTCTCGTTGCCCTGGAGGTACTGCCCTCTCACGGCATTCGTCATCGTAGTCCAAATCTTGAGGTTCCTCCGGTTTACGCTGTCCGTGAGCAGCTTCCTCATCTGCTTCTCTGCCCTATCCAGATTCTTGCCGCTCTTGACAATGGCCTCGGCCTGCTGAATCTCTTTCTTCTGGGCATTCAGACATGGAACAATGGTTATCCACAAAAACAAGAATATTGCGTATCGCTTCTTCATCCGCTAAAAATGGAGCCGACAAATAATGCCGGCTCCCCCAAAATGTTAATGAATGGAATTACTTCGAAATCAGAGACTCGAGCTCCTTGGCGTTAGCCTCGTCGCCAATCAGGTAGTAAGCCTGATAGAGGGTGTATGGCCAGTTCACGGTCAGGTGATCGGGATCCTTGGCGCGAATCTGAGTCAGGTTGGCAATGGATTCCTGCAACAGGCTCTTAGCCTCAGGCGTAAGATTACCGGCATTGGCGTCCTTCAGAGTGATAGCCTGGTTGTTCTGGCAAAGAGCGAGGTTGAACTGCACCTGAATGAACTCGGGATCCAGGGCAAGCGATTTCTTGTAGCTCTCAATGGCTGCGGCCCACTTGCCTTCACCCATCTCGCTCTCACCCTTCAATGCCCAAGCCATCTTGCTGGGATACTGGGTAACCTGCTTGCTGATGAGGTCGTTCTTGGCTGCATTGTCGCCTGTGGCCTGATAGTATTCAGTCAGCAGAGAGAACATACGCTCGTTGGCGGGATCCTGGTTGTAGAGTTCCTTGATCTCATTGAGATACTTCACAGAGTCTTCCTTGGTCTTCAGGGTAGCCTTCATGGAAAGGATCTTGATATCCATGGCATCCTTTGCAACGGCGGTGTCGCCGATAGCGATGCTGGCATAGCGGCTTGCTGCGGGATAATCCTGAGAGTTGTAGGAAGCCAGCGAAGCGAAATATGCTACCTGTCCGAGAATCTGATCCTTCGAGAAATCGTAGTCAGAGAAGAGAGGATTATTCTTGCAGTCCACATAAGCGGCAAAAGCAGCGGCTGCAGTCTTGAAATCCTTATTGTTGTAATAATCCTGTCCGGCATTGACAAGTGCATTACGGGCAGAATTCAGACGCTCCTGATTCTTCTTGTGGAACTTAGGCTTCACCTTACCCTTTTCGTTAGGCAGCTGGTCATACTTCTCACACTCGAAAGCAGCCTGTACGGCCACGCGGGCAGCCTCGTTCATGCCTTCTTTGTCGTATGGATCGTTCTTCTTCATTGCCTGGTTGGTGATCTGCACGGTCTGTTCCTTGTCGAACTTGGCGAGAGCGAGGTCAACAACCTTGTTCCAAGACTTGGCTCTTTCCTCGTCGTTCATACTTGAAAGACTGCTTTCAACGAGGGACTTGGCCTCCTTGAAGTCTTTCGCATCCATTACCTTCTTTACTGCATCAGGATTCTGAGCATTGGCTGAGACAACCATACAGGCAGCTACGGCCATCAAAACGATTTTTTTCATAATCTTTTTTAATATTAAAAGGTTCGTATCTTTGACTATTATAATGATAAAAGGTTTAATTGTTATTCTTGTACTTCATTGTCGTCCTCAACTTCTTCATCAACGAAGTCCACGATGTCCTCATTGCTCTCCTCTCTTTCCTCTGAAGAAAGTTCCTTGCGGAAGGTGTCGTTGTTCTGGTTCCATTCCTCGCGGCTCTTCTGCTCGACGATGGCCTCCAGCTCGCTGCTCATCACCTTGCAGACGCTGGCGATGACATCGTTCTTCTTGGAGAGATTGATAAGGCGCACGCCCTGGGTGGCACGGCCCATCACACGGCATTCGTCCACAGAGAGGCGGATCACGATACCGCTCTTGTTGATGATCATCAGGTCGTTGTCGTCAGTGACGTTCTTGATGGCTACCAGACGGCCGGTCTTCTCCGTGATATTGAGTGTCTTCACACCCTTACCGCCACGGTTGGTGACACGGTAGTCTTCCACCTGCGAGCGCTTGCCGTAGCCTTCCTCGGAGACAACCATCACGGTCTCCTTCTCGGGATCGTTGACGACAATCATGCCCACGACGGCATCATCCTCACCGGAGAGGCGCATACCGCGGACACCGGTGGCCACACGTCCCATCGTGCGGACGGTATTCTCGTGGAAGCGTACGGCACGTCCGTTGCGGTCGGCCATGATGAGTTCGTTGCGGCCGTTGGTCAGACGTACATCCACCACCTCGTCGCCTTCCATGATATTGATGGCAATCACACCGTTGGCACGTGGACGGCTATAAGCCTCGAGTGAAGTCTTCTTCACGGTACCGTTCTTGGTAGCAAACACCACGTAGTGGGAGTTGATGAACTCGGTATCCTCGAGGCCCTTGTTGCGCAGACGCATGCAGGCATTGACGGCATCGTCGGACTCAATGTTGAGCATGTTCTGGATAGCGCGTCCCTTGGAGTTCTTGTCGCCCTCGGGAATCTCGTAGCACTTCAGCCAGTAGCAGCGGCCCTTCTTGGTGAAGAACATCATGGTCTGGTGCATGGTGGCGGGATAGATATACTCCGTGAAGTCAGCCTCACGGGAACGGGCTCCCTTGGCTCCCACTCCACCACGGGCCTGCTCGCGGAAGTCAGAAAGCGGGGTGCGCTTGATATAGCCCAGATGGCTGATGGTAATCACGACGGGATCGTTGGGATAGAAGTCCTCTGCATTGAACTCATGCTCGGCGGGCACGATCTGCGTGCGGCGGACATCACCATACTTGGCCTTCACTTCCAGCAAATCGTCCTTCATCACCTGCTTGCAGACTTCGGGATCGTCGAGGATGGTCTGCAGGTATTCAATCTGCTTCATCAGGTCCTCGTACTCCTTATGCAACTCGTCCATGCGGAGACCGGTAAGCTGGCTCAGGCGCATATCCACGATGGCCTTCGACTGGAGCTCATCGAGTTCGAAACGCTTCTCCAAATTGCGCTGGGCATCGGTAGGCGTCTTCGAACCGCGGATGATGTGTACCACCTCGTCGATATTGTCGCAGGCGATGATGAGTCCTTCCAGGATATGTGCGCGTTCCTTAGCCTTACGCAGGTCGAACTGCGTACGGCGGATGGTCACGTCGTGACGGTGCTCGATGAAGTAGGCGATGCATTCCTTCAGGGAAAGGAGTTTCGGGGAAAGGCGCGTCTTGTCGTTCTTTCCGGGAACCAAAGCGATACAGTTGACAGAGAATGAGCTCTGCAGGGCGGTCATCTTGAACAGCTTGTTCAGGATCACGTTCGCATTGGCATCCTTCTTCACGTCGATGACGATACGCATGCCTTGACGGCCAGTCTCGTCGTTGGCGTTGGAGATGCCTTCCAGCTTGCCTTCCTTCACCAGGTCGGCAATGTATTCGATAAGCTGCTGCTTGTTGACGCCATAGGGAATCTCGGTAATCACGATCTTGTCGTGGTTCTCGCCACTCTCAATCTCAGCCTTTGCGCGCATCACGATCTTGCCACGGCCAGTCTCATAGGCATCCTTCACGCCCTGAAGGCCGTAGATAAAGGCACCTGTGGGGAAGTCGGGAGCAGGAATATACTGCATCAGTCCTTCGGTGTCAATATCGGGATTGTCGATATAGGCGCAGCAACCGTCGATGACCTCACCGAGGTTATGCGTCGGCATATTGGTGGCCATACCCACGGCAATACCGTTACCGCCGTTGACCAGCAGGTTGGGCACCTTCGTAGGCATCACGGTAGGCTCCTGAAGCGTATCGTCGAAGTTGTTGGCCATGTCGACGGTATCCTTTTCCAGGTCGTCCATGATATGCTCACCCATCTTCGAGAGGCGGCACTCGGTGTATCGCATGGCAGCCGGTGAGTCACCGTCCACGGAACCGAAGTTACCCTGACCGTCGATAAGCGTGTAGCGCATGTTCCAGTCCTGTCCCATACGCACCAGGGCTCCATATACGGAACTGTCACCGTGAGGGTGATATTTACCGAGCACTTCACCTACAACGCGCGCACATTTCTTATATGGCTGGGTGCTCACGTTGTTGATACCTTTCATTCCAAAGAGAATACGGCGGTGTACTGGCTTGAAACCGTCACGAACATCAGGAAGGGCACGAGCCACGATGACCGACATCGAATAGTCGATGTAGGAACTCCGCATTTCTTCCTCAATGTTGATTTTAATAATTCGGTCGTTGTCAAGCGTCTGACCGTCGTCGAATGTCTGATTTTCGTCCATTGTTTATATTTGTTAATTTCCTTTTTAAGCGCGTTTTTTTGCGTTCTGAGCGCATAAGGCTCATTTTTAACCTTGCAAAATTACGAAGAAAAAACGAACTGTGCAAACATTTAAGGAATTTAAGCACATAATTTAATAAAAGGTAATAACAAGATGTAAATTACCTGCCGAATAATTTGCCGTTCCATATTTTTGCATTAACTTTGCACTCAGACAATTAACAAAAAAATAATGATTATGAAAAAAACACTTGCCATCGTATGCCTACTCCTCACGACTCTGGCCGTGAATGCACAGTGGTCTCAGAAAATCGTTGCCGCAGATGCCGAGAAAGGAACCCGCGCCACATCCATGATAACCTATGAAGACAGCATCGGATATTTCTACTTCGATGAAGGAATGAACGATGTCTTCTATATCGGTAATAATCAATCTATTGAGTTTGCTGTCAACAATTCTTCCAACGTGAAGAAAATCACGGGAAAAATCGAATGCTACGATGAGAACAACCAACTCGTGGAAACCTATGACGGCTACCAGTTCATTGCCAAGGAAGAGTACATCACCCTCTATTCCGACAAGCTGGACAAGAAGGGTGCAAGCCAGCGGAAGACCACGAAGAACATCATCGACTATGCCATCAACAACGCGGGCTACATCCGCTTCCTCATTCCGATGGCAGACAACCAGACCTTCGACTTCAAGATTCCCTGCAAGCGGATCTGCTGAGAATACCGCCATTCACAAGAATATGGTTTATGACACAGAAAGATATGGTTTCCATTTCCGAAATCATATCTTTTTTGTATGCCGCCGGCGCCCTTCCGGAAAGCAATTAATTTGCATAAAAATTGGTTTTGATTTTTTAACGGCATAAATACTAAAGAAAAAAGGAAGAGCATTTCGATATTCCAATTAAATGATGTAACTTTGCACCCAATTTGGAGATATGCATTTTGTATGCATATAGACACGTCAGGAAACAACGTTTTTGGATTCATAAAAATAAACTAAAGATAAAATGAAAAAGAAACTCAACAAGGTGCTCGTACTGGGTTCGGGTGCTCTGAAAATCGGACAGGCCGGAGAGTTTGACTACTCTGGCTCGCAGGCGTTGAAGGCCCTGCGTGAAGAAGGTATCTCATCAGTGCTCGTGAATCCCAACATCGCAACCATCCAGACTTCCGAGGGCATTGCCGACAAGGTGTATTTCCAGCCTGTCACTACCCATTTCGTGACCGAAATCATTAAAAAGGAACGCCCTGACGGCATTCTGCTGGCTTTCGGTGGCCAGACGGCGCTCAACTGCGGAACGGAACTCTATCTGAACGGCACGTTGAAGGAATACGGCGTAGAGGTGCTGGGTACTTCTGTTGAGGCTATCATGAATACCGAGGACCGCGACCTCTTCGTGAAGAAGCTCGACGAGGTGGAACTGAAGACGCCCGTGAGCCATGCCGTCGAGAACATGGACGACGCCTTGAAGGCCGCCCGCGAAATCGGTTTCCCGGTGATGATCCGCTCTGCCTATGCCCTGGGTGGTCTCGGTTCCGGTATCTGCCCTGACGAGAAGCGGTTCATCGAACTCGCCGAGAGTGCCTTCACCTTCGCTCCCCAGATTCTCGTGGAAGAGTCGCTGAAGGGATGGAAGGAGATAGAATTCGAGTGCATCCGCGATGCCAACGACCATTGCTTCACCGTGGCTTCCATGGAAAACTTCGACCCCTTAGGAATCCATACCGGAGAATCCATCGTGGTGGCTCCTACTTGTTCGCTTACGGCTGAGCAGGTGAAGCAGTTGCAGGAAATCACCATCCGTTGCGTGCGTCATCTGGGCATCGTCGGTGAGTGTAACATCCAGTTTGCCTTCAATGCCACCACTAATGACTACCGCATCATCGAGATCAACGCCCGCCTGAGCCGTTCTTCCGCTTTGGCTTCCAAGGCTACGGGTTATCCCCTCGCCTTCGTAGCCGCCAAGATAGCACTCGGCTACACCCTCGACCAGATTGGTGAGATGGGTACGCCCAATTCTGCCTATGTGGCTCCGAGCCTCGACTATATGATCTGTAAGATTCCCCGTTGGGACCTTACCAAGTTCTCCGGCGTCAGCCGTCTCATCGGTTCTTCAATGAAGTCCGTGGGTGAGATCATGAGCATCGGCCGCAGTTTCGAGGAAATGATCCAGAAGGGCCTTCGCATGATCGGCCAGGGTATGCACGGATTCGTTGGCAACGACCACACGAAGTTCGACGACCTCGACGATGCCCTGCAGAATCCTACCGACCTCCGTATCTTCGCCATCGCTCAGGCCCTGGAGGAAGGCTATTCCGTGGAGCGCATTGAAGAACTGACCAAGATCGACGTCTGGTTCCTGGAGCGCCTGAAGCATATCGTTGACCTCAAGCACGAACTGCAGCAGTTCAACAGCCTGGAGGAAATCCCCGACGAGAAACTCCGCGAGGTGAAAGGCGCCGGCTTCTCCGATTTCCAGATTGCTCGCTTCGTCCTGAAGCCCACCGACAGCATGGAGAAAGAGAACCTCGCCGTACGCAAATACCGCAAGCAGCGCGGCATCCTGCCTTCCGTGAAGCGCATCAATACCGTGGCCAGCGAGCATCCCGAACTCACCAACTACCTCTACTTCACCTATCTTTCGAAGGTGGAGCCTACGATGGCCGATGCCGAGGGTTCTGTAAGCTGCCGTGCTACAGCAACCTATAAATCAGCAGAGCACGACATCGATTACTACAAGAACGAGAAATCCGTGGTGGTTCTCGGATCCGGCGCTTACCGCATCGGTTCCAGCGTGGAGTTCGACTGGTGTTCCGTGAATGCCATCAATACCGCACGCAAGCTCGGCTACAAGAGCATCATGATCAACTATAACCCCGAGACGGTTTCCACCGACTACGACATGTGCGACCGACTCTATTTCGACGAACTTTCATTGGAGCGCGTGCTCGACGTGATTGATCTCGAAGAGCCCCGTGGCGTCATCGTGAGCGTTGGCGGACAGATTCCCAACAACCTCGCCATGAAACTCCACCGTCAGGGTGTGCCCGTGCTCGGTACTTCTCCCGTAAACATCGACCGTGCTGAAAACCGCGACAAGTTCTCAGCCATGCTCGACAAACTCGGAATTGACCAGCCCGCATGGCGTGCGCTGACTTCTGAGGAAGACATTAAGGAATTCGTCGAGGAAGTGGGCTTCCCCGTGCTCGTGCGTCCTTCGTATGTGCTCTCAGGTGCAGCCATGAACGTCTGCTATGACTACGATGAGTTGCATCGCTTCCTGAACATGGCCACCGAGGTCTCCAAGGACTATCCCGTGGTAGTCAGCCAGTTCATGCAGGACACCAAGGAGATAGAGTTCGACGCCGTTGCCGACAAGGGTGAGGTTGTGGAATATGCCATCTCAGAGCACGTGGAGTATGCAGGTGTTCACTCAGGTGACGCCACGATGGTATTCCCCGCCCAGAACATCTATTTCTCCACCATCCGACAGATCAAGAAGATTTCCCGCAAGATTGCGAAGGAACTCAACATCAGCGGTCCTTTCAACATCCAGTTCCTGGCTAAGAACCGCGAGGTGAAGGTCATCGAGTGCAACCTGCGCGCCAGCCGTTCGTTCCCCTTCGTTTCGAAGATCCTGAAGCGCAACTTCATCGAGACGGCCACGAAGATCATGCTCGACGCTCCCTATCAGAGACCCGACAGCAGCGAGTTCGATATCGACCGCATCGGCGTGAAGGCCAGCCAGTTCTCTTTCGCACGTCTGCAGAACGCAGACCCCGTACTCGGTGTGGACATGAGTTCCACAGGTGAAGTGGGTTGTCTGGGCGACGACCTCAACGAGGCATTGCTCAATTCGCTCATTGCCACTGGCTACCGTCTGCCGAAGAAAAACATCCTCATTTCATCCGGTGCCGTGAAGGGTAAGGTTGCCTTGCTGGAGCCCGCACGTGAACTGGTGAAGAACGGCTATCAGATCTATGCCACCGCCGGAACCGCCAAGTTCTTCAAGGAGAACGGCGTGGAGGCAACGGCCGTAGCATGGCCCGACGAGGATGCCGCCAACAACGTGATGGATATGATTCAGGCTCACCAGCTCGACCTCATCATCAACGTTCCGAAGAATCACACCAACCGCGAGCTCACCAATGGTTACCGCATCCGCCGTGGTGCCATCGACCATAATATTCCGCTGATGACCAACGTCCGTCTGGCCAAAGCTTTCATCGAGGCCTTCTGCGCCCTGAAGATGGAAGACATCAAGATCAAGAGTTGGCAGGAATATAACAACTAAGAGTTGCAGGTTGCAGGTTTCAGGTTTCAAGTTTCAAGTTTAAGAGTTTAGATTTTAACTGATTGGACGGAAACAACATAGAAGTGCGCAATGCGCGCGTAAACAACCTTAAAGGTATCTCGCTCGACATTCCCCGCGACAAGTTCATTGTCGTGGCGGGTGTCTCGGGCAGCGGAAAATCCTCACTGGCCTTCGACACGCTTTATGCCGAAGGTCAGCGTCGTTATGTGGAGTCGCTAAGTTCCTACGCACGCCAGTTTCTGGGGCGTATGAGCAAACCGGAGTGCGATACCATCAAGGGACTGCCACCGGCCATTGCCATCGAGCAGAAGACCATCGCACGCAATCCGCGCTCCACCGTGGGAACCTCCACCGAAATCTACGAATACCTCAGGCTGCTCTTCGCACGCATCGGCAAGACCTACTCCCCCATCAGCGGGCAGGAGGTGAAGAAGCATTCTACGGAGGACATCCTCGCTTGTACGCGCCAGTTCCAGAACGGAACGAAATTCGTGATCATGGCGCCGCTGGTGATTCCCGAAGGCCGCTCCCTCCAGAAGCAGCTCGAAATGGAATTGCAGCAGGGTTATGCGCGTATCTTCTACAAAGGTGCATTCCAGCGCATTGAGGACTTCCTTGAAGATGAGAAGCTGCTCAACGAGGCTGACAGCGAACGTCTCAAAATCAGCGATCACATCATCTGGCTGCTTATCAGCCGTATGTCTGTCGACGATGCACCCGACAGCATCTCACGCCTCTTGGACTCCGCAGAGACGGCTTTCTATGAGGGCGACGGCGAATGCCGCCTGATGTTCCTTCCCAGCAACATCTCCTACGATTTCTCCACCCGTTTCGAAGCCGATGGCATCAAGTTTGAGGAGCCCAGCGACAATATGTTCTCCTTCAACTCCCCGCTCGGGGCCTGTCCTACCTGCGAGGGTTTCGGCCGCATCATCGGCATCGACGAGAAACTGGTGATTCCCAATTCCACGCTTTCCGTCTATGAAGGCTGCGTGCAATGCTGGCACGGTGAGAAGATGAAGCAATGGCAGGACGAATTCTGCCGGCGGGCAGCCCGCGATAATTTCCCCATCTTCAAGCCCTACATGGACCTGACGCGACAGGAAAAGGACTGGCTTTGGCACGGACTTCCCTCCGATACGAAGGACATCCACCAGCAGGTATCCATCGATGCTTTCTTCAACATGGTCAAGGAGAACCAGTACAAGATACAGTATCGCGTGATGATGAGCCGCTATCGCGGAAAGACCGTCTGTCCCGATTGTCACGGCACACGTCTGAAGAAGGAATCCGAATACGTGAAAATCAACGGCATGAGCATCACCAATCTCGTGGAGATGCCCATCGGCAACCTCAAGGAATGGTTCGACCGTCTGGAGTTGAGTGAGCATGATGCAGAAGTAGGAAAGCGCTTGCTGACGGAAATCCGTTCGCGTCTGCAATTCCTTGTAGATGTAGGACTTAGCTACCTTACGCTAAACCGACAGTCGAATACTCTTTCCGGTGGTGAAAGCCAGCGCATCAACCTCACCACCTCACTTGGCAGTTCACTCGTTGGCAGTCTCTACATCCTTGATGAGCCCAGTATCGGACTCCACACACGCGACTCCTACCGACTCATCCATGTGCTCAAGGAGCTCCAGAGTCTTGGCAATACAGTTATCGTGGTCGAACATGACGAAGAAATCATGCGCGCAGCCGACTATCTCATCGACATCGGTCCAGATGCGGGACGCCTGGGCGGAGAGATTGTCTTCCAGGGCAATGTGGCCGATATCCAGAAAGATCCCAATTCCGAGAAGACGAAGGCCCTGCTCGCGAAATATCCCCATAGCTACTCCATCCGGTACCTCACCGGCAGCGAGACTATCGAGGTACCCCAGAGCCGACGTGCCTGGAACCGCAGCATCCTGCTACGCGGTTGCCGCATGAACAACTTGAAGGGCATCAATGCCGAGTTCCCGCTCAATGTGATGACCGTCATCACGGGCGTTTCCGGCAGCGGCAAGTCATCCCTCGTCAAAGGCATCCTCTACCCTGCCCTCAAGCGCCATCTCGACGAAGTGGCCGAACTCCCCGGCGAATACATTGCCCTAGAAGGCGACTGGGAGGAAATCCGTCATGTGGAGATGGTCGACCAGAATCCCATCGGAAAGAGCACACGCTCCAATCCCGCCACCTATGTGAAAGCCTACGACGCCATCCGCCAGCTCTTTGCTGAACAACCCCTTGCCAAGCAGATGGGCTTCACGGCCCAGTATTTCTCCTTCAACGCCGACGGTGGCCGTTGTGAGGAATGTCAGGGTGCCGGTGTCATCACCGTGGAGATGCAGTTCATGGCCGACCTCACGCTCACTTGTGAAGCCTGCCACGGCCAAAGATTCAAACGCGAGATCCTCGACGTTCGATTCCATGAGAAGAACATCAACGACATCCTGGAGATGACCGTTTCAGAAGCCATCGAGTTCTTCAGCGAATACAAACAGAAAACCATCGTGGACCGCCTGAAACCCCTCGAGGACGTCGGACTCGGCTATATCCATCTGGGACAGAACAGCAGCACACTCTCCGGCGGTGAGAACCAGCGCGTGAAACTCGCCTATTTCATCGGCAAGGAGCAGCAGGACCCCACCCTCTTCATCTTCGACGAGCCTACCACCGGCCTCCATTTCCACGATATCAAGCGACTGCTTTCAGCCTTCGATGCCCTCATCAGCCGCGGCCACAGCATCATCGTCATCGAGCACAATATGGACGTCATCAAATGCGCCGACCATATAATCGACCTCGGCCCCGAGGGTGGCGATAAAGGCGGCACCATTGTCTGCCAGGGCACACCCGAGGCTGTAGCCGCCTGCAAGCAGAGCCTCACGGGCAAATATCTGGCTGAGAAGCTCTAAGGCGAAAGCAGATGAAAAAAACGGTAAAATCTTTGGAGAAAAGAAAAAATTCCATTACCTTTGCACTCGCTTTTGCATAAAAAGCCGATATGGCTCAGTTGGTAGAGCAACGCATTCGTAATGCGTGGGTCGGGGGTTCGAGTCCCCCTATCGGCTCCACTCTAATTAAATTCCT
>ONFE01000129.1 GCA_900316985.1 uncultured Prevotellaceae bacterium
AGGTAAGTACCTTACCCACATAGAGACCTTTCAGACCACCCTTAATACTTTGTACTTCTTCCAATGCGTCAACCTCCAGACCTGTCGATGTCAGTGCGTTACACACCTGCTGTGCCGTCAGATCGAAATCAACGTATTCCTTCAACCATTTGTAGGAAATATTCATTATACCGATTTTTTAGTAATTACTAACTTATGAAATTTCAGCGTGCAAAGGTACTAAAAAATCGGTATATACACAAATTTTTCTTGAGAAAACTACTCAATACAGTTCATTAAGAAATCAACAGCCCCATTTATGCCGAACTGACGGACGTCGAGAGAGACGTCATAGTTACGGGCATCTGTCCAGTCCTTTCCCGTGAAAGTCTTTGTATAAAGCTCTCGACTATAATCGTTATCCACCACCATGGCAGCCGCATCATTAAGGGCAAGACCATACTTCTCGGCGATTCTGCGTTTACGGCAGTCTTCCGAAGAATGAATAAAAATTTTCAAGGCATTGGGATGGTCCTCAAAGATATGGAAACCGCAACGGCCTACAAGCACACATGACTCCTGTTCTGCTATCTTACGGATGGCAATGGCCTGCGCCTCAAAGAGGGCACGTGAGGTCTCGTCATGCTCCTGACCGTCATACTCCGCCTTATTCATATAGGTACGATAGAAGTTTGTAAAGTCGTCACGCCACAAAGGATTGCGGGCAGCGATTCGCTCCATAGCATCCTCCACAACAGGAATGCGCTTTGCTACTTCATTCAGGATTTGCTTATCGAGCAGTTTGACATCGAGGCGACGTGCCAACTCAGCTCCAATCTCATGCCCGCCCGTACCAAACTGGCGGCTGATGGTTATCACGAATTGTTCTTCTCTATTCATAGTGCTCCAATTTTTAGTAGTTAAACATTGATGCCACAAAGATACGAAAAAGATTTGGAACTTCCAAATATTTTAGCAATTATTTTGCATAATATATTGTGCAGCGGCTTCGGCACACCGTTCTCCATCAACTCCTGCAGAAACGATACCACCTGCATAACCTGCCCCTTCTCCGCACGGGAACAATCCCCTAACACGGATATGTTGCAATGTTTCACGATCCCTGACAATTCTCACAGGACTGCTGGTTCGCGTCTCGACAGCTATTAATACCGCTTCGTTAGTCAGGAACCCATGTGCCTGACGCCCAAACGTTTTAAAACCTTCTTGCAGGCGTTTAGAGATCCTCTTTGGCATCCAGAAGTGCAGCGGACTGGATACTAATCCAGGCGCATAGGATGATTTAGGCAGATCATAACTGAGTTTTCCATTCACAAAGTCAGCCATCCGTTGAGCAGGAGCCGTTTGTTTCATGTTTCCTTGTTGCCAGCACAATTTCTCCAGTTCTTCTTGGAACGCCATCACCTTCAACGCTTCACTTTTCACGTCTCCACTACTCTTTTCCAAGTCCTCTGGCCTTACTTCAACCACCATACCAGAATTACTCCAAGCCGTACCACGACTGGCTGGGCTCATACCATTCACAACGATCTGTTGCTTGTCTGTTGCTGCAGGAATCACAAAACCTCCAGGACACATGCAGAAGGAATAGACGCCACGACCATCTACCTGAGTTACCATGGAATACTCTGCTGCAGGCAGATATTTACCCCGTCCTTGCTTGGAATGATATTGGATCTGATCAATCAACTGCGACGGATGTTCCAATCTCACACCGACAGCGATGCCCTTGGCTTCTATCTCCACTTTTGCCTCTGCCAGATAACGATAGACATCACGGGCAGAATGGCCTGTGGCAAGAATCACAGGACCACGGTACTCCTTGTCGGCAATACAGCCCACAACTTTATCACCATCAAGAATCAATTGGGTCATCTTGGTCTGGAAATGCACTTCACCACCACTATTAATAATAGTATGACGCATCGCTTCAATCACCTTAGGCAACCTGTCTGTACCGATATGCGGGTGGGCATCAGCCAGGATAGCCGTAGAGGCACCGTGTTGACAGAAGACATTCAAGATCTTATCCGTATTACCACGTTTCTTGCTACGGGTGTATAATTTTCCATCAGAGTAGGCACCAGCACCACCTTCACCAAAACAGTAGTTACTTTCAGCATCTACCTTTTGTGTCTTTGTAATGTTAGCCAGGTCTTTCTTCCGCTCATGCACATCTTTACCTCTTTCCAAGACAACAGGGCGCAATCCGAGTTCAATCAATCGCAACGCCGCAAACAAACCACCGGGTCCTGCACCCACCACAATCACCTGTGGACGACCTTCAACATTCGGATAGTCAGTCCTGACATATTCATCATCATGAGGAAGCTCGTTTACATAGACCCTCACTTTCAGATTTACATAGATCTGCCTTTGGCGCGCATCGATGCTTCGTTTCAAGATTCGAACACCTTGAATCGTCCGCACGTCAAATCCGTATTCATCAGCCAGCCAGCTTTTTAGCCTGTCTTCTTGTGCAGCCACTTCAGGCGCCACACGTATCTGATATTCATTCGTCATATCTCAATTTTTGGCAAAGGTACGAAGATTTTTTGAGAAAAACGATGGTGGAATAAAAAAAAAGCACTACCTTTGCACCGCCATCGGAGAAAGGCCCCGCTTGTCAAGGGGTACCGTTAGGCAAGATAAATTGCATAGGAATATGAAAGTAATGAAATTCGGCGGAACGTCCGTAGGTTCCGTAAAAAGCATTCTTAGCTTGAAAAAAATTGTGGAGACAGAGGCTCGGACGCAACCT
>ONFE01000001.1 GCA_900316985.1 uncultured Prevotellaceae bacterium
ACATGCCGCCCCTTGGTTCTGCTGTTTCTCAGGAAATGGACATAGCTGCAAATACTCTCCGGTGAATTGCAGTTATGGCATCTGCCGTCTATCCTACAAGGTGTCTTGATGTCGAAACGCTGGGCATTGACAGGTGATGCTATGCTTCGGGCCCTGGCCAAAGCAGCCTCTACGGTCTGGGCTACCTTGTTGAGCCCGATAACGAAGATGACCTTTTTCGGTCCCCAGGTGATTGCAGCCACACGGTTGCCGTTGCCGTCGATATTCACGATAACGCCATCTTCCGATATGGCATTGGCACTCGTCAGGTACACATCGGCCGTAAAGGCCTTGAGATATATGGCTTCCTTTTCCTCGGGAGTCTCGGCCTGGTCACGGTCGAGGACTTCAAGCGTCCCCCTGCTTTTCAGGACTTCCGGAATACCAAGGTCGCAGACGGTAGCCGTTCCGCCCCATGTCACAGTACTTCCGTCGGCAATGAGTTCCGAGACTTTCTTCACAGCTTCTTTGCCTGTAGGACAGTAGAAGGCTTCCATATTACGGCGGTTCAGGTTCTTGATCATCTGCTCCGCCAATTTCTGATTTCTTTCTTCTTGTGGTGTCATATTGAATTGCTTCATCTATCGACTAAAATGGCTTGAATCGCGGTCATTTCTCCAACGTTTCCACCACCTCCTCCAAGAGGCTGATGATGGGAAGATGCTGCGGACAGGCACCCTCACACTGGCCACATTGTACGCAGGCCGAGGCTTTCTCTCCGCCGGGGCGCCAGTTGTATTCATTACGTGCCTCCTCCAGGTTGCCATACATTTTGTAAACGTTCATCACGGCGAAAATCTCGGGGATGTGGATATCCATGGGACAGCCCGGCGTGCAATAGTGGCAGGCCGTGCAAGCGATGTCGGCATACTGCTGCAAAGCTTGGGTGGCCGTTTCCAGCACCTGATGCTCATCGTCGGTCAAAGGCTGGAACTCGCGCATCACCGACACGTTGTCCTCCATTTGCTCCTCACTTGACATACCGCTGAGCACCATCATCACATTGGGCAGCGAAGCCACGTAACGGATGGCCCATGAGGCAAACGACGCATCGGAATTGGCACCCTTCAAGATGTCCTTCACCGCTTGTGGCGGGTCGGCCAGCTTACCTCCCTTCACGGGCTCCATCACGATGACGGGCTTGCCATGACGAGTGGCTATCTCATAGCAGCGGTGCGAATTGACTACGGGGTCTTCCCAGTCGGTATAGTTGATTTGAAGCTGCACGAACTCCACGTCGGGGTGGTCGGTCAGCAGCTGTTCGAGATGTTCCGGCGTGGAATGAAAGGAGAAGCCATAGTGGCGGATGAGCCCTTCTTCCTTCAACTTTTTCATATAGTCCCAGATACCATAACGGTCGAATCTGTCATTGTTTCCTTCGTCGATGCCGTGCAGCAGATAGAAGTCGAAATAGCCCGCACCCGTGCGTTCCAGACTCACCTTGATCTCGTTCTTCGCTTCCTCCTCGCTTTTGGCGGCGAATTCAGAGGCGTTCAGCTTGTCGGCCAGATAATAGCTCTCCCGCGGATAGCGGTCGCATAGTGAGGCTTTGGTGGCAGCCTCCGAGCCCTCATACACATAGGCGGTATCAAAATACTTGCCCCCGGCTTCGATGAAGGCATCCACCATCCGTTTGGTCTGTTCCAGATCAATGTCTTTCGTGCCTTCCATCCTGGGCAGTCGCATCATCCCGAAGCCCAGCTTCATGCAGTTTTCAATCAGTTGTTTTTCCATATTTTACGGCATTTTTGCTTTTGTTCTTCATTAAATATAAAGGCTATTTTTGCTGACATCCCAATGGAGGAGACGGCCTGTCTGATGTTCCGCTTCGCCGTCTCGGGCTTCATGGCTTCTTCGATGGGGAGGGAAGGAGAATTGATGCACTCCACCCTTGAGAATCCTGCATCGAGCAATTGCTGACGATCTTTGATACGGCCTGCAATCAGCATGACGGGAACATGATGATCTTGGGCTCGCCGGAGAATGCCAAAGGGCAGCTTTCCCATGAGCGTCTGACGGTCGGCAGAACCTTCACCCGTGATGATAAGAGAGGTGCCTGCAAGCTGCTCGTCAAAGC
Source organism: uncultured Prevotellaceae bacterium (assembly GCA_900316985.1). Lineage (GTDB taxonomy): Bacteria > Bacteroidota > Bacteroidia > Bacteroidales > Bacteroidaceae > Prevotella. The sequence goes on from ONFE01000001.1 coordinate 2,117, forward strand.
GGACCGCATCGAGCAAGAGGTCTATACCTGAACGGCACTGGGCATCCATATATTGCAGGAAAGCATAACCCATGCCTCCTGCCGCACCTGCACCTGGAACATGCTGACGGTCAAATCCGAAATGCCTGGCAGAGAATTCAGCGAAGCGTTTGGCTCGGGCATCGAGGGCTAAGACCATTTCAGGAGTGGCCCCTTTCTGGGGAGCGAACACATGGGCTGCCCCACCCTCTCCACAAAGGGGATTGGTGACATCGGTGGCAATGGTGAAACGGACGTCATCCAGCGCATGAACATCATCCCACGAACCGCCTTTTGCAAAAGCATCGATAATGGCCCTCAGCATACCTGTACCGCAATCGCTGGCGGCACTACCCCCAAGTCCTACGATGATTTGTCTGCAACCCCGTTGAACGGCATCCACAAGAAGTTGTCCCGTGCCATAGCTGGAAGCTATCATCGGATTACGCTCCTCGGACGAGAGCAACGTCAGGCCGCTGGCCTTGGCCATCTCAATCACAGCCATGTCATCCTTTATCAGATACTGCGCTTCTACAGGGCGCATCAGCGGGTCTGAAACGTTGATTTCCACCAACGAACCACCCACGGCACTACGGAAAGCCTCCAGCCATCCCTCGCCGCCATCGCTGACGGGAACCTGCACGACCTCTGTATCCGGCATGCATTCCCTTATGCCCTCCGCAGCTGCCTGATTGGCCTCCGCAGACGTCAGACACCCCTTGAAGGAGTCGATGGCAACGATAATCCGTCCTGTCATTCTGAAAGGTAATTTTCTTCCTTGGAAGAGACATTGTCCTTCGCCCGTCTGGCAAACTCGAAGAGCGATAAGGGCAGATGGCAATAGCCCGTGGGATTCTTGTCGAGATAGTCCTGATGATACTCCTCGGCACTATAGTAGTTCTCCAATGGCAATTTTTCAACAGCCAGGGGGCTGTCATAGTTCTTCTGTTCTTCGGCGAAGACTTTCCTGATAACCGGCAGATCTGCGGCATCGGTATAGTAGACGCCTGTGCGGTAGCGGGTTCCCTCGTCGTGTCCCTGCTTGTTCAGGCTTGTCGGGTCGATGGCCTTGAAGAACATCCGCAAGAGGAATTCAAGGCTCACCACCTCGGGGTTGTATCTGACGTGAACCGTCTCGGCAAAGCCTGTCTGGTCGGTATAGACCTCCTTGTAGGTAGGGTGCTCCGTGTGGCCGTTGGCAAAGCCCACTTCGGTTTCCAGCACGCCCTCAATCTGCTTGAAGAAATGTTCCGTTCCCCAGAAGCAGCCTCCAGCCAGATAGATATCTTTCTCTTTCATACGCTTTTGATTTCACTTACATTTGCGGCTCCGCGATTTCCTTTCCACGGCAGAAGCGATGCGCAATCTGACGGTCGTCGCCTACATAGATGTATCGCTCCAGACGGTGCAGCAGCGAATATTCATCGGGGTGCAGCACTTCATCGTCAATGACCAATGCATCGAAATCGTAGCCGGGCTCAAAACTGCCCACCTTACCAAAGAAGCTGCCAGCCGACTTGGTGGCTATCCAGAACACTTCCGACAAGGTGAGGAATCTCCTGTCATGGTCAAGCTGGTAATGCATCTTGCTGACCTGGATGGCATAGGTCAACATGCGGAACATGTTCAGGTCGTGGCCGCCGCTGATGTCGCTGCCAAGCCCCACGTTCAATCCTTCATCGAGGAAGTTACGCACGGGAGCCATACCCGACGACAGGTTGAAGTTGGATGTAGGGCAATGTGCCACCATGACGCCGTTGCGCTTCATCATTTCCAGCTCCTCGCCTGATGTCCATACACAATGTGCCATGATGGTGGGCGTCTGTCCGAAGAGCCCATAGCGGTTATAGGCATCGCCATAGCAAGTGCTCTCCCTTTCCAACTCCTTCACCCAAGCAATCTCCGACGTGTTCTCCGACAAATGCGACTGAACCGGCAGCTGGTATTTGCCGGCCAGTTCGCCACAGGCCTTCAGCAACTCGGGTGTACACGACGGTACGAAACGGGGTGTAATGATGGAACGCACCAAAGCACCGGGCTGGTTGAACTCAGCAATCAGCCTTTCATAGCCCTCTACGGCTGCCTCCACCTCTTCCGAGAGATTGTCAGGGCAGTTGCGGTTCATGGCCACCTTGCCCACCCATGCGCCCATGCCTGCCTCTTGGTACAGCTTCATCAGCAGGCGTGTGCTCTCGGTGTGGATGGTACCGAAGACGCAGCTACGCATGGTGCCGAAAAGCCATTGTGTATGCAGAAAACGGCGATACATACGCTCGGCATAATGGATGTCGGCAAACTTAGCTTCCTCAGGGAAGGTATAGTTTTGCAACCACGGCAGCAGTTCCAAATCCATGGCCACGCCCTGATTATGCACCTGAGGCGCATGTACATGCATGTCGTTCATGGCGGGAATGAGCAGGCAGTTGCCGAAATCCGTGACCTCGACGTCACCCCATTGACCACTGGACAAAGAGCTTTGTTCCTTTAATTCAGTCAAACTGTTGAAAACACCCTTTACGATACCGTCTTCCACGGCAATATAGCCGTTCTCGAATTCCTCGAAACGGCTTTTCTCCTTCGTGAAAAGGATATGTGCTTTATATATCTTCTTCATTACGCCTACAAATATAGCAAATCCCAGATGAAAAAACAAGCTTTATGCCGACAAAAAAGAGAAAACATTTATGATGGCCAACCAAGATTACAAAAGCAGATACCCAACAAGCAACAATTGAAAAACGATAATGGCCGGGACGCCATATCTGAACTTCTTATGAAGGGTCTTATGATGCCATACTCTCATTCCAAGCCATGCTCCGACGCTGCCTCCAAGAACGGCCAGCCCTAATAGTGCAGCCTCTCGGATACGCCACTTGGCCTTCCTTGCTTTCCACTTATCAATACCATACATGAAGAAGGTGACCACGTTGATGACAACGAGGTAAATAATTATAATCTTCTGCATGTCTTTCGTCATAGTGTCCATATTTCACAAAACTTATTAAATCTGATTGCAAAAAAAAGAAAAAACGAGGAATTATTCATATATTTGTTCCCGTATTTTGTTTGTTAAGTATGAGAATCCTTTTATTGACCATTATGCTTTGTTTTGCCGTCGGAATGAAGGCACAGAACATAAGCTATATCGAGACCACCAAATCCTGGTATTATATCTATGACCAGAACGGCAGGAAGATAAAGACCCTCAGCACCACGCAAGGGGAACTGAAGGGTTACAGCTCCTCATTCTATATCATCAAGCAGGGCTCAAGCTTCTATATCACATACGACGCAAATGGTAAGCGGCTCCACACTTTCGGAGCTTCCTCCGTTGGCGAGATTATTGGAGTGGCCGGCGACACGTTTACAAGCCGTCTGGGCGCATTCATCCACACCTGGAACAAGGAGGGCAAGAGAATCAGTACGAGGGCCGCAAAATGACCGACAACCACGAAAGACTCCATGGATGATTCTATCCGTTCAGCAACTTCGTTACTTCTGCCGGATTGAGTGCCCATTCGTAAGTGTATGCCTCGTCGGCCTCATCGGCGTCCTCAACAATGGCAAGATGCTGGGCATCAGCCTTCATGGCAAGCAACTCACCTACAGAGAGTTTGGATTCCAGTTTGTGGAGAAGGGCCTCTATGGATGCGCTGTCGGCACCTCGCAGGGTCTGCGCAGTGAAAGGCATCTCCAACCAGATGATTTCGCGCTTGGCAACATCGAGAATGCCGAACACCAGCCCCTTGGAAAGATTGCCTTCGCTGATACGGACCATGTGCTGCACACACGAAGGGTCGTAGGCAACACCCTTCTTCTCAGAAACTTTCATCGGATAAGCCGTATTCATCCATCCGACGACGAGATTGGGTGAAAGGGCTCCGGTGGAGTAAGCATTACAGGTGAAAGTGACATACTTGGCTTTAGCCTTCTCCAATTCAGGCAATGAAAGTTCGACATACTCGGCGGTACCCACCTTTTCAGGAACGGAACGGATATCGCCGGAGTGCTTAGCACCAATACAGGTCAGGTTATAATAGGCACACTCGGCAATTTTATTGTCCGGGAGCGAGATACGGGCGCTGAGATCCATATCGAGGTGCTGCGCATGTAGTCCTTTACCCCATTGGAGGAAGAGGCGCACGGCATCACCCTCCACAGGGAAGCGAGTTCCCATCAGCGCGCAGGATGCATCCTGGATAGTTGCCGAACGATCACCCACGCTGACTGGTATGTTGTACAAAGCAGGATCAATGAAGATGGTCTTGCTCTCAGTCTGCCAGGCCGCGAATCGTCTGGCCATGGATGTCTTGTAGAGATTGTTCACGGCCTCAGCCATTGACTTGAGGGTTTCCCCGTCATAGAGGGCCATCAGCTTGTTAGGCTCGATCTTGTGGGTAACACCCGTGATGGGACGAGCCAGTCGTGTTTCCTTCGGGTCAAAATAAGCATCTGCCGCATTGCCAAGGGAAAGCAACAGACGTGCGGGCAACTTGTCGGTAATCTCCCCAAAGGCAGCAAGAACCTTGTCACTGCCGAAGTGGAGCATCGAGGCAAACAAGCAGCGGGCGAAAAGTCCGGGACGCTCCTTCAACAAGGCCAATGTCTTTTCGGCATCGTTAGCTGAACGGGCTTTGTCAACCCGGCCCTGCCAGGTGTCGTAGTCCTGTTTGTAGAACACATCGAGTATCTCAGCCAAGTGGTCGAGCCCTTTCTTTCGGGAGTATTCACCAAGGCGGAGGGCACGGATTATGCGCACCCACATACCTCGCTTGGGATTCATGTTCTCAGCGGCCTGCCGGGCAGTCATGGGAATACCGTTCAGCCACTTTGCCACACGCAGACAAGCTTTACGGTCGTACTTCAACATCAGTTTCTGCTTCATCTCACGGGCTGCATCCACCCCCTTGTCAAGCGGTCCCCACATGTGGCTGTACAATTTACGGGCATGAGCGACAAGCGTCTTAGGCTCGATAATCTGTACGTAGCCGGTCTTTTCATACCAAAGATAACGGAGAATGTCGGTAGGCGTCTTCAACAACCTTGAAGCCTCATCTGCCTTGTCCTGTGCAACTAGCAGCTTGACGACCAGCATGGCCGTCTCCTTCATGGTGATATTGGCATCATCGGGCAGCGGGAACTCACGAAGCAGCTGCTCAAGCGAATCCTTTTGGGTGCCGTCGAGCGGAGTGGCTGATGCCAGGAGGGATGCGAACACATGATTCATATCCTCAACCGTGAACAGACGTAGTTCTTTCAACTTGCTTGCCTGACCCTTATAGACAAAGTCTGCCGTCTCGAACGGAGTACCGCAGAACGGGCAACCGTTGTAGCGCTCCAATGGGAATGTTCCTTCAGGAATAAGATGTCCGCAAGGCAGATCCGTTCCTTTAAATCCGGCTTCCTTGCCGAAGATATTGGCAATCAAAGTAATGAGATGGTCGGCCATCGTCTCGCCAGTAGGTACATCCCATCCCTTGACGAGCGGCGCCCAGTTGAGTTTGACACCCATCACGTCGTTGATGCACTCGGTGATTTCCGCTAACCGGTTGGGGGAAACGGCATTCAAAGCATGGAGAAGTTCTTCGCTGACACAGAATCCGTTCTCCTTCAGACGGGCGATGAAAGCCATCACGGGTGCCGAAGCCTCGGATTTCAGGTCGATGTCTTCACGGTTGATGTCGAGGAACACAGCGCGGTAGCGCAGTGCCACCTTTGTCAAGGTATTGTTGTTCATAATATTGTAATTAAAAGGTAATTGGCTGACAGGGACTATCAAAAATGTGGAAGTATGTCAGCCTTGACCTTGTTAATATTAAAAGAGGTAATTGAGAAACTGAGAATCAGGACCGAAGCCCCGTAAATACAAGGAGTAAGTCTCTCTTAGACCTCATTATCTGATTACATTGCAAAGATAGTGATTATTTGCACAATCTATATGCAAAGTTGGAAATAATTAATAAAAAAAAACTAAAAAGCGCATGTTTCGATTCACAAGTGCACTCAAAATGCTCTTTTTTCTCAAAGTCTTTACAAATGAAATAAAGTTTTCATTAGACAATCTCATAGATTATAAATAATTTATTATCTTTGCAACCGGAATTAATTATCAACTAAATCCTTACAATTATGAAAAGAATTATCAGCTATTTAGCCTTTGTTGTCGTGATGATTTTAGCCGTCACAGCCTGTTCCAAAAAGGAGGAAGGCGCGACAAACAATTTCCGTATCAAACGTGGTACTAATGTGAGCCACTGGCTGTCGCAGAACAACGAAGACCGTGGCGAGGCCCGTCGCTTACACATCCAGGAAGATGACTTCGCACGTCTGGATTCACTCGGCTTTGACTTTGTGCGCCTGCCAATTGACGAAGTACAGTTCTGGGACGAAGAGGGCAACAAACTGCCCGAGGCATGGGAATTGATGACCAATGCTATCAATTGGGCCGAGAAGCATCACTTGCGTACCATCGTCGACCTGCATATCATCCGCTCCCACTATTTCAATGCCGTCAACGAAGGAGGCGGTAATGCCAATACCCTATTCACTTCTGAAAAGGCACAGCAAGACCTCATCAATATGTGGTATCAACTGTCAGACGTGCTGAAAGGATACAGCGTCGACTCCGTGGCTTATGAGTTCATGAACGAGCCGGTAGCTGAAGACCACGAACAATGGAACCAACTCATTGCCAAGGTTCACAAGGCACTTCGCGAGCGTGAACCACAACGCACCCTCGTCATTGGCTCCAATATGTGGCAGAGCTACGGAACCATCAAGTATCTGAAGGTGCCCGAAAACGACAAGAACATCATACTCTCGTTCCACTATTACAACCCGATGATCCTGACCCATTACGGTGCATGGTGGACGCCCATCGGCAAATATACCGGCAAGGTGAACTATCCCGGTGTGCTCGTTTCAAAGGAAGACTATGACGCTGCCAGCGACTCCGTCAAGGCGGTCATCGATGAAAACAAATTCACCACGGAAGAATGGAATATCGACAGGATTCGAGCTGACTTCAAGGATGCCATTGAGGCTGCCAAAAAGTATAACCTTCAGTTGTTCTGCGGTGAGTGGGGCGTATATGAGCCTGTGGACCGCGAACTGGCCTACAAGTGGACAAAGGACATGCTGACTGTCTTTGACGAGTTCAACATTGCCTGGACCACTTGGTGCTACGATGCTGACTTTGGATTCTGGGATCAGAAGAAACACGACTTCAAGGACAAGGGACTTGTTGACTTGCTGATGGCATCGAAGGGATTGGAGAAAGAGGAAGCAAAATAATAGCAAAACAATCTCTCCACATACAAAAAGAGGATATCGCGCTTGATATCCTCTTTTCTTTTTATCAAATCTTGTTTCCTGAGGGAAAAATGTATTCGCAATACATTTTCTCTGCAATATGATACGATAATTCTATTAAGAAGTTAAAATTACACACATATAGATACAATTCATACCATGAAATTATGACAAATGGACTATTTGCAGTAAATTTGCAGAAAAACAGGCACTATATGAAGAAGGCATTCTTAATACTTTTTATCTATTGCGGATTGATGTCAACTGCATGGAGCCAACAGAATCTGAACTTCAAGACGCTTGACGTGAAAGGAGGGTTGGCAGACAACTACGTACGTGACATCACACGTGATTCCTATGGCTTCATGTGGTTCTCCACCATCAACGGCCTAAGCCGCTATGACGGTTATGTCTACAAAAACTATATGTTGGACAAAGTAGGCGTTTACAATAACGACGTGAGTCGGGTGATGGAAACGGCAGACGGGATGCTGTGGTTGGTTTCAGACAATAACGTGCTGGTTTATAATCGCCAGAAAGATGCCATAGAGAACAATGGAAAAGAGATGCTGAACAAGCTAGGCATAAAAAAAGCCACCAACAAGCTTTATGTTGATGAAAGCCACAATCTATGGGCTTCATTAAATGAAGCATTATATAACTACAACTACACCAAGAAAAGCCTCACGGTGATACCACTCAACCAAAAGCCTGACGTCATTGATATTGCCTCGCGTGGGGATGTGACAGCCATACTGACAAACGACGGCAGATTCTACAGAGTGGACCTCAACAGCAAGAAACTCATTTACGAGGGAGAAACAAAACTGTCAAATATATCCCGGTATCATCATCTGTATCTTGACTGTCGGATGCGATTGTGAATCTATACGGCACACACTCCCGTAGAGCGGCCGCTCTGCTACTCGCTGAAAGAAAACAAATGGGTAACTAATCCTTTGACAGAGCAGCTTCAGCACGTCAACATCACGGTCATTTATGATGACAACGACGGCCATCTGTGGATCGCAACCGAGAATAGAGGAGTTTTCGTTTGTAATGAGAATGAAGACGGACCGCTTGCCCCCTATGGCATCAGCCCTTTCCTATCCTACAACAGTCATATCAACTGCTTCTATAAGTCAGGTAGTCAGATGTGGATGGGATCAGCCAAGCAGGGAGTGGCCTACACGAATCTGAACAACACACTTTTCTCTCTAGTGAGCACAGGCAACCGCGAAGACATCAACTACATAACTGAAGACCGACAGGGGAACATCTGGATAGGCTTCGACGGAGACGGCGTAGCACGACAATCAGCAGGAGGGAACATCACATATTATAATGTGGAAAACGGGGGCACTCCTTCGAACATCATAACCTCTATGGCCATCACCCCTGAAGGTGCAGTATGGCTGGGAACCTATGGCGAAGGTTTGGCCCGGCTTGAAGGTAATCAGTTCAGAAGGATACATCTTGATAATATCAAGCCAGACAACGCAGAGGCTTTAGTGAAATGTATGATTGCCGACAACGAGAGTAACATTTGGATTGGCACGGTGGACAATGGCGTCATCTACATTGGGAAAGATGGACGTCAAACCATTCTGAACAACAACAACAATTCTCCGATGATGTCCAACAGTATCATGAGCCTGGCCATCGATGAAAACGGATGGTTGTTTATCGGCAACAGTCATGGATTATTCATCTATGATACTCGCAAACAGACATTCATCACGCCCAAGAAGGTAGCCGAAACCCTGAAAAATGAATACTTTTCTTCCATCTTCATAGATTCCCGTGGACTGGTTTGGGCCGGAAGCCGTAACGGTATTTGGATCTACCATAGGAACAACGGAGAGATTTCCCATCTACTGGCTGCCGACGGTCTCTCCAACAATTATGTACGTGCCATCGTGGAAGACAAATTCCACTATATGTGGCTGAGTTCCGACAATGGCATTACCAGAATACAAGTAAAAGAAGGAAACGGCGCGCCCCAGTTCATATGCCAGCCCTATTATGATGAGGATGGACTGCAACAGGCCAACTTCTTCAACAATGCCGCATGCGCAACTAAAGACGGAAGATGTCTGATTGGCAGTTTCAAAGGGTATCTGCAGATTCAACCTAACCAATGTAACATCACTTATCCTGACATGAAAGTCTTGTTCACCGAACTTTATATCGATGGCAAGGCTGTAACCGTGGGCGATGAAAGCCATGCTTTGAAAGAGAGCATGCAACTGACGAAAAAGGTTGTCATCAACGATGACGTGAATAACTTTGCCATAGCCGTATCCTGTATGAACCAGGCGATGAAGCAACGGGTCAGTTATATGTATCGTATGAAAGGACACGGCGAAAACTGGAACAAGGTAAACGGGAATTACATTTATTTCAACGAACTACCCTCAGGAAACTACACGCTGGAGGTAAAAGCCGTGGCTCCTGGGGGATGGAGCAGCGAGATTTCCACCGTACAGATTGTGGTAAAGCCACCATTCTGGTTGTCAATTCCGGCATTGATTCTTTATGGTCTTCTTGCTTTGGGGGCTTTATGGCTCTATATCCTTAAGCTCAAGAAAAAGCAAAAGAAGACGATGGAAGTGCAAAAGATGGAGATGGAACTGGCTCAGCAATACGAGATGGAAGAAAAGAAAATAAAATTCTTCACCAATATCAGCCATGACCTGAAGACACCCCTCTCACTCGTCATTGCCCCACTTGAGAAAGTACTCTCAGGAACTATTGACAAGTCTGTTAGGACGGAACTCAATATGGCATGGAAGAATGCTAAACTGCTGCTCGATGAAATCACCCAGCTGCTAGACTTCCGCAGACTCGACGTCGGATCAGAGAAACTATACAAATCTCATGGTGACATGGTATCGCTGGTACAGAAACTGGTGCAAGGGTTCAACTACTTTTCCGAGAACCGCAACATTCATACCAATCTGCGTATCAACGTTCAGTCGCTGGAAATGGATTTCGACGAGAACAAGATGCGGCGTATCATCAACAACCTGCTCTCAAATGCTTATAAATACAATAAGGAGAAAGGAACGGTGAACGTGACATTAGGCGTTCGCCATCAGGACGGACGAAAGATGATGGAACTGCAGGTAGCTGATACGGGCAAGGGCATCAGTGATGAACACAAAGAGCATATATTTAAGCGCTTCTATCAGGAAAGCAATGACGGCGAATATATAGGCAGTGGCATCGGACTCCATATAGTGAAAGAGTACGTGAATATGCACGGAGGAGAAGTGACAGTCAAGGATAATCATCCCGAAGGTTCAATCTTCGTCGTTACCATACCTATAGACGAAGAGCAACAGGTGAAAGATGAAAGACTGACGATTCAAGAGGAAGGGACGGAGCAAAGATTGATGAACAAGAGCGAAAATGCCGAGAAGACCAGTCAGGAGAATAGTCGTTCAACCATCCTTGTAGTCGAAGACAACTTTGACTCTCGTCATTTCCTCGAACGTAGCCTCAACGATGATTATGAAATTCTCACAGCCAGCAACGGAAAAGAGGCTCTCGACATCATGAAAGACCATGACGTGAATCTGGTAATCAGCGACGTGATGATGCCTGTGATGAACGGACTGGAACTCTGTAACCGAATCAAGACAGACGTGAACTATTCGCACATCCCCGTCATACTGCTGACCGCCAAATCAACGGAAGACAACATCATGGCAGGACTCCGAGACGGTGCCGACGAATACATCACCAAACCCTACAACCTGAATATCCTGAAACTGCGAATCAAAAAGATTCTGGAATGGACTGACGAGGTTCATCAACGTATAGCCAACGGCATAGAAATAGAGCCCAGCAAGATTACTGTCAGCTCTGTGGATGAGGAACTCATCAGCAAGGCCATCCGGCTGGTAGAAGAGAATATGCAAGACGGCAATTTCTCAGTAAGTGAACTGAGCAGCGCCATTGGTATGACACGCGGGCATCTCTATAAGAAGATGATGGCTATCACAGGCAAATCACCTGTGGAATTCATCCGCATACTCAAGATAAAACGTGGACGCAGCCTGCTGGAACAAGGCAAGACGAACATATCGGAAGTGGCTTATGCAGTAGGATATTCCAGCAAACAGTTCTCTAAATATTTCAAGGACGAATACGGCTGCTTGCCTTCTGAATTCCTGAAACGAAACAGACAGACTACAAACTAATTTACTTTGTGTTAATTTCTTGTAACTGACTGATTTTCAGTAAAATAAGAGAGCACTCAAAACCTTGGTTCTTTCCGTCGGTTCTTATGCAAAGATAGGTCATTTATTTGTGACCGGATGGAAAAATACATTTTTTAACATCATATAGCCCTATCCCCATACCCCTTTTATGGGGGTATGGTTAAGGCTCTTTATAGGCTGTTAGGGCTTCTTTTATCCCTCTTCTTTTACATCAAAGTAGGTGGCTCCTGTTAGTTCCTGATACTCGGTATTTAAGGCTTTCATTTTATCCTCTAAAGCCTTTTTTTCATGCTCTTTTATAGCCTCCTTTTTGTCGGTCAGTAACTTCTGAAAAATCTCTATTTCCGAGGTGGTCATATTAGCATTTTTCAGTTTCTTTCTAATCTCGGTTAGGGGTGATTTTCTTTTTACCATAAGTTCATATTTTTAAGGGGTTAAACACGCCGACAAAGATACACTTTATTTTTTGCATTTGCAAATAAATTTTTGATGGCAATTAAATAGCATATCCCAACAATGGAAAACAGATTTTGCGTGAAGAAGAGCAGCGAGGGGTTTCCCGCAAATATAAAAAATATCCACCTATGGGGGGGAGTATATTTTCTTTTAATATATGGCTGTTTTTATGCGCTCTGTTGGCTTTTCTTTTCATGTGTGGATAACTTGCTACCATGCAAATAAAATGCTCTTATATGGCTTTAAAATGGCTTTTATACAAAACAAAACAAAAAGGGTGTTTAGTATCTCTACTAAACACCCGAAAAACTAAATAAACCTAACTTTTAAAAAATGATAAATCACATTCCTCTATAAATATGTTTTACGGCTCAGTTGTTCCACTTGTCAGGTCCACCATGGTTTCACCGCTTTCCGTGTCACCGCTTGAGGGTGTTGGGTCTGTGCCGTCATCTGTTGGCTCTTCCAAAACCAAATAGTTATTTGTTGCGCTAACCGTGCCACCGTCAAAGTATGCCTCAAGGTGCATGTGTATGATATTCTTTACCCTATCTGTCACGCTGTCAATGGTCATATCAAATGCACCGAATTGTGCAAGGTACACATCATCAGGGTTAAAGTATATTGTTGCATTGTGTGGCAAATACTTGCTCTCATATACCACGTACGGGATTGCCCCAAATATGAGGTTGTTGTTAATAAGGCCATCCATCTTTAGCATTGTTTGGAAGGCTGTTTTTCCCACCACAAAAATACCTTTATGCTGTCCCTTTGAGCCGTCCAAATAAGTAATAATATCTTCTTTGGTTGTGGCTGTTTGTGGGGTGGTACTTGTTGCATTTTCATAAAGTACCCCAAATAATACCTCATCATATATCTGTTTTAGGGCGTCTGCTGTCAATGCGTCCTGTATTGACGTGCTTGCCGCTCTCAGTACCTCACCACTATATGCCACATTGATATATCTTTTCTTTGCCACAAATTCAAGTGTTGTCTTTGTGTTGAGCCTCATGGTATCACTCTCATTATAAATATAGTATGGCAAGTGTTCCATGTCATCATTGGCATAAATTGTATTATTCCAAAGTGGCATTTTAAAGTTATTTTTCACGCCCTCAAAAACTTTAATATTCAGCATTTCCACCAAATTTGTATTGCTCTTTGGCGTGTGGATAATATCCAAATTTTCCCTAAATCCTTGGATTTTATTGTCTCTCTTTTCCACATCTTTAGCCATAAATTGGACCGTTCCCACGGGCACTATTTGTGACCTCTTAAATTGTTCCTCTGCATTTTTTATGGCCTTGGTTGCCTCTATTCCGAGTGAGTTCTTTTTCTTGTCCTGTCTGTCTCTCTCTTCATTAATAAAATTAATAATATTCATATTTGCATTATATTAAAAAATTATTTTACATTATGGTAGTGGGGTAAAAACCTCACACGATTTATATTCATTCCTTAGTTGTACTGCCGCCTGCTCCGAGTTTTGTATTGCTATTTCTATTTGGGTTTGCAGCCAACAAAGTATGTCACGGGGCAGATTCTTACTTGTTAAAAGTTTGTTAAGTTCCACGGCATACACATGATATATGTTCACAAGACACAAATATTTGTCTTTTTTGTTTTGCCATTGCTCCGTATCTGCTTTTTCAAGGCGGTTAGTAAGTTTTATTTTTGCCGCTTCTATCTCATCTAAATAACTCATTTTGTTCTGCTATTTTTCTTTCTTATTATTTCATATCATGCCTTTTGCATGATATGGGACGGGGATTTTATTTCACCATGTTTTTCATTTTTTCTACTAACTCCCATCCCTGATTTAGTAGTACCACGGTCAGCCATATAGCCGTCATCCATTCACTTATACTTAATATAATCATAATAGGTTTTTCATTAAGTCCGTTATTTGTGTATATATCTCTTTGTCTTTATCTGTTTTGGCATTGTTTTTAGCCTTCATCAGTTCACTATATCCCTTTAGGATTTGCTCTGCCATCTCGTCCGTGTGGCTTCTTGTTTCAGTCATAGGCTCTCTATTTGTTCTGTTATTTCTTTGACGGCTTCCCGTCTCACTGAAAAGGGGACGCCCCTTAATCTCATTTCATACATTTTCATTTCCCTTTGGTTGCAAAGTTCTATGTACTTTTTTTCATTCCATTTTTTAGCCATCATTTAGTTTCATTTCTTTTCCGGTTCATTATTATGCCCCTTATTTGATACTCATAAGGTATGGGCCTCTTTGCCCTCTCTTCTCTCTCAGTTGTCCATAACTTAATCATTATTTAGCCTCCTATATTTTTTGTATAAGTTATGAAAACCCCTATCTACTTCCATTTGTTCAGGGGTTAGGTTAAGTTCCTGCGCTTTCCTCAGGTAGTAGCGAGAAAAGTCCTTTTTCTTAATAGGTTCTTTTTGTGTTGCCATTGTCATATTATTTTTAAATTATTATTTTTAGTGGTCTATTATCTCCAAAGTATAGTACCATTCCCCTTTGGGATAACTCCATTTTTCCGCGTCATCACTTCTCACGTAGGGATAGCCATTATCATAGTCCAAAGAGCCATTTAAAGCCCATCCGCCCACTCCGTCATCATCCCAATGGATATTCCTTTTCCATGGTGTCCATGGGCATATTATTTTTCCTATGCCACTGCCTGCAAGGGGTGCAAGTGTGTCCATATTTACGGTCTCACATTGTGGCTTTATATAGTTCTTTTTCATGCTGTTTTTGCCTCATTAAAAAACTTAAAAAAAGTGGCTATGGTGTAGTTCTCACTCATTCCATCCGCTAAATATTCATTATATCTTTCATCACTTCTCACCTTATCATAGTTGGGTTTTTGCGCCCTCACTATATGGTAGTATTTTCTCCCATTCTCGCCAAAAACATTTGCAAGGCTCCTGCCTATGCTCCTGCTCTCTTCATGTGTGTGAGTTATTTGCAAGTGGTCTTTAGTTATCCTTTCCATGGCTTTTAAAAACCTCTCTTTGTCTCTGTTTGAGAGTTCTATATTTTTACCATCATTTGCAGCGGTGCTGCATGAGGGGGTTAGGGATTTAATATTTTCTATTTCATAAACCTCTGCCATGGGTTTAAAATATGGCTCATTGTCTAAACTCAGGTAGCGCGTACGGTTGATGTTATTGCACTGTGCATCTACTTTTATGCCTACCTTTGCAAGTTCCTCACTTATGGCCTTATAGTATGTCTTAAACTCACTTTTAACTTCTTCCATGGTTGTGCCATTTATCCCTATCTTTATCAGTGCAAAAACTCCCCTATTTGATAGGCTGTTTTTCACTATCCACACAAAGGGCAGTTGTGATAACTTTTCTTTCATTTCTTTAGTGCTCATTCCCTCATTGTCGGCTCCGTCTATATCCATACATATAATATTATTTACGCGCATGATGTTCTCCCTTTGTGCCGTCATGCTTGGGGCTATTGTGCAGGATGGTGTAAAAGTTGGGATATATCCCTTTGCCTTATCATAGAGGGGGCTTTTATATTCATATCCCCTTACCTTTTCTATTTCCTTTTTCTTTGATAGTGGTACTCCGGTAAGGCAGTTTTTAAGGCTTGTTAAACCCTTACTTTTTCCGCTTTCTATCACGCTGCAAAGATAGTCACTTCTTACTATCTCTATGGGCTTGTTTTCTTGCGCCGGTTGGCTTGTTTTCCGCTCCGTGGGCAGTTGTTCCACTATGTCCCTTTTCTCTTCTCCCATGGGCTTTAAAATGGCTTTCTCGGTTGCATCTTTTACGGTTTTGGCTGTAAGTGCCACCTCTGCAAAACTCCCGTCCTGCTCATCATATTCCGCAGGAGTATAAACCCCATTTCTCGGGTCAAAAGAAAAATACACGCTTTTGCCTTTTATACCCTCTTCATAGTTGTGCCTTATCTTTAAAGTGGTTAACTTTGTCATGAAGTTCCCTATATTTTGGACCGAAAAAATAAAGTCAGCCTTATTGCCAAAGGACACGGAGCCGAAAATATTGCTGATTGTTGGCTCTTCACCTTCACTTAGTTTCCTTTGATGTGCTGCAAGTATGGTGATAATATCATGCTCCTGCGTATATTGTCTAATTCTCTCTAATATCCTACCGTAGTCCTCACTCCTATAGTTTCCATTCATTAAGTCCTGAAAACTCTCAAAGGGGTCTATTATGAGCATATCATATCCCCATTGTTCTTTGTACTCTGTGAGTGCCTTAAACACGTCATCAAGTGAGGAAAACTCATGCGGCAAATACCTTGAAAACTCCACAAAGGAGTTGCCACCATAAACCTTTTTAAGGCTGTCATAAAATTTCATTTCTGAGTTCTCAAAACTCAGGAAAAGGGTTTTCATTTGATGGGTCTTTGCCATCATGCGGCTGTAGTAGTTCAAGAAAGTGGTTTTACCTTGATTTTCATTTGATGTTATTATACAAAACCTCTGACGGTCAAGCCTCATAACATGGTCAAGGTTTTCTATACCACTTTTTAGGCCGTAGTGCTTTACTCGCTGATATTCAGTAAGCGCGCTTAAAATTTCTGTGTTTGATTTTATCTTTATCATTTTTCAAAAAGTTAGTTAAGTCGAGTTATCCATTCATTTATACCATCATTTGCAGCGGTGCTGCATGATAGGGTTAGGGATTTTATATTTTCTTTTTTATATGTTGTTTTTCTTGTGCAGTTTGGCTTGTTATCCGGCTGCTCATAAAATTCTGTATATAGTTTTAGTGCCTCTTCTCCTAATACCCATGTATCACCTTTTTGTCCATCTAATAGGTTTTTCTCTTTTAGCCTTTTTATGATGGGTTTTAAAAAGTGAGTTGTGTTTGTTTGGTCTCCGTCATAAAAACATTCTTTGCACATGGTTTTAGGTAGTGCTTTTACCGTTCCATCTTTATCTTTCTTCTTGTTATAGAAAAATAGTAGGGTATCTATAAGTAAAAAGTCTTTGTCTTTGATACCCGTTTCAATTAATTTCTGTTTTAGTAAGTAACTATTCATTTTTCTCTCGGTGTTTTGTATTATTATTTCTCGTGTATCTTTTATTAAAAGTGAGGGGCGGAACACACGAGAAAAAAACCACCCCATCACCTGTGAAAAATACCCTACTTAATATGAAAAGCGCTTTGATGAACATCCGAATTTAGTCTACTTAAAAGGGTATTTCTTTATCTTATTTTAGTCACCAAATAGGCGGTTAAACTCATTCCATATATATTCTTTATGAGCCTCTTCCCACTGCCTTGCGGTTTCCTCCTCCCATTCACGGTTAACACGCTCATAAAAGGCTTTTAGTTTCTTTCCGTGGTTGGCTCTGTCTTCTGCCGTCATGTTTGCCCATCTCTTTTTGGCGGCTTCACTCATTTTCTTTTTAGTTTCCTCTGTGTGTGGTTTGTTGTGCATTGCCTATCTTTTTAATAACATTATTACCTTTTCTAATAATAATTATCACGTAGTTTGAAAAAGTACCTAAAAAAATGAAAATTTTTTGTATTTTTTTTCATTGTAGTGCAAATATACAAAAAAAATACGGAAAAAACAAATTTCCGGTTAACTTTTTCTTTCCTTTTCCATAACCTCGCTTTTTTGCTCTGTTATGGGGTTAGGGTTTCTATATTTTATATATAAAATCCCTAACCTCTACCCTGTCCCTTATCACTTTCTTATAGTGATAAGTTTTTCTTTATATATTACTTAAAGTAATACTTTAGATGGCATAGTAAATTTTTACTATGGGCATAGTATATTTTTACTATGCTATATTATATATATAGTATTTTTTTACTATGGGGATAGTTTTATATATAAACTATCTCCTACATCATTTTTGATGTACTATATAGTTTTAAAGCGGCACAAAAAAAGGTGCAAGCCTCTCACCACTTGCACCCATCTTTACTATGAAAACCAAATATCATTTGTTATTTCCTCTGTGTCTCTTATACGTCCCATCATGCCATATTTTTAGTATATTATTTAATATAAATATTAGCCTTTATAAAAAAAGAGGTATGTCTTAAACAGACACGCCCCTTTTTAATAATAAGTTGATGACGCTTAAAAATGTCACCTATAAATAGTCTATTTGTGCCCATTTATCTCATTTATGGTGGTTAGTATTTTTTCCATCCGGTTGCGCTCTTCCATATCCTTATACTCTCCATTGTATATGGCTTTTAGGATGGTATGGTTAAGCCCCTCTTTTTCAAGTTCCGTCTCATATTTTCTTACTATGAGCCTTAAAAGTTCCTCAGGGTCTTTCATGTCTTTATACTCTTTCCATTGGCAGCCATAAAAGGCTAACACGTCCTTATACTCATGAACTTTATTTATATCATTGTCGGGGCTTTTTTGCCCTTTTATGCGCTCTGTTGCCTCGTCTAACTTCTTAATGGTGGCATAGTCTGATATATGGCCGTATATATGGTTCACCATCTTATCATCAGCGTGTGCCGTCATTTTGCATACTTCTTGCGGCTCATATCCCATCAAAAGCATTTTGGTGGCAAAGGTATGGCGCGCAAAGTGACAAGTTAACACTTTGTGCAGTGCATCTTTACGGTCATTTCCGTCGGGGTCTTTCCACTTAATAACTCTGTCAAGTCCTGCCATTTTTGCAGCCTTTTTCAGTGCCTTATTGTAGCCATCACGGAATTTCTTGCTATCTTCCACCTTTATATACTTAAAGCCCTCATTCATCACTTTTTCTATTTGGGGGCTTTGTATGCAGTAACCTGTTATTTCCTCCTTGCGCGTGTCATATACTACGTAGGAGTTTTCTTTTCCTTTTTCTATTCTATGGGCCGTTTCATCAAAAAACCTCCAAAGGTCAGACACACGGCATCCCACCATACTTTGAAAAATAAAAAGGTCTCTATATTCCTTTTCTTGTGGCTTTAACCCCTTCACATCTGAGAGTTTTTTAACCTCTTCATCTGTGAGCGGTGTCCGTAGCATATTCTCCTGCTTTCTTACCTTTTCTTTGAGCCTTTTTATACGTATTTCTTGCAGCCCATATTTGGCAAAGTCACTTTCCTGCCGCACTCCATTTATTATATAAGTTAGGGTATCTATATAGTTATTTATAGTTTTATGGCTTTTTCCCTGCTTTATAAGAAAATCCCTAAATTTTATTATACCCTTCTCAGTTATATGGCTCATTCCATCCGTGCCACTATCTTTTATATAGTTTATAAAAACCCTAACTTTATCACCGTAGGTCTGTTTGCTGCTTTCCGTCATGTTACCAATAAATTCTTTATAGTAGTTAAAAGCCTTTTCAATAAAAAGGGTGGCTTTGTATTTCCCTCCTGCTACTAAATTCTTTTCATTTGCCATGTTCTCTATTTTTTCTTTTAGTTCAAAAACCATGTTAACACTCTCACCCTGCAATTGTACAAAAAGTTTTTGTGAAAAACAAGTTTTCACGTCATTTATTTTCTGATTGATGCGGATAAGGTCATTTATGGCACTCTCTGAGAGGTCTCTATTTATCCGACATATCTGCTTTTTACCGTCCCAAAGGTCTCTATAAACCTTTTCCCCAAGGCTTATTTTTTCCTGCTTTTGCCCGTCATAAAGGACGGCATAAATAACTCTTTTACCCTCTCCCGAGCGGAGGTTAAAATTAAGGGTTGTTAACATTCTCTGTTCCATTTTCTTTACATTTTTGGTACTTAATAGTTGTGCTTAAACTCTCTAAGAGAGCACCCTCAAAAATACCTAAATCATTTATTATCAGCACTTTAAGAAAATGGAACACAAAGTAATTTACTTTGTTCCTCAAACAACCATTGGAAGCAACGCAAAACATCATCGGATGAAATACAAAGTAAATTAGTTTGTACCCGAGCTAATTATTAAACGGGAAACGTGCATCAATCAAATGAGGGCGTGCCAATGATGACACGCCCTCGTTCTCTTATTGCGAAATCTCCTGAATCTTTGTATCCCCTGGTTTGAAAAGCAGTCCCTTACAGGTCTGGGCATCAGCCTTGTAAGCCTTCCATTCTATCTTATTCCAATCAATATCACCCGTATGCTGAGCCACGGGAACGTGGGGAATGAGCGAACCGTCGCGTACAAGGATAATGGCGGGAATCTTTCCGGCCTGTATTTCCTGATAACCGCCTTCGTAAACCTTCCCGTTCTGATAGTCAATCCACTTGCCCTTCGGCAGATAGCAGGTACGGCTATTGCCACTTTCCATCAAGGGGGCCACCAGAATCTGGGAACCAAAGAGGTATTCATCTTCTACAAGCCAAGCCCCCGGATCATTGGGGAACTCCACGAAGAGAGCACGCACCATTGGAAGTCCACGCTCACTACAGTCTTTGGCTTGTGCATAGACGTATGGCATGAGTTGATATTTCAGTTCCGCACTCTCACGGAATGCCTGGGTGAAAGACTCAGAAATCAGCCATGGCTCTGTAGGAGGTGCTCCGTGGGCGCGCGTATGACTGCTCAGGAAGCCGAATGGCAACCAGCGGCGATAGATATCTTCCGGGGAAGCGGTGACGAATCCGCCCATGTCGTGACTCCAGAAAGAGAAACCGCTGAGCCCAAAGGAAAGACCACCGCGGAGGTCACCAAGCATACCGATATTCGTCGTGGCTGCATCACCACCCCAATGAAGGGGATAGCGCTGAGAGCCAGCCCATGCGGAACGCGCCCAGATAACCGGTTCCGAACCATTCTTGGCAATACCCTCAAAGAGCGCCTTGTTGTAACGCAGGGGATAGAGATTGTGCTCATAGAAACCACCCTTTCCGCTGGCATACACGCCATTGAAGGGAGCTGCCTCACCAAAATCGCACTTGATGACATCCACGCCCTGACGAATAAGACCACCTATTTTAGACTGATACCAATCAACTGTCTGAGGATTACTCAGGTCAAGAACGGCATCCTCGTAGGGCATACCGCCATTGGCATTCTTCACATGCATGCCCTTCTCCACGATTTCCTTGAAATAACGGTTCTTGGGAGTGAAATAGGGCAATTGCCAAAGACACGTATGGAAACCCATACGGTCCATCTTTTTCAGCATCGCAACGGGATCCTTGAAACGGTTCTTGGAGAACTCATAGTCACACTGCCAGTCCACGTCGAACCATCCAGTGTCAAAGTGAATCACATCCGACGGGATGCGGTGCTGACGGAGTTTGTTGGCGATATCCAAGCCTTCCTCCTGCGAGAAATAAGTGATGCGGCTCATCCAAGTGCCGAAAGTCCAGAGCGGCAGCATGGGCGACTTGCCCGTGATATTGGTGTATTCGTCAAGTATTTCCTTTGGCTCTCCGAAAAAAAGGAAGAGATCCACCTTCTCGTCACCCATAAACAGGCGTGAGGCTCCAATATAAGACGCTCCGAAATCACATGTTACGGGAGCCGACGTGTGCATGAAGATGCCATAGCCACGATTGGAGAAGAAGAAGGGGACCGGCTTGTACATACCGTCACTCTCAGGTCCCTGCGGGTCGGTAACATAAAGATGAACTTTCTGCCCTACTTTATCGAGTTTAGTAAAGGACTCACCACAGCCCACGATGTGTTCACCCGAGGCCAAAGTGAAGACCGGATTCACGGAACGTGAATTATCACTGCCACGTTTGATGAACGAGAACGGCAGAAGCTTAATCTGTGAAGAATCATTGTCGATGATATGGCGTGTTTGCGTCAGGATCTTTCCATTTTTGTCGCGAAGCACGATACGGAAAGGATAGCGCTGAATTTCAAGGGAGCCGTATTCGCTTTTATAAGCGATGCTACGACCTTCGCTAACAGGATGCCACTCTTTTGTAAGGGAGCCATTGGCTGCACCTGCCAACTTACCCAAAAACTCGGGAGCAAACATCGGGTCGCTTCCATCTTCATTCTTAGGCTCTACAGGTGTGGTGAGCATCGTCAAGCGAATGCACCGGGGAGAGATGAAGCTAAGCTGTAGTTTCAGTTGCGGATCGTTATCGTATTCCGTTGAGGGGAAATCAAGCATCTCCATCCTTACGGGCCAGTAACCATTAAGATTGAAAGCCTGTCGCGGTGAGAGTCTGTAACGGTTCCATTTCACGGTTCCCGTAGCCTTTGCAGCATCAAATGACGCCACACTATCGGCAAGGAAATAAGTGTTAGACAGGTCGGAGAAATCGGTTGACATGTCTTTCTGGATGTTCATCAGGTACTGAACACCGGCGTTGGTCTGTATTTGCGAATAGGTTGCCAACGCACCGCAAAAAGTGCAGATTACGCAAATGAATATCTTTTTCATCATGTATTGCTATTAGGTCTATCTGTTCAGCTTATGTTAATTACGGATTCACGGGTTTACCAAGCAATTGGCGCATATGAGTTTCCAGGATATGGAATCCGGGTTCCACCATTCCTCCATGACCATGACCGTCAAGTTCATAAAGCCATGTCTTTTCATGTCCTGCCAGTTTCATCATCCTAGCCAAATACTGGTTCTCATCGTAGCGGCCAAAGAGTTCCAGTTCACGGTCACCACATATCAGCAAAAACGGCGGACAATCCTTTCTCACCCAATAGAGGGGAGCATATTCATCGATGGTGGGCTGCAAAGGACTGATTCCTTGCATCTTACGTACATTATAATGTGTGATGGCCTGTCCGCTAAAGGGAGCATAGAGCATCACGGAGTCGGCGTCTATGCCATAGTTTCCGAGCCATGCCTTGTTCAGGCAAAGCAACATTGCCAAATAGCCCCCAGCTGAATGGCCTGTAACCACAATCTTCTTCGTGTCACCACCGTACTTCCCTATATTGCCGAACACCCATGCCACGGCCTCAGCTGCATCATCGACCGTTTCCTTGATGGTCACTTTGGGCAACAGGCGGTAGTTGGCACCCACTACGACATAACCTTTATCTTTCAGTCTTTCAGGTATTTCCTTATTACCTGCTTCCAATCCACCGCCGTGGAACCAAACCACGACAGGACAGTCTTTCTGATTCTCGGGATAGTAGATATCCAGTTTCAGGCGTTCCTGTGCATAGGCATCCTGCTTGGTCGTATAGCAGATGTCATTAACCTGCTGGTAAGTCTGTGCATGAATCGCAAACGCAAACAGCAAAGTTACTATAAAAGAAAACTGTCTTTTCATATCTTCTCAGTGTTTTTTAATCCATCGGATAGCGGACGCCCCACTCCATTCGCAGGTCGTCCATCATCTTCATAATCGTCAGTGTCTCGTCGAGAGGCATCATGGGGGACTCGGTCCAATTGTTTTCCAAGGCCTCCTTACATGCCAGAAACTCGTATTCATAGCCCGTAATCTGGTCAGGCACACGGAATTCTTCCTCTAGTACATGATTGCGACCAAAGATACTAATAACCTGCGGATTATTGATATCATCGACAGCCAGACAGGCTTTAGTACCACTGATTACACCTTGATTGTCGTTTACGCAAAGTGCCGATGACTGGATGTTGGCCATCACACCATTGTCGAGTACATAGGAAGCCGCATTCTGCAAATCAACGCCGAGGTCGGATTTCATGCAATTGGAAATGACACGCTCCACCCTGGCATCGCAGAACATACGGAAGAAATTGATGGCATAGACACCCACATCGAGCAAAGCGCCTCCGCATAGTTCGGGTTTCAGCAGGCGTTCCTTATGAAGCATCGGATAGCCGATAGTAGCAGAAATCAACTGGGGAGTTCCGATACGGCCGTCGGCTATCAATTTATGAATCATCTGGACAGCAGGCTGATAGCGTGTCCAAATGGCTTCTGCAACAAACACTTTGTGCTCTCGGGCCAAATCCACGATATCCTTGCTTTCACGATAGTTAGCCATGAAGGCTTTCTCCACCAGGCAAGGTTTACCCTTGAGAATGGCTTCACGGGTCACATCATAATGATGACTGTGAGGCGTGGCGATATAAACTAAATCCACATCCGCATCATCAAGTAAATCTGAATAAGTCCCATAAGCCCGCTCAAAGTCCCATTCCTTGGCAAAGGCCTCTGCCTTTTCCAACGAGCGCGAGGCAATGGCAAAATTATCCACTCCTTCCAAATCCTTCAGGGTGGAAGCGATTTTACCTGCTATGGTGCCGGCTCCGATGATACCAACACGCATCACGTTGTTTTCTGTCATAAATGTTTGTGTTATTTGATTATGTGAGTAGTCTCTTTCATCCCGAAAGTGGAAGCCTTTAGTTCACCCTTGCCACTTACGGCCACCATGCACTTGCCCATGAAAGCCTTTCGCTTGGTATCCTTGAAACGCTCCATAGAGAATTGGCTGCCATTATCCACGCCGATGATCTCCAGTCCGCCGGTAGTCTCAAAGAATACCTGGTTTTCAGCCCAAGGACACAGATTACCGTCCTTATCCACCACCTCAACATTTACGAAGGTTGTGGTCTTTCCCTGATAATCGGTAGTCAGACGCAGATGATCGGGCTGTCCTGCCGTTTTAATGGTTTGCGTAGCCACAATCTCTGGATAGCCGTTCTTCACGGCTGCCTTTCGGGCAACTACTTTCACTTCACCAGGCTCATATTTCACACGCCATGATACATGATAGACGTGACTGTCGGCTTTTCTGCGGACACCTTGAGATTTTCCGTTTACATACAATTCCACCTCGTCGGCATTATTGTAATAGCACCACATATCTATTTCCTGACCTGGTAACCAATTCCAATGGGGGAAGAGATGGAGAACGGGCTTATTAGTCCATTCACTTTGGTACATGTAATAGATGTCCTTCGGGAAGCCGGCAAGATCTATAATGCCGAAATACGAACTGCGAGCAGGGTAGCCGTAAGGCGTAGGTTCTCCAATATAATCGAAGCCCGTCCAAATGAACTGTCCACCGACATAAGGCGTATGCTTGACTACGTCCCAAGTTTGTTCATGGGTGCTGCTCCACGATGCGTGCATATTGTCATATGCCGAGCACATAAACGAGGGGTCGGTATAAGGCATCCACCATTCCTTCGGTGCTACATAGATGCTGTCGGAAGGCATCATATAGTAGCCTCGTGTCTGAAGGGCAGATACACTCTCACTCATTATGAACGGCTTATTTGGGAAATTCTTTGGCACGTCCTTAATCCACTGATGGTGATAGTTGAAACCGATA
This sequence comes from uncultured Prevotellaceae bacterium, assembly GCA_900316985.1. GTDB lineage: Bacteria > Bacteroidota > Bacteroidia > Bacteroidales > Bacteroidaceae > Prevotella. Next base: position 27,248 of record ONFE01000001.1, read on the forward strand.
ATATCGATAGCCCCGCTCTTGAAGAGATGGTTCTTCGGATCGGGTTCATTGCAGCCTGCTGTGATGGGACGAGTCTTGTCGTATTTCTTTATGATATTGGCTAAATGCTGGGTTAGCAAAGCATTGGGCGTCATTTCTTCACCGTGTGCCAATGTGGAGGCATCATGACCCGCATTAAGAATCAGATTTGCCTGCTCAAGGGTCAATTCATCAGCATCTGCCGAAGACCACTGCTCGAGCACTTCATTACCTATCGACCACATCAAAATGCACGGATGGTTACGGTCGCGCTTCACCAGGTCAGAAAGGTCACGCTCATGCCATTCGTCGAAAAAGCGTGCATAGTCGTTCTGCGTCTTCTTGCGTCGCCACATATCAAACGACTCATCCATTACGATGAGTCCCATCGTGTCACACATATTCAGAAGTTCCGGAGCAGGAGGATTATGAGAAGACCGGATGGCATTCACGCCCATTGCCTTCAATTTCACCAGTTTACGGTGAAGGGCATCTTCATTGAGGGCTGCTCCCAGACAGCCGAAGTCATGATGTTCACAGACACCATTGATCTTCACTGGTACAGAATTGAGTGAGAAGCCCGCTTTGGGATCAAAGCGGAAACTCCTCACTCCCGTGTTAGTTTCATATACATCAACAATTTTATCACCAACACGTATCTCGGTGCGCATCTTATAAATATAAGGATTGTCAAGTGTCCACAAATGAGGATTCTTCACCTGAAGCGTGGAACCATTGGATTTGGCAACCTCTTTTCCTCCGGCATCCAAAAGGATATTGGTTATCTGAGTGTCCTTCGTCTTGTTCGCTACTTCTACCATAACGTTGAATGTAGCTGTTTTATTATTCTTTGACAAAGAAGAAGTGACATATGTCCCCCAATGGGCCACATGCGTATGTTCTGTTTGAGTCAGCCATACATGACGGTATATACCACAACCGCTATACCAGCGGGAGTTTGGCTGGTCGCTGTTGTCCACCCTGACGGCAATAATATTCTCACCTCTCTTCAGATATTCTGTGATATCATATTCAAAAGAACTATAGCCATAAGGACGGAATCCCACTTTCTGACCATTCACATAAACGGTAGAGTTCATATAAACGCCATCAAACTCAATGAAGCAGGAAGTACCTCCGTCTTGTGAGGGTGTCAAGGGAATACTGAATGTTTTCCTATACCATCCTACTCCACCAGGTAAAGCTCCCCCACCCGCTCCAGAAGGATTGCTGGCATAGAAGTCACCCTCTATAGCCCAGTCGTGAGGTAAAGAAAGCTTTCGCCAATGAGAATCATTATAGTCTACATCTGCCATATGTGCAGAATCTGCCAACACAAACCGCCAATCAGCATCAAAACATTTGCGTTCTCGAGCCTGTACTGTATAGAGAGCCGCCATCGCAAGCAGCAGAAACAAAAATCTTTTCATATGTAATGTTTGTCTAAAAAACGATTGCTAAATAACATCTAAGGGCTTTCCCTTACACAATCAGAGCTTCACGCTGACGGCCTTGCCCGTATAGGTGACAACCTTGCCGGCAGCATTGAAATCGAGCGGCTGGGCGTTGTCCTTCGTCACCAGCACAATGTTGAACGTGCGGCTCTTCAGCATACCGCTGAAACTGCCCTTACGCTGACCGAACGAAACACTCTTCGAGGCATCGTCGTAGCTGATGTCGATGGTGGCATACTTGCCCTTCTCGTAGTTGTAGTTGGTGCCTTCGTCCTCGTAGAGCTGGAACTGGCCGTTGCGTCCAGCATAGATGTAGAGCGTAATCTCTGAGGCGGGTTTCTCGCTGCTGTACTGGATTTCGGGACCGAATGGAACGATGGAGCCCTCGCGCACAAAGACCGGAATACGCTCAAACGGAGCATCCACTATGAGACTCTGTCCGCCCTCGATGAACTCGCCGTCGTACAGGTTATACCATCCGCTGGCCTTGGGGAAATACGCCTTGCGGTTGCGGGCCTTATACTGGCCTACAGGACAAGCCATGAATGCCGGACCGAACATCCACTGGTCCTTGATGTCGTACACTTTCTCATCGTTCTGGAAATCCATCACGAGGGCACGCATCAGCGTGTAGTCGTTCAGGTGAGCCCAGCCGGCCATCGAGTACAGATAGGGCATCATGCGATAGCGCAGTTTGTCGTAATAGACGATGGTCTGATAGCACGGATGACTCTCGGGAGCAATGTTCCACACCTCACGCAGAGGCCACTGACCGTGAGCACGATAGAGCGGAATGAAGCAGCCGAACTGGTTCCAGCGGGCCTGCAATTCGCGCCACTCCGTCAGGTCGCTGTTCTCAACGCCTGTCTTGTCGAACTCCTGCTGGGCTGCCACATAGCGGTCTTCGACGCAGAATCCGCCCTGGTCCATACCCCAGAAGGGAACGCCCGACATGGAGTAGTTCAAGCCTGCCGTCATCTGTGCCCGCATATCCTCCCAGCGGGTTCCGATGTCGCCGCTCCAGGTAGCCGTAGAGTAGCGCTGCTCGCCTGCAAATCCGCTTCGGGTGAGCAGGAACACGCGGGGCTCGTTGGCCTTACCCTTAAAAAGCGAGCGCTGGCCGTTGTAGATGGCATCGGCATTCACGGTGCTGTAGGCATTGAAGTATTCGGTCGACGAACCCATTGCCGTGGGACCGCTCAGCGCCTTGCGGTACCACATCGGGGTGCAGTCGCGCACGTTGGGCTCTGATGCATCCATCCACCAGGCATCAATGCCGTGCTTGTATTTTGAATAGAGGTTCTCGTCCATCTGGCGCCAAAACATCTTGCGGGCACCCTCGGCATAGGCATCGTAGAACGAGCCGCGGAAGCCCAGCCAGTCGTGAATGTCGTCGGTGATGGCCTGATGGTAGATCCAACCCTTGGCATCGAGTTCCTTATAGTTGGCCACGGTGTCGTAGAACTTAGGCCATACGCTGATCATGAAGCGGCCGCCCATCTTGTGCACATTGTCGAGCATCTGCTGCGGATTGGGATAGCGCGAGGCCTCGAAGGTGTGGTCGCCCCACGAGTCGAGCTTCCAGTAGTTCCAGTCCTGCACGATGTTGTCGACCGGAATATGACGCTTGCGGAACTCAGCCAGCGTCTCCTCGATTTCAGCCTGCGTCTTGTAGCGCTCGCGGCTCTGCCAGAAACCGAGCACCCACTTGGGATATACGGGAGCCTTGCCGGTCAGCGTGCGATAGCCTGAGATAATCTTGTCGAAGTTGTCGCCGGCAATGAAATAGTAGTCCATATCGCGACTCATCTCGCTCCAGATGCATAGCTGGTCGCGCTGCTCACGGCTGCGGGGCTCGGATACGCGGAGTCCGCAATACGACACATCGCCGTCGGGCTGCCACTCAATGCGCAGCTGTGTCTTCACGCCCTGCTTCAGGGGAGCGGCAAACTTCCAGGTGTTGGGATTCCAGGCTGTGCGCCAACGCTCAGGCACCACTTCCTCGCCACCCAGATACACCTTCATGTAGCCGGCATAGTAGAGAATGAACTGATAGAGCTCGGTCTTGGAAGCCTCCACAAAACCCTCATAGACCACGTTTGCTCCCTTCATCTTGAAACCTTTCGGCAGGTTTTTGATGCCGCCGGGCTCGGTCTGGTTGGCAATGGCCGATGTGGTGGGAGTATCGAATTCGAAGTAGATGGAATCCTCGCCGCGCACAATCTTCTTTCCGTCCTTGTCGGTATAGGTGCCGGTCAGTCGGCCGGGCTTGCCGTTCTTGTCGTAGAGCTTGAAGGCGCGGTTCAGCTGCAAGTAGTCGTTAGGATTGCCGAAGCGGCAGTAGCTGTACGAATCCCACAGGATGCCGTAGCCCTTGGTGGAGAGCACGAATGGGATGCTCACCTTTGTGTTATACTGGAACAGGTCTTCGTTCTTGCCCTTCATATTGAGTTCCTCGGCCTGATGCTGGCCCAAGCCGTAGAGAGCCTCCTGCTGGTTGTCGAACCTGAGTGTCCACGAGAGTCCGTTGCGCTGTTCCTCGGGGATGGTGCCGATGCCAATCTCGCGCTCGGGCACGCGGAAATTAGTGAATGTCTTGCCGTCTTTTGCCTCGGCAGCCAGTTGCTTTCCTGCTGCATCGAAGAAACTGACGCGGCCGCTCTGCTTGTCAACACGGGCGGTGATGCCCTTCGCCTTTACCACGAAGTCGCTGCCCTCTTCCGAAGTGGTGAACTGCGGCTTTGCCGTCTGCTGCACAATCATCAGGCTCGGCTGCTTCTGCGGCAGCTGTGCCTCTGAGGTGGCCTGCACGCGGATGATGTTGTCGTTAATCACTTGCAAAGAGACAACCTTTGCGCCATTTGCGGTAGGATTGTCCAACTGAACCGTCACGCGGTTACCGTCTTTCGTAACTGCTGCCTGTGCAAATCCCACACAAGAAAACAGTACGGTCGACATTAATAATCTAGTAATACTCATTTTCGGTTTATTTGTCTTATAGATTTAATTTGCTTGCAAAGATAGCACTAAAAAACCGATTTGTAAAATGTTAGCGTTAAGAATTTGTGTATAAATTGTTAAATTATCCCTTTTTTACCTCTTTATACTGAGAAGGCATCATACCATACATCTCCTTGAAGTACTTGGAGAAATAACGCGGATTGTTGAAACCGACCATATAGGAAATCTCTGCCACACTGAGTTGACTCTGACGGAGCAATTGTTCAGCTCGACGCAGACGAATGAGACGTATAAACTCCGATGGTGTACTGCCTGTCAACATCAATAACTTCTTGTAAAGATGGACGCGTGACATATTCATTGCTTCACTGAGCGACTCCACCGACAGCTCTGGATTATTGATATTATCCTCCACATAGGTAGTAGCATCCTGCACCAGTTTTTCGTCAAGGGATGTAATTTCTATCTGTTTCACCTGCGGGTCTAGCCTGGTCTGCTCAAACGTATTTCGCCACTTGATAAGATTGGAGATACGAAGATTAAGCAGGTCAAAGTTGAAGGGTTTGGTGATATAATCATCGGCACCACTCTCCATACCCTCAATCTTCTGTTCTGGCGATACGCGTGCCGTCAGCACCACGAACGGGATCTTGGCCGTTTCAAAATTGCCCTTAAGGGCCCTACAAAGTTCCAGGCCATTCATCTCAGGCATCACCACGTCACTGACGATGGCATCAGGTTTTTGCTCCTCAACCAACTTTAGGGCTTCCTTTCCGTTATATGCCACACGTAAGCGATAGAAGTCACTCATCAACGTGGTCATATAGTCAATGAATTCACGATTGCTATCCACCAAAAGCACTTCGTATTTACCATTTCCAATGACCTCACCAACAGCCGAGGAAGTCTGAATCCCCGCTTTGTTGTCATTTTTGATAGTATCTTCGGCAAGATAGGCCGTATCACGGGCAGCCGCCATTTCGCTGGTCTTCAGTTGTGACAAGCTGACATCATGACGTACGGGTATCTGAATCGTAAACACTGTACCTTGACCGGCATTATCGTTGACAGAAATCTGACCGTCGTGAAGTTCCACGTAATCCTTTACCATAGAAAGGCCAAGACCGCTACCGCCATAGGAAGAAACCTCCTGCCCTTCCACTTGATAGAATCGTTCAAAGGCATGCTTCTTGTCTTCATCCGAGATGCCCACACCCGTATCCGACACTTTTATCTGCAGAAGATCTTCTGCCTGAGAGGGTTCTGCTGTCTTGGGCATCAACTGAATGGAAACATCTACACGTCCGTCGTCTTTCGTAAACTTATAGGCATTGGAAAGGAGGATGTTCATCACTTTTTCAATCTTATCATCATCAAACGACATCACCAACGATTCCAAGGGTGAATAGAACGTGAGATGAATGTTCTTGTCTTGCATAAGCCTGAACGAACGGCAGATATTGCGAAGGTAATTCACGATGTCACCAGTCACGGGATTAAGTTTAACCTGACTGGCTTCCAATTTGCGGAAATCAAGCAACTGATTAACAAGCTCTAGCAGCTTGGTTGCATTGCGGTGTACGATGTCGAGTGTATTCCTTTTCTTGGGATTATCTTCCTTTTTCAGTAACTGACTCAACGGCTGAAGAACCAGCATCAGCGGCGCACGCAGATCATGGCTCACATTGGTGAAGAACTTCATCTTCATCTCATCGAGTTCCTTCTCCCTTATACGTTCTCGCTCTAACTGCTCCATGCGTAAGCGCTCTTCCTGACGACGCATCGACAAACGGTAAGCATAATATAAGCCTGCAGCTATGAGCAAAGTATAGACAAGGAATGCCCAAATAGAAAAGTAGAAAGGAGGATTCACCTTTATCTTCAGTGTGCTGACCTCTTTGGAGACACGTCCGTCACGACCCACGATACACACTTCGAGTGTATAAGTTCCCGGCGACAGGTTTGTAAACGTCACCTCATTGTGGTTTGGTGGTGTCATCATCCACTTATCGGAAAAACCTTTCAGACGATAATAGAAACGCTTGCGGGCAGGAACCACGATTGTCGTGGCAGCCAACTGAATAGTGAATGAGTTGTCGCTGGAACGGAGTTCTATTTCACGGTTCAAATTAAGGGATTTCTCCAGCACCACATGCCCGTCATACTCCTCTCCCACCGCCAACGGATGGTCAAACAGAATAAGACCACTGAAAACGACTTCCGACTTAGCCTGAATGGGCTCCTTACGGCCTTCAGGGAAGATGTTCACTCCATCCTGTCCGCCAAAGAGCACATCCCCCCTGTAATTGGTGAAAATGGAGCAGATATTGAACTTCCGCTCTTGCAGACCGTCAAGATGGTTGTAATTGACAATGGAGAAATCATAATGATTACCTTGACGCGACACTGTCACCTGTGCCACGCCCTTATCGGTGGAAACCCAAATATTCCCATGATGGTCTTCAGTAACGGCACAGGCCACCGTTCCACCCAATCCGTCATCAGCCGTCAGTTCATAGAGTTCATCGTTCAGTTTGTCGAGAATATTGAGACCTGAATTGGTGGCTATCCAAGCCAGCCCCCGAGAATCCTCGTACATTTGGTTAATCTGAGGATTCAGAAAGAGTTTTCCCGACTTTGTCTTTGTAAAGTTTTCCAGTTTACGAGTGACAGGATCAAGTACGGAGAATCCTTGTGAATGAGCTATCAGGATTTTGCCTTGTTTGTTCAATGTAACTGAGGACACGAAATCTGACTCAAGATTTGAATGAGCCTTATCATAGGTTTGAAATTCACCAGTCTGAGGATTCAGTATCTGAACACCCGAGCCCAACGTGCCGATGACTAAATAGCCTGAGGGAAGTTCCGCCAGCGACCATACACTTTCACCTGCCAATCCGTCCTTACTATGATAAGCTTTCCACACATCGTCCTTATAGCGCGTCAGTCCTCCGTTAAAACTGCCAAACCACAAAGAGCCGTCCTTCGTCCGTCTGACAGAAACTATCACATCCGTGGTGAGATGGGTCTGTTCTCGTTTAAAATACTGGCGGCTTCCAGTCAACGGATTATAGCTTATTACACCCTGATCATTGGTTCCGAGCCACCAGTTGCCATCAGCATCCTCCGTAATGGCATTCACGTCACCGAGCTCTTTATATTCAAATATCGAAAGGAAATCCCAAGAATAGGCCGCCCCATTTTTGTATGTGCCAATCCACAGTGCGCCGTTGTGGTCCATCATCAGGGTATTCAGGGTGTTTTCAGGCAACGATGTGGGATTATTTTTGTCGCTCTTGAACGTCTGGAATTCCTTCGTCTTCCAGTTGAGCAGCATCAAACCGTCATGGTCGGTGGCAATCCAGAGACGGTCATGTGTATCTTCCTGGATATCGCGTACGAGAATATGGTCTTCAGATGATTCAACCCCTATAGCTTTCAACCACTGCGGAACTGTATCGAACCATTTCTTAAGACTCGGAGAATAAATCTTCGTCATTCCAGCAACTGTAACCCAGTAGTTATTCCGGCTGTCAATTTGAAGAGTATAGGTATGTCCTTTTGGTGAATGATGGTCAGGGAAATAAGTGTTAATCCATAAAGGTTTCCGCTGATGTCCATCCAAACGCACCATAGTGCCGTCATCGTAAATCAGCACCACCGTTCCCCGAGTCTCTGTGATTCCCGTCACCATTCCATTGGGAATATCACCCTTCACGCGTCCCATTTTGAAGAGGAAGGGCTTGTGTGTCTTGGCGTCGAAATAATAGCATCCCTTACCAACCACCACGCTCCAGATATTCTTATGTGAATCAATGAACACGCGGTTTGGCAGACCATGCATCCCCATCTTATTCATCCACTCCTCAGGTGAGCGGTCAAATTTCTCCGTTTCAGGATTATAGACACAGTATCCTAAAGATGTGTGAATCCAAAGAAAACCGTTCTGATCCTCATGAATCTCATCCACACCGTCGTCAAGAAGCGACTCAGGATCGGAGGTACGCGAATGAAAAGTCTTGAAACGATAGCCGTCAAAGCGCTCCAGTCCCGAAGTCGTACCAAACCAGATAAATCCCTGTCGGTCGCGAAACATGCAATGAATACATGCGTTCGACATCTCACCATTTGACTGCACCTTCCTGAATTCATAGCTCACCTCTGCATGGAGGTCCAAGCAAAGGAAAACGGCAACAACAAATACAAACCTTTTCAGGAACAAAAGGTGCTTCATATATATAACAGTAAAGATGACGTTGCAAATATAATAAGTTAAGATGAAAAAAACAATTTTTTTGCTACCTTTGTTTCATATTTTTTATATTCCTAAAAAGGTAGGCAATAAAAAGCCCTTTCCCACATTAAAGGGAAAGAGCTTTTTAAAACCGTTTACGCTACAAGCTTATTGACCCATCAGCACCTTGACGATGTCGGCATCTTCCCAAACAAGGGTCTTTCGGTCAATAAGACCCATCCACCACAAACCGACTGTACCATTAGCCTTGAACTTCTCTGCCATATACTTGGCATACTTCACGCGCTCTGCCGGATCTTTCTTGCCGTCGATAGCGCCGAACTCACCGAAGAAGGCGGGAATACCAAGGTTGCCAGCACATGTCATAACGCGATTGAACACATCGTCAATCTCCTTAGTGCAACTGTCATCGAAGATTAAAATGCTCCATTCACCGTTGTCGTTGCAGAAGTTGTACGGATCATAGCTGTGCACAGACATCATGATATGGTTGGAGTGCTTGTCTTGAGGAACCACCATCTCATCGAGGACCACCTGCGTGTTGCTAGCAGAATAAGGGTTGATGATAAGGTTGCGATACTCGTTGTTGCCACCCGTGGCACGCACAGCATCTACGAAATCCTGATGATACTTGCGGATGGCTTCATAAGCCCCATCTCCTGCAGATGGTTGTTTCCAACCATCATTGGTATTTGTATACAAGATTTCATTAAAGCTCTCGAAAAGCAGATGGTCTCCGTAATCGCGGAAGGTGTTGGCTATCTGCGTCCATAACTTCTTGTAAATAGCTGAAGCTGTGGGATAAACATCCATATTGGCGATGAGCCATGCTGTTCCGCTGGCACCAGTATCATGCATAACATTGACGATACAGTAACAACCTGCATCGAGCACCATATCTACCACTTCCTTGACACGAGCCATCCAAGCGGCATCCACGTTGCCTTCAGCATCCATGTGGGGCCCCCATGTTACGGGCACACGGATGACCTTGAAACCGCGGTCAGCAATGGCTCCAATGATCTCTGGCGTGGTCTGAGGCTGTCCCCAACCTTGTTCCCAATCTGTAGGCGACTTTGTGGTAGGATCCCACCAATCACCTACGGGCCACGAGTCGAGTGTATTACCTAGGTTGTAGCCCAAAGTAAAGTTCTCAAGTGTGGCAAATGAACTTGGGAAAGTATCACCTGGATCGGTGCCCGTACCGTTCTGATTCAACGTGATGGTACGGGTCTGCGTTCCACTTTTGAAGGTGAGCACGGCTGTCCGGGCGTCGCCCTCGTTCTTGTTAACGTTCAACTTCAGATAGGAGTTTCGGTCGAAATAACCGTAACCAGCATGGTTGCTCACATCGGCCCAGTCGCCGTCAACTTCAGCAGTCCAGTCACCATCACAGTCCACGCCGAGGATGATACTGGAGGCACCCATACTGAACTGTATGGCATCGCCCACTGCTTCACCGTTGCGCAGAACGTTAAGTTTCGTGGCCGGTCCTTCAGTACGTCCTGTGTAGCTTTCCTTGTTCTCCACATCAGAACAGCTATACAGCGACAGGACAGCAAAAAACAGGAAAACGCTATAACATACATTCTTTATTTTCATATCTTTTATGCTTGATGGTTATTATTTCTTGGGGATGTAGATGATGCGGCAGTTGTCAAACTTCACATCAACTTTTCCACGAGTAGTACTCTGATTAATGCTCTGGAATCGGAACTGGTTGAGACCTATGGTCTTGATCTCGGAATATTTCAATCCCTGATAGCAAGCAAACTTGCTCAGCGGTAGCACATGGCGATACCATTTGCCTGTAGGAGCCTGATTATTGATGTCACCAAGGACAGGATTTTCAAGCAAAGCTATCTGTTCTTCATAATTCTCCCATCCGATATGATTATCGTATTGGTTCTCTGCATCTCCGATCGGCTGGAACATATAACGGATGTAACCGAAGAAAGAGCCATTGTTGTAATCAGAATTGCTCAGCACATTGACAGCAAAATACACTTCGTCAGCGGTGGCATCACCGGGTATATTGTCAGACAACGGGAAGGAGTTGCCACTCCAGTCTTTGCGGAAGTATACCATTACACCCCACCATTGCTGACCTTCTTCGGGCACATTGAAATAAGCATACACTCCATCACTAGTTCCGCTATCGACAAAAGTAGCATTGGGTCCCCAACCGTTGTCGGTGGCATCACCATCGAAAGTGGTCAGGATGGTGGAATGGTCATAGAAACGGTCGACGCTGACCTCACCACCAGGTGTAGCCACGGTAAGTGTGGTTGCGCTAACCTCACTGGGTTTCTTGGAGAAGTCAAAGTAGATGGTATCCTCTGACTCAGCCACGCGAAATTCGTCAGGCGACAAGGTTACATCACCGTATTTCACACTTGACACATCGACGAATTCTCGCCCTGTGATAACCAGTGTCTCACCGATTTGAGGCATATCGTTCGATATAGAGAGGATGACAGGAGCACCCGGTGTCTTGAAATAAGGAATGTAGGCAGTTCCACCTGCCGTCACGATGACCAATGTACCCTCAGTAAAAGGAAGTTCAGGATGGGTGAAGCTCAATTGCGATTGAGTTTCGTATGCATTAGTCATGGCATTGAGGTTGCGTTCTTTCCGAACAGTTTTCATGTCGGTGATGGCTACATGCGTTCCACCAATCTCCTCTCGGCCCTTTAAAGCAGCTATCTCTTCCGAAGTCAGATTGGTGAAATACGCCTCCTCTATATCGGTAAGGTTTAAGCCGTAGACATTGATAATGTCACCTGTCTCGCGCGGATATTTGGCAGCAATACGCTGAAGTGACGGATAACCAGCACTGATCTTGAAAGCATAGGTGCAAGTGCCGTGGGTTGTCTCGATACGTATCTCATCCTTCAAGTCGCTATTGAAGGCGGTGAGTTTGAAACCGTTCTTCTCTGAGGGAACATTGACAATGACGCTATGGTCGGTATTCATATTAGGGTTGAAGTACACCTCTTGGTCGTTGATATACACCTTCATCACATTGCTTAGATTGTGGCCGATAATGGCGATAACCTGTCCAGGTGAGGCCTTGGTGAAGAGGCTGTCGGCGGCAGCGGGATCGCAGGAGCGCACGCCCGTAATCTCAGGTGTACCACCACCAGACGAATTGCTGTCGCTGCAGGAGGTGAACAGTATTTGTGGTACGATGAACAGTGCTACCATGAGCAGGCTTCCACTGATTCTCTTTATCATTGTAGTCATAACTATAGTTTTTTGTAACGTTATTATTCTCCAAAATCATAGTCGGTTGCAGGCGATGTATAATCCACTGCCGGTGCATTGAAGTTGCTGTTCTGAATGACATCGGCCTCGGGATAAGGCATGAAGATATTGGCCTCGGATAGTACGATGGGCTGATAGTCGGATCCCTTGGCAGCTGCCAACGCATCCACGTCGTAAGTATATCCTTCGGCTTTAGTCTGTACGGTCGTATTGTCATCATTGGATACCGTCTTACGGTCGTTCCATAGGCAGTGCCCCTCATCATCGTTGAAATACCAGTTGTTGGAACCTGGGAAGATACAGCGGTAAGAAAGGGTCTTATCTGCATTGAGCACCACATCGCCCGAGTTGAGCATGAACGCTCGATGCTGCTTGTGGTTGAAGAAGTTAAGCATGGTTTGCGGTTTCCAACGATACCATGTTACCATCTCGTACCAGTTGCAGTACTCCAGGCAGAACTCGATACGACGCTCACGGATGAGGTCGTCAAAGGAAAACGAGGTCTTCGGTTCCAGTTTGGCACGGATACGGGTGGCATTGAAGGCGGCAAGTGCTTCGGCATCGGAAGTTGACTCGTTGTTGCCCAGAAGCGCCTCAGCCTTCATCAGATAGACATCTGCCAGACGGAGTATATAGGTATTGAGCGGCGAAGCCTGTTGTGCCAAATGACCGTCGCAGTCGGCTTTCGTACCTACTACACCTTTTTTGGCCTGTGCCCAATTCGCAGTATAGGTGTAGCCCCCCTTTTCAGTCCATATATAGCTGTAATAACGACCTGGTGTGAAGAAATTGCCACGCAGGCGGAAGGAGTCTTTTGGTTCCTCGTTGTAATAGTCGAGCATGTCAACGGAGGCATGCAGCGAGCCACCCCATACATTTACATCACACACGTCGCTCCATGCGAGGTCACTGATGAGATTGTTGTTAGCGGAATACTCACCGAGCAAGGGATCAGCCCAACGCATGGCCAGCAGTGTCTCCTCATTATCATTGTACTGGGGACGGAAAAGATTCTCATAGTCATCTAGCAACTTGTATTGTCCGCAATTGATAACCTCGTCGCAGAGACTTACCACTTTCTTTAGTGTTGCCTCGTCGCGCATACCATCCTTGTTGCTTCCACCATCCTGCCACCCACTTTGTGCCAACAAAGCCTTGGCCAGTAGAGCCTTGGCAACATAGCGTGAAGGGTGGTAGTTGGAACCCCTCTCGGGCAACAGTTCTGCGGCGCGCTCGAAGTCACGTATGATGAACTTCAACACACTGCTTTCTTTGCAAAGGGGACGAACGGGATTTTTAATAGCATCATCGTTGTCCTCAAAAAGAATCACCTCGCCCCATCCACGTAACAGGTAGAAATAGGCACAACCACGCATGATCATAGCTTCACCTTTTGCTTGGTTGACTACGTTCTCGCTCACATTTGCGTTTTTGGCAGCTTCGTATTTGTCGAGATCGTTGATAAGTTGGTTCGACATGGTGACCACCATATAGAGTGAAGACCACGCATTCACCAGGTCGGATGTCAGTCCTGTGATGGTGAAACGGGCGTATTCACCCGAGAGATAAGGACTCCACGCATCATTGGCACGGAAGGAGCCGATGCCAAGGATAGCACGCTCGTTGTAACCATGCCAGGCATAATTGTACAAGGGCTCAATAGCCTTGATAATGGCTTCGTCACTTGTATAGTAGGTATCGGCGGTATAGTTGTTGGTAGGAATACGGTCCAGGAATTCGTCGCTGCAACTGGTGGAAAACAGTATGCAGAACGATGCCAAGGCCAACGCCACCTTATTATATTTGATATATTTCATGATTGTATTCAATTAAAAGTTCAACTTGAGACCGAATGTATAAATACGTGAAGAAGGATAGCGATAGTAGTCGATACCCTGGAGGAGCACGTTTTGTCCATTGGCACCGATTTCAGGATCATAACCGTCGTAACCGGTAATAGTGAATAGGTTCTGCACATTGGCATATACCTGCATCCAGTCAATCTTCAGTTTACTCAACCACTTCTTCGGCAGGTTATAAGCCAGCGAGAGGCTTTTCAAACGGAGATACGAACCATCTTCCACAAAGCGCGAAGAGATACGGTTGTTGTCGTTTTGGCTCTCGCCGCTCACACTGATTCGTTGTGTCTGTGCTGTCTCGGCGTTGATAACATATACATTGCTGATGTCATTAAGCGAACCCTCGGGGTTAATCATGCCTATCTGAGCATAATCGTTCACCATCTTGAGCTTGTTGCCCCAAGCAGTGGGGTCGCTGTGCTTCATCTTCACTGCATTGTAGATGTCGTTACCCACACTACCGTTGATGAAGAAACTCAGTTCGAAGTCGCGCCATGTAATGACGTTGTTGATACCGAAAGTGAAATCGGGATTCGGGTCGCCGATATACTTACGGTCTGCAGTGGTAATCTTTCCGTCACCGTTCACATCCTCAAAGATATAGTCGCCCACCCAGATACCACGCTGCTGGATAGGATACATATCATGGTCAAGATCCTCAGCAGGACGTGCAACGGGGATGCGATTGCCATTCTGATCAAGCAGGAACTCGCCGAGGGAGTTTTTCTGGTAGAAGTCGTTCTCGTTAGTGAACATACCGATGACATTATAGCCATAAAAGCGTCCCACCGGTCCCCCGATTTCCGACAATGTATAGGTAGAGCCACCATCAGCACTCAAGTTGCCTGGGATGGTACCCTCAGCACTGCTCAAACCAGTCAGTTTGTTACGGTTAAGAGAGAAGGTAATGCCCGTACGCCATTGCCAATCTTTGTTGGAAATGTTCACAGTATTCAGTGTAAACTCGATACCCTTATTTTCGATGGCACCCGTGTTCACCTTAGGCGGTGAGATACCCATCCAGCCAGTGTTGTTAATAATATAATAAGGTAGGGTGGCATCCATGAGCAGGTTGTCGGTCTTCTTCAAGTAAGCGTCGACAATAAACTCGATTCGGTTGTTGAGGAACGAGAGATCCAAACCGACGTTCCAAGCCTTCGTTGACTCCCACTTCAGCTCTTCGTTGCCGAAATTACCTGTGAAATAACCAGTACCCCATGCGGTAACAGCGTTCTTCATGGCCACGCCATAGGCATAGCTGCCCACGCTCTGGTTACCCACAAGACCCCATCCCAAACGTACCTTGGCATTGCTGAGCCAAGAGTGGGTGCTTTCCATAAACGGTTCGTTGCTCAAACGCCAAGCCAAAGCCACCGAGGGGAAGTAACCCCAACGGTTATCCGGTCCGAAGCTTGATGAACCGTCTGCACGCAGCGTGGCGGTCAGGAGGTAGCGGTCTAACATATTATAGTTCAGACGACCGTAGTAAGACTCGATAGCCCAATCAGCCCCCTGGTCGCTATTGGTTGCCGTGCTGGCATCACCCACAGAAATACTCTTGACTGCATCGGTGATGTATCCTTTTCTACCCATAGAGTCATTATACCATGCACCTTCCTGTGTCTCGTGTCCAGCCATCACTTGGAAATGATAACCTTTGGTTATGTCAAAATCGTAAGTGAGGTACTGCTTAAACGACTCGTATTTGTTACGGGAGTTCCCACGTGTGAGTTGCGACTCGATATGCTGCTGAGCCGTGTCATAGCTTGGACGGAAAAAGAAGCTCTGTCCCCAGCTGCGGTTGCCACCGTATTCCAAACGCAAGGTAAGACCCTTGATCGGTGTCACGTTGGCATAAACATTATAATCGAACTGCTGTCCGTTTCGGTCGTTATCCTTCATCTCGGCCTCGAACAAAGGGTTCGAGTTGTAGTTGTGCTCCAGATTGGTACCAAAGTCCCAACTGCCATCGGGGTTGCGGGCTGACATATCGGGATATTGCACAAGAGCGGTCTGTATGACATTGTTCTCATCGAAGGTAATGACCTGTTTCGTGTTCGAATAGGCAGTATTGATGCCTATCTGCAGCCAATCAGTGATTTTCGTGTCAAAGTTGCCGCGGAAAGAGACACGTCTGAACGAAGATCCTACACCCACACCATCCTGGTCGAGATAACCACCAGAAAAAGAGTAGTGCATGTCCTTGTTACCACCATTGACGTTGAGTTGGTGGTTGTGCATGAAAGCGGTCTTGAACAGTTCATCCTGCCAATTGGTACCATTAGTGAGCAGGCTCTGGTCCAACAGTTCCTCACGTTTTCCATAACCATAAATCTCAGCTCTCACATTATAGAACTTGGCAAACTCGGGCAGGTTCATTGCCTCAAGGCGTTTGGGCATCGACTGCCAGCCCATGTAACCTTCATAAGTGAGCTTGGCTTTGCCTTCCTGACCGCGTTTGGTAGTGATGAGCACCACACCGTTAGAAGCACGTGAACCGTAGATAGCGGTGGCGGAGGCATCCTTTAGCACCTCAAGGCTGGTGATATCGCTGGGATTGATTGACGCCATCACACTAGAATTGTCTGAGGTCTGTCCCGACATGGCTATACCGTCAATCACATACAACGGTTCATTGCCGTTCAACGAATTGATACCACGAATCTGTACCGAAATACCGCCACCAGGAGCACCGGAGTTCTGAGTAACCTGAACACCAGCGATACGACCCTGCATGGCCTGCTCGATACTGGTGTTGACACCCTGCTTGATGGCTTCCTCATTGATGGAACTCACGGAACCCGTCAGGTCAGAGCGCTTCATCACGCCATAACCCACGACCACCACTTCATCCATCATCTGAGAGTCTTCTGAAATCTGAACGTCAAGTTTTCCGGCGCCATTCACCCTCACCTCTTTGGTCTTGTAACCTACATAGCTGATTTCCAACGTGGCACCAGGCCTCACGGATAGCTTGTAGTTACCATCCATGTCTGTGATTGAACCGCTCGAAGCGCCTTTCACTTTCACGGTAGCACCGATGACCGCTTCTCCATCCTTAGTATCGGTCACCTTGCCATACACATTCACATTCTGCGCCATGATTCCCAACGGAACCATGAGCAGGAGCATGAGCACAATATGCCTGCATTGGGCAAACACATGGCTCACATTAGAGCACGTTTCTTTCATATTAGTTAAATAATTAGCTATTATTAATCAGTACAGAAAAAACATAGGTTATTATTTGGCAAAATTACAAAAAAAAAACGAGAACCCAACAAACTAAGCATACTTTTTTCACAAAAAGCAAAAAAGCATCAGATTCCGTCAACAAAGTGTAAGCAAAGATGTTATTTTTTTTCGCTCGACTCCCTTATTTTGAGAATCATAGGAACTACTTCCTTGAAGATTCTCTTCTCACCTGCAATATGCTTCAACAACAGTTCACAGGCTTTTGTTCCCTGCGCATGGGCCTGATCCATGATGACTGACAGTTTAGGGGTCACATGCGCGGATGTGTCACCGTCAGTGAAACCGATGATGGCTACATCCTCGGGTATCCGGAGGCCACAGGCCTTAATAGCATCAAAGGCTGCATAGGTGACGATATCATTGAACGCAAGAATTGCATCGGGACGATCTTCACGGCGAAGCAGTTCCATAGCTCGCTCACGGGCCACGTCATAGTCAATCTTGTCGCAAACCACCAGCGTACGGTCTATCTCAATTCTATTATCTCGCAAGGCTTCCAGATAGCCATGCTTACGACGGCGCACCATGTCCAGATGGTTCGGACCTCCTATGAAAGCAATGCGGCGTGAGCCCGTCTCTATAAGGTGCTGGGTAGCTTCCTGAGCTGCCACATCCCCGTTACCCACTACCGATGAGAACAGTTCCGGCAGACAAGTGCGGGCGAAAAACACCAACGGAATGCCCATATCATGGATATCCTTGAAATGACTGTAATCAACAGTATCCTGAGCCAGACAGGCAATAATGCCTTCCACATGCATATTGATGAAATTATCCACTGCCCGCTCCTCGCGTTCATGATCCTCATGCGAATTGGCACTAATCACCGAATAGCCATTCTTCACGGCAAAATCTTCAATTCCGTCGAGAACAGCCGCATAGTAATGAGTAACCAGATTGGGCACAACCACACCGATAATCCTCGGAGCTTCCTTGCGGAGGCTTTGCGCGAAAGGATTGGGGCGATAGTTCATCTCCTTGGCCAGCAACTGCACCTTTTCCTTCATCTCATCACCCACCTCATGGGAATTGCGAAGAGCGCGCGAAACCGTTGCAATACTGACACCCAGACGGGCAGCTAAGTCTTTTAGCGAAGTTCTTCTCTTGTTCATAAATGAGTAGCCGATAAATAAGTAGTGCCGATAACGGCTTGTTCAATGTTCAACATTGCAAAATTACGTCTTTTTTTTGATTTCTGCAAACGTTTACGTTAGAAATTTGCAATAAAATGATACACGTTTGCTTTTTTCATCGTAATTTTGCACCCAGAAAATGAGTAATGAATAGTTGATAATAAGTTAGTTAGAAAACAAATGCCCAAGATTGTTGTGAAACAATCTTGGTTTTTTTTGCTTTTTGACCTTAAAGCCTTTAAAGTCCATAAAGACCTTAAGCCCCTAAATATAATACTCCGCCGAATCCACCAAGCCAGCCCTCAGCGCATATTTCGTGGCCTCATGCACATTGTTCACGCCCAGTTTGCGGAAGATGTTCTTTCGGTGCGTATTCACCGTATGAAAACTCGAGAAGCGTTTCTCCGAGATTTCCTTAGTTGTCATGCCTAGCGCTATATCCTTCAGGATTTCCGTTTCCGTCTTCGTCAGTTTCACATCGTCATCATTGGAAGCAGTCTGCGGCGATATCAGCATTTCGGCTGTTCGTTGGCAGATATAGCGCTGCCCGTGAAGGGCATAGCGGAGTGCTTCGCGAATCTCAGT
This sequence comes from uncultured Prevotellaceae bacterium, assembly GCA_900316985.1. Lineage (GTDB taxonomy): Bacteria > Bacteroidota > Bacteroidia > Bacteroidales > Bacteroidaceae > Prevotella. The sequence goes on from ONFE01000001.1 coordinate 46,035, forward strand.
CATCGGGCTTTCCTTCAGCACCACGGAAAACTGACTGCTTGAGGCAATGAGCTGCTTGACAAACTCCATACTCAGGTCCTCGCTGAAAAGAATCCACCTCACATCAGGGAAACGGAGGTTGAAGATGAGCAGTTCATCGGCATCATTGAAATCAAACGTCGTATAATCCAGAACCACCACGGCATCCTGACATTCTTTCAGCGCCAACATCAGTTCCGCCTTATCTTCCGTATATTTCGTGTCAATGCCCTCCATAGCCTGACATACGAACTGCATGCCGGCGCGAGTGATATCCTGTCTGTCTGCCAATAGTATTCTCCGCATGTTTTCTACGCCTTATCGATAAAACTCCGCTGCAAAAGTAAGAAAAAATTACAACGTAAACAAATAAAAACGTAAAAAAAAGAAGATTTTCAGAAGGTTTCCAAGCGCAAAAGGGCTGACTTCATACCTGCGGAAGAGCACTCCAAGGTGAGGGGACCTGCATTTTTAGAGCTTTGCACCAATACCTGGGCGTAGCCGTTGAAGGCTTCTACCTGGAACTCGTGACAATCGCTGCTATTGGGGTGGTCGCTGCCTAACCATGAGGGATTACCATTACCCACACCGAGGATATGGCCTTCGCCCTGCAAACGGAGCGTCAACTCATGACAGGCATCGGGAACCACCCTACCCTTCGCATCAAGGAGACTGACGGTGACAACACTCAGGTCACGGCCATCAGCCTGTATCTTCTGGCAATCGGCAGCGAGTTGCAGACGAGCGGCCTTACCTGTGGTTTCCACAGTTTGGACAAGCTGTTTCTTACCGTTCTTATAACCTACAGCCTTCAGACTTCCGGGCTGATAGACAGTCTCCCATTTCAGATGACCGTTGCGGGGCATGGGCTTGCGGCCAAGAGATTTGCCATTGACCGAGAGTTCCACCTCGTCGCAATTACTGTAAGCCCATACTTCCACGGTCTCTCCCTCATGCCCTTGCAAATTCCAATGGGGGAAGATATGGAGCGTAGGCTCATCAGTCCACCAAGACTTCAAATACCAGGCTTCATCCTTCCAGAATCCGCAATAGTCGAGGATGCCGAACTCTGAGATGACCGCAGGAAAAGACAGGGGATTAGGCTCGCCACGGTAGTCGAAACCCGTCCAATAGAACAATCCTGAAGCCCAGTCGTGATCGGCATAGAACTGCCAGCCACGCTCAATAACATTTTCGTAAGGTTGCTTGGAATCGGATAACTGATGATAGTTCATGGAGGGCATGTGGCCGGGTTGCTGCGGATCATTGAAATAAATGCCGCGTGTGCCGCAACCGGTTGTTTCCTCCGTTCCCACGATCTTCCATTCAGGATGCTCACGACGGTGGTTTTCCACGTTGTTCTGAGCAATATAGTTATAGCCCACCACGTCGAGCGACTTGATGAGTTGGGAGCCTCCGGCATTAGCCACCGTAGAAGGACGCGTAGGATCAAGCAGATGGGTGTAGGCGCGCATGGAAGCTGCCACGCGGATGCCTTGCTCGTTATTCTCGAGTCCCCATTCTTCGTTGCCGTCACTCCACAAGAAGACACAAGGATGATTGCGATCTCTCTTAATCATCCGCTCCAGCAGACGAAGGTGTTCGTCATTGATGCCCATCAGTCGGTTCTCATCGATGACGAGTATTCCTTCACGGTCGCAGATATCAAGTAATGCAGGCGTCATCGGATTATGTGACGAACGGTAGGCATTGCAACCGAACGACTTCAACTGACGGATTCGCCAGGCAAGTAACGCGTCGGGGATGGCAGCCCCCACTCCGGCATGGTCCTGATGCATATTCACACCCTTGAGTTTCAATGGCTGACCATTGAGCAGGAAGCCTCGGTCTGCATCAAATGCAATTTCCCTAACGCCTGTAGTGGTAGTGTATTGGTCTATGACCTTCCCTTCCACAGTCACCGTGGTCACCACCTTATATATATAAGGATGGTCAGGGCTCCAAAGGATGGGGTTCGGAAGCGTCATCACCTGATGGTCGTTGGCAGTCTGCTTAGCCTGCAGTGAAACACTCTGAGCAGAAGTATGGGTTACTTCCTGTCCCTGTGCATCCAACAACTGATGACGGATTTCGCAACGGGCAGCCATCAGCGCACTGTTAGCCACCTCCGTTTCTACATGAATGTTGGCAGTCTGATAGGGAGCCTGCAATTCAGCATAGACGAAAGTGCCGAATGGAGCCACGTGCTGCAGGGCCGACTTTTCAAGCCACACATCGCGGTAGATGCCGGCACCCTCGTAGAACCACCCTTCTTCTAGGGAAGCATCCGCCCGCACGCAAATCAGATTGTCACCTCCATAGTTCACATAGTCGGTCACATCATACACCTGTGTAGCATAGCCGCTGGGCTCCGAGCCCATATAGAAGCCATTGAACCATACGGTAGCATTGCGGAAGATACCGTCGAAACGGAGCATGATGTGCTTGCCCAGATCTTCCTTTCCGATGTTGAACTGCTTGCGGTACCATCCCACACTATGCTCGGGGTACTGATAGCCCACCGTCTTATAGCCGTGAGAATGACTGGCCTTGGCATCAAATCCGAGGACGGTCACCCAGTCGTGAGGCAACTGGATATCCTGCCATTGGCTGTCATCAAACTTCTGACAATAAGGTCCTTCGTTGTGAATGGAATTGGCTTTGGTGAGATAGTTGAAATACTCTGTTCCGCATCCGAAATCCTTTGTGGCATCAGCGGCATGGCCGAAAGCAAATTTCCAGCCTTCATTCATACGGATAGTCTCACGCTGAGACTGTGCCGAAAGGACAACAGGGAAAAGCAGCGTTATTAACGCCACGACATACTTTAGGTTAAGGGTCTTCATGACTTAGCAATCAAAAAGTGTATAAGGTCATCATTAAATAGTTGGCACAAAATTATTAATTTCTTTACAAAAATCCAATAATTTTCGTAAGAAGTTTAAGAAAAAAGCAGAAAAGTACCATCTTTGAGCATTTTTTTGTATTTTTGCAAATGAAAACAAATAACTAACATGTCAATACATTCCTGCGCCCAACTCATTACCTACGTCAAGCAAATAGGATTCCTGCCCTTGCTGGACAGCGGGATATATGGTTTCTCGGCAGAAAGCGTGGTTGACAGCGACTGCCGCTACGTCATCTTACCTGACGGAGGATGGGACTGGCCCCTGTGGAAATGGAAAGGACCGGCAGTTACAGACGGGGGACTGGTCTATGGCAAGTTCTTCAACAAGAAGGCGGGATTCATCAGCCTTGAATGGTGGCCTGATTTCTACAATTACCGCCGAAGCCGGCATCCCATTCCTGAGGAAGGCACCATCGAAGACAGCATCCTTAACATTCTCCGCGAGAACGGAAGCCTCATCACCCGCGAACTGCGGGCTGCCTGTGGATTCACGGGCCCGAAGATGCGCAGTAAGTTTGACGGCTACATCACCCGTTTGCAGATGGGCTGCCATATCGTGACAGAAGATTTTGTGTATCCACGCGATCGCCACAATCATGAATACGGTTGGGGATGGTCGCTGTTGACCACTCCTGAACAACTCTACGGCACAGATGCCTGCCATTGTGAGCGTACCCCTGAGGAATCACTTGAGCGCCTTTGGGCACAGTTCCGCAAGATAGTTCCTGAAGCTACAGATGCTCAAATAAAACGGCTGATTGAGTAAAAACTCTAAACTACAAAACTTTAAAACTATAAAACTTTAAAACTATAAAACTTAAACATATATGAAGAAAATCCTGATTTCAGCATTGTGCTTAGCATTGACCTTGCCTGCTTCTGCCCAGGCACTTATCCAACACCCCTGGCAGGGCAAACGCGTAGCTTATCTTGGCGACTCCATCACCGACCCGCGCAATAAGGCTTCACAGAAAAAATACTGGGCTTGGCTGCAAGAGTGGCTCGGCATCACACCCTACGTCTATGGAGTAAGCGGACGCCAATGGAACGATGTAATCCGCCAGGCAAACCAGTTGAAAGAGGAACACGCCGACAGTGTGGATGCCATTTTCATCTTCATGGGAACGAACGACTGGAACAATGGCGTTCCCCTGGGACAATGGTATCAGGTAACCTGCGACAGTGTGGAATATGCACACGGCGGCTCTGTGAGACACTGGGAAAAACGGCGCCACCGCATACCGAATTTCGGCGATGACACTTTCCGCGGGCGCATCAACACAGCGCTGGATTCCGTAAAGAGAATGTATCCCGAGAAACAGATTGTACTGCTAACGCCTATCCACCGCGCACGCTTCTATGCCAATGAAAAAAACTGGCAGCCCACGGAAGACTTTGCCAATGACAAGGGTGACTTCATAAGCGACTTCGTATGCTGCGTGAAAGAGGCCGGCAACATCTGGGCTGTTCCCGTCATTGACTGGAATGCCTCCAGCGGTCTCTTCCCCATGCACGAAGGACAGGATTACTTCGACCATGCGTATGACCGTCTGCATCCCAACGACAAAGGACACCAGCGCATGGCCCGCACCTTATATTATCAGTTGCTCGCCCTACCCTGCACGTTCTAGGGTTACTCAACCGTAGCCTTCAGAATGCGGATGTCACCTTTGGGACGGGCATTCGCATCTGTATCTACGCGCTGAATCTTATCCACGACGTCCCTGCCATCTATAACCTCTCCGAAGACGGTGTACTGTCCGTCGAGATGAGGGGTGCCACCGTATTTCTTATAAATCTCGCGGGTTTCCGGTGACATCTGGATTCGGCCCTTCGTGTATTCATCAAGCTTCTCCTGCTGTTCATCCAGCATATCATCATTGAAACGGCGGCCATAGACGATATAGAACTGGCACATGGATGATTCCATCTGCGGATTCTTCTCATCACCCTCACGCGCTGCAGCCACCGCCCAACGGCGATGGAGCAACTGCGGATAACGGATCTCGGCGGGAATCTTATACTTTTCGTAGAAACCGTCGCCATAGAGTTTTCCGGGTTCTGCATGACGCGAAAGACTGTCACCCGTCTGAATCATAAAACCGAAAATGACACGGTGAAAGAGCACACCGTCATAGAATCCTTCACGCACCAGTTTCAGGAAATTATCGCGGTGTAGCGGTGTCTCATTGTAGAGTGCAATCTTGATGGTGCCGCTATCGGTCAGCAAAGTCACCACCGGGCGCTGCTCCTGTGCCTGCATCCTGAGCACGCACAATAGCAGCATGGTCATAAACAACAGTTTTTTCATCACTTATTACTTCTAATAGACTTCCCCTTCGCTGATTTCCTCCTTGGTGATTTTCTTTTTGTCGAGAGAATACCAGCAGTAGGCTATATAGGCCAGTACAAACGGGATGAGCAGCGACACATAGAACATGGTGCGCAGCGTGAACTCCGACGAACAGCTGTTCTGAATGGTCAGCGAACTCTGCAAATCTGCGTTTGAGGGATAGTAGGCGGTATTGTTCCATCCCACGATGAGCAGCAACACAAGAACCGTAAGCACCGTTCCGATACCTGCCGGCCAGATACCTTTCACATAAGTCTTGCTCACAAGGGTACGTCCGATGCCGTAAAGCACGCAGACAACGCCGATGAGCAGAAGGATGAGCAGCGGCCACATCGCAATCAAGTTGTTGAAGTATTTGAAAGGCTCCATGAATATCTCACCGCTCTGGGGATTCAGGGCATAGCCGTCTTTCAGCAAGGTACGGATGACGAATGCCAGGAAAAAAATCAGGAAGGCCACCGTATTGCCCACCAGACGTACGGAACCACGGCTACGGATATCCTCATCGTTCACATTGTTCATCACATAGAGAATACCCAGGATGCGTGCCAGGAAGAGCACGGCAAAACCGAGCATCAGGTTCCAGGGATCAAGCACGGCATCCAAACCATTGGAGGCGTTTGCCCAACGGCTGATGATGGGCTGCATCTGATCCATCAGCGATGCTTTCTCTATCACGAAATTGGAGCCGTTGAAGAAAGTAGCTACGGCTGTTCCGATGAGGAAAGGACCGAGCACACCGTTCAATACAAGGAAGAAGCGGAAGGTCTTGGGACCAAGGATATTGCCCAATTTGTTCTGAAACTCATAGCTCACGGCCTGCAGCACGAAAGTGAGCAGGATAAGCATCCAAACCCAGTATGCACCACCGAAACTGGTGCTGTAGAACAACGGGAAGGAGGCGAAGAAAGCACCTCCGAAAGTAACCAGCGTGGTAAAGGTAATCTCCCATTTCCGGCCTGTGGAGTTAAGCACCATGCGCATTCCCTCAGGCGTACGGCCAAGAGAGGCGATGAGAGAGTTGGCTCCCTGAACAAACATCAGGAACACGAGCAGAGCGCCCAGCAGCGACACGAGAAACCACCAATAGTGTTGCAGAAAAACGTATGTCATAACTCTTAATTCTTAATTCTAAACTCTAAACTCTTAATTCTTCACTCTTCACTTTCCGGTCCTTTCTTGATCTGCTTGAACATGATATTGAGTTCCACGATAAGCATCGTCGTGAAGAGTGCAAGGAAGATGAAGAACGTCAGGGCAACGCTTCCAGAAGGAATGTCGCTGACGGAAGCCGAGATAGGCAGCATGTCCTGAATAGTCCATGGCTGACGTCCGAATTCAGCCACGAGCCATCCGCTTTCGGATGCAATGTAGGCAAGAGGCACCAGGGCAATGGCCACTATATAATGCCACTTGGGCAGTTTTGCCAAGTCTTTCTTGCGCCAGTCCATAAAGAGAATGACGGCAAAGAAGAGGATGAAAAGGCAGCCCAAGCCCACCATCAGGCGGAAAGCCCAGAAATTCACGGGGATAGGAGGCACCAGCCCAGCCTTGTCCTTGATGTATCCATAGCCGAAATACTTGAAGTTGTCCTTGATGATCTGCCCCTGAACGGCAGCCGTAGCCTCATCGCCCTTGGCCTTTGCCTGACGATAGGCAGCAAGTGCCGTAATGGCTTTCTTTCCCATGGCAATCTTCTCGTCGGCAGATGGCTCCCTGGTTCCGTCAGGACGGGTATAGCCATTCAAGAGTTCATTCACTCCCGGCACGAAGCCGTGAGGATCACGCGTAGCCATGATGGAGAGGGCATAAGGCATGGCGATACGCAACGGAGGCTCCTCTTCAACGGTATAGTCTGGCTGCTGGAAGGGATTCACCCATGCCACGGCCGTCAGGCTCTGGTCAACGCCGCCGTTGTAAAGCGCCTCCATCGCAGCCAGTTTCATCGGTTGTTTCTCTGCCACCTGCTCACCGGAGATATGTCCCGTAGCGGCAGCCAACAGGGAAGCCACCAAGCCCACGATGGCACCAATGCGCAGGCTCTTCAGGGCCAGCTTGGTCTCGCGTTTCTTCATCAGGTACCAGCAGCTCACGGCCACTACAAAGATGGCACCTACAATCCATGCCGAAATCACCGTATGGCAGAATTTCACGACGGCAAAGGGCGAGAGGGCCACATCGAAGAACGACACCATCTCGTTACGCACGGTATCGGCATTGAACTCGCATCCCACCGGACACTGCATCCAGGCATTGGCCACCAGAATCCACCAGGCCGAAATCGTGGCTCCCAGTCCCGTCAGCCACGTGGAAGTCAGGTGGAAGCCCTTGGAAACCTTGTTCCAGCCGAAATACATCACAGCCACGAAGGTGCTCTCCATGAAGAAGGCCACGATACCCTCGATGGCCAGGGGAGCGCCGAAGATGTCGCCCACGAACCAGGAATAGTTGCTCCAGTTCGTACCGAATTCAAACTCCAGGATGATACCCGTGGCCACGCCCATGGCGAAATTGATTCCGAAGAGCTTCTGCCAGAACTTGGCCGTGCGCTTCCAGAACTCATCATTCGTGCGATAGTAACAGGTCTCCATGATACCCATACAGACAGCCAGTCCCAACGTCAGCGGGACAAAAAGCCAATGGTAGATAGCCGTCAGGGCAAACTGCGCCCTCGACCAGTCAATCGTACCAGCATCAACTGCTAACAATAAATTGTTCATATCTATAAAATTTAATGTTTCAGGTTTCAAATTTCAGGTTTCAGGTAAAATGCCTGATCGGTAGAAAATTCTTCACTCTTAACTCTTCACTTTTCACTCTTAACTCTTCACTTTCACTCTCCAACGCGCTCCACGAATTCTGACGTCACGAAATCTGCCTCCCCGCCCTTCTCCGTGTTCTGTTTCAGGAAATTGGGAAAGAAGAAGACTTTCAGGATTGCAAATATGATAAAGATTTTAATGCCTATGATCAGCCACAAGGTCTTGCCCAGCGTCATCTGCCGGAATCCGTCATAATAGAGACGGAAAGCCTGATACCAGAATCCATGTCTTTCCATAAGCAATAGTTTTAATGCGACAAATATATAAAAATATTTTTAATTTTGTCCATTTTTTCCGTAAAAATATTAAATTTTCAATTCTGAAGGGATTGCGAAAACAATTTTCTTTGCAATTTAAGAGAAAAAAGATACTTTTGCACGTGGAAAAAAAGAATAATAACATAAAATGAAGAAAAAAATTCTCATACCGCTGATCATCGTCCTGCTTCTTCTGACAGGAGGAGCAACGTGGCTCGCCTTGCAACTCAATGAGCAGAAACAGGAAAATGCCGCCATGCAGGAACTGGCCGAACTCGACAAGAAGGAAATGGAAAAAGAGTATGAGCAGTTCACCCGCCAGTACAGCGAACTCAAGACGCAAATCAATAACGACTCCATCCTGGCACAGCTCACCAAGGAGCAGCTCCGCACGCAGGAACTCCTCAAGGAACTGCAGCAGGTGAAGGCTACCGATGCCGCCGAGATTACCCGTCTGAAGAAGGAACTGGCCACCTGCCGCGCCGTCATCCGCAGCTATGTGCTCGAAATAGACTCCCTCAACCGTCTCAATAAGAATCTGCAGGCTGAGAACATGCTGGTAAAGGGACAGCTGGAGGAATCTGCCAAGCAACTCGACTCCCTCAGTGCCAACAACGAGGACCTCTCGCAGAAGGTGGCTATCGCCTCACAGCTCGATGCCAACAACATACAGATGGAACTGCTCGACAAACGCGGCAAGGCCACCAAGCGCATCAGCAAGGCCAAGAACCTGCAGGTGAGCTTCTCACTGGCCAAGAACGTGACAGCCCAGAACGGCGTCCGCCAGATCTATGTACGCATCAAGACGCCCAGCGGAACGGTACTTACCGACGGCGGCACCTTCCCCTTCGAGAACCGCTCCCTGCAGTACTCCATGCGCAAACAGGTGGAGTACACGGGAAAGGAAACACCCATCACGACTTACTGGAACGTCAAGGAATTCCTCAGCGACGGCACCTATCAGGTGAGCATCTTCTCTGACGGAAGCCTCATCGGCTCGAAAAGTTTTTCGTTTAACTAATATATGAAAAAGGTATTGACCATTTGTATGCTGGCAGCCTCTCTCCTACCCGCAGAGGCACAGCAGTTGCTCACGCTGGATAGTTGCCGCTCCATGGCACTACGCAACAACAAGCAGATGGGCATCTCAAAATTGAAGCAGGACATTGCGGCCAACACACGCAAGGCTTTGCGCACGAAATACCTGCCGAAGGTAAGTGCCATCGGTGGCTATGAATTCGTCAGCAGGGAAATCTCTCTGCTCAACAACGACCAGAAATCGGCGCTCAACAACATGGGCAGCAACCTGGTCGGCAATGTCAGTCAGCAGATTACTTCGCATATCACCAACTGGGTGCAGCAGGGGCTCATCTCCATGGAGCAGGCTCAGCAGCTCGGACAGTTGATGAACCAGTATGGTGCCGCCTATGGCCAACAGGCCGCAGGGGCTCTCGACGGCATCGGACAAAGCATCACGGATGCTTTCCGTACCGACAACCGCAACATGTTCGCCGTTTCCGTCATGGTGCGGCAGCCCATCTTTATGGGAGGTGCCATCACCGCCGTCAACAAGATTGCCGACATCACGGAGAACATGATGGCCAATAGTGCCGAATCCACGCTGCAGAACACGCTCTACAGCATCGACCAGGCTTACTGGCAGGTGGTCAGCGTCCGGCAGAAGGAACGTCTGGCCAACAGCTTCCTGGAAGTGGTGAAGAAACTCGACAGCGATGTGGAGAAGATGATCCGCGAGGGTGTGGCCACACGCGCCGACGGCCTGAAGGTGAAGGTGAAGGTCAACGAGGCTGAGATGAATGTCACGCAGGCACATAACGGACTGGTGCTCTCCAAGATGCTCCTCTGCCAGCTCTGCGGACTTCCCATCGACTCGCTCATCACCCTTGCCGATGAAGACAAGGAGGATATCGCCATCGTCTCCTCGGCTGCCGATGTGGATGTGCAGACGGCCATCGATAACCGTCCGGAACTCAAGTTGTTGCAGAATACCGTCGATATCGCCAACCAGACCACCAAGGTGGTACGCGCTGCCTACCTCCCCCATGTGGCTCTTACGGGCGGCTATTTCGCCACCAACCCCAATCTCTACGACGGCTTCCAGAAAAAGTTCGGCGGTGCATGGAACGTCGGTGTACTCGTTCACGTACCCCTCTGGCACTGGATGGAGGGCGAGTACAAGATACGCGCCACGAAGGCTGCCGCCTCCATGGCTAACCTGGAACTCTCCGAGGCTCAGGAAAAGATAGAACTCCAGGTCACCCAATGCAAGTTCAAGGTACGCGAAGCCCACAAGAAACTGGCCATGGCCACCAAGAACGTGGAAAAGGCGGAAGAGAACCTGCGCTGTGCAAACCTCGGTTTCCATGAGGGCGTGCTTACCGCCACGGAAGTGATGGAGGCACAGACGGCATGGGTACAGGCCCTCAGTCAGAAGATTGACGCTCAGACGGATGTGCAGCTCACACAGGTAGGCCTCAAGAAAGCCCTGGGCGTCCTCAATTAAAGGTAAAATTAATCTTTAATCATTCATCTTTAATCTTTTTAAAAAGATCATGTCAGCAAAACAACAGCATAACAACATCCTCCTGGCCATCATCGGATTTGTGGCCGTAGTAGTCATCGTAGCCGTGATCGGCTTTTTCACCCTCAGTCGCACACCTGATGACATTCAGGGTGAAGTGGAAGTAACAGAATACCGCGTTTCCAGCAAGGTCCCAGGGCGCATCCTCGAACTCCGCGTCAAGGAAGGCGACTATGTGAAGGTGGGCGATACGCTCGCTATCCTGGATGCTCCTGAGATTCAGGCCAAGGCCCAGCAGGCACAGGGCGCAGAGGCTGCCGCAGCAGCCTTGAGCGCCAAGGCAGAGCATGGAGCCCGTCAGCAGCAGATTCAGGGAGCCTACCAGTTGTGGCAGCAGGCCAAGGCAGGCACCGAGATAGCCAAGAAGAGCTACGACCGCGTGCAGCGGCTCTTCGATGAAGGCGTGATGACCGCCCAGAAACGCGATGAGGTCTTCGCCCAGTACAAGGCCATGGAGGCACAGGAGAAGGCTGCCAAGAGCCAGTATGACATGGCTGTCGAAGGAGCCCGCAAGGAAGACAAGGCTGCCGCCCAGGCACAGGTGAGCCGCGCCCGTGGTGCCGTGGCTGAGGTCAGGTCCTATATGCACGAGACCGTTCAGACGGCCCAAATGGAAGGTGAGGTCACCAATGTCTATCCCAAGGTTGGTGAACTCGTGGGCACCGGCTCCCCCATCATGTCCGTGGCCGTGATGAGTGATATGTGGGGCACGTTCAACGTACGTGAAGACCAGCTCCATGGCATGAAGGTCGGCGACGAGGTCACCGCTTTCAGTCCTGCCTTCAACAAGAACTTCCGTCTCAAGATCTACAACATCAAGGACCAGGGTTCCTTTGCCGTTTGGAAGGCCACCAAGACCACCGGTCAGTACGACCTCAAGACCTTTGAGGTCAAGGCCCGTCCCGTCGAGAAGTTCGAAGGCCTCCGTCCCGGCATGTCCCTCATTATAAAAGAAGTAGTAAAGGACTGACATCAAAGAGAACACAGAATTCACAGGACAACAACTCTTCTGTGAATTTCGACTACCGAGTACAATGAACATAATTCCGTGAATTCTGTGTTAAAAAAGAACTTGATAAACCTGAAACCTGAAACCTGAAACCTGAAACCATTTCATGAAACAGAAGGTCAGTGCACTAACAAGGATTCTCAGAGTGGCGCAGCGTGAATGCGGCATTCTGCTGAGAACGCCGATCTATCTGTTCTGCATGATCATCTTCCCCGTCTTCACCGTCTTCTTCTTCACCTCCATGATGAACAGCGGACAGCCCCAGGAGATGCCCGTCGGAGTCGTCGACCTCGACAACACCTCCACCACCCGCGCCCTCATACGCCGCCTCGATGCCTTCCAGACCTCACGCGTCGTGGCCCACTATACCAACCCCACCGAGGCGCGCCAGGCCATCCAGAAGAACAAGATCTACGCCTTCCTCTATATCCCCAAGGGAACCACCGACGACCTCCTGTCTGCCCGTCAGCCCAAGGTGTCGTATTACTACAGCAGCGTCTACTACACCGCCGGAGCCCTCCTCATGCGCGACCTCAAGACCATCACCACCCTCGGCTCCGCAGCCGTCGGACAAGCCACCATGCAGGCCCGCGGCTATACCGACCGGCAGATCAAGACCTTCCTCCAGCCCATTGCCATCGACCTCCATGCCGTGGGCAATCCCTGGATCAACTACAACGTCTATCTCTCCACCTTCATCATCCCCGGCATCCTCCTCCTCTTCATCTTCCTCATCTCCGCCTATAGCATCGGAACCGAACTCAAGTTCCACCGCTCACAGGAACTGATGCGGCTCGCCGGCAACGACATCTATGCCGCCATGCTCGGTAAGTTCCTCCCCCAGACACTTATCTGGCTCACCATCTTCTACGGCTATCTGTGGTATATCTTCGGACACCTCAACTTCCCCCATCCCGGAGGCACATGGCTCATCATGCTCCTCGGACTCCTCGCCGTCATCTCATCGCAAGGTTTCGGCGTCTTCATCTTCGGCCTCATGCCCTCCCTCCGCATGTCCATGAGTATCTGCTCCCTCTGGGGCGTGCTCAGCTTCTCCACCTGCGGCGCAGCCTTCCCCCTCATGGCCATGGACGCCCCCATCAAGGCCCTCGCCAACCTCTTCCCCCTGCGCCACTATTTCATGATCTACCAGCTCAACATCTTCAACGGCTATCCCATGGAGATTGCCTGGTTCAACTATATGGCACTCGGTATCTTCATCGTGCTGCCCCTCTTTGTGATGAGAAATATACGTAAAGCAATGCTCGAATATGTCTACATTCCTTAATAGAATCATCGAAGGCGTGCACGACATGTGCTACATCTGGGCAAAGGAGATGAAATCCGTTTTCCAGGACGAAGGCGTATTGCTCTTTTTCATCGTCGTCCCCCTTGTCTATCCCCTCCTCTATTCGTGGATCTACAATAACGAAGTCGTGCGTGAGGTCCCCGTCGTCGTCGTCGATATGTCCAACAGCCAGCAGTCCCGGCAGTTCATCCGCCTCTACGACGCCTCCCCCGATACCAAGGTCGCCTATCGCTGCAACGATATGGAAGAAGCCCAGGACCTCGTGGAGAAACAAGTCGCCCACGGCATCCTCTATTTCCCTCCCGACTTCGAGAACCGCCTGCTGCGCATGGAGCAGTCCCATGTCAGCGTCTATTGCGACATGAGCCTCATGCTCGCCTATAAGGCCATCTACTCCACCGCCACCGCCGTCTCCCAGCGGATGAATGCCGCCATGCAGGTACAGCTCAGCGGCAACTACACCAACCGCGAAGACGAGATCTCCACCCAGCCCCTCGCCGTCGAGGAAGTACAGATCTTCAACCCCACCGGAGGCTATGGCAACTTCATCCTGCCCCCAGTCCTCATCCTCATCCTCCAGCAGACCCTTTTGCTCGGTATCGGACTCTCTGCAGGAACCGCCCGCGAGAACAACCGTTATCAGGACCTCGTGCCCATCTCCCGCCATTACAACGGCATTTTCCGCATCGTCCTCGGCAAGTCCCTCTGCTATTTCATGCTCTATCTCGTGATGGCCGCCTACATCTGTCTCGTTGTTCCCCGCCTCTTCCATTTCACCTCCCTCGCCAATGTCTATGAGCTCATCGGCCTCATGATCCCCTACCTCCTGGCCTGTATCTTCTTCGGCATGTTCGTCAGCTGCGTAGTCCGCTACCGTGAGAACGTCATCCTCATAGTCGTCTTCACCTCCCTGCCCTTGCTCTTCCTCACCGGAGTCAGCTGGCCCCAGAGTGCCATTCCCCGCGCCTGGCAGGGTATCTCCTGGCTATTCCCCAGCACCTTCGGCTGCCGCGCCTTTGTCCGTCTCAACGCCATGGATGCCACCCTTTATGACATCCGTCACGAGTATCAGATCCTGTGGATACAAGTCGTTATCTATTTCTTTGCCACCTGCCTGGTATACCGCTACCAGCTCATCAACACCCGCCGCCATGCCCACGAACGCTTAAAGGAAATGAAGGCCCATGTCAATGCTGCAAAGAGGAAAATTAATAAATAAACTACTAAAAAACTATGAAAAAAACTCAACTATGAAAAAAAACATTCTATTTTCATTGGCATTAATGCTGACAGCAATGCTCTTTTCAGCATGTGAGAAAGGTTACACTACTGAAGAAGTAATCACTCCGGATGATTCCCAAGGAAATATAATCCTGCGCGTCAAAAGTATAGAGATGATTCCTTTTGAAAATACGACCCGAGCCACAACAACAATGGAGCAACTATGTAGTCGACTGCAGTTTGCCGTATTCAAAGATGGAGTGAAAGTCAAGAATGTCTCTCAGCAACAAGGCGATGCCCACTTCGGTGAAACCACACTCACGTTGGCCGAAGGCGAATATCAACTCGTAGTGATGGGACACAGTTGCACAGGAACTGCCACCATTACCGACCTTGAGAAGATAACATTCCCAAGCAACAAGGTTACAGATTCATTTTACTATTATGGGACCTTCACTGTGGGCGGTAACCCGCAGACGTTAGAATTGGAACTTCGACGTGCTGTTGCTATGCTCCGTTTCAGTCTTTCCAAGCCTTTGGCGAGCAGCATCAAGCAACTGAAGTTCTATTATACAGGAGGCTCTAGCACTTTCAGTGCAATTACAGGCTATGGTTCGGTAAACTCGAAACAGACAGAAATACGCGACGTAGCCAACAGCCAGAATACTTTCGAGATTTACACCTTCCCCCATGCCCAGACGGGCCAACTGAAAGTGACTATTACCGCTCTAGACGCTAATGGGACAGAGATTGCTGAGACTATTATGGAGGATGTACCCATTGAAATCAATAAGATTTCACGTTATGAGGGGTCCCTTTTCGAAGGTGCGGAAACAAGCGCATCGCCCTCCTTCATAGCAAAAGCCGACGGCGAATGGGCTGGGACAATCTCTGTGAACTAAATCTTACCCACTTTATGAGTGGGTGCCGACAATCTTGGTGGGGGGCTGCTCTTTGTTGCGGCGGTTGACGACGGTAACGACGGCCTGAGCGAGATTCAAGAAGGACATACCAGTCATAGTGTCTCCAAGGGCGGCGGGCTCTCCACTATCTCCGCTGTCACAGATGCTCTGCACCAAGGGGATCTGAGCCAAAAGGGGTACGCCAAGTTCCTGAGCTAACTGCTTGCAGCCTTCACGGCCGAAAATGTAGTATTTGTTCTCGGGCAGTTCGGCAGGGGTAAACCACGCCATGTTCTCTATCAATCCCAAAATGGGGACGTTGACCTTGTCATTACGGTACATATCGACTCCCTTGCGGGCATCGGCCAAAGCGACTTGCTGGGGGGTGGAGACAATGACGGCGCCGGTGATGGCGAGGGTCTGCAGGAGGGTGAGATGGATGTCGCTGGTGCCGGGAGGGGTATCGAGGATGAAATAGTCGAGGTCTCCCCAGTCGGCATCGGCAATGAGCTGCTTGAGGGCATTGGAGGCCATTCCGCCTCGCCAGAGGGTGGCGGTATCGGGACTGACGAAGAAGCCGATGGAGAGCATCTTCACGCCGTATTTCTCGATGGGGGAAATGAGATCGCGGCCATCGACATGGACGGCATAGGGACGGGCATCTTCAACCTGCAGCATCTTGGGAACGGAGGGTCCGAAGATATCGGCATCGAGGAGGCCTACCTTATAACCGAGACGGGCCAGGGCGATGGCGAGATTCACGGAGACGGTGCTCTTGCCGACTCCACCCTTTCCGCTGCTCACGGCGATGACGTTCTTCACGCCGGGCAGCATCTTCCCCACTTCAGGACGGGGCTTTGACTTGAATTCGGTGATGATCTCCACCTCCACGTCTTTCGACACATGGTAGTGAATGGCGGCCTCGGCGGCCTTGACGGTGGATTTGAGGAAGGGGTCGGTATCACGGGGGAATTCGAGTATGACCTTGACTTTCATGCCGTCGATGGCGGGCTGGTCGGCGACCATTCCGCTCTCTACGAGGTTTTTCTTCGTGCCGGCATACGTCACCGTTGCCAGGGCATCCATAATGAGTTTGGGATAGAGTGTCATTGTTTTTTTGTAATTTTGCGTGCAAAATTACAAAAAAAAGTGAAGAGTGAAGAGTGAAGAGTGAAGAATTTATTACCGCTCAGGCTTTTTTCATGTTCATTGTACGCGGTAGGCGAAATTCACAGGTGGTTTAAGTGAACACAAAATTCACGGAATAAGTTCATTGTACGCGGTAAGCGAAATTCACAGAAGGGTTTAGGGAACACAAAGACACAAAGTATTTTTGGTGGATTTTTGGAGATTTTTGTTTTTTGTACTCGCGTTTTTCGTAATTATAAATAAGGTACTTCCGCTCGACAAAAGCAAATAAAAACAGTTTTATTTGCATTTGTGCTCACTAAATTGTACCTTTACGTCTCTTCGAGCCGTGAAATTACTCGGTCTCGGCAAAAAAAGAATAAATTCTTTTGTTTTGCTCTCAACTTTTCGTAATTTTGTCGGCGTGAAAGAAAAGTATATTATATGCATGTTGCTGTTGAGCATTGTCTTCGCCATTCCTGCGGAGGCGGGAAAACCGCTTACGGGGGTCTTGCAGAAATGGGAGGCGAAGACCGTGGTGACGGACGAGGAGGTGAAGCGCGCAGGACTGGAGAACTGCTTCACGGCAGAGCCGCTGAGCGATGCGACCTTCCAGCGCATGCAGGGGAAGTCGTGGAAGAAGGACTGTCCGCTGGACAGGAATGAGCTGCGCTACCTGCGGATGCTCCACCGGAATGCGGAGGGACGTACGCAACTGGGGGAGATGGTGGTGAACACCAAGATTGCCGAACGGGTGCTGCGCATCTTCCGCAAGCTCTATGAGGCTGGCTACCGCATCGAGCGGATGGTGCTGGTGGATGACTATGACGGCGATGACGTACGGTCGATGGAGGATAACAACACCTCGTCGTTCAACTACCGCACGGTGCCGGGACAACAGAAGCTCTCCAACCATGCTCGCGGACTGGCCATCGACCTGAATACGCGCTATAATCCCTACGTGACCAAAAGGGGCGTCTCTCCACGCAACGGCAGGGCCTATGCCTTCAAACGCGACCGCCGCAAGGATATCCCCTACAAGATAGACCATAACGACCTGGCTTACAAACTCTTCAAGGCGGAGGGATTCTCCTGGGGAGGCGACTGGCGCAGTTCGAAGGACTATCAGCATTTTGATTATAAATAAAAGATGAAAATGAGCAAGAGTCTCTATCCAATCAGGACAAAGTATGAGCCTCTCCCCCTTCGGGGGAGTTGGAGGGGGCTTTTATTCCTTACCCTACTCCCGTTGTTGTGTGCCTGCTCGCAGGTGATACAGCAGCGAAGTGCGGATGAGACGAAAAAGGCGGTGGCCGACTCGCTCATCGAGCACAGCTATGCGTTGTTCGACAGCTGTCAGTTCCAGGAGGCCATCCTCGTGGGACAGGAGGCGCTCAAAGCCTATCAGGCCATCGACGACTCTGCCAGCCAGAGTGACTGCTATTCGCACATGACTTTCTGCCACCAGCGGCTGGGGGATGTGGAATCGGGCATCGAGCAGACGCTGAAGGGACTGCACCTGGACAGTCTCCGCAACGACCGTGCACGCATGGGCAGCGACTACAACAACCTGGCGGCGCTCTACATCACGGCCCAGAATCCGAAGCAGGCGCTTCCCTTCATCCTGAAGGCCATCCAGATGGAGGAGTCGCTGGAAGTGCCGGAAAAACTGTCTATCCGCTACGGCATGGCCTGTGAGATATACACCAAGCTGGACAGTACCGCGAAGGCCCTGCAATACATCCAGCGGGCCTATGCCCTGGATTCCGCCGCCAAGGACACGGTGAAGATGGCCCGCCGACTCTCGCAGCAGGGTGATGCGCTGACAGCGGCCCAGCAATACGAGAAGGCGGAGAGCAGCTACAAGCAGGCGAACCTCCTGCTGGAAGCGAAGCATTCGCTGGCATCGCTCTGCATCAACCACAAGCAGCTGGGGAACCTCTACCTGAAGATGAACCGTACGGCCGATGCACGCAGCCATCTGGCAAAGAGTGCCGACATGGCCCGCCACATGAACAACCGCTACGTGCTGCAGCAGACCTTGAAGACACTCTCGTCCATCGAATCCAACGACCATCAGGCACTGGCCTACCTGCGGGAGAGCTATGACCTCAGCGACAGCGTGTACAGCGAGAAGACGAGTCAGATGATGGGCAGTCAGGCAGCACGCTTCGAGACCTTGCAGAAGGAGCAGACCATCCGCGAGCAGCAATACAAACTGGAACGGCAGACGATCTGGATGCTCTTAGGACTGCTGCTGGCCACCTTCTTCCTGATACTCGCCATCATCCTTATCTATATCCTGCGCGCGCGAAGCAAGAGCTACCAGTCATCGGTACATCTTCTTCGCAAGCAATACGACGAGAGCATCAGCCAACTGCTCCACAAGAATATGGATGCCGCCAGCGAGGAGGTCACGGAAGGTCATGTGATGGACGACGAGACGGATATCCTGCTCACCCGTCTGAACCAGATTATCCTCAGCAAGCTGTCGGACACCAGCCTCAACTCGGAGATGCTGGCAGAAGAAATGTATATGAGCAAGCGCAACCTGAACCGCCGCGTGAAGGAAATCACCAACATCGATACGGCCAGCTACATCCGTGAGTTCCGCATCCAGGCTGCCCGCCGCATGCTGTCGGAGACCTCGCTGCCCATCGCCGAAATCTGCATGAACTGCGGTTTCGACTCGCCGAGCTATTTCTCACGGGCCTTCAAGAGTGCCACCGACATGTCGCCGTCGGTTTACCGGAAAACGATAAAAAACGAATAAAAATCGGTTTTTCCACGAAAAAAGCCGCTTTTTTCTTGAAATGAAAAGAATTTGTCCCGTAAGTGCAAGTTCTTTTCCATTTTTTTTTATTACTTTGCAACCGAAATCAAAACTAACTGATGAAAAATCGCGAAGGAAACATACCATTGAGCCACGAGGAACTGTTGCTAAGCTTCAACAGGTTCCTCAACACGGTCGATATGCAGGAGTTCCAGAGCCATGTCAAAAACAATAACAAGTATCATTAAAATATTAATTCTTATTTAAAAAAATTATGGCTTATCAAGAGACAACAACCATCGGGTACGGATCCCGACTGAAAAATTCGTTTGGTGGAATCGCTACCGGATTCCTCATGTTCGTGGCTGGTACCTGCCTGATCTGGTGGAACGAAGGTCGCGCAGTGAAAACCGACAAAATGCTCAAAGAGGCAGAGAAGGTGGCCGTCCACGTGGACAACATCGACAATCTGGACGCCTCGCTTGAAGGACAGCTCATCCACGCCAACGGAATGGCTACCACCACCGACACCCTCCGCGACGAGGCTTTCGGCGTGAAGGCCAACGCCATCCACCTGCAGCGCCGCGTGGAATTCTACCAGTGGGTGGAGCATGCCAAGCAGGAAAGCAAGGACAAGCTGGGCGGCAAGCAGGAAATCGTCACCACCTATACTTATAGCAAGCAGTGGGTTTCACAGCCCGTCAACTCTTCCTCGTTCAAGGATCCTGCCTATCAGAACGTGAAGAACGGTGCCGTCATCCAGGCTGAAAACGCTTCGCTGACCTCAGAGAACGTGACCTTCGGTGCCTACACGCTCCCGGCATTCATGGTGAACAGCATCGGCGGCATGCAGGCTGCTGAGGTGGCTCCCACCGAGCAGCAGCTCCGCGAATGGGACCAGCAGATTTCACGCGTACAGCGCCAGTTCGGACGTGCCACGATCACCGACGAGATGACGAGCAAGATTGCCCATGAGGTTACCGACGCCGTGAACAATGTCACACAAAAGGCCATCGCTGCCATCAATGGCGACACCACGCTGACCGCAGAACAAAAGGCCCTTGCCATCGACAGCATCCGCCGCGACAGTATTGCCATGGCTACCAAGACGGAACCCGCCAAGGTGGGCAACTACACGGCTACCTATGTTCACGTGGGTAACGGCAAGCTCTATTTCGGTCTGAACGAGGGCGCTCCCGAGGTGGGCGACGTGAGAATCACCTTCACGATGACTCCTCCGACCAAGATCTCCCTGATGGGTGTCGTACAGGGCTATACATTTGCCAACTACACCGCCAAGAACGGCAAGAAGTTCTCAGCCGTCAGCAACGGCGTGAAGACGATGGACGAGATGTTCGCCAGCCAGCACGAGGCCAACAACATGTGGCTCTGGGCCCTCCGCCTCGTAGGACTGCTCCTGATCATCAGCGGTCTGAAGGGTATCTTCGGAATCCTCGTCACCATCCTCAAGGTGGTTCCGTTCCTCTCCAGCATCCTCTCGTTCGGTATCAACATCATCTGCTCTGTGGTGGGCTTCGTATGGGCGCTGCTCGTGGCTGCCATCGCATGGATCTTCTACCGTCCGGTGATAGGAATCGCACTGCTGGCCATTGCCGGTGCCGTGATCTTCTTCTTCTGGAAAAAGGGTAAGGACAAGAATGCTGCAACACCAGCAGCTCCTGCTCCTAACCAACCTGCACAACCGTAAATCCCTCATTCCTTGAGAGACAACGATATCATAGAACTAAAAATCCGCAAAAAGAACTGATTGAGGGTGTCCCCGGCTGGTAAAAACGTACCACCGGGGACCATCCCCATTAAAACAAAAACAACTGATTAGCTATGCGAAAACTTCTCATCATCCCCCTCCTCCTGGCAACCCTCATCGCGACGGGCTGCAAACAGAAGGCGGCTACCACAGAGACTCCTGCCCCCACGGACTCGACAGCCGTGGAGGAAGCCACTGTTCCCAATGACAGCATCCACACCGAGGCGTACATCAGCCAGCGCGTGAAGCATATCTACGACCTCGTCTATGACAGCTACAGGAAGAACACCATAAATGCAAACCGCCAGATATCCACGGAGCAGTTCACTTCCGCCGAATTTAACAACCTTCTCCGTGAGGCCACCCGTCTTACCCCAAAGGATAATATGCTGGACATTCCCGGTGCCGACTACGATCATTGGGTGATGGGTCAGGACTTCGATAAGAAACTCAGCATGGAGGTGCTCTCCGTAAGCGACATCCAGGCACAGACGGCCACAGCCAAGATACGCGTACAAAACTTCGAGCCTACGGAGGTGACACTTCCCCTCGTACTTGAGAACGGCGACTGGCTCATCGACAGCTTTATCACCACCAGCGAGATTGAGGGCAAGAAAGTTGTCTTCGATGAGAAAAAGGAACTGAAGGAATACGTGGAGAGATTGAAAAAATGAGAAATTGAGAAAATGAGATATTGAGAAAATGAGAAATTTCACACATACCATCCTTGCGGCAGTACTCCTGCTGACTATCCCCCACTCCATCTATGCCCAGAGCACTTCTCAGAAGGCACGGATGCAGCAGATACGCGCCCTCTACGCCAAGGCCGTGGAGAAAGCGACGCAGCAGCAGAAGGCCAAGCAGAACTACATCACGCTGGAGACGAAGGAGACCACACCCAACGGCGAGGTGGCCACGAAGAACGTGGAATACCTCTTCGACGTGAAAGGCAACGACTGCCAGCTCCTGATGGTACGCAAGACCGACAAAGACAGCGAAAGCAGCCGCTACCGCGAGTATCTCTTCGAGAACGGCCGTCTGGCTTTTGTCTATGACCGTTTCAGTCCTGAAGGTCTTACCAGCGAGAGCCGCTATTACCTGACCGACGGCACCCCCTTCTGGCTTTTGTCAAAGACGACCAATCCCAAGACGAAGAAGGTGACCGCCGACCATTCCCAAGCCTGCAACCCCCTCAAAGATGATATGTGGATGTTTATCCAGGCCGAGGGCGAATACATAGCCGAAGGCTTCGAGTCGCTCGTGAACACCGACCAGCATCTCTTTGAACTCGATACCAGGCCGAAACAGATGAGCGATGCCCAGCAGCAGGCACGCCTCAGCGAAGTGAGGAAACTCTATGCCAACGCGCAGGAACTCTCCAAGCAGGGTATCATGGGCATGAAGCAGAACTACGGCTTTGCCGATATCTACATCCACTATCCGAAGACGAACGTACAGCGTCACCGCACCGCAGAATTCACTACCGGCATGGAACTGGTAGAAACCTTCGACGTCTATATGCCCGTGGTGAAATTCATCCGCGTCAAGGAAGAGAATGCCTACGATGAGTTCCTCTTTGAGAAAGGCAAGCTCGTGTTCACCTTCACCACGTTCAAGAACGTAGGCAACTACAAATCGGGCGAATACCGCTTCTATCTGGCCGACGACGATACCAACGTGCCTTTCTGGTCACTCACCCGGTATTTCGGCGATGACAGTTCAAAGCCCGTCAGCGAGCAGGAAAAGCCCTTCGACATGAACAAGCTCCCGCCTGCCATCGACTGGTACAACGTGGCCAAAAACGGCTACAACCTCCTCAATGCCTTCAACAGCATCCATCCAATGTTAGATTAATTACCTAAAATACGAACAATTATGAAAAAGAAGATTATTTTCTCACTCGTCGTGATGCTCCTCAGCGTCACCTCTGTTTCAGCACAAGGTATCTACAGCATCACCGGCAAGATTAACCGCGCCAGATGGCGTGCAGAATCTGCTGCCAATACCGCAAAGCGCATCAGCGACATGGCGAAGTCGAAGACCAAGACCATCAAGATCTCCAAACTTCCCAAGAACCTCAGTGAACTGCAGTCGATGCCGGAATTCAAGCTCAAGGACGAGTTTGAGGTAGCTGCACTTGCAGTGGCCGTGCTCTGCAACTATGAGAACAATCCTGAGGAAACCCTCAAGATGGTCGATGCCCTCCGCGGTCCCGAGCCCCTCACGGCATACGGCAAGGAATTCATACGCGACCGTCTGAAAGACAAGCAGTACAAGACGTTCTCCTTCTTCCACGGGGCCACGCCCGACAACGACTACACCCCGAAGGAGCCGCTGAAAATCAACGTGCACACCACACAGTACTCCTACCAGGACAACAACTACGCCACACTCTATCTGAAGTCTGGCGGTGCCGATAGCGAGCGTCCCATCCAACTTCGCAAGAAGCCGAGCACAGGACAGTGGTTCGTCGTTGACTTCAACTTCCTCTCCGACATCCGCATCCCTGCTTCACAGGATGCATGGCATTAAAAGCCTCCCCTCGGGGAAAGGCTACGGGTAGGCGAGCTTGCTCGGGAATGGCTTTGGAGGGGGTTATATGTGCTTCTCAGCCCCGCTGCGCTTGTCGCGCTTATAGGAACGATAATCATCCAATTCTATTTCCACATTAGGTTCCGCCAGTTCTCCCTCGTGAGGCAGGCGGAACTTTTGGTATCTGATGTTCAGTCCGCGGTCTATCCACATCTTTTCATAATAAGTCTGGATGGAGAGGAAATCAAGGGAAGCCTCTTCCTGAAGTGAGGAATCAGACTTCCCTCCCGAAGGGAGGGATTGAGGGTGGGCCCCATATAAATCCTCCGTGCGATAGAGCAAGGGCAGGTGGTTGATATCCACCATATAAGAAGTATAGGTGAACAGGAAATTGGAATCGGTCTTCAGATGGATGATGCCGCCGTCAATGAGGAATCGGCGGTAGCGGTTCATGAAATAGGTGCTGGTCAGTCGCTTGCGGGGATTCTTCATCTGCGGGTCGCTGAACGTCAGCCATATCTCCTGCACCTCATCCTTCCCGAAGAAGCGGTCGATAATCTCAATGTTCGTGCGCAGGAAGGCCACATTCTCCAGCCCCTCCTTCAAGGCTTCGGTGGCACCTGTCCACATACGTGCGCCCTTGATGTCAACACCGATGAAATTCACGTCAGGGAAGAGTCTTGCCAGTCCTACGGTATATTCTCCCTTGCCGCATCCCAGTTCCAGTACGATGGGGTTTGAATTCTTGAAATACATCTCCCGCCAATGGCCCTGCATCTCAAAAGGCACGTCAGATATCACCCCATAGGGATACTGAAACACATTCTCATAACGCTCCATATCGGCGAACTTCGCCAGTTTTCCTTTTCCCATAATCAGTATATTTGCGTGCAAAGGTACGAAATTAAGTGAAGAGTGAAGAGTGAAGAGTGAAGAATTTTTTCTAATCCTAAATTCTTAATTCTAAATTTTTCACTATCTTTGTCGCCATGAAAAAGAAAATACTCTTTATCTGCCTGGGCAATATCTGCCGTTCACCGGCTGCAGAGGGCGTAATGCGCCACCTGCTGGAACTCCATCAGCTGGAACATCTCTTCGAAATAGATTCTGCGGGTATCGGCTCATGGCATGTGGGTGACCTACCTGACCGCCGCATGCGCCAGTGCGGAGCCTCAAGGGGCTACAATTTCAACCACCGTGCCCGTCAGATCAGCGATTCCGACTTCGAGTATTTCGACTATATCATCGGCATGGACCACGAGAACATGTCTACGCTCAAACGAATGAAAAGCAGACAGCCGGATGCCAAGTCGCAAATCATCTGTCTGGCCGACTATCTGCAAAAACATAAGGGCCAGGCTACAGTGCCCGACCCCTATTATGGTTCACAGCGAGATTTCGAGTTTGCGCTCGATCTCATTGAAGATGCCTGCGAGGGCCTGCTCCACGAACTGGTGCCCTCGCTATAGGCTTCTCTCCTATTCTGTAATTTCTTCCTTGATTTCAGTGGCTGTATCTGCTACAGCATCACAGGCAACGTCAATCTTCTCCTCAGCAGCCTCCTTTACATCGGCGGCAGCCTCACAGACGTCTTCCTTCACTTCGGCGGCAGCATCGCAAACAGCTTCCACCTTCTCCTCAGCGGCCTCCTTCACATCGTCGGCAGCCTCGCAGACGTCTTCCTTCACTTCGGCAGCGGCATCAGCAACAGCCTCTACCTTTTCTTCTGCAGCCTCTTTCACATCAGCGGCAGCCTCGCAGACGTCTTCCTTCACTTCGGCAGCCTTTTCCTTGGCGTCACCAAACTTCTCGGCAATAGCCTCCTTGGCATCGTCAATCTTATCGCCGATGGCATCCGTTACCTCGTTGATTTTCTCCTTGGCAGCCTTGATGTCATCGCCGTATTTCTCGTTGATAGCTTCCTTGGCATCATCAATCTTGTCGCCGATAGCATCCGTCACCTCGTTGATTTTCTCTTTGGCAGCCTTGATGTCGTCGCCGTATTTCTCATTAATGGCGTCCTTGGCATCGTCAATCTTCTCGCCGATATCCTTAGCTACGTCATTCATCTTGTCGAGAGCCTCGTCCTTCAACTTTCCGAGCTCTTCCTTGTTGCCACCACGGATGGCATCGATCAATTTTCCGAAAAATCCCATAGTCTTAAAATATTAAAAAGTTAATAAATTGCTATAATATGCCCCAAAAGTAAACAATTATTCCGAAACTTCCAAACATTCTGTCATTTTTTTACTTTTATTGCCTCCTGAGCGCCCAAATGCGACAAATTCCGAGGGGATGAGGAGGATATGTCACATTTGGGGGGCGGTTGTCGCAACAAAATGGCGAAAAAAGATGCAAAAAGTTGGAACTTGGTGATTTTCCGCCCTATATTTGCAATGTCAAAACGACAAAAGAGTATTAACATAAACAATAGTATTAACTTTAATAAATCAGATTATGAAGACAAATAAATTTCAAAAGAACAGCATGAAGGCAGTAGCATCCTTCTTCGTAGCAGGACTGATAGTGTTAACCGTCTGGTGCTTCAAGAACGCAAGCAATCATCCAGAAGTGTTTTTCGCCTATGAAGCCGAGTGCAATACGGCCATAGCCCACAAGGCGAACTCCACGTCTTACGATGCTAATATGCAACAGTTGCTTGAAATCAACGCTAAGATTGCCAAGTTGGAACAGGAAAAGAACAGTATGAACAAGAAACTGGAAAAAGCCAAGGCTGAGCGGAACAAGAATTACGGCATCGTGGCAGGTATGTACTCCCACCCGTCTCCGGAGGTGGCTGATATCTCCAATTATGAAGGCGGAATTGCCAAGCTCGGTCATAAGATTGATGACTTGAAGAAGAAGGAGATGCACATCGCCGAGAAGTACGGAATTGACGTTCAGCAATTGGCTTTGATGAAATAAAAAACAAAAATCTGTAAAACAAGAAAAAGAGGAAGGAGCAACGGGCTTCTTCCTCTTTTATTTTGGATTGTATCAATTAGTGTTTACTCAGCGGGAGCGGGCTCTGCCTTGATACCTTCATGCTCTTTCTTCAGGTCCTCATAGTAATGAGCGATGGTGGTAACCATATAAGGCTCCACAAGCAGCATGCCGATACCAAAGGTAATAACACCGAGGATGATCCAGCCGATGAAGCTCAGTTCCAAAAGGAAAAGTTCCATCTTATGACCGTCCATCATGGCCATCGACTTCTCAATGGCGGCATTGTTGGAGAGTTCGGGGTTGTCCTTCAGGATGTAAGGAGTCATAGCGTATGAAAACGACTTGATGATACCTGGAATGATGAGGAGCAAAGCCCAAAGGAAGGTGTAGATGTACTGCAGGGCTGTGGTGCTGAAGATGCGCTGCCAGTTGCCTTTGTAGCCATCGAAGAGACGACCGTAAGCCACGTCTTCCTTGCGGATGAGTCGCAGGAAATAGACATAGAAGCCCCACACCAAGGGCAGGCTGACAAAAAACCATACCAATGAAAGGATACCGCCCACCTCAGGCTTGAACAAAGTAGAGAAGATGTTAGAACCAACACCGACGATGACCAAATAAATCACGGTGGCAATGACGCCTTTGTCCCAGTTGCCTTTCAATGAGGCAAGGGCCCTGTCTTTGTAAACACTAAATGATTCCATATTACAATAATTATAAGGATTAATTATTCGATGACAACGGTGGTCCATCCGTGCTTGTCCTCAACGGTGCCGTACTGGATGCCACGGAGCGTATCGTAGAGTTTCTTGGAGATGGGGCCTGGCTTACCGTCCTCAGAGAAGACGTAGCTCTTGCCAGTCTCTAGGTCGTCGATCTTGGAGATGGGCGAAATTACGGCTGCCGTGCCGCAAGCTCCTGCCTCTTCGAAGGTTTCGAGTTCCTCTTCGGGGATGGGACGGCGCTCCACCTTCAGTCCCAGATCTTCAGCCACCTGCATCAGCGACTTGTTAGTGATAGAAGGCAGAATACTGGTGGATTCGGGTGTAACATAAGTGTTGTCCTTGATGCCGAAGAAGTTGGCAGCACCGCACTCGTCGATGTATTTCTTCTCCTTGGCGTCGAGATAGAACTCGCATGCATAACCGAGGTCATGGGCCTTCTTGTTAGCCAGCAGGGAAGCGGCATAGTTACCACCTACCTTATAGATACCGGTGCCGAGAGGGGCTGAACGGTCATGGTCGCGGATGATGACGTAGGGGTTAGTGGCGAAACCGCCCTTGAAATAAGGTCCTACGGGAGTGACGAAGATGAGGAAGCAATACTCTGTGGCGGGATGTACGCCTACCTGTGCACTGGTACCGATGAGCAGCGGACGGATGTAAAGTGTGGCACCGCTCTCGTAGGTGGGAATCCATTCCTGATTGAGACGCACCACCTTCTTCACCATTTCACAGAAAACTTCCGTGGGAAGTTCAGGCATCAGAATGCCGCGGCAGGTGCTCTGCAGGCGGGCGGCGTTCTCCTCCATGCGGAATACGCGCACCTTGCCGTCAGGACAACGGTAAGCCTTCAGTCCTTCGAAAGCCTCCTGTCCATAGTGCAGGCAGGTAGCTGCCATGTGAAGTTTCAGATACTCATCGGAGCAGACTTCTATCTCGCCCCATTTTCCATCGCGATAATAGCATCGCACATTGTAATCCGTCTGACGATAACCGAAAGACAGACTTGCCCAATCGATATTCTTCATTTCGCTTTATGATAAGTTGTACTTAATGTTCATTTGGATTGCAAAAGTAAAAAAAACAGCGAACATCTGCAACAATTTCACGCAGAAATTTAGTTTTCGCTATCATTTTTCAACAAATTGCGGATTTCCTCGTCGGTCTTCATCAGTTTGTCACGGCAGAGCTTAATCAGTTCCTGCGCACGTTTCAACTGCTCGGTCATCTGGTCGATGTCGAGTTCATCATTCTCCATTTTGCGCACAATCTCCTGGAGTTGGCGCATGGCTTCTTCGTATTTCATATTTCTTGTTTTTAATTAAGGACCTTAGGGACCTTAAGAACTTTAAGGATTACTATTTAACAACAGAACGGACGGTGCCTTTTGAAAGGCGCGTCTCCAGTTCGTCGCCGGATCTTAGGATTGAGGCGTCCTTTACGACCTTGCCGCCACTGAGGGTGATACTGTAGCCGCGACGGAGCAGAAGTTCAGGGTTGAGGGCTTCGAGTTTCTCATTCAGCATGTCCAGCTGATGACGCTCACGGAGCAGCCTACGCTCAATGACGGGCATCAGGTTGTGAGAGTGGATATCCAAACGGTGGCGTTCCTCCTGAAGTCTGCGCGTGACGGATAGCCGTAGATTGCCCTGCAGTCTGTCGATACTGGCTTCCTGACGGCTCCTGACGAGCGAGAAGAGCGTTGGTATCTGCTGGGAAAGGTGTAGAATACGGATTTTCTCCATGTCCATTTGCTGCCTGACTATCGAGGAGATACGCTGCTCAGCATCCTCAATAGCATCGAGAACGGCCTTCAAATGTCCGATAAGGAAGGCAGCAGCTGCCGTCGGGGTTTTCACCCGCGTATGGCTCACCATGTCGAGCACACTCTCATCGCGCTCATGGCCGATGCCGGTGATGATTGGCAGAGGGAAATTAGCCACGTGCTCAGCCAGGGCAAGGGTATCGAAACCGGAAAGGTCGCTGGTGGCACCTCCACCGCGGATGATGACCACACAGTCGAATTTGTTAAGTGAAGAGTGAAGAGTGAAGAGTGAAGAATCATCATTGGCGGTAGCAAACTCTAAACTCTCAGTTTTACACTCTATACTATCGAAAATCTTGTTAAGGGCCTCAATGACGCTCTGCTCCACCCCCTCGCCCTGCATGACGGCGGGAAAGAGCTGTGTATGGAAGCGGAAGCCGTATTCATTGTTTTCCAACTGATTCACGAAGTCACCATAGCCGGCAGCATTAGCGCTGGATATGACGGCAATATGCTGACAGAACATCGGCAACTGGAGTTCCTTCTGGAGTTCAAAGACGCCCTCCTCCTTCAGTTGGCGGATAATCTCCATGCGCTTACGTGCCATGTCGCCCATCGTATAGGTGGGATCGATATCGGTGACTATCCACGAGAAGCCATAACTCTCATGAAACTGGGCATATACCTTCAGCAATACCTTCATACCCGCATGAATCTCCTGACCGGTAACGCGCATGAAATGGGGCTTCACCAACTGCCACGTGGAAGCCCAACATTTCGCAGAAGCCTTGGCCACAGGCGTATTGGAGTGCTCATCCTTCTGAATGAGTTCCAAATAGCAATGGCCGCGCACCTCGCGGGCTTCCGACAGCTCTGCCTCCACCCAATACTCATCAGGCATCTCAAGGGCGAGCATATCACGCACCAGCGCATTCAGTTCATAGAGCGTCAGGGAGTTCTTCATGGCTTTTTCCTTTCATTGTCAAGAATCCTTCCGAAATCGGGAATGCCGTAGCCGTAGATGTTGTCGGGCCACTGGTAACGGTCACCGCTGCGGCGGATGAGTTCTATGAGTTCACAGGCAGTCTTATCAGGCAAGGCCTGCCACAGACAAGCCACGGCTCCCGCCACCAAGGGAGAGGCGAAGGAAGTGCCGTTCTGCTGGGCTATCTCACCTTCGGCGTTAATCACGCTGCAATAGCCACCCATGGCCATCACGTCGGGTTTCACACGTCCGTCAGCGGTAGGCCCCACGCTACTGAAGGCCGTATTTTCACCGTCGCTGGTTACTGCCCCTACGGTCAGCACATCGTCGGCATCGGCGGGAATAGTGATTTTCTTCCATTGCTCATTTCCAGAATTGCCTGCGCTGCATACGAGCACGATGCCTTTCTGAGCCAGCATGGACGCCATCCGCGAAATCATCATCGTATGGCCGTCGAGATGGCGGTACTCATAGTTCTGTTCCTCTTCATCGTACTCCGAATAGCCCAACGAGGAATTGATGACATCCACCCCAACACTATCGGCAAACTCTGCAGCCGCCGCCCAAAAATCCTCTTCCGAACGGTTTTCCGACTCCGTCTGCTCGCAACGCAAGAGCCAATAGTCGGCTTCAGGGGCCGCACCTTCAAAGAGTCCTTTTTCATGAACGGCCATCACGGATAGCACCTTCATTCCATGGCTGTGTTCACGATAGATGTTATGGGAGGGAGGGAAAACGAAATCTCGCTCACCCACCTTGTTGATGCGCTTCAAGGCTGGAATATGGTCGGCATACTGAAACCCTCCGTCGAGCACAGCCACAACCATTCCCTTTCCGCGGAACCCGGCCTTATGCAAGGCATCAAGATGAATCTGCTCCAACTGCTGACGGGTGGCATCATCATCGCCCTTCAGTTCGTCAAACTCCTTTGTGCGTCGCGGACATTCGAAGGTCCTCAGGGAATCCGCAATGTAAACAAGTTCGGTCTTATGGACATAAGGTAGTTCTCCTAGCGATTCCAGAAAGGAAAGGCTGTCACCATAGACAAGCACGGAATTATTCCATTTACTCTTGGAGACAATCTTGGCACCATGCGCTGCAAGACGATCCAAATAAAGTTGAGAGACGGGCAAATCCGTGGAATCAAGAGCAAGATGCTGACGTGCACGGCGCTCAATGGCCCGCTGGGAGAGAAAGGCTTCGGGATTCTGAAGTGAATAGAGAGTGCCTTGCTTGTCTTTCAACGTAAGCCGCATCATATAGTGGCGTGCCGTAACCTCATGGGGCAAAGCACCGAGCAGGAGGCACAACAGCAACAAAAATCCGAGGGAATGATATGTCTTTCCGTTTACGGTCATTTTTTCATGATTATTGATATTCAGTCGCAAAGGTACAAAGAAAATAAGAATAAAGAACGTACTTTGCAAAAAAAATAGTAACTTTGGATTAGAGTTACTGGCACTCGTCATAAAAAATAAATATATTTATTTTGTCCTGCTCTTGTTTTTTCGTAACTTTGCACCCTGAAAGATAATCAGACCGAATGGATAATAAACAAGCCACACTGGAACTGGGCACCAAACCCGTGGGACGGTTGCTGATGCAATATGCGCTGCCGGCCATAGTGGCAATGACTGCCTCCAGCCTCTACAACATCATCGACCGCGCTTTTATCGGACAGGTGGTGGGACCAGAAGCCATTGCGGGATTGGGAATCACTTTCCCGCTGATGAACCTGAGCGGAGCATTCGGAGCTGCCGTGGGTGTGGGAGCCTCTACCTGCATTTCCGTCAAATTGGGACAGAAAGACTATAAGATGGCAGAACATCTGCTGGGCAACACCGTGACACTGAACCTCATCGTGGGACTGCTCTTCATGGTGGTATGCTTTATTTTCCTAAACCCCATCCTGCGCTTCTTCGGTGCCAGTGACGTGACACTGCCCTATGCCCGCGAGTTCATGGAGGTGATTCTAGCAGGAAATATGATCACCCACATGTATTTCGGTATGAATGCCGTGTTGAGGGCTGCGGGAAAACCACGCCATGCCATGTACGCCGTGCTTTTTACGGTGGGTATGAACATTGCACTGGTCATTGCCTTCGTGTGGTGGTTCAGATGGGGAATCCGAGGTGCTGCCCTAGCCACCATCGTATCTCAGTCGATGGCCCTCTGCTGGCAACTGTGGATATTCTCCAACAAGAAGGAACTGCTCCATCTAAAACGCGGCATCTACAAGCTGAAAGCCGACTTGGTGAGGAACATCATATCCATCGGCATTTCACCTTTCCTAATGAATGCCACGGCATGTATCGTGGTGATTTTCATGAACAATCAGTTCGTTCGCTATGGCGGCGACATGGCCGTGGGTGCCTACTCCATCGCCAACAGCATAGCCATGGTGTTCTTCATGTTTGTCATCGGTGTGAACCAAGGCATGCAACCCATTGCCGGCTACAACTACGGTGCCATGAAATACGACCGCATGATGCGCGTGCTATGGCTGGCTATTGCCGCCGCCACCTGCATCCTGCTTGTCGGATGGGGGCTTTCCATGGCTTTCCCAAGGCAGATAGCACGTATCTTCACAACCGACAAGACGCTCATAGACATGGCTGCACGCGGTATCAAACTCAATATGCTGGTGTTCTTCGTGGTGGCAGGACAAGCCGTCATCACCAATTTCTTCCAATGTATCGGAAAGGTGAAGATCAGCATCTTCCTCTCGCTGACGCGCCAACTGCTCCTGCTGATTCCCATGGCCTATATCCTGCCGCTATTCATAGGGCTCGACGGTGTGTGGTACTCCATGGCAGCCAGCGACCTCGGCTCAGCACTGATGACCTG
The DNA here is from genome assembly GCA_900316985.1 of uncultured Prevotellaceae bacterium. GTDB lineage: Bacteria > Bacteroidota > Bacteroidia > Bacteroidales > Bacteroidaceae > Prevotella. The sequence continues at coordinate 78,902 of ONFE01000001.1, forward strand.
GCCCATCCTCTTCGCCTTCATCAATAAATTCAAGCACAACCTTACCTGAAAATCATCATAATGGAAAAAATCATCATCAACATCGGACGGCAATTCTCCTCCGGAGGGCGCTATATCTCAAAGATACTCTGTGAGGAATTCGGCTGCCGCTATTTCGACAAGGAGATCCTTGACCTTGCTGCCAAGGAAAGCGGCTTCTCGCCTGATGTCTTCAAAAAGAGCGACGAGAAGAAGAGTTTTATACATACGCTCTTCCACCTCCACGCTCCGATGCTTTCCGACGACAATTTCTATAACAACAAGTTCTCTGAGGAGAGTCTTTTCAAGTTCCAGTGCGATGCCATCCGGAAAGCGGCCAGCCAAGGAAGTTGCCTGTTCATAGGACGTTGTGCCGACTATGTGCTGCGTGATGAGCCTAATACGGTGAGCATATTCCTCGCTGCCGACATGGAAGACCGAATCAGCCGTACGATGGAACGCTATAACATGGATGAGGAAAGTGCGCGGAAGACCATCAGCAAGAAAGACAGCACGCGTGCCTCCTACTACAACTATTACACGGGCAAGAAATGGGGTGCCGCCGAAAGTTATGACCTCTGCATCAACACCTCCATTTTCGGACTTGATGAAACAGCGAAATTTATTGCCGACTTTATCCGCAAAAGATGAAAAGGATAGGCATCATCAGCGACACCCACGCCTACTGGGATGAGAAGTATCTGCATTACTTCGAGCCTTGCGACGAAATATGGCACGCAGGGGACATCGGTTCTCTCGAGGTGGCCCAGAAACTGGCGGAGTTCCGTCCGTTGAAAGCCGTATATGGAAATATCGACGGTGGTGACATGCGCCGTATCTTCCCCGAGACGCTCAGATGGAAATGCGAGGACGTGGATGTACTGATGAAGCACATAGGCGGATATCCCGGCAATTACGACCCCAGCATACGTGCCCAGATATTCCGCAATCCTCCTCAACTCTTCATCAGCGGGCATTCACATATCCTGAAGGTGAAGTTCGACAAGACACTGAATCTGCTCCACATCAATCCAGGTGCCGCAGGGCTCTACGGATGGCATAAGGAGCGTACTCTGATAAGATTGGCCGTCGAAGGCAATAAATTCACCGATTGCGAAGTTATTACATTAGAAAAGAGATAGAAAAAAATGGAGACCTTCTTTACGTTCGTACGATCTATGGCCAAGGGAATCTTTCAAGGCATCAACCAATATATCACCAATGACCTGCCTTCACATTTACTCTTGTTTATTGCAGCGTGCGTAATCGTAATCATTCATTTTGCCATCAAACTTTTCAAAAACAGAGATTAATAAAACAATTATATATATGAGAACAATTGTCATTACCGGCGGTGCCGGATTCATTGGAAGTCACGTGGTTCGCCTCTTCGTGAACAAGTATCCCGACTATCACATCATCAATCTCGACAAACTGACGTATGCCGGAAACCTGGCTAACCTCAAGGACATCGAAGACAAACCCAACTATGAGTTCGTCAAGATGGACATCTGCGACTTCGACGCCTTCTACCAGCTGATGCAGGACAAGAAGGTGGACGGCATCATTCATCTGGCTGCCGAAAGTCATGTGGACCGCTCCATCAAGGACCCCTTCACCTTTGCCAAGACCAATGTGATGGGTACCTTATCCTTACTACAGGCCGCCAAACTCTACTGGGAGTCGCTTCCTGAGCGTTATGAAGGCAAGCGCTTCTACCATATCTCTACCGACGAAGTTTATGGCGCCCTGAAACTGACCAACCCCGAAGGCATCGAGTCACCCTTCACCACGACAGCCTCATCTGAGCATCACCATGCCTATGGTAAGGACTTCTTCGTAGAGACGACGAAATACACGCCCCACTCCCCCTACTCTGCCTCCAAGGCTTCAAGTGACCACTTCGTGCGTGCCTATCACGACACTTACGGAATGCCTACCATCGTCACCAACTGCTCGAACAACTACGGTCCCTATCAATTCCCCGAGAAACTGATTCCGCTGTTCATCAATAACATCCGCCACCGTAAACCTCTGCCCGTCTATGGCAAAGGTGAGAATGTACGTGACTGGCTGTTTGTGGAAGACCACGCCCGTGCCATCGACCTCATCTTCCATAAGGGAATCATTGCCGAGACCTATAATATCGGCGGCTTTAACGAATGGAAGAACATCGACATCATCAAGGTAGTCATCAAGACCGTTGATCGTCTGCTCGGTCGTCAGGAAGGCGAAGACATGGATCTCATCACCTATGTCACTGACCGTTTGGGACACGATGCCCGCTATGCTATTGACTCCCGCAAGCTGAAGGATGAACTCGGATGGGAGCCTTCATTACAATTCGAAGAGGGTATTGAAAAGACCGTCCGTTGGTATCTCGATCACCAGGAATGGCTTGACAACATCACCTCAGGAGATTACGAAAAGTATTACGACTCAATGTATAAGAACCGATGAAAAAGATATTGTTATTAGGTTCAGGAGAACTGGGCAAAGAGTTTGTGATTGCCGCCATGCGTGCCGGCCAGTATGTAATTGCCTGTGACCGCTACGACAATGCCCCGGCCATGCAGGTAGCTGATGAGCGGGAGGTATTCAATATGCTCGACGGTGATGCCCTTGAAGCAGTTGTGAAGAAGCATCAGCCAGACATCATCGTACCTGAAATTGAAGCCATTCGCACGGAACGCCTGTTCCAATTCGAGGAGCAAGGCATACAGGTGGTTCCCTCGGCACGTGCCGTCAATTTCACCATGAACCGCCGCGCCATCCGCGATTTGGCAAGCCGCGATTTGGGTTTGCGCACCGCAAAGTACTTCTATGCCAAAACCTTTGATGAATTCAAAGAGGCTGCCGACAAAATCGGATTCCCCTGTGTGGTAAAGCCCTTGATGTCGTCAAGTGGCCATGGACAGAGTTACGTGCATAACGACGAAGAACTGGAACAGGCTTTCCGTGAAGCTATGGAAGGCAGCCGCGGAGACGTGAAGGAAGTCATCATCGAGGAATTTATCGACTTCGATTCCGAATTCACGTTGCTTACCGTCACCCAGAAAAACGGTCCTACGCTCTTCTGCCCACCCATCGGCCATGTGCAGAAAGGTGGCGACTACCGCGAGAGTTGGCAGCCCTATAAAATTTCCGAAGAAGCCCTGAAACAAGCTCAGCAGATGGCTGATCAGGTAACGAAAGCATTGACTGGTGCTGGTATCTGGGGCGTAGAGTTCTTCCTGACCAAACTGGGGGAGGTCATTTTCTCCGAACTTTCGCCACGTCCGCATGACACAGGTATGGTAACGCTAGGCCATACGACCAATCTCTCAGAGTTTGAACTGCATCTGCGAGCCGTACTCGGATTGCCCATTGCCGGCATTCATCTAGAGCACGCCGGAGCATCAGCCGTCATTCTCTCCCCCAAAGAGGTGACGACTCCAGTTGACCGAACTTTGCTTCCCTACAATCTGGAGGAGGCGCTCAAAGAAGATCGCACCCGTATCCGTATCTTCGGTAAGCCTGATGCCCACTTCGGTCGCCGTATGGGCGTAGTGCTCTGCTACGGAGATCCTGAAGCCGACGTTGAGGCCCTTCGCGACAAAGCCAAGCGTCTGGCCAAGACCGTGCTCGGTACCGATCCCTATATGAAGAAATAAGCTATGAAAGAGCTGGGAAGAATCATTGAACTACCCAAGATTACTGATCCCCGAGGCAACCTGACCGTAGCTGAGGCCTTCAAGAATGTGCCCTTCGACATCAGGCGTGCCTACTGGGTTTACGATGTGCCCGGAGGTGAAAGCCGCGGAGGCCACGCCCACAAGCGCCTACGCCAATTAGTCATAGCGATGAGCGGTTCGTTTACTGTCACCCTCGACAATGGTCACGAACAACAGAAATACTTGCTCAACCATCCTTGGGAAGGGCTGCTCATCGAAACTGAGACCTGGCGCACACTCGATGATTTCTCCTCTGGTGCCGTCTGTCTGGTGCTCGCCTCAGAACCTTTTGAAGAAGATGACTATATCTATGATTACGACGAGTTCTTGAAATACATAGGATGTTCGAAATAGTCAGATACGCTTCATCACATAAAGACGAATGGAATCAGTTCGTGGCACAGTCGAAGAATGGCACATTCCTTTTCGACCGTAACTATATGGATTACCATAATGACCGCTTTGAGGATCATTCGCTGTTGTTTTACAAGAAGGGCAAGCTATATGCTTTGCTGGCTGCTAACGAAAAGGATCATATCCTATACAGTCATCAGGGACTTACTTACGGAGGACTCATCACAACGGTTAAGACCACGACAGATGAAGTGCTCCAGATTTTTCAAGAGTTGAATGCCTATTACAAAAGGGCTGGCTTCCATAAAATCATTTATAAGGCCATCCCAAGCATCTATCATAAATGGCCTTCGGAAGAAGACCTCTATGCACTTACCTCCATCTGCCAGGCAAGGCTTATCATGCGAGATATCTCTTCGACCATCCTGCTCAACAAACAGTTCCCTTTTACGGAATCTAGAAAATCAGGTATGCGAAAAGCTTCGCAAGCCGGCATTCAAATCTCCGAGAGTGATGACATCGATGCTTTCTGGAACATTCTTCAAGCAAATCTTCACCATAAATACGGAATCAACCCTGTTCATACGGCTGCGGAATTAAAGCTCTTAAAGTCACGTTTTCCGCAACAGATACGTCTTTTCCTGGCTACACTTGATGACAAGCCATTAGGTGGGACAATTCTTTTCATCACACCTACCGTAGTTCACACTCAGTATATCTCCGCCGATGAAGAAGGGAAACAAAAGGGTGCACTCGATCTTTTGTTTAAAGAAATACTAAAGAAGGATTGGAATGTGGACTATTTCGATTTCGGGAAATCCACCTCAACGGAAAGTTGCGAATTGAACCGAAAGCTCATTTTTCAGAAAGAAGGGTTCGGCGGACGCGGAGTTTGCTATGACACTTACGAATGGGCCTTGTAAGAGAGTGTCCATTTGTGTTATAGCGGCCTGTTTCCACCAAGTAGAAGCAACCTTTCCACCCAATGGAAGCAACCTTTCCAGACTTTGGAAGCAAGGCTTCCACCCATTGGACGAGCAGACCGTGGAAAAGGTGAAGGATGAAGGTAGTGAAGGTAGTTTCTGCAACATTATATATAATACTTTTAGAGTTTACGCACGAATATATATATATGTTATAAAAACTACCTTCACTACCTTCATCCTTCACCCCAAGTATTGTCTCTGAATATAAGAAAAAAAAAGGCCGACCCTCAAGTCAGCCTCTATTCCTTACTCCGGCATCAGGAACACCGTGACGCTCCGCGCCGCCTGAGCTCCCATCACCAAGACCTGTGCAATATCGGCAGTCTTCGACGGGCCGCTGATGAATGTGCCGTAGCCATCGTACTCTTTGTCAAATTCTATACGCTTGTAGGCCTCGTGCATATTGTTCACAATCTGACTCTTCGGCAAAAGGATAACGAGATTCTCGGAAATAAAGCACACGGCCTTCTCCTTCATCTGCTGCGGAACCCAGATACATGCGTTCTCAGCTACGCCGAACATTCCACGGATAACACCCACATCTGTTCCGTTCAAGTCACGCGCACGCCCAACGGTATCAGGATTCCTCGTGGCAATCGTCACCTCAGGGAGATTGCTCGCAAATTCCTTGGCTTCGGGATAAATATTCTTAATCAATTGATTGACATCTTCACCCGGCTTCACTTCCAACACCTTTCCGCCCACATTCTCAGTCATGGAAATAAACTGAATCAACGGATTAGGATAGGTGATGGCCTTGATATCATCGAGAGAAGGCATATCATATTTTACCTTCACATTCTCGCGATACCGCTTCAATATATCTTCTTTGTTACTCATAACTTATCACTTATCATTTTTCACTTTTCACTTCCTTTCACTTTTCCCTTCTTCCAAAGCGTATGGAAGCTCTGCTTCGGGAAGGTCATCATCTTATGGCCATCAGCCCATGGATTCAATCCACAATTAATGAGAGGATCGGGTACGATATTGGCCAACGGGGCAAACTTCAGCGCAGTATTGTAGAAGCCAGAGCTGCCGAATATCATACTCATACCACGGCTCATCAACCTCTTCTCAGGATTAGCCGTTCCGAATTCGTCTAGTTGCTGACGCCACTGATAAATTTGATCGCCAAGGTTCACTTTCACCGGACATACCGTCTGACAACTCAAGCAGAGTGTGCAGGCAGATACATTACCGCTGTGCTGATACTTGTCGCGAAGCATACCGAGGTTGATTCCGATAGGGCCAGGGATGAAATAACTGTAGGAATAACCGCCCGAACGACGATACACCGGACAGGTGTTCATACAAGAACCACAACGTATGCACTTCAACGCCTCCCAGTGCTGCTCGTTGGCGATCCATTCCGAACGGCCGTTATCCACAAGTACAATATGCATCGGGGCCGCCGTGGGACGAGCCTTGCGGAAATGCGACGTATAAGTAGTGGTAGGCTGTCCGGTTCCTGCCCTGCAGAGCATACGCTGGAATACAGCCAAACAGTCGTAGTTTGGTATCACCTTTTCCAATCCCATGGCAGCAATGTGTAGCTTGGGGCACGAGGTGCTCATGTCAGCATTACCCTCATTAGTGCAAACGACGATGTCGCCCGTCTCGGCAATTCCGAAATTGGCTCCCGTCATACCGGCATCAGCCGTAAGGAATTCATTGCGCAACGACAGGCGCGCACAATAAGTAAGGTACGTGGGATCATGATTACCCTTCTCGGAGCCTAATTTCTCTTCAAAGAGTTCACCCACATCATCGTGGTTCAGATGGATGGCAGGCATTACGATATGACTCGGTTTCTGACCCTTTAACTGGATGATGCGTTCACCCAAATCGGTCTCTACCACTTCAATGCCGTGCTGTTCCAGGAAGGGATTCATCTCACATTCCTCGGTGAGCATCGATTTAGACTTGACGATTTTCTTCACGTTGGCTTTCCTCAGGATGCCCAACACAATCTCGTTAAACTCCTGGGCGTCTTTTGCCCAATGAACGATGCAGCCGTTTTTCTCGGCATTTGTGGAAAACTGGTCCAGATATTCATCAAGATGCGTCACCGTATGGCGCTTGATTTGCGAAGCCTTCTCGCGCAACTGTTCCCATTCTGCCAAGCCATAGGCCATATTGTCGCGCTTGCCGCGTACACTCCAGAACGTAGCATCGTGCCACTTCGCGTATGTTTGGTTCTTCAAGAACTCTTTTGCTGCTTTACTATGTCCTGTACTCATAATCCTGCTGCTAAAATTTCAACCACATGCTTAAACTTCATATTCAGGCCTTGTTTCTTGGCAACGCCTGCCATATGCATCAGGCACGAACAGTCGGGCCCCGTCACGTATTCAGCACCTGTCTGAATATGACGCTCCAACTTGTCCTTGCCCATCTGAGCCGATACTGCCGTCTCTTCCACCGAGAACATACCACCAAAACCGCAACACTCATCAGGACGTTCTGGCTCCACCACCTCGCATCCATCCACCAATGAGAGCAGATCCTTAATCTTATTAAACTTCTCCACATGCTCCTCGGAGGGAGAAGAAAGACCCAGTTCACGAACGCCGTGACAGGAATTATGGAGACTCACCTTATGAGGAAACGTACCGAGCGGATGGTCAACTTTCACCACATCATGGAGGAATTCCACGACATCCATTGCCTTCTTGGCGGTTATACACTCGTGACCAGCCAGCAGACGCTCATAGTTCACACGTATGAAAGCCACGCAACTCACCGAAGGAGCCACCACATAGTCGAAGCCCTTAAACTTGTCTTCGAACTTCTCAACCAATGGTACAGCTATCTTCTCGAATCCGCCATTCGCCATCGGCTGTCCACAGCATGTCTGTCCTTCGGGATAATCCACGTCGAGCCCCAGATGCTTCAATAGTTTATATGTGGCCACACCTACCTCAGGATAGAGTGCGTCCACATAGCAGGGAATGAATAGTCCGATTTTCATAATGTTTTTGTTTAATAGATTTGTAGCCAATTATATTTTCCTTTTGACTGCAAATATACTAAAAATTTCTTCACCTTCTTAATTTTTCCCTGTTTTTTTTCAGTGTCGATTATTTTTTTTACCTTTGCAAGCCAAATCATTCATCAAAAGCGAAAATGATAGTTTGTATTGCAGAAAAACCTAGCGTGGCACGCGACATTGCCCGCATCATCGGAGCTAACGCTTCCCGACAAGGCTATATGGAGGGAAACGGCTATCAGGTGACGTGGACTTTCGGTCATTTGTGCACCTTGAAGGAACCTCACGACTACACTCCGATGTGGAAGTCGTGGAGTCTCTCGGCACTGCCAATGATTCCCCAGCGCTTCGGCATCAAGCTCATCGAAGACGAGGGCATCAAGAAGCAATTCGCTATCATTGAAAAGCTGATGCAGGCTGCCGACGGCATCGTCAATTGCGGCGACGCCGGGCAAGAGGGTGAACTCATCCAACGATGGGTGATGCAGAAGGCACAGGCTAAATGTCCCGTGAAGCGCTTGTGGATTTCATCAATGACCGATGAAGCCATTCGCGAAGGATTCCAGCAACTTAAGGACCAAACCGAATACCAGCCACTCTATCTGGCTGGACTTTCACGTGCCATCGGCGACTGGATTCTCGGCATGAACGCTACGCGTCTCTATACTTTGAAGTACGGCCAAAACCGCCAGGTACTCTCCATCGGACGTGTACAGACACCAACTTTGGCACTCATTGTTAACCGCCAGAAGGAGATAGACAATTTCAAGCCCGAACCCTATTGGGTGCTTTCCACCATCTACCGCGACACCACCTTCACCGCCACTCAAGGCAAATTCAAGAACAAAGAAGAAGGCGAAGCAGCCTTCTCGCTCATTGAAGGCAAACCCTTCGAGGTCACCAGCGTGCAAAAGAAGGCAGGCAAGGAACTGCCACCGCAACTTTATGACCTCACTTCGCTCCAAGTGGATTGCAACAAGAAATTCGGCTATTCTGCCGAGATGACGCTCAACCTCATCCAGAGTCTTTACGAGAAGAAGTTCACCACCTATCCCCGTGTGGATACGCAATACCTGTCAGACGATATCTATCCCAAGTGTCCGGGTATCATGAATGGCCTTTTCCAGACCAAGTTCGGTGGTCAGGCGCCTTATGCCGATCTCATCCGTCCGCTTGGTGGAAAGCCGCTGAAAAAAGACAAGAAAGTGTTCGACACCTCAAAGGTGACAGATCACCACGCCATCATCCCCACCGGCGTTCCCGCACAAGGATTGAGCGATGCAGAACAGCACGTCTTTGACCTGATAGCCCGCCGCTTCATCGGAGCTTTCTATCCCGAATGCAAATTTTCCACAACCACCGTTTTGGGCAAGGCAGGCGAAGTGGAGTTCAAGGTGACCGGCAAGGAAATCCTTGATCCAGGATGGCGTGTAGTCCAGTATGTTTCCTCATCACAGCAACAACCCTCCGATGAAGATGACAAAGAGAAGAAGGACGAGGAACGGACGCTGCCCACTTTCGTGAAAGGCGAAAGCGGCCCCCATACACCTACTCTGACAGAGAAGATGACCACACCTCCACCCTATTACACGGAAGCCACCTTGCTGCGTGCTATGGAGACAGCCGGCAAGTTTGTGGAAGACGAGGAACTGCGCGCTGCTCTGAAGGAAAACGGCATTGGCAGACCTTCATCACGTGCAGGCATTATTGAGACACTCTTCAAACGCCACTACATCCGGCGCGAACGTAAGCGTCTAGTGGCTACGCCCACAGGCATCGAACTCATCGACCTCATCAAGGAAGAACTGCTCAAGAGTTGCGAACTCACGGGTATCTGGGAGAAGAAACTCCGCGATATCGAGCACAAGACCTACGACCCTGCACAATTCATCAACGAACTTAAGCAGCAGATTACAGAGATTGTCAGACAGGTCTTGGCTGACAACGAGAACCGCCGCATCACCCTGATGCCTGAGGAAAAGAAAAAGGGTAAGAAGCAATAAACGGCATAGCTTTGCGTTCTTACTAATAATGAAGAAAAGAATATTCACCCGACTACATACATGCGCCTTCCTCCTGCTGACGGCCCTGCTCCTCACGGCGTGCGGAGCCGATCACTACATGAAGAAGGGAGAAAAGGCCATGGCTATCGGTGAATATTACGACGCATCCAACTATTTCAAACGGGCCTATTCCACCACTTCACCCAAGGAGCGTGACCTTCGCGGCAAAAGGGCAGCCCGTCTGGCATTGGCTTACGATAAGATGGGAGCCACACAGAAAGCTATTGCCGCCTACCGTAACCAGATTCGCTACAAGCAAGACTCGCTTCCCACGCACCTTAGTTTTGCACGGCTGTTGTTGAAGAACGGCAGTTATAAAGAGGCTGCCGAAGAGTTCCAGATGATACTCGACTCCATGCCTGGCAACCAACTGGCTAAAGACGGCCTGAAATCGGCTCAGACAGCTCCGAAAATCAAGCAACTTGGTTCGCGTTACACTGTGAAGAAGATGGACATCTTCAATTCACGCCGTGCCGACTACTCTCCAATGCTCTGCGGAGACGAGCACGACCAATTGTTCTTTTCCAGTACCCGAAATGAGGCTCAAGGCGATGAAATCAGCGGCATTACGGGCACCAAGGCAGGTGACATCTTCTATTCCCAGAAAGACGACAAGGGGAAATGGGGAAAACCGCAGACTATTGAAAGCGGCCTCAACACCCCATTCGATGAGGGTGCCTGCTGCTTCTCGCCAGATCAGCGAGTGATGTATTTCACCCAATGTGTCAGCGACCCTTCCTATCCCCGTTATGCTACCATTATGACCAGCAATCGCTCTGATGCAGCCTGGGGAAAAGGCACCAAGGTAGAACTAACCCGCGACACGCTTTCATCGTATGCCCACCCCGCTGTCTCTCCAGATGGGGAATGGCTCTATTTCGTGAGTGATATGCCTGGTGGTGAAGGAGGTCTCGACATCTGGCGCGTGCGCCTTACGGCAGCAGGTCTGGGAGGCGTAGAAAACATAGGCAAGCCTGTCAATACCGAAGGTGATGAAATGTTTCCTACTTTCCGTCCCAACGGTGACCTCTACTTCTCCAGCAACGGCCATCCCGGTATGGGCGGACTCGATATTTATATAGCAAAGGTGGGCAATGACCGTAAGTACCACCTAGAGCATCCCGGTTATCCGCTCAATTCCCAGGGTGACGATTTCGGTATGACGTTCGAAGGTCCACATAACCGTGGTTTCTTCTCCAGCAACCGGGGCGACGGCCGCGGACTTGACCACATCTACTCTTTTGAGAATCCCGAGATCATCCAGACCATCAAGGGATGGGTTTATGAGATGGACGGCTATGAGTTGCCCGCAGCACAGGTGTATCTTGTGGGCAATGATGGCACCAACCTGAAACTCTCCGTGAAGATGGACGGTTCATTCGAACAAGTGGTGGAACCTGGTGTAGACTACGTGATGCTGGCTACCTGTCCAGGATTCCTGAACCACAAAGAGGAAATCAGCATCAAACCAACTGAGAAATCCGAAGAGCATGTCCTGCAATTCCCATTGGCAAGCATCCGCGTGCCTGTACTGATAGACAACATCTTCTATGATTTCGATAAGGCCACACTCCGTCCCGAGTCTTCGGCAGCACTCGATGAACTGGTGAACATGTTGCAGGAGAACTCCAATATCACCATCGAACTCTCAGCCCATGCAGATTACCGCGGTTCAGCTTCCTACAATAAAACACTCTCGCAGAAACGTGCGGAAAGCGTGGTGCGCTACCTGATAGAACACGGTGTAGCCAAAGACCGTCTGACACCCGTTGGCTATGGCAAGGAAAAGCCGAAGACCATCCGCCGTAAAGTGGTGGAAAAATACCCATGGCTGAAGGAAAATGACGTTCTTTCAGAGGAGTTTATTAAGACACTCGATGAAGAGAAACAGGAAATCTGCAACCAACTGAACCGCCGCACGGAATTCACCGTACTACGTACCACCTACGGCATGTTTGACGAAAAAGGACAGCTGAAAAACCCGCCAAAGCCTAAACTAAAAGAAGAAGCCCCCCAGGAGGGAGACTTCTACATTGATTTCTAACGCATAATTGTAAAGTACCTGGCAATTCCGCCACCATTCCTACCGCTCTGACATCACCAACCCATAACCGGCAAAGACTGTCAGCAAGGCCATCGTACCCAATATCGAAAGGATACCCGCCTGAGAGACACTGGTCACCATATCCGTAAAGAAGCCCTGCATGGTGCCTAATATCGAGACCCAGCCTTTGGTCAGGAAGAAAAGAACCACGACAGCCACCGAGCAGATGGCGGTCCATATACGGTTCAGACAGACAGAACGGTCAGGCAGACGGCGCATCACCCGATTGGTAAAGCCACGGTCTTCCACATCCAGTTGATGTTCGGCGAAGAATTGCCCAAGCAACTGCTCCTCCTCCGGCAAAAGGTTCTCACCGTTCACTTCCAACATATCATCTTTAATCTCATCCATAACCATTCTCCTTTAAATAGTTTGCCAATTGTTTCTTTCCTCTTGATAGGTGAGACTTCACCGTGCCTTCCGGCATCTGCGTGATCTCCGCTATCTTGTCTATAGGCTGCCCGTCAATCAGTTGCAGCGTGATACATGTGCGTTCATCAGGTTTCAACAGTGACAGAGCCTTGTAAAGATCCATTTTCAGTCCCGCAGGCGTATCGCTGAAGGTGCTCACAACCTGATCCACATCCGTGGTCTGCTTCTGTGAACGGCGGTAGTCGTAAAGCACGTTGTAGGCAATGCGCATCAGCCACGTCTGGAATCCGGCCATTCCCTTGAACGATGCGATATGCGTATAGGCTTTGATGAAGGTATCCTGTGCCAGGTCATCGCTCAGCGGCCCGTCTCCCAATGTCTGTGCCAGGAAGAAACGCCTGACAGGTGACTGATATTTCCTGACAAGCTGGTCAAAAGCCCGCTTATTGTGGAATACCGCCACCTGTGCAACGAGAGAGATATCGCTGAGTTGTGCCACGTTGGTTTTTACAAGATAACCTTCAAACTAATCTTTACTGTCTCGCAGGCATGATGAGCCAAAGCACCGGATAGAGGATGATTCCACAGAAGGCTGTGAACAGCGTCAGTACTGCGTATGCCACACGCATCACCGTAGGATCAAGGTCCAAATACTCTGCAATTCCTGCACACACACCGCCTAAGATTCTGTCGTTAGAGCGGTAAAGTCTTTTCTGATCACTCATATCTTTCTTAATTATTTCGTTATTTGTTTCCATTTTCCACATGATCGATTTCATTGTTCAACACTTCTTCCTGCTCCTTCTTCTTGCTGGAAGAGCGGGCTATGAAAGCCTGGCCCAATCCGTAGAAGAACAAGATCACGCCAATACCTTGCAGCAAGTCGCCAATGATGAAATAACCGCAGGCCACCAAGCCCAGACCGAGGAAGATGTTCCTCAAACCCTTGTTCTTAATATCTTCATCAGTAGATGTTGGAACCGACAGGGCCTCTTGCGGAATGAGCTGTCCGTTCTCCATGGCCTTCTCAGCCAATTTCAGGCGCTGGTTACGGTTTCTTGCAATCAGCCATACGATGAGAATGATGGCAATCAGCGGAGCCAGACAGATCAGCAACACAAAAAACATGGCCAGAACAGTGAAAACAGTAGCCCACACGCCTAGATTCCCTATATTCTTCAGCGCATTGAATATATCGTCATCATCGAATTCGTCCCAATCGGGGGTCGCAGGCAGATTATACTGAGCCGAAGCGGTATCCGTACTGGTGGTGTCGCTATAGGCCACAATGCCAGTCGTATCATTGTCGGCAGCGTTTACATTGACGCTCACTACCTTATTTCCCGTTGCGGGGTCCTGAACGTTGAGCGTGACGTTAGGATTGTGGCGATGCTTCTGGGCTATCGCCTCGTTGCCGGCTGTCAGAGTGAGCAGCATCAGCATTGCTATCAGACTTTTCTTCATATTCATATCTCTTTTGAGGTTTAAATTTGTCTGTTAGACGATGCAAAGATACAAAAAGTTGCAGCAATGTGAAAAAAAAATATTAATTTTGCAACGTGATGGTATTGCCTCCCGATTTCATTTCACAGACCAAGCGTATTTTCGGCGATTCGCTATGGGCAGATTTCCTCCACGCTATGGAGGAAGATCCGCCTGTGAGCATCCGCCTGAACCCCCTGAAGACCAAGGGATGGGGAGTGGTGGAAGGAGAAGCCGTGCCATGGTGTCGTGGCGGCTATTACCTCAAGCAGCGCCCTTCATTTACCTTCGATCCCCTACTCCACGCCGGCGCCTATTATGTGCAGGAGGCATCCTCCATGTTTTTGGACGAGGTGCTGCGTCAGCACATGGGAAAGAAGGTCACTAGGGCATTAGATCTATGCGCGGCCCCCGGTGGCAAGTCTACCGTACTGAGGGCAGCACTCCCTGAAGATAGCATTCTGGTGAGCAATGAACCGAATGGCAAACGGGCACAGATTCTTTCGGAGAACATTCAGAAATGGGGCGCTCCACATTCTTATGTCACCAATCTCTATCCAAGGGACTTCCGTAAGGCAAAGCTGCTGTTTGACCTGATTCTCGTGGATGCGCCCTGCTCCGGTGAGGGTATGTTCCGCAAGGACGAGGGAGCCATCCGTGAATGGAGTATGGCCAACGTAGAGAAATGCTGGCGACTGCAACGCGAGATATTGGATGATGCCTGGCAATGCCTGCGACCCGGCGGGCTACTTATCTATAGTACCTGTACCTTTAATACACAGGAAAACGAGGAGAATGTGCGCTGGATGATGGAGGAGTTTGGAACCGAAGTCCTGCCCGTTTTCACCCAGGAGGAATGGCACATCACCGGTTCCTTGCTCGAAGGCTTTACTGAGCCCGTCTGTCGCTTTATCCCCGGCAAGACACGAGGTGAAGGTCTCTTTATGGCTGTGGTCAGGAAAAAGGGCGATGCCTCAGAAACTAACGGCGATAAACCTGAAAAAGGGCTGCAGAAGTTAAGATTCATTTACGAACCGCAGAAAGAGGAGTTTTTCCCAAGTGTGGAACTACCTTATCCGCAGGCTCTACAGTATCTTCGCCGCGAAGCCCTGGTACTGCCCGACGATACACCAAAAGGAATCGTCACCGTCACCTTCCGAGGCCTGCCCTTGGGACAGGTCAAGAACCTTGGCAATCGCGCCAACAACCTCTACCCCAAAGAATGGAGAATTAAAAGCACTCATATACCCACTGAATATGAAACAATATTTAGATATCCTTGACCGCATTCTCAAAGAAGGCGTCGAAAAAAGTGACCGAACCGGTACCGGCACGATGAGCATCTTCGGTACGCAGTCGCGATATGACCTCGAGAAGGGATTCCCCTTGCTCACCACCAAGAAACTCTACCTGAAAGGAATCATCCACGAACTACTGTGGTTCCTCAAGGGCGATACGAACATCAAGTACCTGCTTGACAACAACGTCCATATCTGGGACGAATGGGCCGACGAGAACGGAGACCTGGGCCCCGTATATGGTCACCAGTGGCGCTCATGGCCCGACTACGAGGGTGGAACCATTGACCAGATCAAGTACGTACTTGACCAGATTCAGAATAATCCAAACTCCCGCCGCATGATTGTATCCGCCTGGAACGTGGCCGAAGTGAACAAGATGGCGCTGCCTCCCTGCCATACGATGTTCCAGTTCTATGTGGCTGACGGACGGCTGTCGCTCCAACTCTACCAGCGGTCGGCCGACACCTTCCTCGGCGTGCCCTTCAACATTGCCTCCTATGCCTTGCTCTGCATGATGATGGCACAGGTATGCGGACTGCGCCCGGGCACATTCATCCATACCACAGGCGACACCCACCTCTATCTGAACCATCTCGACCAAGCCCGCCTGCAACTCACCCGCGAACCCCGTCAGTTACCCGTCATGAAACTGAATCCCGAGGTGAAGGATCTCTTTGATTTCAAGTATGAGGATTTCAAGCTGGAGGGATATGACCCTTGGCCGCACATCAAAGCCGAAGTGAGTGTATGATTAGCATTATAGCCGCCGTAGCCAAAAACAGGGCTATCGGATTCAAGAATAAACTGTTGTATTGGCTGCCCAATGATCTGAAGCGTTTCAAGTCATTGACAACCGGCCACACCATCATCATGGGTCGCAAGACCTTCGAGTCGCTGCCCAAGGGAGCCTTGCCCAACCGCCGCAATGTGGTGCTGAGCCGCTCACGGCAGGAGTTCCCCGGTTGCGAGGTATTCCCCTCGCTGAAGGAAGCCCTCAAGCACAGTTCACCCGAGGAGGACATCTACATTATCGGCGGAGCGTCCGTCTATACGCAGGCCATGTCCCTGGCAGACCGTCTCTGCTTGACGGAGATTGACGACATTCCGGCAGACGCAGATGCATTCTTCCCCCCCTACGACGATTGGATCGAGGTAGAGAGGGAAGAACACGACACCGATGAAAAGCATGCCTTCCGCTATGCTTTCGTGGATTACGTCAGGAAATAAATACTATTCATCCAACGGAAGATCTACCACTGGCAAACGGCGCTCAAAGGCAGAACCGAAGGAGATGATTGTCTCCGAACGTGACAGTCCGAGAGGCTGCAACTTGTCATGGATGATGTCCAGCAGATGGTGATTGTTGCGGGCATAGATCTTGATGAACATATCATAGTCGCCCGTCGTGTAGTGGCATTCCACCACCTCGGGGATATCCTTCAGGGCTTTGACCACCTTATCGAAACTTTCCGGATGCTTCAGGTTCAGTCCCACATAAGCACAGGTTTCATAGCCGATCTTCTCGGGATCGATAACAAACTGCGAGCCTTTCAGCACACCAAGGTTGTTTAGTTTTTGAATACGCTGGTGAATGGCAGCGCCACTCACGTTACAGGCGCGGGCTACTTCCAGGAAAGGCACGCGTGCATCCTCGGCAATCATCCGCAGGATTTTCTTGTCTAAGTTGTCTAAGTTGTGATGAGCCATATTGCTTACATTAAAGTTTAGAAGTTTCAGGTTTCAAAGATTCTTTATTAAAAAACTCTTCATTCTTCGTGCTTCATTTCTGTTGCACTATAGTTGATGGTATAGGCATTAGCGCGGCGTAAAGCCTGTTTCACATCGGTAATCACCTGCATGTCAGTCGTGCGGTCTGCCTTGATGGAAACGGTCTGCCTCCTCATATCCTCGGGCTGCATACGCTGACGCTCGGCCTTCACGTAAGCCTCCACATCATCGATAGTAGCCAGTTTGTCGTTCAACTGAATGCGCGTTTTTCCGTCCACCTTGCCTATATAGATAAAGGTGACGGTGGATTTCTTCACCAATTTGGTGATCTCCGTTCCTGCCGGCACCTGATATTTAACCTTCATCGGAACGCTCCGCATATGAGTCACAATCATAAAGAAGAAGAGCACGGTGAATATGAGATCAGGCAGAGCCGCTGTGTTCAGCCCTGGCATCTCTCTCTTCGCTCTGTCTCTGAATAAACTCATATTATCTTGGTTTCAGGTTTCAAGTTTCAGGATTTAGGTTTCAGTTAACGTTAACGTTATCGTTATCGTCAACGTTAGGGTTATCGCTATACTCCTCAGCCACCCTTTGGGGGTAATATTGCTGAAGGGCCTCACGCTGCTGATCGCTGCATCGGCTGTAAGCCTTGTGATAGACTTGTAGGGCACGTTTCTCACGCAACTGCCGGTAAGCTGCCACAATCTCGTTTTGCAGATGGAAATAGGTATCATAGTCCGACTTCGGGGCCGTCTTCACCTGCAAGATATGCTTCGTGCGCTGCTGCTCCTGACCAGCAAAGGCTACGACGCGCTGACGCAACTGCCCCATGGCCGTCAGACTGTCGTCAACAAACAGTTGTCCCTTCTCATCAATCTCCAGTTTCATCACGTTCTCGCGGCTCACATCCGTCAACTGCTCCTGCTTGTCATTGTCAAGAGGAGGCAGCTGCCTCTGCAGTCCCTGGTCCCGGTCCATCGATGTCGTCACCAGGAAGAAGATCAGCAGCATGAACGAGATATCCGCCGTGGATGTCGTATTCAGCGCAGGTATTTTGTGTGTGCGATGCTTAAACATATAGTCAATACGGCAACGATAAACAGGATGATGATAGTCCAGATAAACATATCAGGCACGGAACCGCCGATGAGCCAAGTCAGGAGCAATGTCAGGCATACCAATCCCACCACTCCGATAGCCAGACGGTTGCTGAGCCAAGACTGTTCGCGGGAATGAGTGGCCCGCCACAGACTGAAGCCCGTAGCTACCAAAGCCCCAGCCACAGCCACGTACATCAATATGATCATCAAGTCAGCCATATATAATAGTTTCAAGTTTCAGGTCACTTCTCACTCTTCACTTTCCCAAGCACATCCATCAGCGAGATAGCCGATTCCTCCATCTGAGCCGTCAGGTGGTCAATCTTGGAGAGGATATAGTTATAGAACAACTGCAGGATCAGAGCCACAATGATACCGAAGATGGTGGTAATCAGCGCCACCTTCATACCGCCTGCTACAATCTTCGGTGAGATATCCCCGGCAAACTCAATCTGGTCAAAGGCCATCACCATACCGATCACCGTGCCGAGGAATCCCAATGAAGGCGCGATGGCGATGCAAAGCGTAATCCACGAACAGCCTTTCTCCAGTTTAGCCAACTGCACCGAACCGTAACTCTGAATAGAGCGTTCAATGGAATCCATCGATTCCTTCATGCGCAGCAGTCCCTGATAGCAAATACTGGCCACGGGGCCGCGCGTCTCACGGCAGAGTGCCTTGGCCCCTTCAACGTCGCCCTCTTCCACCTTCTTCTCAATGTCGGCCATCAGCCGTTTGGCATTGATTTCCGAAAGCGAGAGGTAAATGATGCGCTCGATACAGAAAGCCAGACCAATCACCAGTACGGCAGCTATGACCGACATAAAGCCGTTGCCGCCCTCCACAAACTTGTCACGGAGCGTCATGTGCAGTCCCGTCTCCTCTTCCTGTGCCAATAACGGCAAGGAGAACAGCAGCATCCAGCCCATCGCTCCTATCTTCATTAAAAGTTTCATTTTCTAACTCAATCTTACGGATTTAAAATAATATCCTATGTTTTGGTTGCAAAATTACGAAAAAACGAGAGCAGAACAAAATAAACTCGTTTATTTTTTATGAAGAGTGCGTTGTAATTTATTAAAAAAAACGAATTAGTGAGCATAAAAGCAAATAAAACTCATTATAATTTGTTTGGCCAAACGAAAGTAAGACATCTAAAATACCAATCTATAATAAAAAAGTTTTTTCCTGAAAATTACTGCCACTCTGCCACCTGCCCTTTATTTAAAGGGCTTGCGGGGTGGCAGTAAGGTGGCAGTAGTGGCAGCAATTGCTGTTTTTCCATGAAAAAAGCCATCAAAACGTGATGGTTTCGCTATGCGTTTTTGATGATAATATGCATTTCGGAGGTTGATATCATGAAAAGTGCGAACGTGTTTGCGCAATTTGTGCGGATGATGCGCACACTTTGTGCAGATGATGTGCACAACTTGTGCAGATGATACGCACAACTTATGAGAATAACCAAGTCAGTCTTTTCCCCTGTAGTAAAGCACGGTTCCCTCTGCTTGGATGAATAGAAGTCATTTATCGGCTGCCTTGAGAACACACCTGCCTGAGAAAGAACTTTTTGAGAAAAAGTTTGGCCGTTTCGTGAAAGTTTCGTATTTTTGCCCAATTAATTATCTGTCGTTTTAAATACAGCCACAAAACAACATGGGATATTCAAAATACAAGAGATGGATTAAATCCCTGCAGACCAAATCGAGCCTTGCGCTCCTCATCACAGCAGCTGCGCTGATAGAGCTGACCGCTGCCGTGCAATACTGGTATGCCAAGAAAGGCATCCGCGAAGAGGTGGAGCAAAGGGCCAAGAGCGAACTGAAGGTGAAGAACCTTGAGATTCAGAATATCCTGACGGCCGTGGAGGTGGCCGTGAAAAACCACACTTGGGAGGCTGAGCAGCTGCTGGCCTTTCCCGACTCGATGTACAGCGTAGCTCGGCGCCTGGCTGAACAGAACGATCAGATTGTAGGTGTCGGCGTCACCTTCCTCCCCAACTACTATCCGCAGAAAGGTTACTGGTTTGAGCCGTATGTCAAGGCAGAGAAAGGCAAGCCCGCGGAAATGAGCCAGCTGGGGAGCGAATCCCACGACTATACGAAGAAGGATTTCTTCACTATACCGATGAAGAGCGGAGAGCCCTATTGGAGTGAACCTTATCTCGACACTGACGGGGCTCGTGAGATGGTAACCACCTATTCCTATCCGTTGCGCGACAAGACGGGGAAAGTTGTGGCCATCATGGGTGCAGACGTTTCGCTCGACTGGCTCGAAGAGCTCATCAACGCCTCACACATCTACCCCTCTTCCTATAACATGATGATTTCGCGCACAGGCCAGCTGATGGTCTGCCCTGTGGAAAGCCTCATCATGCGCCAGAGCATCCAGGAAGTGACTGCCGGCATGAAAGACACTACGATGCGCACCATCAACCGCGATATGATGGCAGGAAGAAGCGGACAGACAGCCGTTACCGATGACAAGGGGCAGAAGAACTACGTTTTCTATGCGCCTATCAAGGGAAACACGGGATGGTCAATGGCCGTGGTCTGCTCCGACAGAGAGATCTTCTACGGGCTCCGGCAGGTGGGATTCAACCTGCTCTTGCTTATGCTTGCGGGACTGGGACTGATGGCCTACATCATCGTACGGGCAATCCACAGTTTCAACCGTCTGCAGGCCATCAATGCCGAGAAAGAGCGCATAGGTAGCGAACTGCGCATAGCCAACGGCATACAAATGGGGATGCTACCCAAGATCTTCCCGCCCTACCCTGACCGTGATGACATGGACATCTTCGGCTCGCTGGTTCCGGCAAAGGAAGTGGGAGGTGACCTCTATGACTTTTACATCCGAGATGAGAAGCTGTTCTTCTGTATCGGCGACGTGAGTGGAAAGGGAGTGCCCGCCTCATTGGTGATGGCTGTCACGCGAAGCCTCTTCCGTACCGTTTCCGCCCATGAGTCGAATCCCGGCAACATCATCAGGAAAATGAATGAGGCCATGACCGAGATGAACGAATCATGTATGTTCGTCACCCTCTTCGTGGGTGCGCTTGACCTACCTACCGGAAGGCTCCACTATTGTAACGCAGGCCATTGCCCGCCGGTGATCATCGGTCAAAAGGTGATGACGCTTCCCGTGGACACGAACATCCCCGTAGGATTCATGGCCGACTGGAAATACTCCTCCCAGCAGGTGATTCTCGACCCACAGACATCCATCTTCCTCTATACCGACGGACTGACCGAGGCCGAGAATGCAGATGAGGAATTATTTGGCATAAAGCGCTTGATGGGCGTAGCCCAGGAACTTTTCGAAAAGGGAAAGCCCGAGCCCGAGCAGACCATCAAGAAGATGACCGAGGCCGTACAGCGTTTTGTCAACGGAAACGAGCAGAGTGACGACCTCACGATGCTGGCCATCAAATACAACAAGCAAATCGTCAGCGAGCGGCTTCAGCAAAGCATCACGCTCACCAACGATGTGAACACCGTACCGAAAGTAAACGATTTCGTTGAAGGCATTGCACAGGTTCTCTCCATCACGCCATCGGAAACGATGAAGCTGAACCTCGCCCTCGAAGAGGCTATTGTCAACATCATGACCTATGCCTACCCAGAAGGCACACGCGGATACATTGACGTGGAGGCTCATGCCAACGAGCAGCGACTGATGTTTATCATCACCGACACGGGAATACCTTTCGATCCCACTGCCCATAAAGAGGTGGACACCTTCCTGTCGGCAGAAGAACGCCCCGTAGGCGGTCTGGGCATCCACATGGTTCGCCATCTGATGGACTCCATCAACTATGAAAGGGTGAACGACACCAACGTGCTCAAGCTTATCAAGAATCTCACCAACAATGTTTAAGAACCAATAAAACCCAATAGAAATGAACACGACATTCAAGAAAGAGGACAATGACTACGTCATGTATTTCGAAGGACGGTTAGACACTGCCGCCTCCTCATCAGTTCAGAAGGAGGCGGAAGTGCTTTACGACTGTAGTGGTCACGACGTCATTCTCGACTGCACGGAACTGGAATACATCTCATCGAGCGGCCTGCGCATCTTCCTCAACGTGCTGAAAAATGCCAAAGTGCAGGGAAGCAAGGTGTATCTCAGAGGTGTCAACGATGATATCCGCGAAGTGCTTACAATGACGGGATTCAACTGCCTGTTTGAATTCAAATAACAGTGTGTCCTCAATATCAGTTTGCAGATACGAGTCCCTTTTCTGTCAGAATAGCCAGTACATTAGAAGCTGACTGACGCTCGCTCTTCTTGCTCACGGCCTTGTAACGATTGAGCAGGTGGGCATCGTTGGCCAAAAGTTTCTCCATGAACTCATCGTTGATGCGCGTTACCGCATAGCGACCCTTCTCATCGGCATCGGCATCGATGAGATAGCAGCGGTGGCTGTTCAGTTTGTCTCGACCCAGCCATAGAGCCGTAGAGACAGATTGCAGGCCGATACTTGGGCCAAGGGGAGTGAAGACACTGGCCACATCGGCACCAAGCCCCAATAGGAAGGCGCCATCGTTGATGTGATAGACAGCAATTAAGAGTTTATTACCGGCATAAGGATAGGCTTGCACGTAATTCTGCGTGTCGAGTATTACATCGTTATAGCGCAAGTTGCGGCAGTTCACATACAACTGCTTGCCGAATGTGATGGCAAAGGCTTCTTTCTTCAGAATACGATCTGCCTCCTTGTCACCCGACTTCACCTTGAAGTCTGTCTCATCCATCTTAATCCTAGGCATCTGCGCCGAACGACCTCCAACGAGATTATCTACGAGATTCCATTTGTTGACCTTATAGTCTGAATAGGTCATACAATACTTTGCCGACTGTGCCATCATCATCATTGGCATGCAGCATACCATCAAAATCATCACTAACTTTTTCATAATCTTTTTCTTTTTATATTTTTAAATTGAACGATTTGTTTCTTTGCCTTTTTTGTTTGGCCGTGCAAAAGTACTGCAAAAGATGACCTGCCGGCAAAAAAACACCAGCTTTTTTCTATAATTATATACGACAAGCCACCCTATCTGCGACAAATGCAAATTGCCCCGTCAGAATGTGTCGCAACCATGCACAAAAAAGATAGTGGATACGGATATTCGTTCTTATTCAGGAGTATAATAAAAAAATCGCTAACCTTTGCAGATTAACGACTTGGAGTTTGGTAGGTTGCAAAAACAAGATTCTAAAAAAGCTCCGATTGCCTCGAAGCTTTGAATCTGTCCATCTTGCGGAGAGAACAGGATTCGAACCTGCGAACCGGTTTCGCCGGTTACACGCTTTCCAGGCGTGCCTCTTCAGCCACTCGAGCACCTCTCCTTTAGATTTGCGGATGCAAAATTAGTGCTTTTCTTTCACATTACCAATTTTTCGACCACTTTTTTCGTTTACCGCAGCTATTTTTGCTTTTTCAGACAATTTTGAAAACACGCTCCACATTTGCATTGGTAGCCTCGGCAATCACCTCAGGAGCAACGCCATAGCTTTCGGCTAACTTCTCCAAGACATATTTCACATAGGCGCTTTCATTACGCTTACCCCGCATGGGAACGGGAGCCATGTAGGGGCTGTCGGTCTCCAGGACGATACGGTCCAAAGGAACCACGGCAGGAAGCACTTCCGGCAAATGGCTCTTCTTAAAGGTCAGCACACCACCAATGCCTAGCACAAAACGGTCAAACTGTAGGAGTTCCTCAGCTTCGCGGGCATTACCCGTAAAACAATGGAACACACCGCCTGGCAAATCTGCCTTATATCGTTTTAGGAGCGTAACCATCTCATTCTGTGCCTTACGGCAATGAATCATCAGCGGCAGACGGGTCTTAACGGACCATCTGACCTGTTCCTCAAAAGCAGCCAACTGCTCCTGCTCAAACTCACGGCTCCAATAATAGTCAAGGCCTACTTCGCCAATAGCGATGACCTCACCATCGGAGGAGTCCAGCAACGGTTTCATCCCTGACAACACCTGCTGCCAATCAGACTTCACCTCTTCAGGATGCAGGCCGATCATGGGATAGGCATAGCCGGGATATTGGCGGCAGACTTCCATCACGGTCTTCACGGAGGGCAAATCGATGGCAGGCACGAATACCTTGCTCACGCCCGCCTCCTGGGCACGCTTGACTACTTCCGGCAAGTCCTCGCGGAATTCCTCACCGTCTAAATGAGTATGGGTATCTATGAAGTTCATGGGTGATGGGTGTTAGGTGATGGTGGATACTTGAAAACACGAACCGTCAAAATTCGTGGGGTTCGTGGCGGCGGTAATAATAGATGATGCCGAGCTCACGGCACTTCTTGAACCTTACTTCTGGGGGCTCGCCCTCATAGTGTTTCTCTATCTGATTCCAGAGGTCCTGAAGGATGGCATCCACTTCAGGTCTTAACTTGGCCACCTCGGCACCAGCCTTCTTCGTTCGCTCCTGCAGTTCATTCTGCTGGGTGCTGGCTGTGATAAAGATATCGTAATGGGTGCTCACCATACCAATGGAAGGATTGTAGATTGGACGGCCGCCTTTCTTCAGTCGGGCTTTCTCGCCTTCTATGATCTTCTGCCCCCACTCTTTGATCGTGTTCACCGTATTCAGAAGAGGTACGTTGGAATCCTCTTCCGCAAAACCATAAAGCGGCAGATGCTGCTTCTTGATTTCCCCGCGCTCCACTGACATCAGCAGAACCTTGATGAAATGACCTACGTACATCTGAGCCAGCTGCATACTGCGCTCCATCTTATGACGGTTGCGCGTCTGGGCTGCCAACGCCAGTTTGTATTGTTCGCATGCTGTAAGCAAGCGGTCATAGGCTGGCTGTGCACGGTTCAATGTCTGCCAGTCAATGAAACGATTGCGCACAACGTATATTTCGTTGTTGTCCAGCAACGTTTTCAACGCCCTCAATCTGGCGGCATCTGTCTTGGGAAATCTGCGGTAAGGCAAGGATGGTTGATGGTTAGGAGATGGTTTAAGAAAAGAATCAGTACTCGCGATGCATCATTTTGTCGGTATAGGCTTTGAGTTCAGCCTTGCGCTCTTCGGGCACATCTACGGCAGCCAGATACTTGCGGCTTTCATCGAAATAATGCTGTATCTTCGCTTCAGCCAACTGGCGGATACCTATCTTATTATAAAGGTCCGTCACGGCAGCAATCTTCTCCTTCGGATCGGGATCCTCGGCATTCACCCAACGTGTAAGTTCCGCCTGCTGTTCTTTAGTGGCCTTATTGAAGGCATTGATGAGCATATAGGTTTTCTTATTGCACATGATATCTCCGCCGATAGCCTTGCCGAAGACGGCAGGATCGCCGTAGACATCCAGATAATCATCTTGCAACTGGAAGGCCAGTCCTATCTGCTCGCCAAACTTATAGAGGTTTTCGGCATCCGCTTCTGAGGCATCGGCCAGAATGGCACCCATTTTCAACGCACAAGCCAACAGCACGCTGGTCTTCAAGCGGATCATCTCGATATATTCATCCTCACGCACATCATTACGGGTCTCAAACTCCATGTCATATTGCTGTCCTTCGCCTATCTCCAAAGCCGTCTCCGTGAAAAGGTCGAGCACGGGCTTCAGTTTCTCCACAGGGCATTCCGCCATCCGCTGATAGGCCAGCACCAGCATCGAGTCACCCGAAAGGATGGCGGTATTGGCATCCCACTTCTTATGGACGGTAGGATTACCCCGACGCACATCCGCATTATCCATCAGGTCATCGTGGAGCAGCGTATAGTTATGATAAGTTTCCAGCGCAATGGCCGAAGGCAGGATACGCTCAGAATCCTCCTTGTAGAGATTGTATCCGAGCAACATCAGCGTAGGCCTTATACGTTTGCCACCTATCGAAAGCACATATTTAATGGGGTCATAGAGTCCTCTTGGCCTACGCTCATAAGGCAGGTTGTCGAGATACTCATTAATCATTCTCAGTATTTCATCAGCCGTTTTCATATCTAATTCCAATTTCAATAATTCTCTATTGACTATAGCGCAAACACCACGGGAATGGCCATCATCGTGCGGCAGGGCTTGCCCTTGTCCTCACCAGCTTTCCAGTTGGGCATCATTCGGATTACACGCAAGGCTTCGCGATCAAGTTGCGGATGGGCAGATTTCAGCACTTTGATATCGCTAATCGTGCCGTCCTTGTTCACAATGAAGGAAACGAGCACCTTGCCCTGTATCTTCTGAGACTGTGCCGCTGAGGGGTATTTCAGATTGTTTGTCAGCCATTTCATAAACTCCACGGGACCGCCGGGAAACTCCGGCAACCGTTCCACCACACGGAAATGCAGCGGATTGTCCTTTTCATCCACGGCTACGGGCACGATGGCCTTTGTAGTCTCTTTTTCCTTTTTAACACCCTCGCCGTCAAGCTGCGCTTCCTGACTCTTCACCAACTGTTCAGGAACTTCTTCCAACACTGGCTTCTCCACCACGTTGATTTTCGCCTTCACCTCCTTGGTCTGCGGTTCAGGAACCTGATAGGCAATCATGTTGTCAGCCGGCTTATTGGGCTTGAATTCCATATCCTGCACAATCTTCTCGAGCATTTCCGCATCCACCTCATCATCGCCAGGCGTGATTGAGACGGCAAGGCTTATGGCAAACAGACAGGCTGATACCGCCAGTCCTATGAGGAAGAACCAGCCCCTCCTGTGCTCCAGATCTGCTTGATATGTTTTCTTTATCTCCACACTAAACGCGAAAAAAATCCGTTATTACTTCGATAAGAATCTTCAAATTCTTTGCAAAGATAGACAAAAATGCCGTATCTTTGCACTTAATTTTGATAAAATAGATGAAAAAAGTGGTATTTTCGCTCCTCGTGGCGCTTTGGGCCTTGTTTGCAAACGCCCAAGAGAGTCAGACGCAGTACAATTTCCTGCGTCTGCCCGTAAGCGCGCATGCTGCAGCTCTGGGAGGAGACAATATCACCATCATTGAGGATGACCCTACGCTGACCTTCAATAATCCGGCCCTTTTGGGAAGTGTCAGCGATAAGACGATGAACCTCAACTTCATGACCTACATGCAGGGAGCCATCACGGGAAGTGCTTCCTTCTCACGGACCATCAACGACAAGGCTTCGTGGGCGGCCATGGCGCAATACGTGGACTACGGAAAGATGAAGGAAACCGATGCCAGCAACATACAGACAGGAGAGTTCTCAGCCCGCGACATTGCCTTGAGTGGCGCCTTCAGTTATCTGCTGGCCAAAAACTTGATGGGCGGTATTACGGCAAAATTCATCACCAGCTATATCGGACAATACAATTCCATCGCCGTGGGCGTGGACCTCGGACTCAACTACTACAACCCAGACACGGAATGGAGCTTCTCTGCCGTGGCCCGCAATCTGGGCGGTGAACTCAAAGCCTACGACGAGGAATACGGCAAGATGCCGCTCGACGTGATGGTGGGAGCAGCCAAACGGCTCGGCAACAGTCCCTTGCGGCTCTCGGCCTCACTCGTTGACCTGACCCATTGGAACTACAAGTTCATCAACCATTGGGTATTCGGCGTTGACATCCTACTGGGAGAACAATTCTACGTAGCTGCGGGTTACAACCTGCGCCGTGCCAACGAAATGAAGATCGTGGCCAATGATGAGGAAAAAGGCAGCAGCCATGGTGCAGGCATCTCCCTGGGTGCCGGACTGCAACTGGAGCATTTCAAGCTACAGGTAGCCTATGGCAAATACCACGTCAGCTCCTCTTCACTCATGATCAATCTCTCATACAGCCTCTAAACCTGAGACTGTAGACTTGAAACTCGAAACCTAAAACTTGAAACTCTTACCCATGACTTTCCGTCAGCCACTTCTCCTGCTGTTATTGGCTGCCCTCGCTAACACGATGGCCTGCAGCGGCACGAAGGTAAGGAATGCGGAAATACAAGATACAACTATGGAAAAGACCGTCAGAAGAGCTGCCGTAGCAGGAAGTTTCTACCCAGGCAGCAAAGAAGAAGTACTACAACAATTAAAGGATTGTTTCAAGCCGTTCCTCAAGTGCAAACAACGTTCTGACATTCAGGCCGTGATCGTGCCTCACGCCGGATGGGTCTATTCTGGCGAGGTAGCCGCTTCGGCCTATGCCCGCATAGATTCCTCGAAACATTACGAAAGGATATTCCTCATCGGTCCCAGCCATCAGGTGTGGCTCGATGCCGTATCTGTAAACACAGCGGCTACTCACTATGCCACACCACTCGGCGAAGTGCCCGTAGATACGGCCGTCTGTCAAGCCCTAGTCTCGAAGAATCCCGGGCTCTTCAAATACGACCCTCGGGCCCATGCCCGCGAACATTGCCTGGAAGTACAACTGCCTTTCCTGCAATACCACTTTGAGGAGATGCCGCCCATCGTGCCCGTTATTATCGCCACCGATCAATTTGACAAACTCGTTGATTTGAACGAAGCCCTGTCACCCTGGTTCAACGAGCGCAACCTGTTTGTGATTTCCTCCGACTTCAGCCACTATCCATCCTATAAGGATGCGCTGAAGGCTGACGGCCGCACAGGCGAGGCCATCGAGAGCGGCAGCATACAGATGCTGGCCAACGCCATCGAGCGCAATGCCAGCGAAAACATACCCGGACTGTCCACCAGCGCCTGCGGTTCTGCTGCCATCTTCACCCTGTTAATTTACAATCAGCGTAACCCTCAACTCCATGTAGAACATATCCTCTACCGTAATTCCGGAGACAGCGAATATGGCGACCATGAGCGCGTGGTGGGCTACCATTCATATATAGTATATCAGCAGACCAATGACCCGTCAGCCTTCACGCTTTCGCCACAGGAGAAGCAGACGCTACTGAAAATAGCCCGCTCAAGCATTGAGGACAGCTGCCGCCATCAGCCAGCGAAACCCGTGGAAGTCAGCGAGAACCTAAAGACTCCGCTCGGTGCCTTCGTCACCTTACATAAGAACGGACGGCTCCGCGGTTGTATCGGTCATTTCGGAGAAGATATCCCACTCTACAAAACCGTCAGTCAGATGGCCCGTTCAGCTGCCTTTGAAGACCCACGGTTTCCTGCCGTCACATCCGATGAGATGAAGGATATCGAAATCGAAATCTCTGTACTCACACCCCTGAAGCGCATCAACGACATCGGCGAATTCAAGTATGGACAACAGGGCATCTATATGCGCAAAGGCTACCGAAGCGGCACTTTTCTGCCACAGGTTGCCCACGAGGTGAACTGGACGAAAGAGGAGTTTCTCGGCCATTGCGCCCAGGACAAGGCGGGCATCGGCTGGTACGGATGGAAAGATGCCGAACTCTATACCTACGAAGCCATTCTCTTTGAGGAATGAAAGAGTGCCTGTATTATACGAAACTAGAGGACGATACCGTTCGTTGTGAACTCTGTCCCCACCATTGCCTGATGAAGCCTGGCAACCGAGGGCTATGTCGCAGCCGCGTCAACCACGAGGGTCATCTCTATTCCGAGGCATACAGCCATCCCTGTGCGCTGGCTATTGACCCCATCGAGAAGAAACCGCTCTATCATTTCCACCCTGGCGAGGAATGTCTGTCATTGGCCTGTACGGGCTGTAACCTGCGTTGCAAAGGTTGTCAGAATCATGACATCTCACAAATAAAACCTGGCGATACCGACTTCTACCAACTCTCCCCCGAAGAACTGATTTCAACGGCCCGCAAGCATCGCCAAAATATCATCGCCTATACCTATACCGAACCGCTCACGTGGTATGAATACACGCTCGACTGCGCCCAATTGGCCCACAAGAACGGCATGATGAACGTACTCGTCTCAGCCGGTTATATCAACGAAGAACCCCTCCGCCAGATTGCTCCCTTCCTAGATGCCGCAAACATCGACCTGAAATACTTCAACGATGAGACCTACCGACGTATGTCTGGAGCCTCGTTAGAGCCTATCCTCAAAACGCTGAAGATACTACGCGAGCACCATGTGTGGCTTGAAATCACCCATCTGATGATTCCCGGCACCGAGACAGCCGAGGAGTTCCGCTCCATGTGCTGCTGGCTCAGCCAGAATGGTTTCAGCAATACGCCTCTCCATCTTTCAAGGTTCTTCCCCCGCTACCAACTCCAGCAAGGCTACGCCCCCACCCCTATCGCCACACTCCGCAAGGCCAAGGACATAGCTCGCGAGGAAGGCATACGCCACGTCTATTTAGGCAACGTCCCTCCTTCCGCCGAATAATCAAATATGAGAAGCATTCCTTCCAACCATTGGAAGCATCCTTTCCAGACTTTGGAAGCAACCTTTCCAACCATTGGAAGGAAGGTTTCCAATGGTTAGAAGCCACGATAGTGATAATTCTGCGATTTAAGCAATTATTTCCCTCAAATAATTGGAAATGTCTGAAGAATATCTTAATTTTGCAGAAAAGAATTATATCAAGGATATGAAGAAGATAACGATAGCAATTGACGGACATTCGTCTTGTGGAAAATCAACAATGGCCAAAGACCTGGCCAAGAAAATCGGATATGTGTATGTCGATACCGGTGCCATGTACCGGGCAGTAACGCTCTTTGCGCTTCGCAACAACCTCTTTGAGGAAGACGGGGCAGTAAAGGTGGACGAACTGGAAAAACGGATGGACGAGATTAAGATTTCATTCAAGTTCAATACCGAAACCCAGAGGCCGGACACTTATCTGAACGGAGAACTGGTGGAAAAGGAAATTCGCGGAATGGAAGTCTCGAACCATGTATCACCCATTGCTGCCATCGGATTTGTGCGCGAAGCCATGGTGGCGCAACAGCAACGAATGGGAAAGAAAGGCGGCATCGTAATGGATGGCCGCGACATCGGTACGGTGGTTTTCCCGAATGCTGAACTGAAGGTGTTCGTGACGGCTACGGCTGAGGTGCGTGCCCAGCGTCGTTATGACGAACTGAAGGGCAAGGGGCAGGAAGCTGATTATGAAGAAATCCTGAAGAATGTACAGGAACGTGACTACATCGACTCTCATCGAGAGGTGTCACCCTTGCGTCAGGCAGAGGATGCCCTGCTGCTGGACAACTCGAACATGACGATTCCGGAGCAGAACGAATGGCTGCTGAAACAATATGAATTAAGAATTCAGAAGTAGGTATTCGCGGCATTGTTCCATCAGCCATTTGGGAGTGCTGGTGGCTCCGCAGATGCCTACCGATGTAATACCTTCCAACCACGACGGGTCAATCTCATTGGCGCCTTCTATAAGGTGACTATTGGGGTTGACCCGTTGGCATTCCTCAAAGAGCACACGGCCGTTACTGCTCTTGCGCCCGCAGACAAAGAGAATGAGGTCGTGCTTGGCAGCAAACTTGGAGATGTTTGGCATGCGGTTGGCCACCTGACGGCAGATGGTGTCGAAACTCTGGAAGTGGGCTTCAGGTGAGATATGTTCCTGAATGTATGCGATGATGCGATGGAACTCATCGAGGCTTTTCGTGGTCTGCGAATAGAGATAGATATCGCGCGAAAAATCGAGTTTCTTCACATCGTCAAAATGGGCTATGACAATGGCATTGCCGCCTGTCTGCCCTACGAGTCCCATCACCTCAGCATGGCCGGGCTTGCCGAAAATGACGATGGTAGGAACCCCTGCCTCGTATTGGCGCTTGATTTTCTTCTGCAACTGCAAGACCACAGGACAGGTGGCATCGATGATTTCGATGTTATTGCGGCGAGCCAGCTCGTAGGTTTCAGGAGGTTCACCATGGGCACGGAGCAGCACCTTCACGTCATGAAGCTTAGCCATCTGTTCATGGTCGATGGTGATGAGCCCGAGTTGCTTCAGCCGTTCACACTCCATACCATTGTGAACGATGTCACCCAAACAATACAAGGTGGAGCCCTTGGCCAGTTCTTCTTCTGCCTTACGGATGGCGGTCGTCACGCCGAAGCAAAACCCACTGCCATTATCGATTTCAATCTGCATCACATCTTCATTTGCTTAAAATACATATCGAGCAAGTCACCTGCAGCCTTGAAGGATGTCTTTTCTCCACCAAGGACACTTTGTTCGGCAGACTTAATCTGTTCGGCAATAATCGGATTATTGTAGAACGAGTTGCGCAGATGCTCGTTGATGCTCTCATACATCCAGTATTTCGACTGCTCGTTGCGGCGGTATTGGAAGTATCCGTTGGCTTTCACGAAATCGATATATTGGTAGATCATGTCCCAGACCTCCTTGATACCGATGCCGTAGAAGCCGCTGTAGCAGAGCACCTTGGGCAGCCAGCCGCTCTCGGGCATGGGGAAGAAATGGAGGGCGTTGCGGAAGTTGGTGGCGGCCATCTGACAACGGTCCACATTCTCGCCGTCACACTTATTGATAACGATGCCGTCAGCAATCTCCATGATGCCGCGCTTGATGCCCTGCAACTCGTCACCGGTACCTGCCAACTGGATGAGGAGGAAGAAATCCACCATCGAATGGCAGGCGGTCTCGCTCTGCCCCACTCCAACGGTCTCCACGAAAATCTTATCGAAACCTGCTGCCTCGCAGAGGATGATCGTCTCTCGCGTCTTGCGGGCAACACCTCCGAGGGAGCCTGCCGTTGGCGAAGGGCGAATGAAGGCCTCCTTGCGTTGGGAAAGTTTTTCCATGCGCGTCTTGTCGCCCAGAATACTTCCCTTGCTTCGCTCGCTGGAGGGGTCGATGGCCAGAACTGCCAG
The DNA here is from genome assembly GCA_900316985.1 of uncultured Prevotellaceae bacterium. Taxonomy (GTDB): domain Bacteria; phylum Bacteroidota; class Bacteroidia; order Bacteroidales; family Bacteroidaceae; genus Prevotella. The sequence goes on from ONFE01000001.1 coordinate 111,834, forward strand.
TTTGCCGCCCGTACGCTCCAAAACGTGAATGCCAAACTCATCGATAGAAGTACTCTTTCCAGCACCGGGCACGCCGCTGATGCCGATGCGCACGGAGTTGCCGCTGTAAGGAAGGCACTTGTCAATCACTTCCTGAGCCTTGGCATAATGGCTGGGATTGACACTCTCCACCAGTGTGACGGCCTGCGAGAGAATGGTGACATCACCTTTGACGATGCCCTCCACCATCTCCGCTGCCGAATATTCACGACGGCGGAAACGCCCACGCTTCAGATAGGGATTCACTATACTCTGACTACTGACGCCGGCATTGACCTGCAGTCCCTTGTATTCTTCGCTATTCTCGGGATGATCCATATTGTGTTGCTATTGCAATTGAGGATTCTTAATCAGTTTACGTTAACATTAATGATGACCTTCGCACGCTTCGGGTCGTTGGTAATCATCAGCACACGGGGCTTTGAACGGGCTTTCTTAATTTCCTTCGCGTCCACGGTAATCTTCAGCTTCGCCTGCTCGCCCGACTGCAACTTGGTCTTGTTGAGTTTCACCTTCATTCCTGAAGTGAACATCTGGAGAGAGGAGATGTCAAGTTCGCTACGTCCCAGATTTTCAATAATGATAGTCTCCGTCTTCTTTGCCTTTCCATTGAACGCGATGTTCAGTTCCTCAGCAGAAAGGCCCAGCTTGGGTGCGTACTGCATCTGTGTCTCCGTCATTTCGGTGAATGCAGGCAGCAGTACGGTGGAAACAGAGATTTCCTTGTCGGGATGGACCTTATCGCCGGGATACATACCCAGGAAGACACTTGTCTGCGTCAAACCATAGTCGCGCACTTTCTTAGAGTCCAGAATCAGAGAAATCGTACCCTGCCGTCCCGGTTGCAGCGTAGTGGGTGAAACCTGTGCCTGCATATAGGATGGCAGATGCATTACGACGGGTGAGACACTCTTTGAAGAAGCATTCCTAATGTTAATTTTCTGAACAGGACGGTCACCACGATTGACATCATCAAACTCCACGTCGTTGCGGTCCACATTCAGATCTGCAATAGTATAAGGATACTGACCGGCAAAGTCGATGATTTCCTCCACCACCACGCCCCGGATCTGCAGATAGAAAGGCTGCTGGGATGCGTCGCTATAGAGTGCGATGTCCTTGAAGAAATGTCCCATCTGGCGGGAGTCGTAAGTGGCGTTCACTACAAAGGACTCTCCTGGAGCGATCTGCCCCTTGGGGTATTCCACCGTGGTACAACCGCAGGAAGTCTTCACATCCTTGATCGAGATGGGGTTGGAACTCATGTTCTGCATTTCAAACTTCGCGGTCACCGGCTGTTCGTAGATGACATTACCGCAGTCGATGACCTCATTCTTCACCGAAAGTTGCTGGGCGTACACATTAAAGGGCAAAAAGGTAAGAAGGCAAAAAGGCAAAGCGGTTTTTACCATACCTGCTACCCCCCTTACCATTAATCCGAATTTCATTTCCATATTTGATGTTTTACTTGTTCTATTGATGGTGGCGTACTCTTTTACTGTTTTACTTTGATAACCATAGCCTTTGCACGGGCAGTATATTCCGGCGAATAGGCACATTGAACGGTACAGATGCCTGTTTGATAGGTGCCGGCACGGTCCACGTAGTAATCAGTCTCAATCACGTGCTTACCCTTGCGCATACAGTCGAAATAATAATGTGTAGCATTATCCTTAGGAGCCGTATAGTAGCCCCAGTGGTAACCACTCAACTGGCGGATGGGCTCCAGACAGGCAGCACGCTTGTCGATAAGCTGTACGAAATCATAGTCGCGCTCAGCCTCAATGGTCAGGCGGATGGTGATTTTATCACCGACTTTCAGTTCGCGGTTGCCGCCGATGATTTCACGCGTCACTTTCAGACCGCTGGAAGCATCGTCCACGTCTGTTACCGGCTGCATGAACTGCAGATAGAGCGCGCCCCAACTGGTTTCTTCCGAGGTCTTTTCAGCCGTGAATACAGCATCCTTCACCTGTCCCATCGTTGCCATATCGTTCACGACTGTCTTCACATAGCCCAGTCCTGCCGTAGCCTTCGGGGCATCAATCTCCTTACCGTTGATTTTCAGGGTCGTTGGTTCCTGGGCAGCCAGGATTCCAGAACGCCCATTCAGGAAAGCGAAGATGGCGTTGACGCTGTTGATGGGCGTATCCCATGCCTGCGTGCGTTTCTCCGTCAGGAGCCAGCGGCGCATCTCGTTGATATTCTTATCATCAGCAGGATTTACAATCTGCAGGGCTTCGATGACAGCCGTCTGTGTAGGTATGCGATAATCACACCAACTGTAACCGGCACGTGGGGTATCATAATAGCGGCCTTTCTCTTCGGTATAGACCGTGTATTCCATCAGACTCTGGAGATACTCGGCGGCTTTCTGCTGCTGTCCATTCTTGAACAGTACGACAGACATCAGCGCCTTGGCATACATGCTCTGCGTACGAATCTGGTCTTCAAGATGTTTCATCAGATATTCCCAAGCCATCGTCTCATCACCGGAGAGCTTACGCTCACCCACGGCACAGAGGTATACCCATTGCAGCGCGTGTGAATTATGGATATAAACAGGTTTCTTTTCCTTCTCGCGCTGCTTCATTTCCTTCACTTCCTTCACCACGATCTTACTGAGATACTCGTAAGCATCATCAAGCAACCGCTTGGTATCACGGTTGTTAGAAGTGAGCAAGTTCAGACGGGTAAGGAACTCTATCACCTCTGCGGTCATCACCGGCGAACCGTCCATTCCCTTCCACCATGAGAAGGAACCGTCATAATTCTGAAGTTTCTTCAAACCCGTCAAAGCCTTATCCAACTGATAGTTGAGCGTATTCTCGTTGAAGAAATTGGAAAGAGCCTTCTTCTGTTCGCTCTCCTTTTGGGCATCATATACCCATGGCGTCTCATCGAGCATCAATGTCTTGAGTTCCTGATTCTTCTCAAGAGCACTCTGCATAGAACTGCCATTGCCCGACTCCTGCTGCCACTGGGCGATAACGCTCTTCATGCGAGGACTCTGATTGAGGATGTACTTACCCAAAGAATTGGCATAGTAGGCGGCAGCCAAAGAGATGGCATTCTCATCGGAAACGTTGCTGACGAACGGCAGCGACTGCACCATCAGCCATGCGGGAGAGTTGGTGTATTCCACGGTCAGACGTGCGGGTTGCTGTGCCGTTGCCTTAGAAGGTACGAGCGTCGAGAGTGGGATTTCCTTAGTGCCAGGCGTATTCTGGGTGAATGGAACAGTATTCATCACCTGCTCCTTATTGGGGAGCACAGGCAGATAATGCTGCTCGCCATCGCTGAAATTCTTGCCTTCAGCCATGACGCGGCAAATCAAGAGAGACTGATTGTCATTCGTTACGCTCTCTGCGATGTCGAAGGTCGCGGATGTCGTTTCATTGGCTTTCACGGAGAAGGGAGCCGTCTTTTCATAGATTACCTTCTCAGTCTCTGGATCCAGAAGTTGCATCTTTGCCGTTCCGCTGACCAGATGGTCGGTGGTATTCATGATACGGGTACTGATGGTGGCGGCATCTCCTTCGCGGATGAAGCGAGGTGCATTAGGCTGTACCATCACATCCTTCTTGGCAACGGTCTCGTTCTCGAAGATGGCATTATTCATCTGCTGGTCGTGAGCCAGTCCGATGAAACGCCAGGTGGTGACGCTTTCCGGCAACGTAAATTTCAGGGAAACGATTCCCTTTGCATCCGTCTCCACGGACGGATAGAAGAAGGCCGTCTCATTCAGATTTTCTCGAAGCTGTACCGTGGAAGACGATGACGTTTCATCGGGAGCTGCTTCATCCGACACATCCTTCCGCCGTGCCACCATAGCGTCAACCTCAGCGGCCTCTTCCGCCATTTCCATTACCGCACCATTCCTTGCACGGGTATCCATACCCTTGGCCATTGCCATGGGAGCAGCCTCTGCCCTCATCAAACGATGACGATACATCATCACCTCGCCGCCTCTCAGATAGAAATCGCTGGAGAAGCGGGAGAAATCCCAGCCTTTGGTCTTCAGTTCATCCCACGATTTCGCTCCACCGGCACTCATGCTCCTGGTATCTTCCCACATCCAATAGGAAGAGGGCAGATTCTGATAGAGGTTAAGCGAGAGGTTCCAATGGTGGGGATATATTTGGTCAAGACTCTTGTCGAAGAGTGTAGCCAACAGTTGCGCCTTGGCCGGAGTCCCGTCAGGATGAGTGATCTGCAAGGTCCATGTCTCCTGCTGTCCGGGTGTCAGACGGTCGCGGAAGGTTGTCCACTTCGTAATGAGCCGCTTGTCGGGTAACGGCTTGCGGATAGTGGCCCTGTGGGTGTACATCCTGCTGTTCTTCACCCAGGCAAAGGTAAGCAACAGACCGCTGCCGTAAGATTCCTTGTAGATATAATCGAAACGGCGATTGCTGTCGGAAAGACGGAAAGAGCCATGATCCAGTTCCTTATTGCCGGAGAATACGGAATAGAACACCGTGACATTCTCGTCGGAAGAACCGATAACCAAGTTCACAGGCTTATTCCCGAACTCTTCTGTGCTCTGATAGAACCAGTCAGACGTCTTGACGGGAGGACGTTTGTCATCCAAAGAGAACACGACGAAGCTGCGCTCCAGGGAATCCTCCCCGCAGAAAGCCTTCAGCAGATGGCTGCCGGAAGCCAAGTTGCTGAAGCCGTATTTATTGTCCTTCGCCGAAATGTCAGTATTTGCCTTGACTTTATACTCCTGCTTTCCATCGATGGTATAGGTGATGTCGCCATCAATCTCTTCACCCATGGCATTTCTCCTACTGAAGCGCACGGTCTTCAGCTTACCCTTCTCCACCTTTTCTGGCAAGTCCACATCGATGGAAGTCGGACGGGTACCTATGGGAATGAACATGCTGCCTTCGCGACTCTCGCCAGCCTGATCAGTCACATCAGCCTTCACCATGAAGTGATAATAACGTGCAGACCAACTGTCGTCATTCTCGAGAATCAACGGAACGGGAACCATGAAAGCGCCGTCGCCATCAGTCTCAAGTTCTCCGTCGGAGATCTCCGTGGGATTCTCACGCTGGTACCATCCCCAGTACCTACGTTGACGCTCCACCTTGTATTTCACCTTGGCGCCCTGAACGGGTACACCGGCAAAACTCTTGGCTACGCCCCTAACCATCAGCGTGTCGCCAGCCTTATAGGAGGTCTTCACTTCGTCAAACGTGACCTCATACGTAGGACGCTTGTACTCTTCCACCCGGATGGTCCTGTAACCGCCGTCATGATCTGTGCGTAGGGTGAACTGTCCCGTGAGTCCTGTAGTCGGCAAATCGAAATCGGCGGAAGCCGCTCCATAGCTGTCGGTCGTGAGTTCCTTTTTCGCCACTTCCTTTCCATTGGCATCCCTGAGGATGAGGGTGAAAGGCACATCCGGACGAACGCTTGTATCCACGCCTTTACGTGTCACATAAGCCAGAATTGAAGCATGTACCGTCTGTCCAGGCCTGTAGAGCATACGGTCGGTATAGATGTTCACCTGATTGTCAGTGGAACGGGGTTCATTATAGTCATACCTGTTCCAGCCAAAGTCGCACACAGGCATGAACTTGTCTTCTGAAGTATAGGCGCGGTAGGAATCGGGATGCTCCTTACCGTTCCAGATGTACTCGCCCTTCTCGTTGACTGTCACAGTATTGGTCACGGCTTTCTTCCCGCGGCTGGCTTCATGCTTGAATTCCAGCTTTGCACCGGACACGGGAGCTCCCGTCGTGGCATCCACCACGATGTAGCGCCGCTCGCCATTGGGGATATCCTCGGAGATGACCGTGATATTGCTGACGTTATAATATAAGGTGTCGGGCTGTATCTCTGAATCACTGGTCGTGAACTCGATGCAATAACGTCCCAACGGAAGCTTCGGGATATTCATCGTGTCGCGGAATATCTCATAGTTCTGTTTCCCTTCATAGCGATGGGTCTGACTGTCCACCTCTTTCTTCGACTTGTCGTTCCAGATCCGCATCTTAATCCATTGGAGATTGCGGATATTGCTGAACTTCACCTCGCAGGTCTGCGAAGGGTTGCTTAGCCGACGGCCTATATATACATTGTATTGCGGACAAGTGAGCCGCTGCTTCAGGTTCCGGAAGTAATTGGCATTACGGTAGTTGGGCCACGTATTCAGGGCATAGTCGGCATAGGCCAGTTTCTCGCCGGTATTGTAGATGCGGCCGATTTTACTCTCTGCCAGATAACCGCACTCAGGCAGGTCCTTATAGCGTTCTATCAGCGAGTCTATATCCTCATACATCTTATGGGCCAGCAGCATCGCGGCAACACGCCTGCCTTCACCATCATAATAGTCGTGCATCAGCCGGTTGGCTTCCCAATAGCCGTGGTCTGCCGCACACATTCCCAGGAGTGAGAGCAGATCGTGGTTATAGATCTCGCTGTCCACGCCTTTCTCCACCAGGGGAGCAAAACGTCCTGCGGGTGTCTTGGCCAGGAGCTTCACGTCCTGAAAAACTTTCTTGTAATGGGCGTTGGCTTTCTCGCCCCTTTCATCGCCGAGAGCGTAATTATTCTTATATGCCACAGCCGCCACGGTATGCATCACAGCCCCGTAGGCGGCATCCTTCTTCTCCGCAGCCAGCGTCTGTTTCTCCAGACGTTCCATCACGGGAGTCAACGAGTCGGGGGAGATTTCCATCTGGAGGTTCGCATGCCTCAGCTGAGCTTTCAGCAACTGTCCGTACTCCTTTCCCTTCTGGGCTTTCTTCACGATGGTCTCCATTATTTCCATCTGTTTCCTAGGCAAATCCTTACGGGCGGCTTCATCTGCCTGCTTCCATAATTCATCATAGCCTTGTGCGGAAAGTGATGAGGCTGACAAAAGCATGGTCATAAGTATTAGTAAATGCTTAATCATTATTCATGTAAATTAAATCCACTTTGCAAAGTATTACCATGCAAAGATACAAAAAATTCCCAATACGTACAAATCCCTAAATCTATTTAAGACCATTTTCATTTTATTATTAGTAAAATACTATTAAAAAGCAAAATAGTATCGGGAAATTGAGCGGAAAATCATTATCTTTGCAGTCGGAATAATCAATTTTAACCTTTTATATATGAACAACAAGACCTACGGACATTTCGACGACGCACATCGCGAATATGTCATCACCGATCCCCAGACGCCCTGGCCCTGGATCAACTACCTGGGCAACGAGGACTTCTTCTCCCTGATTTCCAATACCGCCGGCGGCTACTCGTTCTTCAAGGACGCCAAGTTCCGCCGCATCACGCGCTACCGCTACAACGGCGTGCCCATGGACAACGGCGGACGATATTTCTATATTGTAGAGGAGAGAGGAGAGAGTAAAGAGGAGAGAATCGTCTGGAATCCCGGATGGAAACCCTGCAAGACGCCCCTCGACAGCTACGAGTGCCGCCACGGCATGAGCTACACCCGCATCACGGGCCAGAAGAACGGCGTGGAGGCCTCGGTGCTCTTCTTCGTTCCCCTGAAGAAATGGTGCGAGGTGCAGAAACTCACGCTCAAGAACCTCACCGGCGAGACCAAGCGCCTGAAGCTGTTCTCGTTCGCCGAGTGGTGCCTCTGGAACGCTGCCACCGACATGGAGAACTTTCAGCGCAACTTCTCTACGGGCGAGGTCGAGATTGACGGCTCCGTCATCTATCACAAGACCGAATACAAGGAGCGCCGCAACCACTATGCCTACTATAGCGTGAACGTTCCCATTCAGGGATTCGACACCGACCGCGAGTCGTTCGTCGGTCTCTACAACGAGTTTGCCAACCCCGACGCCGTGATGGAAGGCCGTCCCCGCAACTCGGTGGCCCACGGATGGAGCCCCATCGCCTCCCACTACATCGAGGTGGATGGGTTACGTGGAACAGCCGCAGGAAGAGAAATATGCAGAGAAGACGCCCGGACTGATCACCTCGCTTGGCGACCTCGACCGTACCTTTATAAATAAGGTAAGAGCCCAGCAGACCATTGCCGAGTTCAATACCGTGGAGAAAGTTGACAAGGCTTTTGCCGAACTCGCTAGGTTCTGGGACGACCTGCTCGACCGCTACACCGTGAAGACCGGCAACGAGAGCCTCGACCGCATGGTCAACATCTGGAACCAGTACCAGTGCATGGTGACGTTCAACTTCTCGCGCTCGGCCTCGTTCTTCGAGAGCGGCGTGGGCCGCGGCATGGGTTTCCGCGACTCCAACCAAGACCTTGTGGGCTTTGTTCATCAGATTCCTTCTCGCGCCCGTGAGCGTATCATCGACATCGCCTCCACGCAGTTCCCCGACGGCGGATTCAACGACGACCCTTGCTGGCTCATCTTCGGAACTGTGGCCTATATCAAGGAGACCGGCGACTTCTCCATCCTCGACGAGATGGTGCCCTTCGACAACCAGCCCGGCTCTGAGGTCACGCTCTTCGACCATCTGCGCATCTCGTTCAACCACGTCGTGGAGAACCTTGGTCCCCACAAGCTTCCGCTCATCGGACGCGCCGACTGGAACGACTGCCTCAACCTGAACTGTTTCTCGTGGGATCCCAACGAGAGTTTCCAGACCACCGAGAACAACAGCGTGGGCTCCAAGGCCGAGTCGCTCATGATTGCCGGCCTCTTCGTGGTCTGCGGCAAGGATTATGTGGAGCTTTGTCAGCAACTGTCTAGTAAAACTAGTAATACTAGTCAATCTAGTATCTACTCCGCCGAGGCCGCCCGTGCCCAGAAGGAAATCGACGCCATGATTGCCGCCGTAAAGAAAGACGGATGGGACGGCGAGTGGTATCTGCGCGCCTACGACTTCTACGGCAACAAGATTGGTTCCCACGAGAACGAGGAAGGCAAGATCTTCATCGAGTCGCAGGGATGGTGCGCCATGGCTGGCATCGGACAGGAAGAAGGAATGGTGGACCGCGCCCTCGACTCCTGCAAGAAATATCTCGACTCCGAGCATGGCATGGTGCTCAACAATCCCGCCTTCACCACCTATCATGTGGAGATGGGCGAAATCAGCTGCCACAACAACCCATGGGTCATCATCGGCGACACCGTGGCTGCCCGCGGCAACGACGCCTGGGAACTCTATCAGAAGATTTCGCCCGTATTCATCAAGGACCAGACGCTCCATAAGGTGGAGCCATACGTGAACTGTCAGATGGTGGCCGGTAAGGACGCCGCCCGTCCTGGCGAGGGCAAGAACTCGTGGCTCACGGGTACCGCCGCCTGGATGTGGCTCACCGCCTCGCAGTACATTCTCGGCATCAAGCCCACCTACGACGGCCTGCTCATCGACCCCTGCGTACCGCAGACCGCCCATGAATACACCGTGAAGCGCAAGTTCCGCGGCGGTGAGTACCTCATCACCATCAAGAACCCCGACGGCGTACAGAAGGGCATTCGCCAGCTCATCGTCGACGGTCAGCCTGTCAGCGGTAACATTGTGCCAGCGGCTGAAGGCAAGCACACCGTAGAAGTGACGATGGGATAAGAGATATATTCTGCTTACCTAATAAAAATGCGGCATTCGGATCATCCCGTTTGCCGCATTCTTTTTATCAGTTATTATCTCCTTTCGAAATACAACTTGCGGTCGTCAATCTTCCACACCATACGGGATTTGGTGAGTCTGACGATTTCATATTCGGGTGCTCCTGTGGCACAGAAGTCTGTCCAAAGCACCTTTATATGTCTTCCGCCATTTGTGAGAAGATAGTGCTGTTCTAATTGATGGTCTCCCGAAAAGACATCAGAGACTTCTACCAAGCAGGTTCCCGTCGTTGGTGATGTCGCATGGAAAGTGTAATAGACAATGCCTTCACTCACCACATGGGGTTCATAAACTTCTAGCCATCGGCCTTCCAGACAATCCGGTTCTACCGCATACAGTTCATCGTCTGAGGAGCAGGCTCCCAACATACATGCTGCGAACAGCATCCAAACAATTCTTGTCTTCATTTTATTTCCCCATGAATTCACCGACAAAGAGTATGACTCCCGACGACTGTTCATGAATGACATAGACAAACGGACGGTTGGCATGGAATGTGGCCTTGGGCGGTTCCTGTGTGTCACCTCCAGCAGACGTAAAATTAACTCCCGCTATAGTGACGGCAGCAGCTTCTGAGCCCTCTTCGTTTACCTTGATCTTTGCTTTCTGCTTCATCATACAGATATAAAGATTTCCATTTTCACACATATTCGAGATTTCAGCGCTGTTTCCATCAAAGGCCCGACGTATGCCCATACCCTTGAGCAACTCTATCAGTCCTCCTGCATCATCCGTATCGAATGCCGTCTCGAAGCGTGGCAGCTTCAAATCCACGGCATATCTACGAGCCTCCCGGAGGGGATTCTTCAGAAAGTCGGTGGACCATCCCGACGCAGCCAGACTGCTGATGACGTCGTCGGTGGTCTTACCATCTTCTGGCAACATGACCGTCATCATCCATTGCCCGTTGCCGTATGGAATGGAAACAGCTGCATACTGGTCGTTACGGAGATAATTCATATAAACATTCTGATGCATCAGCGGCACGCGTGTTTCTCCGTCGGGCGTAGTGAAGGTCTCTTCCCGCGTTTCATTCTTCTCGAACATCGATGCCCATTCAGCCTTGAAATAGATGGCATTGAGCAGATAACTTACCGTTCGCGGTTCAACTCGTTCCAGAATGGTCGGAATCATCCCGCGGGTCTTCTCATCGCACCACCCATTAATCCTGCCGAGCGTCGACGATGAACTGAAGTCGAGGGCCTCAGCCTTGGCATCATAATAGTTGGCCATGTCCTGCTGAAACTGCTTTCTCAGCTGGTACTTATCGTTCACGAAGATAGCATTAGCAATATTCAGCTGCACCTTTTCGTCCACATGCGGCAGATTGTCGATAAGGTTCTTGCAATAGTCGTTCACGGCCTGGATGCCGCCCTTGTGGAAGCCCAACGTCTGCTCCAATTCCTGCTCGGTGGTGCCCGTGGCGCCATCGTTCACCATACTTAATACGTATGTGATACTCAGGGGCGAACAGACAATACTCCGGTTCTTCATCTTCCCGTTCAGCGACTGGAAGAAATTCAGCGTGAAAGCGTTGTTGTCGTTGGCAAACACCGTCTGCTCCGCTGTCAGCCGTACCGGTTTCACCTCCTGATACATGTTCACATACTTCGGTTCACCTGCTTCCTCAATCGACTCCGACGAAGAACAGGCTCCCAGCATACTGCCTAACAGAAGGGCTGCAATCAGAAATTTCGTTTGTTTCATATCTATTTTGATTATGGTTTATTTGCTGCCTATAAAACCAAATAATCGCGGAATCTTGTATGGCTTAATGTTAAAACTACTACCCCAAAAGGTTAACAAATCTAAAAGTCCCGTTTTTCATACAAGATTTTGTAATTTCGTTGTTTCATAAGCAGAAGACATCTTAAATGGACGAGCAACTCGTAGAGCGCATACGACAAAACGACCAGCGGGCGATGAGCCTGCTCTACCAGCGTTATGTAGGGATACTGACGTCGGTATGTTACCGCTATGTCGTGCACGAAAACGATGTGAAGGACGTGCTGCAGAACAGTTTCGTGAAGATATTCACTTCGCTCCCCTCCTTTGAGTTCCGAGGCGAAGACTCGCTCAAGGCATGGATGACAAGAATCGTCGTGAACGAGTCGCTCAATTTCCTGCAAAGCCGCAAGAAGATGCTCTTCGTGGATGATGAAAAGTATCTGCACGACGTGCCGGACGAAAAGGAGGTCAGTCTGGACAGAATCTCTGACGACGAACTCCACCAACTCATCCGCGAACTGCCCGACGGTTATCGAACGGTGCTCAACCTATACGTCTTCGAAGGTTTGCCGCACCGACAGATTGCCAAAATACTAAGCATCAAAGAATCCACCTCAGCCTCTCAGTTTTACTACGCGAAACATCTGCTGGCTAAGAAAATCAAGAACTTAAAAAACAAGAAAGAATGAAAGAAGAATGGACCGACAAACTGAAGACCCGACTGGAGCATCACGAGATGACTCCGCCCGCAGGACTTTGGGAAGGCATCAGCAAGCAGATGAACCTTGCTGAGAAGCCTGTCCGTAAGTCTTCTTCAGCCCTTTCGAAGCGATGGTTTGCTGCCGCTGCCGCCCTGCTGGCATTGGCAGGATTCTTCACGCTCTATGATTTCAAGGACTATGCGAAGGATTCTTCACCCAAGAATGTGGTGGAAAAGGTGGAAAAACATCAGGCGCCAGCCCAAGAGCAAACGACAGAAGAAAAGCCTGTCGGCGAAGAGCCCGCAGCCCCTCAAAGTCATTCCCTTCTGGCCCGAGCCATACCCGCCATCCGCAAAGCAGTCTCACCAACTACTGAATCTCAGGAACCTTCCGTTACCCCTGTTATCACGGAGGAGAAGGAGGAAGAAACAACGGATACCCCCAAAAACGCTGAGACTTCTCAGGCAACCCAACAAACCGCCAGAAAGATTCAGCAGGCAAGCTCTGCCCTACCCCCGTCGTATCAGCAGAATGACGGCAAGCCCTATTCCGAAGCCGACAAACGGCCACGCCAATGGTCGTTCGGCCTCCACGCCTCCGGGGGACTCCTGGCAGCCAACAACCATCAGCCAACCAACCTATATCCGCCAAGTCAAAGTGACCCCATGTCACCCTCATCCCACTACGGATATAACAGCTCGGAAACCCCGCAAAACGAGACTCCTATAAAGGCCTCCCACCATCTGCCCATTCGCTTCGGTCTGAAAATTGGCTATCAACTGAGCGAACGGTGGGCGCTGCAGACAGGTATCACCTACACCTATCTCCATTCAGAATTCACTTTGGTGAACAGGCAGCAGCCTGCCATCGAACAACGGCTTCACTACGTAGGCATTCCGTTGGGCATCAGCTACCAAATATGGAAGAACAGCTATTTCCGCCTGTATGCCTCAGCTGGAGCAACGGCCGAAAAAGTAGTGAAAAACTCACAGAAAAGCGGAGATGCCAAAATCAATTCTCACCCCGACGGTGAAAAGCCCCTGCAATGGTCTGTCAATGCCGCCCTGGGTGCCGAATATCAGCCCACAAAGCAATTAGGCATCTATCTGGAACCCAGCCTCGGCTACTATTTCAAGGACAACACCCCGCTGGAACATTACTACAAAGAGCATCCGCTGGCATCTGAATCCCCGTTAGGCAGATGACCGTTTTTGTATCTCTTCTGATGAGTGGAAGCATTACATCCAATGGGCGGAAACTTTGCTTCCAATGAGCGGAAGCATTACTTCCAATGGATGGAAACAAAGCCTCTAGAGGAAGCCAAGCGTTAACACAGGCGGACAATAGCAGAAGAGCGCGTTCCAGTTGTTCCAGTTCCAATTAAAAAAACGAAGGACAACAGCTCTTCTATATATTATATAAATAATTGATATATAAGTAGTTATATATATAATGACGGAATTTGGAACCCTGAAAAAACAATTGGAACAACTGGAACTGGAACGCTCAGCCTACCTCCTATTCTCTTAAAAGGCTGTATTACAACAAGATAAAACAAAAATGCATTTCTGCGCCTTAGGTGCTAAAGCTCAAAAAGACGCAGAATGCAGGAAAATCCTCACCATATAAACCCTCAAAAACTTGCAAAAACCGCTATTTTTGATGATTTTTCCCTCACTTGGCACTCATCTCATGCTTCGGGATAATAGCTCTGTTTTGCAAAATTGCATGCATTTGGTGCCTATTTTGCGGTAGTACACTCGTTTACGAGATAGGCAATGCTCATATAGGGGATGCCGCCGTTGGTCTGGAGGCCAACTTCGCAGGTGCGGCTGTTGGAATAGCCTACCTCAATCTTGTTTTCTTCTATCTGGCCCTTCAGTTTCCGCAAAGCCCACTTGTTGGTTTCGGGATGCGTCCAGCCGCGGTCTCCGGCAAAGCCGCAACAGCCTACGCCCTCGGGAAGGAACACGTTGTTGGAACAGAGTCGGGTAAGTTCGATGAGGGTATCGCTGAGGCCCATCTCGCGGGTGGAACAGGTGAGGTGGACAGCCACACGGCGGTCGATGGGATGGAAGTCGAGATGCTGGCGCAGGAACTTCATGATGAATTCCGCAGGCTCGTAGAGTTTCATCTTCGAAATGCATTTGCGCATACGATGGAGGCAGGGACTCTGGTCGCAAAGCACGGGATAGCGGCCTTGCTCGCTGGCTTCCCAGAGGGCTTCTTCGAGTTCGGCTGTCTTGCGGTCGGCGATGTCGAGCATTCCCTTCGATTCCCAGATGGTGCCACAGCACATCTTGTCGATGCCCTTCGGGAAGATGACGGTATAGCCTGCCTTGTTGCAGAGTTTCACCATTTCATCGACGAGCGAATTCTTGACGGGGGCACCCTTGGCGAGTCCCATCGTCTGATTGATGCACGACGGGAAATAGACGACGCGCTTATCCATCTTGGAGAGTTTCGGGGCTACCCTGCTGCCGGGTTTGGGCTGCTTGGCACTCTTCGGCATCGCAGGAGTCCATAGCGGAACGCCTGCCTTGTGGAGCGTGTTGCAAAGACCGCTCATCGCAGAGGTTCCCAGCACGGTATGGCCGAGGTTTGCCGCATCGAGCACATAGCGCAGGGTGGACTTGATGCCGGCCATGTGCTTGGCTCCGAAATCAGCCACCTTGTAGCCCATGCTCTGGGCGGGATACAGTTCCTGACGGATGAGGTGGGTCAGGTCGCCGGTATTGATCTTCATCGGACATGAGGTGGAGCAGAGTCCGTCGCCTGCACAGGTCTGATTGCCCAGGTACTGGTATTCGTCGAGCAGCGTCTTCACGCGTTCGGGGTTCTCGCCGGTCTCCTGCAGACGGGAAATCTCGCGGCGGATAACGATGCGCTGGCGGCTGGAGAGGGTGAAGCCGCAGGAGAGGCAGTTCACCTCGCAGAAACCGCACTCGATGCACTTGTTGGCCTTGTAAACGCCCTTCCGCATGGCCTCGGAGGAATTGAATGGTTTCTCCTCCACGTGATTGTCCACCTCGGCGGTATTATCGAGCTGCATCTTCATTTTGAGTTCCGGCAGGGGCTTGAAGCGCTTGATGAAGCAGAGGGGATCGTCGTTGAAGATACAGCCGCGGTTGAGCAGGTTCTCGGGATCGAAGATGGCCTTCAGCTCCTTCATCACCTCATGGGCCTCCTCGCCCCATTCGTATTTCACGAAAGGCGCCATGTTGCGGCCCGTGCCGTGCTCGGCCTTCAGCGAGCCGTCGTATTCCTCCACGACCAGACGGGCCACGTCGCGCATCATATCCTCATACTGCTTCACGTCCTGCTCGGTCTTGAAACTCTGGTTCAGGATGAAGTGGTAATTGCCCTCGAAGGCGTGGCCGTAGATGCAGGCATCTGGATAGCCGTGGTCGGCAATCATCTTCTGCAGCTTCACGGTAGCCTCCGGCAGGTCTTCCAACGGGAAGGCGACGTCCTCAATCAGGCAGGAGGTGCCGATGGGACGCATACCACCAACCGACGGGAAGATACCCGAACGGATGGCCCAGTACTTTCCGTAGATCTTCGGGTCTTCCGTAAATTCGGCAGGTATATAGAGATTGAAATGGGAAAGGCATTCCGAAATGGCGGCAATCTTGGTGAGCAGTTCCTCGTGGGTGATGGCCTTCGTCTCGGTGAGCACAGCCGTCAGACCCTTGTAGTCGCCAGGCTCCACGCCCGGAATCCTCCCTGCATCCACGTCTTCCTTGTACTTCAGATAGACAGGATCGTCGACGGATGCCAAAGAGAGGTAGTCGAGCATCTCGGCCGACTTCACCATCAGGTCTTCGCCGCTCATGCGGATGTCTTCCTCGGTGGCCTTCAGTTTCTTCATGGCCACCACGGCCTCACAGCTCTCCTTCATGGTATAGAAATAGACCATCGCAGAGGCGCGGTACTTGTAATCGTGCAACGTCTTCATTTCCACCTCGGAGAGGAAGGCCAGCGTGCCCTCGCTGCCAACGATGGAATGGGCGATGATGTCGAAAGGATCGTCGTAGGCCACCAACGGACGGATGTTGAGACCCGTCACGTTCTTGATGGAGTATTTCTTACGGATGCGGTCGGCCAGAGGCTTGTTGGCCCTCACACGGTCGCGAAGGTCCTCAATCTTGCGGATGAATTCGGGATGCGTCTTGCGGAATTCCTCGCGGCTACTCTCGCTGCCGGTATCGAGCACCGTTCCGTCGGCAAGCACCAAACGGGCGGAGACAAGCATGCGGTCGCTATTGGCATGTACGCCACAGTTCATGCCCGAGGCATTGTTACAGACGATACCTCCCACCATAGCCGAGCCGATGGAAGCGGGATCGGGAGGAAACACCCGACCGAAAGGCTTCAGAATTTCATTCACGCGTCCGCCCACAATACCCGGCTGCAGACGGATTGTTTCATGGTCGTCGGCCACTTTATACTTTTCCCAGTTCTTGCCGGCCACTATCAGGATGGAATCGCTCACCGTCTGACCGGATAGGGATGTTCCTGCAGCACGGAAAGTAAAGGGAAGTTTATATTTATGAGCCGTCTTCACGATTCTGGACAGTTCCTCCTCATCCTGCGAGCGCAGAACAATCTGGGGAATATAGCGATAGAAACTGGCATCCGTGCCCCACGCAAGCGTGCGCAGTTCATCTGTATAAATACAGGATTCTTTCATGAATCCTTTGATCTCTTTCAGGAATTGTTGGTAGTTTGCATCCATAATGTTTGTCAGATTAGAGGTGATGATAATAAGTTGGGGGTAAATATACAAAAAAAATCCCATTCTTGCATCATTTTTGAGCAACAATTACAGGGTACTGACAAATTTTCATGTTTTTCGACAAGATGTCAGCCGCCATCTTCAAGGCACAGGATTTGAACGGCAATTAGCAGAACAATAAAAAACAAGGAGGTTAATATGACTTTAGAAAACTTCACTATCAAAGCACAAGAGGCCGTGCAGGAAGCCGTCAACTCGGCTCAAAGGGCCTCACAGCAGGTCATCGAGCCTGTACATATATTAAAAGGAGTGATGGAGAAGGCACCCGACGTGGTGACTTTCATCTTCCAGAAACTGGGCGTCAACAACCAGCACTTTTCACAATTGGTGGATAGCGAAATGCAACACCTGCCACGTGTTCAGGGAGGACAGCCGTATCTCTCGAACGAGGCCAATCAGGTGCTGGTGAAGGCGCAGGACATCTCGAAGCAATGGGGTGACCAGTTCGTCAGCGTAGAGCCTGTGCTCCTGGCGTTGCTGGAAGTGAATTCCACGGCTTCGCGTATGATGAAGGATGCGGGGATGAACGCCAAGGACATGGAAAAGGCCATTCAGGAGCTTCGGCAGGGACAGAAGGTGCAGTCGCAAAGTGCCGACGAGAACTACCAGAGCCTGTCAAAGTATGCCAAGAACCTGGTAGAGGATGCCCGCGCCGGAAAACTCGACCCCGTCATCGGACGTGACGATGAAATCCGACGGGTGCTGCAGATTCTCTCACGACGTACCAAAAACAACCCCATCCTCATCGGAGAACCGGGAACGGGTAAGACGGCCATCGTGGAAGGGCTGGCCCAAAGAATCGTGCGTGGAGATGTCCCCGAAAACCTGAAAGACAAGCAGCTCTTCTCGCTCGACATGGGACAGCTGATTGCAGGTGCCAAGTACAAGGGCGAGTTTGAGGAACGACTGAAGAGTGTGGTCAACGAGGTGACCAAGAGCGAAGGTCGCATCATTCTCTTCATTGACGAAATCCACACGCTGGTGGGTGCCGGCGCATCAGAGGGTGCCATGGATGCCGCCAACATCCTGAAGCCCGCACTCTCGAGAGGTGAATTGCGCGCCATCGGAGCCACCACGCTGAACGAGTATCAGAAGTACTTCGAGAAGGACAAGGCCCTGGAGCGTCGTTTCCAGACAGTAATGGTTGACGAACCTGATGAGATGTCGGCCATCAGCATCTTACGCGGACTGAAGGAGCGCTACGAGAACCACCACAAGGTACGTATCCAGGACGATGCCTGTATTGCGGCCGTAAAACTCTCTGAGCGCTACATCAGCGACCGTTTCCTGCCCGACAAGGCCATCGACCTGATGGACGAGGCTGCCGCCAAACTCCGCATGGAGCGCGACTCAGTACCCGAGGAACTCGATGATATCTCGCGTCAGCGTGCGCAACTCGAGATTGAGCGCGAAGCCATTAAGCGCGAGAATGATACGGAAAAGATTGCCCAGCTGGACAAGGATATTGCCGAACTGCGCGAACAGGAAAACAACTTCCGCGCCAAATGGGAAAGTGAGAAGGCGCAGATAGACAAGGTGCAGCAGGCCAAACAACAGATGGAACAGCTGCGGTTCGAAGCTGAACGTGCCGAACGCGAGGGCGACTATGCCCGTGTAGCCGAGATACGCTACGGCAAGCTGAAGCAGCTGGAAGAGGAAATAGCGCAATTATCCACCAACGAGGAGAGTGATGCCAGCAGGCTGGTACGAGAAGAAGTCACAGCCGACGACATCGCCGAAGTGGTTTCTCGCTGGACGGGCATCCCCGTGAGCCGCATGATGCAGAGCGAGAAGGAGAAACTGCTCCATTTGGAAGAGGAACTCCACAAGCGCGTCATCGGTCAGGACGAAGCCATCGCAGCCGTGTCGGATGCCGTACGCCGCAGCCGTGCCGGACTGCAAGACCCGAAGCGTCCTATCGCCTCGTTTATCTTCCTGGGTACGACGGGTGTCGGTAAGACAGAACTGGCCAAGACGCTGGCAGATTACCTCTTCAACGACGAGACTATGATGACGCGTATAGATATGTCGGAATATCAGGAGAAGCATACCGTGAGCCGTCTGATTGGTGCCCCTCCAGGATACATCGGTTACGACGAGGGTGGACAACTGACGGAGGCCGTCCGCAGGAAGCCATACTCGGTAGTGCTTTTCGATGAAATAGAAAAGGCGCATCCCGACGTGTTCAACACGCTGTTGCAAGTGCTCGACGACGGTCGGCTGACCGACAACAAAGGACGTACGGTGAACTTTAAGAACACCATCATCATCATGACCTCGAATGCCAGTGAAGCAAAACTACATCAGATCATGAGGCCGGAGTTCCTGAACCGTATCGATGAGATTATCACTTTCACGCAACTCACCAAACAGCAGATTGCTGATGTAGTGCGCTTGCAGGTGAAGAAGGTACAGCAGATGCTCAAGGAGCAGGACGTAGAACTGGAAGTCACCCCACAGGCCATCGACTATCTCGCAGAAATAGGCTACGACCCCGACTTCGGTGCCCGGCCCGTGAAGCGTGCTATCCAGCAGTACATGCTCAACGATTTGTCGAAGAAACTGCTCTCTGGCGACGTGAACCGCGAGAAGCCCATCATCGTGGACAGCTTCGGCGAAGGACTGGTGTTCCGCAACTAATTTTCTGCAATGGGAATGATTTAGTGTGTGCGTTAACACTCAAAATGCAAAGTCCATTTTGCAAACAAGGCGAACAAGCAAAATTGTTCGCCTTTTTATTTGTGGGTTCGATATATTTTCACTAATTTTGCACGTCTTTTGAAAACAAGAAGAGCAGAATCACTAACGGGTAAAAAGTATAAAATTATAAATAAAGACCAATTGTAGCATGTTTAAGATTTTTACAGGATTCCACCTCGTAGAAGCCTATCATCAGGCCCGTAAGGAAAAACGAGTCGATCCTCAGCGAGTAGTTAAGAAACTCATTTACGCAGCCATTGTGCTCGTTGTCACCCTGTTTCTCTGGAATGCCCCGGCAGATATGTTCGGCATTCAGAACCTGACCGTTATCCAGCAGCGCATCATCGCCATCTTCGCTTTCGCCACTCTGATGTGGATATTCGAAGTTGTACCGTCGTGGGCGACTTCCGTGGGTATTATCGGATTGATGTTGCTCACCACTTCCACCAGCGGAATCAAGCCGATGATGTATGAGGCAGCCGGCGAACCCCTACCCTACAAGGACATCATGGCCACCTTTGCCGACCCCGTCATCATGCTGTTCATCGGCGGATTCATCCTTGCCATCGCAGCCACCAAGACGGGCCTCGATGCCCAGTTGGCCAAGGTGTTACTGAAACCGTTCGGCAGCAAGTCGGTAAACGTGTTATTGGGCTTTATCCTCATTACGGGCGTTTTCTCGATGTTTGTTTCCAATACAGCTACAGCCGCTATGATGCTCACCTTCCTGACACCTGTGTTCAAGCAGTTGCCGCCTGAAGGAAAGGGACGCATCGCCCTGACGCTCTCCATCCCCGTGGCAGCCAACCTCGGCGGTATGGCAACGCCTATCGGAACGCCTCCTAATGCCATCGCCCTGAAATACCTGAACGACCCCGCAGGACTGAACCTGAACCTGGGATTCGGTGAGTGGGTGCTGTTCATGCTGCCATTAGTACTCGTATTGCTTTTCATCGGATGGATACTGCTGCGCACTATCTTCCCCTTCTCGCAGAAAACCATCAACCTCGAGATTGAGGGCGGCATGAAGAAGGGCTTCCAGACTTGGGTGGTCATCGTGACCTTCATCGTCACCGTACTGCTCTGGATGACCGACAAGCTGACGGGCATCAACTCGTACACCGTGGCGCTGATTCCCTTCGTTGTATTCGCCCTGACGGGTGTCATCAACAAATATGATTTGGAAGAAATCAACTGGAGCGTTATCTGGATGGTAGCCGGTGGTTTTGCACTCGGCTACGGACTGAATGCCTCAGGCCTGGCTGCCAATGCTGTTGAGAGCATACCCTTCGGCACATGGTCGCCTTTCGTCATTCTGCTCGTTTCGGGCATCATCTGCTACCTGCTCTCGAACTTCATCTCGAACTCGGCCACCGCAGCCCTGCTGATGCCTATCCTGGCCGTTGTATGCTCGGGAATGGGCGATAAGCTCGCCGCCATCGGAGGCACGCCCACCGTGCTCATTGGCATCGCCATTGCCGCATCCAGCGCCATGGTGCTGCCCATCTCAACACCGCCAAATGCCCTTGCCTTCTCCACCAACCTGGTAAAGCAGAATGACATGGTGAAGATTGGTATCATCATGGGTATCATTTCCATGGTGTTAGGCTACGGCCTCCTCTTCCTGCTTGGCGAGATGCACTTCATCTAAAAATCTCACACACATTAATATGATAAAGGGACTGCTCCGACGATGGGCAGTCCCTTCTTGTTTTATAATACCCCCTCCCTAAACAGGGAGGGATGGGGTGGGTCCGTAGGGCTTTTGTTTTTTACTTCGGCCACCCAATAGGATTGTTCAGCAGCGGAATCTGCATTTCGGTGAGGCCGAGGGCCTTCGAGATGGCGGCCTTGTCCATGCCTACGCGGGGACATACCAGGCAGATGTTCTCCGACACATAGCCGGCATCCATGTTAGCCATAGGCAACGCCTGCTGACCGCGATTGCCAAACTTCGAAAGATCAGTCACCATAATCAGGCAGACGGGAGCCGTGGCGGCAAATTTCTGATTGGCGGCAACGGCATCGCGAAGATCATCGTTGCAAATCTTCTTCAGCGTATTACTCTGGGGATCATAGAGATAGGCGCCGTCCTTGCGAGCCACATACATGAGAATGTCCTGTGCATTGATAGCCGAGGGAGCTGTAATCTTCTTGCTTTCCGGACGGTTGATGCCACAGGCAGCCCACAGCACCTGCGAGAGCGTGGCATCGGAAATCTCACGGTCGGAGTACTCGCGCTGGGAAGCACGCTTCTGAAGCGTCTCCATCAGCATCATCTTCACATTCATGTCGGGCGCAGGCAACTGGATATCCTGTGCCGTGGCACAACTGGCCATCATCATCAGGCCCATTGCCAGCATACTGATTTTCTTCATTTTGCGGATGTGTTTTATTTGTTAATAATGGCACCGCCACGAGCCGGAAGCTTCAGGCGGGCTTGTCCTTTCTTATTGATTTTCAACGTGCGAAACTGCACATCGTCGATATAATAGTCGGCTTGCTGTCCGGCCAGCATCGGCAATGAGACGGTAAGTTCCATCGGGGCTTCCGTGCCATTCAAGGCAACCACATACCACTCGCTGCCATGACGGCGGGCCATCACCACATAACGGCCGGGATAACCGTCTATGAAACGTGTCTCGTCCCATGTGGTAGGCAGTTTCTTCAGGAAATCCTGCTGGAACGCCGGTATTTCAGGCAATGCTTGGGGAGTGAGCGCCACACAGTTCACGGCACATTGGTTGGTGATGCCTGTGGCCATCTCGAAGGTGTTGGTGGTGAAGCGCTGGTGGCGGCTCTTGTTGTCTTTAGAGAGATATTTGTTCATGATGACACCGCCCCAGTCCATCGATGCCACGGCATTGCGGATGAAGGGATGCATGGTCAGTTCAAAACCTTCCTGACGGGCGTGGTAGTCGCTGAAGAACACATTCTCGGAAGCCAGCACAGCCTCGCTGCCCACGAAGTTGGGATACATACGCTCCCATCCACGCGGCAAGGTGCAGCCGTGGAAAATCACCTGCAATCCGTAGCGGTTGGCATCTGAGAGAATATCCTCGTAGAGTTGCATAGTCTGCTGCTTGTCGCCGCCAAAGAAGTCAACCTTTATGCCCTTCACGCCGATGCTCTGCATCCATTTCATCTCGCGCTCGCGGGCGGTATTCATGCAGTCGCGTGGAGTCTGCGGGGCATCGTTCCAGAAGCCGTTGCTGTTATACCATAACAAGAGGTGTACGCCTTTCTGCTGGGCATAGCGTGAAAGCTCCGCCATCCGCTCGCGACCGATGTTCTTGTCCCACCAGTTGTCCACCAGACAATATTCATAGCCCATCTTCGCAGCAAGGTCGATGAATTGCACCTGATCGTCGTAATTGATACTGTTATCCTGCCAGATTAGCCAGCTCCATGTATAGCGGCCTGCCTTATAGTCGGTGGAAGGTTCATAAAGCGGCTCCACCACATCATAAGCCACCGTGGTTTCCACAATGGGTTTCAGCGAAGCGCCTACGGTAATCGTGCGCCACGGCGTATTGCCCGGCAAAGGAATAGTAGCAAATTCAGAACCGAAAGCATTGTTCTCGCCCTTGTCGGGGAAGGCTATCTGATAGCCGCCCTCCTGCCAGTCGCTCAAATGACTGCCGCAATAGGCACTCGAGACGCCTGTCTCGCTGACCAGCGCCCAGAAGTTTTTACCGGAAGCCTGCACCTTAAACAAACAAGGGAATGTGTAGCCGCGACCGAATCTCGACTTCACTTTCATATCATCGTCGGCCTTGTAGTCTTCTTCGTAGCTGGGTTTCGTCTGTTCCCATCCGGTCTCGGGACCAATCTGAGGACAGAGAAACGTCTTTGTTCCGTCGGGGAAGCAGAAGGCGGTGCTCTCCTTATATATAATGGTACGCTTGGGATTATCTTTCGCCGGACGGGGCAACGTGTAGCGGAATGCCACGTCGTTGTTGCTCACCTGGAATGTCACCAGTATGTGCAGTCCGTTGGTCGTCTGGTAGTCAAGCACCAGCTGGTTGGCCTCATACTTGATATGCGATGCCTTCGCCTGGCGCATATCATACTCCTTGCGAATCGATTCCTCACGACAATCCACATAACGTAATCCTTGTGTGAAATCGGCCAGACTCGTTTTCAAACCTAAGGCAGAAGGCTGAATCACCTGCAGACCGTCGTATTCCACACTATACTTCTGATTCTCCACCGTCACCGTCAAGCGACCATCTGGAGAACTCACCGATACATGACCAGCCATACAAAACGTAGATGCCAAAAGAGCCAGCATCAAACCCATCGTTCTTTTCTTCATATCTATTCTCATAATTACAATTTCTTAGAACCATCTCATCAAGGCACGCAGATAAGCCGTCAGCTCACCAGCCATCTTCTGCTGCTGCCAATAGGAGGGATGCCAGTCGGCACCATAAAAGATATCACCTTTCTGATCCGTCATATCAAAACGATAGACTTCTTTGTCACCACGTCCTTGAGCCTCGCTGACGGTTGTATCAAGAGCTTTCTTCACCGTTTCCAAGTCTTTTTCATGCAACATACAGCCAGTAAGGAAGACTATCTTTGCCTTTGGATAGTGGCCACGAAGGTCTTTGAGGAAGTTACGGTAGCCATTCAGCAGCCGTTGGGAGTCGCAGTTATTGAGTGACATATCATTCGTGCCAAGATTCACGCAGACCACATCGGGCTGATAGCGTGAAAAATCCCATTGCTGCGAATTATCCATGAAATTCGTGTAGGGATACATCCGCGGCATGCAGTCATCGCTACCAGATTTGGGGGCACCATAATTACGATAGATGCCAATACCGCTACGGGCCACCACTACATGTTGGGCTTTTAAATTGCGGGCTGTGATAGCGGCATAGGTGTAATAATGGTTTTCCGTTTCATCGCTGAAATGCTCATTCTGGTCAGTACTCTCCACACCATAGCCGCAAGTGATGGAATTACCGATAAACTCTATCCTACGTTCAGGCAGGGCCGGAGCATCAGCCAACTGGCATCCCTCATCGAGCAAGAAACCGCGAAATTCAGGACGTCGCTGATACCCTTCTATGGCATACATCAGGTTTACAGAATGCTGTCCGCGGGGAAGAGCCGTGGCTAAAGTTACGATACTGTCGTTCTCACCTGTAATGGCCACCTTGAATGGTTCTGCCCCATCAATCTGTGCCATAAAATAGCCGCTTTTCGGTTTGGCTATCATACGGAGGGAAGTACCGTTGAATATCGCCTTTATCTGGACTCCAGGATAAGTAAACATAGGGGATTCAGGATTATTGAAGTTGATACGTCCTACATACTGGATATGAGGATCATCCGCACTAATCCGCTGTCCAGCAGGAACAAGAGTGGCAGCTGACACACATAACGCCATTCCCAACAATGAGAAAGTAGCCATGATTGTTTTCATACGTCTTAAAAAAATTGGATTTGGTTACAAAAGTAAATAAAATATCCGAAAACACTTGCTTCTGTGAATAACTTTTTATAATTTTGCCTGAAAATCCTCATAATCATGAAAAAAATACTGACAACATTAGCACTCGTTTGTGCTACCCTCTCGAGTCAAGCTCAAGACCCTAACTTCTACATCTATCTCGCCATCGGCCAATCGAATATGGTTGGACAAGCCCCTTTGACGGCTGAAGACTCCATCGTGAGCGAGCGCTTCCTGAATCTTACGGCAAGCGATTGCGACACACATCCCACAGGAAAATGGCGCAAGGCCGTTCCCCCACTCGCCCGCCAATGGACAAAGCTCGGACCTACTGACTATTTCGGACGCACCATGTTGGAGAATCTCCCCAAAGACAAAAAGGTGGGAACGCTCCTGGTTGCTGTTGACGGATGTGCCATCGATATGTTCCATCCTCAGCTTACAGACCCCTGGGTAGGCAAAAACCTGCCTGATTGGCAGCGCAACGAAATCAACTGTTATGCCGGTAAGCCGCTGGAGCGCTTGGTAACGCTGGCCAAACAAGCCCAGAAAGATGGTGTCATTAAGGGTATCATCCTCCATCAAGGAGAAACAGACGCCTATAACGAAACATGGCCTCAGAAAGTGAAGGAGCTTTATGAATACCTGCTGAAAGAGCTGAACCTCAAGGCTGAAGACTGTCCCATTATCGCCGGCGAACCTGTAGGAGATGAATACAATGGTGTCTGCAAACATTCCATTCCTACCATCCAGACCCTACCGCAGTGGATTCCAACCTCTGCAGTAGTCTCCTCTAAAGGCTGCCCTCCCCTCAATGACAATCTTCACTTCAACCATGAAGGCTACGTAAAACTCGGTAAGCGCTATGCTTACGCCATGCTGAAATTCATGGGAATCAATGCGAAAGACGAAACTCAAGGCTCACAGATAGTTAGTCAGGATGCGGGATTCGAAGTGAGTGGGCTGCTGATGGATACACCCAATCACAATGGTGACGTGCTGCTGATCAAATCCGAAAAGCCTTACAAGCAGATCGAAGTGGTAAGTTATTCTGGACAGACCATCTGTACCTATAACACGAAGAATAAAGAGGCAAAGTCTTTCATGCTCCCGATGAAAGGCATTTCCGACAAGACGCTTGTCATCGTGGTTCACGCCACCGACGGTACTTCAACCACTAAACAGATAAAACTATAACATTATTTGTATATAAAGACGCAGAGACACAGCGTAAAAAACACTATGTCTCTGCGTTTCTATTATTAAAGAAGAACCTTACTTCTTTTCAATATCCTTGAAATACTTATAAGTGGCTACCTTCAGCTCGTCGCAGGCAGGTTCATCTGCCACGATGATACCATGCTGGTGCATCTGCAGCGCCGAAATAGTCCACTCCTGACAAACGGCACCTTCCACGGCAGCCTTCATGGCGCGTGCCTTGTGGTGACCGTTCACCAGAATCATCACTTCCTTGGCATCCATTACGGTACCCACTCCTACAGTTAAAGCACTCTTGGGCACCTTGTTCACATCGTTATCGAAGAAACGGGAATTGGCAATAATGGTATCCGTAGTCAGGGTCTTCTGACGGGTACGGCTGCTCAGAGAAGAGAAAGGCTCATTGAAAGCAATATGACCATCAGGACCGATACCACCGATAAAGAGGTCAATACCACCTGCTTCCTCAATCATCTGCTCATAGTGGGCACACTCTGCCACCAGATCCTTGGCATTGCCGTTCAGGATATGAACGTTATTCTTATCAATATCAATATGGTCGAACAGGTTACGGGCCATAAACGAGTGATAGCTCTCAGGATGGTCCTCGGCAAGTCCTACATACTCGTCCATATTAAAGGTAATCACGTTCTTAAACGAAACGCGGCCCTCCTTGTTGGCTTTCACCAGGCAGGCATACATTCCTTCAGGTGAAGAACCGGTCGGAAGACCGAGAACGAATTTCTTTTCCGGGGTTGGTTTAAAAGCATTGATGCGTTCAATGACATGTTCGGCAGCCCATTGCGACATAGACTGATAATCCTTTTCAATAATTACTCTCATAGTGTTTGTTATGTTTAAATGAACTAATTATTGGGTGCAAAAATAAAAAAAATCCGTGTAATGTATATCAACAATCTTAAAAAATTAACAAAAAAAATGCCTCGACATCACGTCGAAGCAATTTCTCTCTTTTTGAATGTCTTAGCAGTTAGTATTATGTAGCATGTAATTTCTGAAAATCAGTATTATTTGTCTTAACTGATGCAAAGATAATACATTTTTCTTGATTTAAATCAATTATGATACAAAAAATAATGAAAAATCTACGTAAACGATTACGTTGGATACATACAATACACCTCTATGAAACATCCTAAAATGTTATTTTTACTTTTATTTTTCCATATTCTTTGTTTTTTTATTATCTTTGTCCCCAATAATAACGTGATTGACAAATGAAAGAATTCGTAATATCCGAAGCCAAGGCCGAAACTGCCGTGCTGGTGGGACTTATCACGCAACAGCAGAACGAGGCCAAGACAAAGGAATACCTCGATGAATTGGAATTTCTTGCCGACACTGCTGGCGCCATTACCGTCAAGCGATTTACGCAGAAGGTGAACGGCCCCAGTCAGACTACTTACGTGGGTAAGGGAAAACTCGAGGAGATCAAGCAATATATCAAACAATGCGAAGATGCTGCTGATGATTATGAGCAGGCTTTGGAGGCTGGTGAATGTGAGGCGGAAGAGAATCCCCCGCAACCTGTAGGTATGGTCATCTTCGATGACGAGCTGTCAGCGAAACAAATCCGAAACATAGAACAGGAACTGAAAGTGAAAATCCTCGACCGCACGACGCTTATCCTCGACATCTTTGCGATGAGGGCACAGACGGCCAATGCCAAGACCCAGGTGGAACTGGCGCAATACCGTTATATGCTTCCCCGTCTGCAAAGACTTTGGACTCACTTGGAACGTCAAGGCGGTGGCTCGGGTTCCGGTGGCGGAAAGGGAAGTGTGGGACTCCGCGGACCTGGTGAAACGCAGTTGGAAATGGACCGCCGTATCATTCTGCAGCGTATCACCCTGCTCAAACAGCGATTGGTGGAGATTGACAAACAGAAG
The DNA here is from genome assembly GCA_900316985.1 of uncultured Prevotellaceae bacterium. Classification (GTDB taxonomy): domain Bacteria; phylum Bacteroidota; class Bacteroidia; order Bacteroidales; family Bacteroidaceae; genus Prevotella. The sequence goes on from ONFE01000001.1 coordinate 139,965, forward strand.
ACCACGCAGAGAAAGAACCGCGGACGACTCATCCGTGCGGCTCTTGTAGGTTATACCAACGTGGGCAAATCCACCATTATGAACCTTTTGGCCAAAAGTGATGTCTTTGCAGAAAACAAACTCTTCGCCACACTCGACACGACAGTCCGCAAAGTGGTGGTGGAAAACCTGCCTTTCCTGTTGGCAGATACAGTAGGGTTTATCCGCAAACTTCCCACCGACCTACCTGCTCATCCATGTGGTAGACATCTCCCACCCTGATTTCGAAGAGCAGATTCAGGTAGTCAACCAGACGCTGAAGGAACTGGAGGCTGCCGACAAGCCAATGATGATGATCTTCAATAAGATTGACGCTTACAGTTGGGTGGAAAAAGAGCCGGATGACCTGACACCCCCAACCAAAGAAAACATCACGCTCGAAGAACTGCAGAAAACCTGGATGGCAAAGATGGGCGATGACTGCCTATTCATCTCTGCCCGGGAAAAGATAAACATCGAACAGCTGCGCGACACGATTTATAAAAAGGTCCGTGAGTTGCACGTCCAGAAATACCCGTATAACGACTTTCTGTACAACATAAGTGAAGAATAATCATAACAAACACATTAGAATATGGAAAACTACAGATTACTGAGAGATGAAGAGATACAAGTGCTCGAACAAAACGGCTGTTGGGCTGAGGACTGGGAGCGCGTCCTGGTCGACGAGGCCTTCAAGCCCTATAATTTCCACCGTGTGGTCTTCTATGGCGACATTCGTCTGGGAAGATTCGACAAGCAGGTGGAAGTGAGCAAGGGATTTGTAAAGCATTCGGGTATCAAC
>ONFE01000027.1 GCA_900316985.1 uncultured Prevotellaceae bacterium
GTCGAGCACCAGTTCATAGAAGGTGTTCTTCTTCTGGGTGACCTGGCGGTAGCGCAGGATGTGACATTCGTATTCGCTATAGTCGTAGCCCACGAACTGCTGTTCACCAGCCTTCAGTTCCACCCAGTCGCCATTTTCAACGGCGGCTGCATTGCGGGCGCGTTCTTTCTGCTTCTGCATCTCTACGTTGAAACTGTCCTCATCAACGGTGAAGCCGTTCTCGCGGCAGATGAGTTCCGTCAGGTCGAGGGGGAATCCGTAAGTGTCGAAGAGTTTGAAGGCATCGGCACCGGCCAATTCTGTCTTTCCCTGAGCCTTCAGGGCTGCCATGCTGTCGTCGAGCATGCGGATACCGCGGTCGAGGGTGCGGAGGAAAGAATCTTCTTCTTCCTTGATGACGCGGGTGATGAGTTCGCGCTGTGCAGGCAGCTCGGGATAGGCATCGCCCATCTCGGCAATCAGCGTGGGCACGAGCTTATAGATGAATGCTTCTTTCTGATCGAGGAACGTGTAGGCATAGCGTACGGCACGGCGCAGGATGCGGCGGATGACGTAGCCGGCCTTGGCGTTGGAGGGCAGCTGTCCGTCGGCAATGGAGAAGCTGACGGCACGGATATGGTCGGCAATGACGCGCATGGCCACATCGACGTTGTTCTCCAATGTCTTCTCACCGCCATCGTACTGCTTGCCGGTGAGGCGCTCCATCTCCTTGATGAAGGGCTGGAAGATGTCGGTGTCATAGTTGGAGTGCTTGCCTTGCAAAGTGCGTACTAGTCTCTCGAAGCCCATGCCAGTGTCGATGACGTTCATGGAGAGTTTCTCGAGTGATCCGTCTGCCTTGCGGTTGAACTGCATGAAGACGAGGTTCCAGATTTCGATGACCTGGGGGTCGTCCTTATTTACCAGTTCTCGTCCTGGTACCTTGGCTTTCTCCTCTGGGGTACGGCTGTCGACATGAATCTCTGAGCAGGGACCGCAGGGGCCTGTGTCGCCCATTTCCCAAAAGTTGTCGTGCTTGTTGCCGTCGATGATATGGTCGGCAGGCACATGCTTGGCCCAGTAGCTGGCGGCTTCGTCATCGCGTGGGATATTCTCCTCGGGTGAGCCTTCGAAGACGGTCACATAGAGGTCGGCAGGATTCAGCCCGAGCACATCGACAAGGTATTCCCATGCCATGTCGATGGCGCCCTCTTTGAAGTAGTCGCCGAACGACCAGTTGCCGAGCATCTCGAACATGGTGTGGTGGTAGGTGTCATGGCCTACCTCTTCCAGGTCGTTGTGCTTACCGCTCACACGCAGACATTTCTGGGAGTCCGCTCGGCGGCGTGGCTCGGGGTCACGAGTGCCGAGGATAACATCTTTCCATTGGTTCATACCTGCGTTAGTGAACATCAGCGTGGGGTCATCCTTGATGACCATGGGGGCTGATGCTACGATGGCGTGTCCTTTCGATTCAAAATACTTCTTGTAGGACTCGCGGATTTCGTTGGCTGTCAACATACTTAAAATTTATGGTTTTACAATTTTGCGTGCAAAATTAATAAAAAAAAGGCATTATTAAATTAATAAAAAAAAGGCATTATTCGCTCGATGTTCTGATTTATTTTGTATTTTTGCAAAAGAATTTGGCTTTGAGGCCAGATTGTAAATGGTAATAGATTATTCATATACTGTTATGGCACTGAATACAGACAAGAACCTGAAACTCTACTTCTCTATCAAGGAAGTGGCTGAACAAGTAGGCGTTACGGAGAGTAACCTCCGTTTCTGGGAAAAGGAGATTCCGTCGCTCAAGCCCAAGACCACGGGTAACAACGTGCGCCAATATACGGCTGAGGATATTGAGAACATCAAGACGGTTTATAATCTGGTGAAGGTGCGTGGCTTCAAGATTGCTGCCGCCAAGAAGATGCTCAGTGCCAACAAGGAGGGAGTTGACAAGAATGCCCGTGTGATGGAGGGCCTGATCAAAGTCCGTGAAGAGCTGAAAGACCTCAAGAAACACCTTGACTCGCTGGTGTAGAGGAAACCCCTCCCAGGGAAAGGAGTTCAGAAAGCCTCCCCTCGGGGAGGTTTGGTAGGGGTCTCTACTTTATATACGAAATCATCGAATATCGCTGTGCCTCGCGCAGCGATATTATTGTATGCATACAGGGCAATGCGCGCCCCTTTCCAGTTGCCCCATTTCATGTAGAAGCCCTTGCCTAACTGGTGGTAGCGGCGGCCACTGGTGCTGTACTCAAAGCGATAAACATTGGCCGTAGCATCCAGATGCAGCCGGAGAAAGACCTTGCTGCCTTTGAGGGGAATACTTGTTTCTTCCTGTCCGTTGTCTTCGGTGTAGAGTAACGGCTTTCCGTTTTCTTTCTTGATGCCTATGAGATGGTTTTTCTTGCCCATACAGCCCAGGCCGCAACGCATTCCGTCGGCTGTCTGGCTGAAATCGAGCGTGACGGTAGCCATGCCCTGATAGCCGATGGTTCTCAGCGTCAGCGTATTACGGGCGTGGATAAAATCGGGAGCCTGCAGGGCTTGAAGGGTAAGCTTTCCATTGTTGCGGGATAGAGACCAGGCTTCGTGCTGCGGATTGTGGTTCCATTGCCACTCGGGCTTCAGGGTACTGTTTCCGAAATCGTCTTTCCACACCTCGTTACCTATTTCGCTTCTACTACTGCTTCCTAAAGGCATCTTCCATTCAGCGACGGGCTCACCGATACCGTTGCCGTCAAGGTCGATACCTATCAGGGGCCAACCGTCAGCCCATCGTACAGGTTGCAGATGGACAATACGGCCCAATGGACTCCATTCCTGGAAATGATAGAACCACCAATTGCCGTCGGGCGTATCTACAAGGGCTCCCTGATGAGGACCGTTGATGGCAGTAGTGCCTTGTTCCAAGACCACTTTCCGCTCGTAGGGACCGTAGATGCTATTGGACCGTAGGATGGTCTGCCAACCGCAGCAGACGCCACCTTCGGGAATGCTCATATAATAGTAGCCGTTCCACTTGTGGATTTTGGTTCCTTCGGCCACAGGTCCCGTATAGACCGTCGTTCCTTCGTCTAAAAGGCGCGTGCCGTCTTCGCTCATGCGATGAATGATGATGGGGCCTGCGCCGTAGAGACTGTGACCTAAATAAGCCTTGCCGTCTTCATCCCAGAAAGGACAGGGGTCTTCCCACTTCTTGACAGCTTTTACCAAAAGAAGTTTGCTCCATGGGCCTTCGGGCCGTGCGGCACTGGTCATGAACAGTCCTTCGTCGGGCGTGCAGAAATAGACCCAGAACCGGCCATCGTGCCAACGGATGCTGGGAGCCCACGAACCGCCTGCATAATGTTCCATGGTATCCCATCCGGGAAAGTCAAAACGGTCGTAGAGTTGTGTCACGACATGCCAGTTCACCATATCTGAAGATTCCAAAATCTGCATACCCAGGAAATGGAAGTCGCTGGCCACCATATAGTATCTGTTGCCAACGCGGATAACATCGGGATCGCTCAAGTCTGTTGGCAGGATAGGGTTGCAGAAAGTACCGTCTCCTTGGTCTCCCCAATGTTGTGCCTGCAGCGAAACGGCAAAAGCCAGAAGAAGGATCGTGAATATTTTTTTCATGTTGCAAAGTTAATAAAAATTTCTCATTATCTCATTATCTCATTTTCCCAATTTTTCATTATCTTTGTGCCCATGAAACAACTAATATCACTATTACTACTGGCTTGCGGCCTTCAGGCTGAAGCTGCCGTCTATAACATCAGGGATTTCGGTGCTAAGAATGACACCACGGTACTTTCCACAAAGGCCATACAAACCGCCATCGACCGTTGCTCGCAGGAGGGCGGCGGACAGGTGCTGGTGCCCGCCGGTCACTACAAGATAGGGACCATCGTGCTCCGCAGCAGGGTGAATCTGCACTTGGAGAAAGGAGCCGTACTCTTTGGCAGTACGGACATTAACGACTATACACCGCAACGAACCAGCTATGTATCCCTGCGAACGAACACGCCTACCGTGCAGCTGATATGGGCAGACAATGTAGAGGATGTCACCATCGATGGCGAAGGAGTGATAGATGGCCGTGGCAAGTCGTTCCCCAAACTCTCATGGAATGATGAAGGTATCACACGTCCACACCTGTTGCGGTTCGTGCAGAGTCGCGATGTGCAGCTGAAGGGTATAACCCTCCGCAATTCAGGCTGTTGGATGCAGCATTGGCTGGCCTGCGACCGCGTGAAGATTGACGGCATCACGGTCAACAACCGCAACAACTACAACAATGATGCACTTGATCTGGACGGCTGCCATGAAGTGACAGTGAGCAACATGATCTGCGACTCCGACGATGACGGCATCACACTGAAGAGCACTTCGCCAAGGCTTTGTGAAAATATCTGCATCACGAACTGCGTGGTGAGCAGCCATTGTAATGCCGTGAAACTGGGTACCGAAACCAATGGCGGTTTCCGCAATATCACCATTCAGAACATCTGCGTGAAGCCCAGTTCAGACCAAAGCTCACAATTCTTCGGCCATGAGTCGAAACGTGGCACGAGTGCCCTCTCGCTGGAGATTGTCGATGGCGGCGTGATGGAGAATGTGAACATCTCTAACTTTACGGTGGAAGGTACTGAAAGTCCAATCTTTGTACGTTTGGCCAATCGCGCCCGCAGTTATTGCGACTCGGTGAAGATTACGAAGGTGGGGAGCATCCGCAATGTGCGCATCTCCAACTTCATGGTCAGCAATGCAGGGCCTACGGGTTGTTCCATAACGGGCATGGAGGGCCATCCCGTGGAGAACATCTTTCTGCGCGACATCTATATCACACAGCAGGGAGGACAGCCCGAAACAGCAGCCCCCACCGACGAGAAACTGCAGGAGTATCCCGAAGCCACGATGTGGGGCATCCTGCCGGCCAAAGGCTTCTGGGTGAACCATGCCCGCAATGTCCACTTCGGCAATGTCTGCGTGAAAACCATCAATCCTGATCAGCGACCGCTCTTCGTCAAGCAGGATTGCGAATAGGATTTACTTGAAGATATGATCCTTTTCGGTAACCTGTGTGGGTACGCCTGCCTTGCCACCGAAATGGCAGTCTTTGAGAATCACGTCCTCGGTATCGTCGAAACTGATGGCGTTCTTCACCTCGCCAATGGTGATATTCCGGAACCTGATGTCACGCAGCGGTTTCGCCTTGGTGCCTTGGAGCACTAATCCGCCGGCACGGGCCTTGCGGCACTGGATATTTTCAACGGTAATATTCTCAATATCGGTGAAGAAGGTGTTGTCCTGTCCCTCGCCGCCATACATACTGGTAATATAGAAGAGGTCTTCCACCTCGTCAAACGTACAGTTCTTGAAAGAGATATTACGGATGAAACCACCACGGTCGGGATTGGTCTTAATGTAAAGGCCGCGCTTGCAGTAGCCTGCATAGTCACAATCCTCGACATAAACATTCTGGACACCGGCCGACATCTCGCTGCCAAGGACTACGGCATGGAGCCCCTTGAAATGACAGTTGCGGATGATGATGTTCTCTGAAGGGCAAGCTGCGCCTCGTCCGTCATGGTCACGTCCGCTCTTGATGGCTACATTGTCGTCGCCATTGTTGAAATGTACATCTTCGATAAGAATATTTCGACTCATTTCGGGATCGATACCATCGTTGTTCACCAATTTTGCATCGTATCGGATGCCACGCAGGATGGCATTCTCGGATTGCAGCAGGTGGATGCACCAGAAAGGCGAGTTGGTGATGAACACATCCTCAATGGTAATTCGTTCACATTCAAACAGTTGGATGAGATGAGGCCGCAGGTAGTCGCCTTTGCCGAAAATGCGTTGTGAAACAGGTGTTCCAGCATGGTTCATATCTCGTGAACGCTGTTGTGCGGGCTTCTGCAAACTACGCCAAGTGGCAAAAGTGGTCATGGCATTACCGTCGATAGTTCCCTTACCGATGATACTTACATCGTGGAGTCGGTAGCCATAGATGAACGGTGAATAGTTCTGCAGGAAAGTTCCTTCCCATGAAGTTTTTACGGCAGGCAGATAGTATTCGGGTTCAGGCGCGAATTTCAGCATAGCGTCTTCTTGTATTTCCAGGCACACATTGCTTACCAGATGCAAAGGACCTTTGATATAATAAGTACCAGCAGGAACTACGATGCGTGCGCCTCCCTGGTGGGCCGCCTTCTTGAATGCTTTCCGGAAAGCGGGCAGGCAGTCGGCAATGCCGTTTCCCTTGGCACCCATTTTCTGGATGTTGATAACAGTCCGGGGAATTTGTGCACCGGTGATTTGGCTGAGGATAGCGTCTCGTTGGCTGTCACTGGCCATACTGTTTATGGCGACCACCAGCACGCAGAGCATCAGGAGAATTCGCTTGTGTGTCATAATCGTATAAACTATATTTTTTTCAGATGTAAAAGAATATATGGCTTTCCAGGCAATTTCACGGCTTTGCCGTTTTTCTCCACGAGGCGATAACGTCCTTCGCTGAACTTTGTCTCGAAAATGCCAGGACATTTCCGGATGGTCATGTTCCACGTGTCGATGATTTCAATTTCGAACCTGGCACCTTCTCCTAAACGTGGCCAACGGCTGCACTTTGCCGGCAAGTTGAATATCCATTTCTTGGGCTTTTCACTTCCGAAATAAATCAGGTAGTCATCAGGTCCGGCGCATGCGGTGTGGGGATCCCAACTCTGGTCTGCAAGGCGTATGGAATAGGGAAGTGAGTCAATAATCCTGCGGGTGAACGGAATGCGTGAAGGGCATGTTCCTTCAAATTTTCCGCCAGTGGCAAGATAGGCATAGCCCGTATAGTTCTTGTCGTTGTGCATATCTTTTACGAAGCACTCTCCATGCGTGACATACGTGCCTCCCATCAAGCCATTCCATATCCTTTCGAGCATTTCCTCGCCGCTCAGTTGTGCCCAGCGTGAGGCATGATCCCCTTCATAGCAGACTTCATCAAAGATAACAGGCTTGTGAATGATGTTACGCACCGTAGCAGCACCTTCGAAATTGTAAAGAGGCCCTTGGTCCTGGATACTTGCATGTGTATAGAAAGGTAAGTTGTAGTCGATGTAAACAGCCGTTCCACCATGAATGGAAAGCAGATGATGGTATGGGTCTTTCCCTGCAACGAGTTTGGACATCTCAATCCATTGGTCGTAAGTCTTGGCGCGGCATAAATCCCATTCGTTTGCCATTGACCACCAGATATTGCTGAAAGAAGCCAAACGGGCCACGATGTATCTCAAATAGCGATTGTTGTTCTCCATCGTCATGCGGTCGAATCCCCATAGCCCGCCATCGTATGGTGTAAAGAGGATGAGGTCAGCCTCGATATGCAGCATCTTCAGCCGGTCCACACATTCTTCCAGATGGCGGAAGAAAGCAGGTTCAAAGCGGCTGTAGTCCCATACATAGTGGTCTTTTCCTACGGTATCTGTCGTCTTCGAAAGCAATTTGAAGGGATAGCATGTAGGCCATTCATAGACACTGTTGTTGGGAAACACGCAGAAGCGAAGTTTGTTGAACCCCGACTCTTTCAATGACTGGTAGGTCTGCTCTTGACGTTCATTGGTGGAATGAATCCAGGCATAGGAAGTAGTACCCACGGGATTATATCTTGTACCGTCAGCGTAAACGAAGTCCTGTCCTTTCGTGCCCATCATTCCTTTGCATTTTGGGGACGTGCAGGTGATGGCACCTTCCAGACCATTCAAATCACGCTCGGAAGAATGAGTGGTAAACGACCACTTGCCTTCTTTGGTAGGCATGAAGCGAATCTTAAAAGTATCTTCCCCGTCGTAAAAACCGTCAACGGTCAGAGTCTCACCGCTGGCCTCATGGGAAAAGGTAGCCGTAAGATCAACATCTGTAAAAGGATTCTTCTCAGTGTGAAAACGGAATGACCGTTCGAACCGCTCCCATTGCGGAATTTGATCCTGTGCACCTATCGGGAGAGCGGTGGCTATATAAAGCAGGATGAATGCTAATGTTTTAATGTTTCCCATATCAATAATTCTTTTTAATAAAGACGGGAAAAGATGTTTTTATACCCATTGTTTAACAAATAAAGGCTTGACAACGCGAGCCTAGGTGGGTATCCGATCTCATTGAGCTCACGTTAATATAGAAAATGGGCCGCATTCCGAATTGTATGCAGCCCATTGATTTTCAGTCGAATATAATCCGGGAATTAATAGCCTGGGTTCTGCTCCACTTTTGTTTGGTTCTTGTCTAAAGCGTCCTGGGGAAGGGGACGGAGAATCTTGTATTTCCCGTCGTCACCCTTCATGTCGGATTCGCTCACACCGTCCTCATTATACTTGGTGACGTATTCCACGAGTTTGTGGGTACGTTTCAGATCTGTCCACCTCACATATTCGCCTGCCATTTCACGAGCGCGCTCATCCAGCAGGAAGTCGATGTCCATTTCACTGTCGGTTACCTTCATTTCCTGTTCAAAGCCTGTTTTGATTGTGCCAGGACGTTGACGCAATGTGTTGATCATCTTGGCGGCTTCAGCCTTATTGCCTTGCAGGATATATGCCTCGGCTGCAATAAGATAGGCCTCACCTAAACGGGAGAGAACCACATCGTGAGTGCTGCAGGATGATGAACGGTTTGCAATGGAGTTTGCCGTGTAGTCATCGAATTTCTTGATACAGGGAACTCCTACGTCCATCGAGCGACGCTCCCGCCATGTAGCATGAACCTGCGTGGAAGGACCGATACCGGTGTTGTCGAACGTAGTCTTTGTGATTATGGTGTTGGCCTTCTGGTTGTCAGGATCGTCGGCTTTCCAAGCCTCGATGTCGGCATCTGTTGCCCATGCCGGCACATAGTAGGCCAAAATAGGAGATTTGGGACTGTTGTAATAGTCGAAATACTGAATGCCTCCTTTTCCTGTACTGGTACCATGGAGTTCAAGCATGAAGGTCTGCTCTAGGCGTCCGTCACCTTTGGTGTACATGTTCATCAGGCGGAAGAAAGGTGATTCGTTACCGTCAATAGCTTTCGTGTTAGGCATTTCGGCACCACCCAAATAAGAGCCGAATTGTGCCTGCTGGTAACTGCCGTCGGAACCAGGATTCTCCATAGATGCGGAACTGAACTGGACAGCCCAGAATATTTCTCCATTCTGCTCATTGTTTATATCAAAAGCGTCTTCAATGGAGAGGGAGGGCTTTTCTCCGTTGATAGTGGCTACAGCATACTTGGCAGCATTCTGGAAGTCGGTTCCTTGGGCGATGTTCTCTTCTTGTGACTCATAACCCTGACCGTTCAACCATCCACGGGTCAGATAGGTTTTCGCCAAGAAGAACCTGGCAGCGCGCTTATTGGCACGTCCTTCGTTATCAGTGTCCTTTAGGGATGAACTTCCCTGCAGGTATTCAAATTCAGAGATAATGAAGTCGTACAGGTCTTTCAGACTGGTACGTTCAAAGTTCATTTGTGCAGATTTGTACATCTCTTGTGAAAGCGCTACGGGACCGAAGTGCTGCACGGTCATGAAGTAGGCCCACGCCCGTATGAATCGTGCTTCGTCGATATATTGCTTGCGCAGGCTGCTTTCTTCGGTTTCCTCTCCATAGGCAATAACGCTGTTTGCCAGTTGGATGGTCTTGAAAAGATTAGTATATAATGTCAGCACATTACCTTCTGTGGCAGTGTGGTGATAATAGTTCATTGCCACGCCCGATGACTTGCCGTCGCCGAAAAGATCGGTACCCGCCGTCAGCGTAAGAGGTGAGGTGTCGTAAATGTTGCGCAGAGAGGCATACATACTGTTAGTAAGACTCTCAAAGCCATTTTTGGTCTGATAGAATCCGTCGGCAGCCACGCTCGATTTGTTGTCTTGCTCCAGGAAATCAGAGCAACTCGTGGTCATACCAGCCATCAGTACAGCTGTAATAATATATTTCAGTCTCATATTATTGTCTTTTTTAGAATTTCAGATTAACACCAATTTGATAGCTTCTTGAAGCAGGGCCACCTTCACCTGTGCTAATAGCGGTTGCAGCCCATTCGGGGTCGAAGCCCTTATAGTTCGTGAATGTGAATGGATTCAAGATGTTTACATAAACACGGAGGTGAGAGATTCCAATCTTTCCAATCCATTTCTTAGGCAGTGTGTAACCCAGAATGATGTTTTTAACCTTAGTAAACGAGTTGTCAACAAACCACTGGGAACCAGTCTCGTCTCTTACCCAGAAATCACCACAACCCTTGTTGTTTCCGCCATTGGTGGGGAAGGGCCATGCACCTAAATGTGCTTCTGTAGTCGTATAGAGTTCACCGTCATCACCCAAAGCCTTGATGCCCGCAGGAACATAGAGATCCATCGACAGGCGCTGCATGCCGCGTTGGCTATAGTCGCAGAACTCAGCCATGAAAGGTGAGTAAACCTTACTGCCTTGGCTGGTATAGATCGAGAATGAGAAATCAAAGTTCTTCCAAGTCAATGTGGAATTTATGCTTCCTGTCCATTTCGGTTCAGCATGACCCTGTACACGGCGGTCAGATGGATCAATGACACCGTCGCCATTAGAATCCTCTACAGCATATTCACCTTCGTGGAACTTGGTCTTCATATTGGAGTTGGCCGCATAAGCCTTGGCCATCTCTGCCGTGCAGACTCCAATAGGCACATAACCGTAAACTACGTCAATAGGCTCACCGATGAACCAACCGTTACCAGTCATGTCTTCTTTACCACCATTTAATTCCAGAATTTCATTCTTGTTGTGAGCGAAGGTAAAGTTAGTGGTCCAGGTGAGGTCCTTTGTCTGGATATTCACGGTGTTCAACTGAATCTCTATTCCTTTGTTGCGTACCTTACCGACGTTACCCCAAATGGCACCTGTAGAAGAACCCATTTCCAGTGGTGTCTCCATTTCCATGAGCAAATCCTTGGAGGTACGAGAATAGAAATCGATGCTACCATTGATGCGGTTGTTGAAGAATCCGAAATCTAGGCCAACATCAAACTCAGTGGTCTTCTCCCATGTCAGGGCACTGTTGGCCAATTCGTATCCGTAGCCATTGGCAACGGTTCCACCGAAGTTATAATAATACTTTGTGTTAGCCAACAATTGGGTCTGATAAGCACCTACGGCTGCATTGTTACCTGTGATACCAAAACTCAGACGCAGCTTCAGGTTGCTCAGCCAGTTACGGGTCTTCTCCATGAAACTCTCTTCAGAGATGCGCCATGCAGCCGCAGCTGAAGGGAACATACCCCAACGGTTATCTTTCTGGAATTTTGAACTGCCATCCCAACGGGAAGATACCGTCAGATAATAGCGACTCTTGTAGTCGTAATTCAGACGGGCTACATACGAGAGCATCTTGATGCTCTCATAGTAACTACTCTTGTTTTCTACATTTGCTGCTGATCCCATGTTGTACCAGTCAACATCGAAAGGCATATCTGTAACGTTCAGGCTTTTCTGGTTAAGTTTCTGCTCGTAAACACTGATCAACCCCAGGGCATTCAGGGTATGGTCGCCCCATGACTTGATATAATTGGCCTGTGTGTCCCAGGTGTAAGAGAAAAACTCATTGTCTGTGGTGATGGCCTGGTTAGTCTTGTTGTAACGGGCTTGTGACTTGCTTCCGTTGAACTGTCCACGCTCACGTTTATTGTACATGGGAGAGAATGTGGTCTTTAGAATAATTTCCTTAATAGGTGAATACTGCAGATAGATATTAGCCATTGCATCATAGTAACGGGTGTTGTCCTTCGTGTTCTCTCGGTCCAAAATGGGGTTGATGGTCGAGGTCGGGCCACCACCGTTGGGATAGATGGCGGCATCTTTACCCGGTTGCTCGATGGGCTGTCCAACGTTTTCACCTTCCCAATAGCGTGCACTCATCACAGGTGACATACGGAAGCCATTAAGGATGGCGTTAGCAGAACCACTCCGCTTGTCGGCAGTTGCCAAGTTGACAGAAGCACCTGTTGCCCAATGGTCATTGATCTTGTGGTCAACAGCAGCCTTCAGGTTCCAACGCTCATAGTTGTCATAGAGAACGCCTGTCTCTTCCTGGTAACCTAAGCCAACACGATAACTTAGGTTCTTGCCTGCACCAGTGATGTTGACAAAGTGGTTTTGCTCATGTCCTTTACGAGTCACTTCGTCCACCCAGTCGGTATAGTCGTTATTCTTGAATTCATCCATCCAGCGAGGACTCCAGTTACACCACACCAATTTGTAGTTGGCATCTGTTAGTTCCCAGTCCGTCGTACCATCAGCATTCAGTTTTGTATTAGCATAATAACGGAAAGTACGCCATTTCATCCATTCATTTCCCGACATGAATTCTGGCATGTTGGCAGTTGACTTAAAGCCATAGTAGCCGTCATAACTGACTGTTGCTTTCATCTCGCCGCCCATCTCTGCACCTTTCTTCGTCGTGATCATCAGCACACCGTTAGTGGCTCGTGAACCGTAGATGGCTGTGGAAGAAGCATCTTTCAGAACGTCCACCTTCTCGATATCCATTGGATTCAGGAAATCCATATTGTCGCAAACAACACCGTCAATGACGTAGAGAGGCTGACCACCTTGCAGTGAACTCTTACCACGGATCTGCATGGTGAAACTGTCGCCAGCACGGCTGGACGACTGGGTGATGTTTACACCAGCCACGGAACCTTGCAGACCTCCAGCCAGGTTTGTGGAACCAGCGGAAACAATCTTATCGCTCTGAACGCTACCTACAGAACCGGTCAAGTCTGATTTTTTCACAACACCATAACCCACTACCACGAGTTCATCGAGTGACTGGGCATCTTCTCTCATTACGATGTTGAAACTTGTACTTTCGCCTACCTTGATAGATTGTTCTTGGTAGCCTACGTAAGTGACTTTGAGAACATCAGATGGAGTAGCGTTGGAAATGGAGAAACGACCGTCCATGTCAGTCACGGCACCCGTTGTTCCATTAATCATTACGCTCACACCAATCATCGGTTCTCCACTTGTGTCTTTCACTGTACCCGTGATTGTCTTTTGTGCAAAAGCAGCAAAGCAAATCAAGCACAGCAAGGATGCCATGAAGGCTCTTCTGATTTGTTGATTCATAAATGTTTGTTTTAGTTATACTTAGGGTTTGTTAATATGGTATAGTTTGTTTAAAAGAAATGTGACTCACGTAACATTATCTGTTTTCTTGTGCAAAATTACAACAAAATAGCAGAAATACAAATTAATTCGCATTTTTTTATCGATTCTTCCATAAAAAACCTCCGAAAAATTGTAAAAAAACAATCTATGGCGGTCAAATATTTGTTAACAAAAGATGTAATGTATTAGGGGTTCCAGTCGCCCATGACGGCCTGGAGGGTGATTTGCTGTACTTCTTTTTTCGTGAGTTGGCGAGCCCATGACACGCGGGCTTTGGCATTGGCTCCGGGGCCTGTGCTGCCATACTCGGCATAGCGGGCTGTCTTTTCGTTTTCGGGATTGCGCCAGTTTTCCCATCCTTGGGGTACAATGTGGCTGCCCATCTCTGTATTTATATATAAGGTATAGGCGTATGGTCGCCATGGACGGCCCAGAAATACCTTGTTGGCTCCATCGGCAGCGATGAGCTTGCATTTGTTGAAGATGTAACCATACTTCACGTCCTTGGGCGTGGAGGCGGCAGTGATGTAGGAGTTTGTCTTGCTCAGGATGGTGCACTGCTCGAACCAACAGGTAGAGGGGCCGAAGATAAAGTCGGTAGTGCCTTCGATGTAGCAGTGGTCGAAATAGCAACGGGTGTTGCCTACGCCGGTATAGACAGTGTCCTGATTGCCGAGGAAACGGCATCCGATGAACATCAGGCGGTCGCCTTCGGTATGTAGGGCTACGGCTTGTCCGAGGCGAGCGGCATTGTTTTCGATGGTGATGTTCTTGAAGGTGATGTCCTGTCCTTCTATCTTGACTGTATAAGTACGGAAGGTTCCCATGCCTTGCGTCTGGCCAGTGGCTTCCTGACCAATCTTGGGAATCTGGATGTTGGCATGGTCATCATAGGTGATGATGGTATTCTCTGCGTCTTCTCCGCATATCTCAATGTTGGTGAGCCATGAGGGGATGATGATTTTCTCCTTATAGACTCCTTTTTTTACGAAGATGACCTTGTGGTACTCCATAAAGGCACGGCAAACTTCGACGGCTTCATTGACCGTGCGGAATTCTCCGGTGCCATCACGTGCCACGAAGAGAGTGTCGGGGTTGTCGTACTTGTTAGCAGCTCTCGTTCCTATTGCCAGGAGGAGCATTGTTGTGATTAGCAGTAGTTTGTTCATAGGTGTATGATTAAATGATTTGTTTGATATCCTGCAGGCCGTTCACTTGCTTGAGGTTTTCCACGATGGTGGCCACGTCTTGGCGGTCGTGGATGCGGAGCTCGATGGTGCCGTCGAAGATGCCTTGGTCACATTGGATGGTAACGCGGTGGATATTGACGTTCATCTGTGCGGAGATAATCTGGGTGACTTCGAGCAGCAGTCCGATGCGGTCGATGCCCGTGATTTGAATGGTGGCATCGAAGAAGAGCTGCTTGTGCATGTCCCACTTGGCATCGAGGATCCGTTTGCCATAAGTAGATTTCAGCTTGGACGCTACAGGACAGTTGCGCTTGTGGATTTCGATGCGGTTGCGTCCGTCGATGAATCCCAGGGCATCATCACCGGGGATGGGGTGGCAGCATGAAGGGAAGATGAACTGCGAGATATTGTTCTCGTTGATATAGACGGGCTTCTTGCGGTTGAAGTC
The DNA here is from genome assembly GCA_900316985.1 of uncultured Prevotellaceae bacterium. Lineage (GTDB taxonomy): Bacteria > Bacteroidota > Bacteroidia > Bacteroidales > Bacteroidaceae > Prevotella. Next base: position 14,787 of record ONFE01000027.1, read on the forward strand.
TTTGTCAACGGTGATATAACTCTGCTGGCGGTCCTTGCTGTCCTCCTTGTCTTTCTTCTTGCCGACGAAAGGCACATAGCGGCGCCATCCCTTCGACTGGTTATCGTCTTTTTGGCTTTTCCCGTGAATCTCGTCGATATCCTTTTCGCCGAGGATGATGTTTTTCAGGCCGATGGCCAGGAAAAGGTCTTCATGCTTGGGCGTCTCATGGATTTCGCATAGTTTGTCGAGCACGGAGGTGGTCATCTCCATATCGTTTCGGCTGAGGAAATCTTGCAGGATTTTCTCACCTTGTTTCTGCGTCTCACGGCTGTCACGGCGCAGGATAGCCTGTATCTTTCCCTTGGCTTTGGCCGTGCTTACGAAATTGACCCACGAAGGCTGCACATGCTGGGAGTTACTGGTGAGAATCTCCACTTGGTCGCCACTTTCCAGTTTGTGGCTAAGGGGTACCAGCTTGTGGTTCACCTTGGCACCGATACAATGGCTACCTAGGAAGGTGTGAATCTGGAAAGCAAAGTCGAGAGCCGTACAACCTGCCGGCATCGTCTTAATCTCACCCTTCGGTGTGAAAACGAATATTTCAGAGGCAAAGAGGTTGAGTTTGATGGCGTCGAGGAAATCCATGGCATCGGGCTGCGGGTCGTCGAGAATTTCCTTGATGGTGGATAGCCAGTCGCCCAGCTCTCCTTCATCCTCGGCAATTTCCTCACCTTCTTTGTATTTCCAGTGGGCAGCAAATCCCTGTTCTGCCACTTCATCCATACGCTCCGAGCGTATCTGAACTTCTATCCAACGGCCCTCTCCCGACATCAACGTGACATGGAGTGCTTGATAGCCGTTGGCTTTGGGGTGGTTCAGCCATTCCCTCAAACGGTCAGGATGGCTCTTGTAAATCTTGGTGAGTGCTACGTAAATGTCAAAACACTCGTTGATTTCATCTGCTTCCTGCGTTGGCGTAAATATGATGCGTACGGCCAGAATGTCGTAGATCTGATCGAAGGTGACATGTTTGGTCTGCATCTTGTTCCAGATGGAATAGGGACTTTTCACGCGCTTGATGATGCGGTGCTTGAGCCCCATTTCGTTGAGTGCCTCCTCGATGGGGGAGATGAAATTGGCAAAGAGTTCATCACGCTTGCCTGCTGTCTCGGCCAGCTGCGATTCTATACGGGCATATTCCTCGGGATGTTCAAAGCGGAAGGACAGGTTCTCCAGTTCGGATTTTATTTTATTGAGTCCTAGACGGTTAGCCAGAGGCGCGTAAATATAGAGCGTCTCTCCGGCTATCTTGTATTGCTTGTTTGCCGGTTGGGAAGCCAATGTGCGCATGTTGTGAAGACGGTCGCAGATCTTGATGAGAATCACGCGGATGTCATCACTCATGGTGAGCAGCAGTTTCTTGAAATTCTCTGCCTGTGCAGAAGCCTGTTCACCAAAGATACCACCGGAGATTTTCGTCAGGCCATCAACAATCTGTGCTATTTTGGGTCCGAAGATGTTGGAAATATCTTCCACGGTGTAGTCGGTGTCCTCCACCACATCGTGGAGCAGTGCAGAACAAATACTCGTAGAACCAAGTCCCATCTCCTCGCTGGCTATCAGAGCCACAGCGATGGGGTGCATGATGTATGGCTCACCGGAAAGACGCTTGACGCCTTTATGAGCTTGTCGTGCAAAGTTAAAAGCCTTGGTGATGATGTCCACCTTCTTGCGATGGCGGGAAGCCAGATAACTGTTAAGCAGTCTTTGGAAGGCTTCATCAACCATCTTTTCACCAGCCAGTTCTTCGGCGGTAACTTGATTCTTCTGCTCGTCCATAGTTTCAACCTTAACGATAACCCTTGTTTTGCAGGCTATTTTACGCGGAGTTTCTTACCTGCACGGATATTGCTGCCCTTGATGCCGTTGAGTTTACGCAATTTGTCAACGGTGGTGTGGTTCTTGCGGGCAATCTGTGAGAGTGTCTGTCCTTCCTTGATGGTAACATTCTGCTCCCTGACCTTACGCTCTTTGCGCCCCTTGCGGCCTTTGACAACTCTTTCTTGGCGATTATGTCCACGGCGGTCATGGCGGTAAAAACTTCTGCGGCTGCTATAGCTGGGAGCTGCACTGCGTGCCACTTCAGGCTGAGCGTCACTGACGAAGACCTCTGCACGTCTTGAGAGCAGTTGGTCTGCATTATAGACATACACGGAGTCCTCGTTGTCAATAAATGTATTGATGGCTGCATCAGGCAGACGGATAGCCGATGGTTCGGTACTGCCGTTCACAATGTCACGGCGGTACTGGGGATTCAGCGTGCGGAGTTCCTCTAGACTGAGGTCACAAATGGCAGCAACCTGTTTGAGATGAACATCACGGTTTACGATAATGGTATCCGACTTAGCCGGTAACTGTGTGCGCATCGGACAAATGTTGTGCTCGCAGTAATAATTCATGATATAATTGGCGGCAATGAAGGCAGGCACATAACCGCGTGTCTCTCGTGGTAGATAAGGGTAAATCTTCCAATAGTCGCGCTCGCCTCCAGCACGGTGGATGGCGCGGTTGATGTTCTCTGGCCCGCAGTTGTAGGCGGCAATCACAAGATTCCAGTCACCGAAAATCTTGTAGAGGTCACTCAGATAGTGGGCTGCTGCATAGGAAGCCTTGATAGGGTCGCGACGCTCATCGACCAATGAGTTTACCTTCAGACCGTAGCTTTTTCCTGTAGCCAGCATAAATTGCCAGAGTCCGGTGGCTCCCACACGAGAAATGGCGTTAGGGTTTAGACCGGATTCGATAACCGGCAAGTAGCGCAGTTCGAGTGGCATATTGTATGCCTCGAGGGCCTGCTCAAAGATCGGCATATAGAAATTGCTGGCACCTAGCCAGTAGCCTACAGCCCGTCGCATACGCGACGCATAGCGGTCGATAAACTTACGGACTACCTGATTGTATGGCATTTCCATGATGTTGGGCATACGTCTCAGACGGTCGATATAGGTGGCATCCGAAAATTCCGGATTCTCATCGCGGTAGTTGCAGTTGGCATCTGGCGTGAGATACATCTGTGAATAATAGAGGCTCAGCAGAGAGTCTACTTCGTGGGTGAGTCCTTCAGGAACGTCAATCACTTCTTGTGTTCCGTCGTCTTCAAGCACTGTGATTTCGTCATTCTCAATTTGTGCCGATACTGAAAATGGCATGCAGGCGAGAAGGCCGCATGGCAAAAGGCGCTTCAGAAAAACGCCTATTCGTTCTATTCTATTCTTGTATATCATCATTCTTTGATTGGTTACATTATTTGGTAAAAGGCAATGGCTGCCGAGGTTAGAATTTCAGAGAACACTGCAGCCCTACTGCAGACGATCGGATGGGATTGGCCGAAGATTGGCCGTTAAAGACCGCAGGCTGTATCCTTAGGCTCAGGTCGTCGGATATGTCGAATTCCGAAAGTGACGCATCCACATAAGCATCAATGACAGATAATGCATAGACCCCAATGAGTACGAAAATGCTCATGTCACGGTAGCGGCGGTAGTAGTCTTTACGTTTTCGAAATTTTTCTTGCCACGACTTTTTGTTATTATCGTCAATTCTTGCACCCAGATGCAGATACTGATTGTAACTCTGTGTGTTCGGATCATTGTCCGTGATGTCCATATAGGCCTTGGAGTAGTCTTTGTACATCATGCCATTCCACCGCCAGGCGTAGATACATCCCACAAAACCACCGTAAATAATAGGCAGTTTCCAGTATTTGTGATTATAAATCTGTCCGGCACCGGGAATCACCACGGCAAGCCACATCGCCCGCTTGGGGTTTGGACGCCATGTGTTCCAGTCGCGTTTGGCTTTATGGAACTGTATGGTGTCTGCCATCAAGGTACCTTCCAAAGCTTCTTCGTTCACTTCAATGAGTGAATCGCCGATATGAAAGATTTCGTCGCCTTGAATGGCTGTGCTGTCTTCCACCACGATCTGAGCCATTGCGGTTTCTGCCATGAGTAGCAGACAGACTGTGAGTGAATATCTGATGATGTCTTTTAACGTCTTCAAGATAATTTGGAATTATTTTTCCTTCAGTTTGTCGAAAATGTTCATGATGCGTTCCAGTTCCTCTTCATTGCTGAAAGGGATACTGATTTTGCCTTTGCCCTTAGGGGAACAGGTCATCTCCACTTTGGTGTTGAGAAATTGGCTCAGCCGTTTTTTGAGTACATCAAATTCCTTGGGCATTTGGCTCTTGGCATTGGCTTTCTTCAGGCCTACCATCGCATCTTCTCCATTACTGAGCTTTTTGACCAGTTCTTCCACCTTGCGTACGGAATAGCCGTTCTTCTCTATTTCCTTGAACAATTTGATTTGCATGGCTGGAGAATCGAGCGAAAGCAGGGCACGTGCATGGCCCATGTCAATGGTCTTGTTCTGAAGTGCCATCTGCACCTGAGCGGGAAGTTTCAGTAGACGGAGATAGTTGGTTACGGCGGTACGACTCTTACCTACACGCTCGCTGACCTTTTCCTGAGTCATTCCCGTGGAATCCAGCAGATGCTGGTATGCCAGGGCAATCTCCACGGCGTTCAAGTCCTCGCGCTGTATATTCTCCACGAGAGCCATTTCCATCATGTTCTCGTCGTTGATGGTACGGATATAGGCAGGCATTGATTTCAGTCCTGCCATCTGTGAGGCACGCCAGCGGCGCTCTCCGGCAATAATCTGAAACCTGTTCGTGTCCACCTGTCTCAGGGTAATAGGAGTAATGATACCCAGTTCTTTGATACTGTTGGCCAGTTCCTGCAAAGCCTCGGGGTCAAATTCCCGTCGTGGCTGGTTTGGATTGGCCTCAATCTGGCTGATGGCTATCTCGTTGATGGTGGAAGAGCCTTGCGGCTTCACCTCCTCCGTTGAAATCAGGGCATCGAGTCCTCTGCCCAATGCGTTATATTTCTTGTGTACTGCCACTGTCTAAAATTTTAATTACTTGAAATCTGATACTTGAAACCTGAAATCAGCACCTTCACCCCTTATTAATGATTTCCTTTGCCAACGCCAAATGATTCTTGCTGCCTGTGGAATCGGCATCATAGAGGATGGCAGGAAGTCCGTGGGAGGGAGCCTCCGATAGTTTCACGTTACGCTGGATGACCGTCTTGAACACCAGTTCCTGGAAATGGCGCTTCACCTCGTCATAGATTTGGTTGGCCAGGCGTAGACGCGAATCATACATCGTCAGCAGGAATCCTTCAATCTCCAACTTCGGGTTCAGTTTGCTCTTGATGATTTTAATGGTATTGAGCAACTTTGAAATGCCTTCCAGTGCGAAATACTCGCATTGCACAGGGATAATCACCGAGTCGGCAGCCGTAAGCGCATTCACGGTGATGAGTCCTAACGAAGGAGAGCAATCGATGAGGATATAGTCATATTCGTCCTTGATAGGGGCGAGCAGGTTCTTGATGACTTGTTCGCGGCGCTCAATGTTGAGCATCTCAATCTCTGCACCCACCAGGTCTATATGGCTCGGTATGATATCAAGTCCTTCAATATCTGTTGTGTACATGGCATCGCGCACGTCGGCGTGGTCGATAATGCACTCATAAAGAGAGCAGTCCACGTCTTTCGTGTTTACGCCCAGGCCGCTGGATGCATTGGCCTGAGGGTCGGCATCGATGACGAGAACTTTCTTTTCCAGGGTAGCCAGCGAGGCTGCCAGGTTGATGGTGGTGGTAGTCTTTCCCACACCGCCTTTCTGGTTTGCTAAAGCAATAATCTTTCCCATAATTGCCTGCAAAGTTACATATTTTATACGAGAAAAGATGATTTTCATCCATTTTTTAGTAATTTTGCACCCAAAACTTGATATATTTATGAAAAATAAAAGACCGTTAATACTTATTTCGAATGACGACGGCTTTCAATCCAAAGGTATCAATTGCCTCATAGATATGGTGCGCGATTTGGGTGACATCATCGTTTGTGCACCCGACGGTGGACGTTCTGGCTATGCTTGTGCTTTCTCTGCAAAGGAATATCTTCTGCTGGAAAAAGTGCGTGAAGAGGAAGGTCTTCAGGTGTGGTCTTGCACAGGCACTCCTGTTGACAGTCTGAAGATGGCACTGAACCGTGTGGTACCCCGAACCCCTGATTTGGTTCTGGCTGGTATCAACCACGGAGACAATGCCTCGGTTAATACCCATTACAGCGGAACAATGGGCGTTGCCATGGAGGGCTGCATGAAATATATCCCGAGTGTGGCTTATTCCCTTTGCGATCACCGCGAAGATGCTGATTTCGAACCTTTACGACCTGTTATTCGCATGCTGACTCAAAAGGTTTTGGCCGAAGGACTCCCCAAAGGTGTATGTCTGAATGTCAACTTCCCGTTAGTGGATGAGTTTAAGGGCGTGAAGGTCTGTCGTATGGCTTATGGCACTTGGGGCAATGAGGTCGTGAAGTGCGAGCATCCTCGCGGCTATGATTATTACTGGATGGTGGGTTCCTATACCAATGATGAGCCGGAGGCAGAGGACACTGACAACTGGGCTCTGACTCATGGATATATCGCCATTACTCCCACACAGATGGATGTCACCAACTATCCACTGCTGGAAAAGTGGCGCAATGAATTTGATTAAGAATCTGTTATTTAAGTATTCTGAGTAAGACCTGATGAAATATTATCTCATTGTCGGCGAGGCTTCGGGCGACCTCCATGCATCCCATCTGATGCAGTCGCTCAAAGTTCAGGATCCGGAGGCTGACTTCCGTTTTTTCGGTGGTGATTTGATGACTGCCGTAGGCGGTACGCGTGTAAAACATTTTCGGGAATTGGCCTATATGGGTTTCATCCCTGTTTTACTCCATCTGCGCACCATCTTCAAGAATATGGATTTTTGTAAGAAGGATATCCTTCAGTGGCGGCCCGATGTGGTGATTCTGGTGGATTATCCTGGCTTCAATCTCGGCATTGCAAAGTATGTCCATAATCTGAACACCTACACCCCGAGACCGCAGGTGTTTTACTATATTTCTCCGAAGATTTGGGCTTGGAAAGAATACCGTATTAAGAATATCAAGCGAGATGTAGATGAACTTTTCTCCATCCTGCCTTTCGAGGTGCCTTTCTTTGAACAGAAACATCAGTATCCTATCCATTATGTAGGTAATCCCACGGCAGATGAGGTTCGTCAATTCCGTACGAAATACAAAGAAACTGTTGGTGAATTTTGTAAAAGATATTCACTAGAATTGAAGCCGATTATCGCTCTTTTGGCTGGAAGCCGAAAGCAGGAAATTAAAGATAATTTGCCTGCTATGATTGAGGCAACTCGCGACCTCACTGATAATTATCAGTTGGTCTTGGCCGGAGCACCCAGTATTGAGCGCGACTATTACGAGAAGTTTTTAGCGGATGCACCTGTAAAACTGATTGACAACGATACCTATTCCTTGCTGATGCATGCTCAGGCCGCATTGGTTACCAGCGGAACGGCCACCCTTGAGACGGCTCTTTTTGATGTGCCGCAGGTCGTCTGTTATGAGACACCCGTTCCTCGTCTCATCCGTTTTGCCTTTAATCATATTATTAAGGTGAAATACATTTCATTGGTCAACCTCATTGCAGACCGTGAAATTGTCCAGGAACTCTTGGCTGACCGTTTTACGGTGGAGAATATCCGCCGTGAGCTGATGGCCATTCTTCCTGGGGGCAGCAAGCGCGAACAGATGCTGGCCGACTACCGTTTGGTTCATAAACAGTTAGGCACTGCCTGTGCTCCAGGCAATGCCGCCCGCTTGATGATAGAAATACTGTCTAAATAATTGTTTCGCCTATCGGTTGTATTTCAGCAGGTTGTCCTTGACATGCTGACCATAGGCCTTGATGACTCCGTCTTCTGTCCAACGGCCAGTAGCCTTGGCACGGGGCAGGAGCATCGAACAAGTCTCATCCTTGTCACTCAGTGACCAGTTTACCCAACTGATTTTTTCGGCTTCCATGCAGTCGGTCCATTTCTGCCATTCCTCCATATTTAGCGGACCATTGCCTGAAGCCTCCATACCAGCACATTCACTCACGAAGATAGGTACTTGCTTATGTGCCTGCACCATTTTGTCGCGGAGGTATTGTCCGTGAGTGGCAGCATAGAAATGTACGGTGTACATCAAGTTCTTCTGACCTTGGATTGGCGAGGCAGCCACGAGGTCGATGTCCTGATCCCAGTGGGGGCAACCCATTAGGATTACGTTGTTGGCGTCGTATTTGCGGATTTCATTGATAATCTCTACGGCGTAGGCCTTGAGTGATTCCCAGGAGTCGTTAACCGGTTCGTTGAATAGTTCGTAGATAATATTGGGGTATTTCCCGTATTTCTGGGCGAAGTAGCCAAACCATTGCTTGGCTTCCTGGGTATGCATCTTATGGGCATGCCAGTCCATGATGACATAAATGCCGTTCTTGATGGCAGCTTTTACCACGGTTTCGATACACTGTTTGGCAAATTCAGGATTCTCCAGATAGTTGTCTTCAATCTGAATACCCATGGCAACACGTACCACCGAGGCATTCCATTCTGTGGCCAATGTCTTTACGGCTCCTTTGTTGTAGAAACGGGGCCAAATATTGTGCCAGCCGAAAGATACCCCACGCAGGACGACAGGCTGTCCGTTCTGGTCGCAGAGTTGGGTACCGATGACTTGCAATTGGCCATGTTTCTTTACGGGTGTTTCAGCAAAACTGCTGAGCGATACAGCTAAGATCATTAAGGTTAATAGTTTTTTCATGATAGATATGTTTGTTAATGAATAAAGAGCGTAACCGTAAAGACGTAAATGACGGCGGCAGGGAAAGCCATCAGCGAGGAGTCGAAGCGGTCAAGCATACCGCCATGACCAGGCAGGATGTTGCCGCTATCCTTGATGCCGATTGTGCGTTTGAATAGCGATTCCACGAGGTCGCCCCAGGTGCCGAAGACACAAACTACAAGTCCCAGTCCCAGCCAGAAGGGTAGTGAAGAGTGCAAGGTGAAGATGGTAGATTCCTCGTTGTTACCAACGAAATACCAGATAATGGCTGCGGCAATGAGCACGAAGATGCCTCCACCAATGGAACCTTCCCAACTCTTTCCCGGTGAGATGCGGGGGAACAGTTTGTGCTTGCCCAAGAGTGAACCGCAGCAGTAGGCTCCCGTGTCGCTTACCCAAAGGAAAATGAACACGGAGAGAGGAAGCCATGTGTTGAATTCTGCCAGTTGCTCACCGGTGTTATTGAAAGCCAATATGTTGATGCAGGAGAAGGGTAGGGCAATCCACATCTGTGAGAGCATGGTGTATGCCCAGTCGTTAATGGGATTCTCCTGTTTCAGGTAGAGTTCTGAAATGAAGAGGTAGATAACCGTGAGCAGATAGGGAATGAACACGGCACCACTCTGCGTGAGACCACTGCAGAAACCCGCCATGGCAACGAAGAAGTAAACACCGGCCACAGTAGCGATAAACCTGTTAACAGTAGTGGAGGGTATATGGTCATTAGCCAGTCCGGTAAATTCCCAGATGGTGAGGCCCGTAACGAGGGCAAACAGGAAGACCATGGCGATGGGCTTCAAAAAACAAATCACGATGGCGGCCACGAAAAACACGCCCGTGATGGTTCTTACAATCAGATTCTTCATATTATGCTTCTGGTGTATGGTCGATAACAGAACTACCCGGTTCTTCCGGGCCCTCAGTTTTCTCTGTGTCCTCAGTATTAACGGTGTTCTCCTTGTTTCCGTTGAGTTCCATGATTTCCTGCGAACGGCTTACCCATGGGCGTTTGCCAAAGATTCGCTCCACATCCTCAGCGAAAATCACTTCGCGTTCAATAAGCAGTTCGGCCAACTGGTTATGACCTTCCTGATGGAGAACGAGCAGTTTCTTGGCACGCTCATATTGTTCGTTGATCATCTTCAGGACTTCATCGTCCATAATCTTGGCCGTTGTTTCTGAATAAGGCTTTTGGAAATTGTATTCCTGATTGTTGTAATAGCTGATGTTGGGCAGTTTGTCGCTCATACCAGCGTAAGCAATCATGGAATAAATGGTTTTGGTGACGCGCTCTAGGTCGTTCATGGCTCCCGTGGAAATGTGTCCCGTGAAGAGTTCTTCGGCAGCACGGCCACCCAACAAAGCGCAGATCTCGTCAAGCATTTCTTCCTTAGTGGTAATCTGGCGCTCTTCAGGCATGTACCATGCTGCACCCAAGGCACGGCCGCGTGGTACGATGGTCACCTTTACCAACGGATTGGCATGCTGACAGAACCAACTGATGGTGGCATGACCGGCTTCATGCAGGGCGATGGTGCGCTTTTCTGCAGCAGTCATCACCTTCGTCTTCTTTTCCAGACCACCGATGATGCGGTCAACGGCATCCAGAAAATCCTGCTTTTCCACAAATTGCTTGTTGTGGCGGGCGGCAATCAATGCTGCCTCATTGCAGACGTTGGCAATATCGGCACCAGAGAAACCTGGTGTCTGGCGGGCCAGTTGTTCAATATCCAGGCTCTTGTCCACCTTGATGGGACGCAGGTGCACCTCAAAGATAGCCTTACGTTCATTAAGGTCGGGAAGGTCAACATATATCTGGCGGTCAAAACGTCCGGCTCGCATCAGGGCTGAGTCAAGCATGTCGGCACGGTTGGTGGCTGCCAGAATAATCACACCGCTGTTGGTTCCGAAGCCGTCCATCTCCGTAAGCAGGGCATTCAGTGTATTCTCGCGCTCGTCATTTCCGCCCATGGCGGGGTTCTTCGAGCGGGCACGTCCTACGGCATCTATCTCATCAATAAAAATGATACAAGGTGATTTCTCTTTGGCCTGGCGGAACAAGTCGCGCACACGACTGGCTCCAACGCCCACAAACATCTCAACAAAGTCGCTTCCCGACATGGAGAAGAAAGGTACGCCAGCCTCGCCGGCCACAGCCTTGGCCAGCAGTGTTTTACCAGTTCCCGGAGGACCTACAAGCAGGGCACCTTTGGGAATTTTACCGCCTAGCTCCGTGTATTTCTGCGGATTCTTCAGGAATTCAACGATTTCCTGCACCTCCTGCTTGGCTCCTTCCTGTCCGGCCACATCCTTGAATGTGATGTTCAGGTCGCCGCCTTTCTCGTACATCTTGGCTTTCGACTTACCTACATTGAAAATCCCGCCACCGCCGGCTCCTCCTGATCCCATACGGCGGAACAGGTAAATCCAGAAGACGATGAGGAAGATCCAGAACAGGTTGTTAAGGATAAATGTGGTAATATCGCCTGTATTCTTGTTGTCATAGTCGAAATCGCCCTTGAACTTCCCTTCAGCACGCTGCTTGTCAACGAAAGCTTCTATCTGGTCGACACTGCCGAACTGTACCTTCACGAATGGATTGGCACCAACCTGCTGCGTGCCTGCCTTGAAGACCTCGCGGATATGCTCGGGCTTGATATACATCTGTAGGGAGTTCTCCGTCTTGTTCACCACAATCTTCGAGGCATAGCCTTTAGCGACCAGCGTTTTAAACTGTTCGTAGGAAACATCCTTACTGGCCGAACTGTTCTGACCTACAGAGTCGCTGCTGGTAAAATACACAGCAATGAGTCCCACGAGCACCAGGATATAGATCCAGCTCATGTTGAACTTCGGCATCTTCGGCTTTTGGTTTTTATTGTCTTGTTGTTCCATGCTCAGATTATTTTAGTCCAGGTCGGGTATGCGGTTGATTTTCGCATCCTCCCAGAGATTCTCCAGATTATAGTATTCACGGACATCAGGAAGGAAAATATGTACCAGCACGTCCGTATAGTCCATGGCAATCCACTGTGCATTCTCGCGGCCTACCACATGGACTGGCTTCTCACCAGCCTTCTCGCGGGCAAATTCCTCCACCGAGTCTGTGATGGCGTCCACCTGGGTAGGTGAGTTGCCGGTGCAAATCACGAAATAGTTGCTAATGGCACCCTCGATGCCCGACAGGTCGGCCACCACAATACTGTGCCCTTTCTTTTCTTGAATACCTTTTGTAATCGTCTCTACTAGTTCTTTTGTCTTCACCATTTAGTATATACATATAATAATGGTACAAAGGTACACCTTATTCGTGGAAAAACATCAAAAAAGAAGATTTATTTGTTTTTTTTTAGGAAAAACTTTGGTAGTTCCAAAAAAAGCAGTACCTTTGCAACCGCGTTTCGGAAAACGCAACCAGATTGGGGTATGGTGTAATGGTAACACTGCAGATTCTGGTCCTGCCTTTCCTGGTTCGAGTCCGGGTACCCCAACTCTAAATGATCGCTAAACTGCTGGACATCAGCGTTTAGCGATCATTTTTTATAATTTGGTCAAAGGAGATTACTCCTCTGTTTCTTGTGACGAATCATATAGCTTTTGTTACCCTCGCTTAATCGCTGCCTTGACCTGTGCCATGTTGCTACGTGAGACGGGGAGTGATTCGTGGCAGTTCTTGATGAGCAACTGGGTGGAGCCGGAATGTGAGATGATTTGCTCTACCTGACCAAGGTTAACCAGGAAGGCGCGATGGCAGCGGACAATCATCGGATAGCCCTTCAGCGTTTCCTCCATCTGTTTCATAGTGGCACGAAGCATGTCAGTACGCACTTGTCCGTCGCGCAGATGGCAGACTTTGACATAGTTGCCGACGGCCTCAATAAATAATAGGTGGGAAATATGGAGCATCACAGATTCGTTGGTTGTGCCAGTGAGTTTTAGCTCCTGCTGGAGTGGTTTCTCGCTAGTTTTCTCTACTACGTGCGGCAATAATTGCTCCGGCTCTTGCATTTTCTTCAATTCTTCGTTCAGCAGTTTGGTCTCTTCTAATTCCATCGCCAGGTACTTGTTACGGAACTTGAAGCGCCAGTAGAGTCCGATAGCGAAGGAAAGGAAGGCAATAATTGCCAGCGTTTCAAGATAGTTGCTCAGCGAGAACAGGTTACTCTCCACAAGACTGCTCATCATAAAGTGGCGATACAGACAGATAAACAGTGCCACTAAAGGAGTATTGATGAGCTGAAAGCGCAGGTTGCGACTGATGATATAGTTGATGCCACGTTCATAGGAGCGAGGCATGTGTACCATGTATCGCAGAATGACTTCTGTTATGAAACAGCTGAACAAGCCCAATACAAAAAGACATAGCAGATGAAGACAGGACTGCCATTGCCCTACTTCGAGTCCGAATGGCTTGAAGATGGCTATCGCTAGTATCATGAAAGCAGTACTGATGAAACGAATGCTGATGGTTTCTTTGTGACTTTTGTTCATACGTTGGCAAAAGTACAAAAAATAAGTGAAAAAATGGCTCCCGTTCGTCACTTTTTACTCATTTCATCCCATATTCTTGACCGTTCGTCACAAACTCGTGTAGAATATCCCAGATATTTGGAAGGATAAGTCATGAAGCCTACCTTTGCACTCAGAAATCTTTAATTTAACTGAATTGAGAAATGAATACGAACATGAAACCAAGAACGGTTATCGGCGTTATTTTTGTTGTAGCCAGCCTATTGAAGCTCGCTACGTTATGGGGTGTCCTCCATTGGAGTTGGTTTGAAACGATGTCGGAAGGCCCATGGGCCATGTATTTCTGCATCTTCATATTATTATATGTGGGTGTACATCTGATTATCGAAAGCTACCGTCGCGACCCCGACCAATGGCTGCAGCGTCCGTTACCCATTGGAGAGAACGGCAAGCGCATCCGCTGCTCGGTTCACTACGGCGGTGACGAGTACGTCTATCGCGGTGAGACGTTCCATGGTGCCCGCCTCGACGCTTTCTGCGGCGGCATCCGAATGGATTTGCGCGAGGCTGTCATCACGGAGGACGAGGAGATTGACATCCACACGTTCTGTGGCGGTATCGAGCTGTTTGTACCCGCTCACGTCAATATCGAGGTGAAGAGCCGAAGTTTCATCGGCGGTGTCGGTAATCACGCCATACATACCGCTGACAAGAAAGCTCCAACCATTCATATCGTCGCCAGTAATTTCCTCGGTGGCGTGGATATCAAGAATTGAAAAATAAAGATGAATATGAAAAGAATGTTTTTAAGATTCGCAGCATTGATGGCTGCAATGATGATGACAATGACAGCCCAAGCTAAGACACAGGACTGGGGCGGACTAGTGGTTGACGAGAATGGCGAACCGATGCCCTATGTGAATGTGGTGCTGCTGTCGCTGCCCGACTCAGTATTCGTGCAAGGTGCGATGACCGACGAACATGGTGTGTTCAAGATCGTGACGAATGTTAACAATGGCGTGTTCAAGGTGAGCAGCGTGGGTTATCAGACCTTATATATAAACGCGGGCGAGGGTATAACCATCCAGATGAAAGAAGACACGCAGATACTCGGCGAGGTCGTGGTGAAGAGCCAACTGCCAAAGACTCACGCAAAGGGTGATGCCATGCGCACAACAGTGGCCGGAACGATTCTCGAGAAGGCAGGAACGGTGAGCGACGCCCTTTCGAAGATTCCCTCGCTCGAGGCTGAGCGCGACGGTGCCGTCAAGGTGCTGGGCCGTGGCGATGCCGAGGTGTACATTAACGGCCGGAGGGTGCATGATGAGAAGGAACTCTCCCGGCTTCGCTCCGACCAGATTCAGCACGTCGATGTCATCCAGAATCCAGGTGCTCGTTATGCCGCCTCTACAAAGGCCGTGGTGCGCATCACGCTGAAGAAGGCACAGGGAGATGGCTTCGGTTTCCACGACAGTGCCCAAGGCGTGTATCAGTACGGCCATACTATTACTAATAACCTTGATGTGAACTATCGCATTGGCGGTCTCGACATCACTGCCTCGTTGTGGGCCGGTCGATATGGTCATGCCAAATCGTTACAGGAAAACATCCTGACCTACTATGCCGGACCTGATAAGATTGAGGGTGTCAGCACTCAGGAGTCAAAGAGGATCTGGAAAGGCTGGTCACCCCAGTTGCAGGTCAACTACATGTTGGACGAGAACCACAGTTTCGGTGCCTTCTACAAATACGACCGTCATCCCGGTAGCGACTTCAACAGCATGTTTTATACCGACAGTTACGAGAACAGTATTTTCAAAGAGCGCTCTGAGAGCCATATCATCCAAGAAGACATGTTTACGAAGCATATCTTCAATGCATACTACAATGGCAAGGTGGGCCGTCTGAGCATCGACCTCAACATCGACGGTCTGTTCGACGACACCCAGTCGCCAAGCAACACCCATGAAGTAACGACGGAAACAGGTGATAGTCCCGTTAATCGAAGCATTGAAAGCAACACCGTGAGCAGCAATAACTTCTGGGCCTCGAAACTCATCTTCGGCTATCCCGTATGGAAAGGCAACTTCTCACTTGGTGGCGAATACTCTTACAACCACCGAACCGATGCCTACGACTTCATGGCTACCGATGCGGTTCCTGTGAAGACCACCGACACCGAAATCAACGAGAAGTCGGCAGCCGTCTTTGCAGAGTATGGCCGCCAGTTTGGCAAGGTATTCGCACAGCTGGGACTGCGCTACGAGCATCTCACCAACGACTATTTCAACTTCGGCAAGAAGGAAGATGAGGTATGCCGCGACTATGGCGACTGGTTCCCCACCTTCGTCATCTCGGCCCCCATCGGCAAGGTGCAGCTCTCGTTGTCGTACCGCAGGGATATCGAGCGCCCCAACTACTCCAACCTCACCAGTTCAACGGTCTATATCAACCGCTACACCTATCAGAGCGGCAACCCTTATCTCAGGCCCACCTACACCCACAGCCTCGTACTGAACACCGCCTACAAGTGGATGAACCTGACACTCAACTACGGGCGCATCAAGGATGCCTTCACGATGTCAACAGAGCCTTACCCGGGTTCCACCGACCCGTTCATCAGTCTCGTGCGCCCCATCAACAGCCAGGAAGACTACGACCGCCTGACGGTCATTGCCTCGGCGCGCCCTGTCATCGGCTGCTGGCATCCCACATGGTCGCTCGTGGCCATGTTCCAGAACTATAAGTCGCCTACTGCCACTGGCGAGGTGATCACACTCTCGCAGCCTTGGCTCAATGGTTCCTGGAGTAACACCATCGAACTGCCCCGCGATTTGCGCCTGAGTGCCGACCTGGAATGGGCCACAAGGGGCGAGTACAACAATTTCCACATCACCAAGCCACGCATCGTCGGCAGCCTTGGCCTTCAGAAGGACTTTAGTCTGCGTCGTCTCGGCTCACTCACTGCCGACCTGCGTTGCATCGACATCTTCAATACCAACAAGACCGATGCTGTCATCTACGGCTATCGCGACCTTACCGTCCACAATCCTGCCCGCCGCACCTTCACCCTCGACCTCACATGGAAGTTCAACGAGGCCCGTTCAAAGTATCGCGGCTCTGGTGCCGGCGACAAGCAGAAGGCAAGAATGTAAATTTGGTGTATTCCGAAACTATTTGTATTTTTGCAACGTCCAATGATAATAATGAAGCACGGATACTTTCCGATGCTGAAAAGATGGAGAATAAATGGAAACAAATGTGCTGGGTGGCCACCACATCAGAGTGTGGAGGAAAGTCTGGAAATTATCCGTACTGTATTCCATGATGCTACCAATACTTGGGCTATCGAACTCAAAGAAACAGGCGAGGCCATTGGTGCTATGGGCTATGGCCCTTCGTGCGAGTGTGACCTGCCTGCCCGTGAAGGTGAGCCCCTCATTGGCTATTGGGTGGCGAAGCCCTATTGGAACAAAGGTATCTGTACGGAGGCGCTACAGTTGATGTTAGACCATATCCGACAGACGACAGACATCAAATCGCTCATCAGCGGTCATTTCGTTGACAACCCCGCTTCAGGCCGAGTGATGGAGAAGTGTGAGTATCAAGGTGAAAACAGGCCAATTAGAGTGTTGAGATTGGAAATAGAAGAAAGATGAATAAATTGATTGCATGCTGTGGCATAAACTGCGAGACCTGCGAGGCTCGCATTGCCACGATTAAAAACGACGACACGATGCGCGTCGAGGTGGCGAAGAAATGGTGCGAGATGAATCACACCGACCAGATCACGCCAGAGAGCATTAATTGTGCAGGCTGTCGCGTGGATGGCCCGAAGTTCTACTTCTGCAGCCATCTGTGCGAGGTGCATAAATGTGTAGCTGCCAAAGGCTACGAAACCTGTGGCGACTGCCCCGACAAGAACACCTGCAAAAAAGTTGGTGCTATCTGGGAGAACAGTGCTGAAGCAAAGGAGAATTTGTGCGGGAAGTAATGAAATATATTCGTTATATTGCAATGGCTGTGGCAACAATGGGCGTCGTCCATATCGCAGCCACTTTTACACCATTAATTAATGGTGGTTTGGAGGTGCTAAGTCCGGCCAAGCAGCAGGCAATGACTTATATGAGTCTGATGTGTGGCATGCTGCTGATAGTGTGCGGCTTGCTTGTGGCAATGCTTCATAGCAAAGTAAAAGAGCATCCGTTCTTACGCAGGCCATATTTGCTGATTCTTGGTGTATTATGTATTGATGGCATAGCGGCAGTCGCCTTCATGCCTCATAACCCATTTGCGTGGCTGGTGTTTATATTTGTTGGCAGTTTGGTAATAACGAGTACGTTCAATGAGTAACATCAATATAGAAATTGAGCAACAATTAAAAAACGAGCATGTGGATATTATCCAATTCGTTGACATTTCCATGTTGGATATGAAGCAAAACCGAGGACTCCCTTTTGCAATACTGATAGGAATTGCCATTAATCCTCATTTCCTTGAGATGGTGTGTAACACTCCCAATTATACTCATACGATAGAAGATGAATATGCACAGACAGAAAATAGGGTTGGAATGATTGCTGACAAATTGGCCAATAATCTCATTTCAAGTGGATATAAGGCATTGTCGCAATCTGATAACGGACTCATGGCAGAGAAAGCCTTCGATTTTGAAACAAAGACATCTGCCCTTCCACACAAAACCATTGCTTTACTGAGTGGTATCGGATATATTGGCAAAAATAATCTCTTCATCACCGAAGAATATGGAGCAGCCCAATGCCTGTGTTCTGTTCTGACGGATGCACCATTAATGGCTGCTAAGAGCAATATCCTGCTACCAAAATGCAATCGCTGCATGGCTTGCCATCATATATGCCCGCAAAAGGTGCTGAAAGGAGTGTTCTGGAACACAAACGTTTCAAGGGATGAGATTGTAGATGTCTATAACTGTATCACATGCTTGAAATGCCTGGCATGTTGCCCAAAATCGCGAGCATATATGAAACGAGCAATAAGTATATAATGATATCATTTTTAGGAAATAATTAACAATAGCAATAGAATATGAGAATAGAAGAAATCAATGGTGACGAGGTTATTTATATGCGTCGCACGGGACAATACGGTGAAGAAAACTATGAGCTGATGAACAAGATGAAGGCATGGGCTAATGAACGAGGCTTGTTGACAGACGATTCTATTCTTTTTGGTATAGCCCTCGACAACCCACAGTTCACTAAACCAAGCGAGTGTAGATATGATGTATGCCTATTAGCTTTAAGCGCAAAAGATATCGCAGCCGAAGACCAAGTAGAGACCCGGAACCTCTGCGGGGGCAAATATGCAGTCTTCACCATCAACCACACTAAAGATGCCGTAACTGATTTCTGGAAATCATTTCCGACAGAGATGGCCAACAACGGCGTGAAGATAGATTTTTCACACCCAATAATGGAAAGATATTCTGTCAAGATGGTGTCAAACGGCTTTTGCGAGATGTGTGTGCCTATAGTTTAATGAAGAATAATAATATGAATAATCCATAAATACAGATACACGATGAAAGAAATGAAATTTTGTCAGAGTTGCGGCATGCCGCTCACAGAAGATGTCCTCGGTACTAATGCCGATGGGAGTAAGAACGAAGATTATTGCATGTACTGCTACCAGAACGGAATGTTCTTGCAGGACTGCACGATGGAAGAGATGATAGAGCATTGTGCCCAGTTTGTTGGCGCTGTCAACGAGGGGTTGGAGAAACCCATCACCAAAGAGGAGTACATTGGCATGATGAAAACATACTTTCCCCAGCTGAAGCGTTGGCGCCAAACGTTGGATGTTAGTAACGATGAAGTCATGAATGTTAACCCCGCTTTGGCAGGCGTTAAAGAACTCATTGCGCAAATGGCCGACAAACTGCCCATCGCCTACATCTCATCAGTAGACCAAGAAGGCTTTCCTTGGACCAAGGCCATGTTGAAGCCGCGCAAGCGTGAGGGTATCAAAACCTTCTACTTTACGACCAATACGTTCTCAATACGTGTAGCTCAATACAAGGCCAACCCCAAGGCCAGCATCTATTTCTGCGATGCTAAAGGCTTCAAGGGTATGATGCTGCGTGGTACGATGGAGGTACTGACGGATGCCGCCTCGAAAGAAATGATCTGGCACGATGGCGACGAGCAGTACTATCCCGGTGGTGTAACCGATCCTAACTACTGCGTGTTGAAGTTCACCGCCACCGAGGGTCGTTTCTACAGTGATTTCTATCCACGTAGTTTTGTCATTGAGTAATAAGTATTTGACTCAGTTGCCAAACATCATTACTATACTTAGGATAGCTGGATCTTTAGGAATGTTTCTTTGTGATGTGACGGGTGTGGTGTTTTGGATAATGTATGGTCTCTGTGGCATCAGCGACATAGCCGATGGATGGCTGGCTCGGAAGCTGAGGTGCGTCACCAAGAAGGGAGCATTGCTGGATAGTCTGGCAGACATCTGCTTCGTAGCGTGTTTGTGCCCTTTGCTCCTGCCGATACTCGAACTGCCGCAATGGTTATGGCTGTGGGCAGGGGTAATTGTCGCGATTAAAGTTGTGAATCAGTTTTCGGCAGTTTGGGTGCACGGGCATTGTTGCTTCCCTCACACCCTCGCGAACAAATGGGCGGGATTCCTGCTATTCATTGCACTACCCACAATAATATGGTCAATCATTCCCATCTCAATCGCAGCATTTGTCGCAACGTTTGCCGCCATACATGAAGGCTGCGTTTTAGCGAGAGCAGAATCAAGTCGAAGCACTGATATGTTAAATCCATGTTAATTTCTTCATTTCTCTTGACTCGTCCCTAAGGTCATACCTTAACTTTGCGGTCGCTTAGCAAATACATCGCGCGATATGAGTAAGAAAACAAGGTTAAAAATCGGAGAGTTCTCACAGTTGATGCAGGTGACGGTAAAGACACTGCGTCACTACGAACAGAAAGGACTACTCGCGCCTGACGAGGTGGACGAGTGGACTGGCTACCGCTACTACAGCATCGACCAGATGCAACAGTTGAAGGACATCCGCGACCTGCAACGGCTCGGCTTCTCTCTGGATGAAATCAAGGATCTGTTCGACGATGGTTCGCATACGCCGACCATCCGACAGATGACCGAGAAGATCAGGGAAACGGAGGCACAGCTAAAGGAACTGATAGCCCGTCGCAACCAATTGCTCGACTGGAGGAACGCTCGCAAAGAAATGAAGACAATGGAAAAATTCAGCATTCAATCGCTGCCCGAAATCATCGTGGCAAGCCATCGTGAAGTAATTCTTAACTACGCCGCTATCGGCCCTATGTGTGTCGAGAAGATTGGTCCTGAAATGCAACGTTTAGGATGCAAGTGTCCACCACCAGGTTACTGCTTCACCATCGAGCATAACAAGGAGTACACCCCCACTGACATCGACATCGAGTATTGCGAACAGGTGGAGGAGATGGGCGAAGACAGCACCATCATCCAGTTCAAGCGCCTGCCCGCCGTGCCAAAGGCACTCTGCATGAAGCACATCGGCCCCTACGAACGTTTCTACGAGTCGTTCACCGAGGCCTTCCGCTACATCGAGGAGCACGGCCTGAAGCCCGTCGGCCAGCATCGCACATGCTACATCGACGGAGCCTGGAACCAAGAAGACCCTGAGAAATGGCTATCGGTGATTCAGATACCAATAGAGTAATGATCCACCCTGATCGTCCTTTATAGTTTGGGGGCGGTCAGGACAAAATGAGTTACACAATGAAAGAAACGGCTAACAATTCCCAGCTGATTGCCGCATGTGGATTATATTGCGGAGCATGCAAAAAGTTCCTCAATGAACAATGTGCAGGATGTCAACCCTCAGAAGAAGATAACCCTGGCTTAGGCCAACCCCTTTCCAAGGGGTTTCAAAGGTGTAAAATCCGCAAATGTTGCCAAGAGAAAGGCTTTCACACTTGCGCCGAGTGCGACAAGGATGTGAAAGAATGTAAGATCCACAACAACTTTGTCGGTAAGATTTTTGCTTTCTTGTTCAATAGTGATAGGACTGCATGTATCCATTATATACACGAGCATGGTGAAGAAGCCTTTGCTGAGAAGATGGCAAAGGAAAAACAAATGACGATGAAAAGGAAATGAAAATAGAATTAGCAACAATACAAGAATATGAATCCGTCATAGCTTTTTATGACGATGTGACAGCACGTACGCCAGAGATGGCGGTTTATGCCCGATGGAGTAAAGGTAAGCACCCGACAGAAGAAGGCATCAGAGCCTATATTGATGAAGGGAGTATGTATGTATATAAAGAAGGTGGAGAAATCATTGCGGCTATGGCTGTGACGATGTATCAGGGTGAGGATTATCACGCAATAGAGTGGAATCAGCAAGTAGCAGATAACAAAGTGGCCGTGATTCATATCCTTGCCGTTAGTCCTGGGAAGCAAGGCGAAGGCATTGGCTCAAAGATGATACGCGAAGCTATTCATCTTGCTAAGGCAAATGGTATGCAGGCCATCCGCCTTGATGCCCTTGCCTCGAACTCACCCGCCCACAAACTCTACGAACGACTCGGCTTCGAGTATCGCGGCCAGCAGCACCTCTACGCTGAGAACACAGGCTGGACGGACTTCTATTATTTTGAACTTAAACAATGAATGATATGAAAGAAAGATTCAAATTCAACACCGTAGGGCTTTTCACCCGCGACAACAAATCGACTGTCGATTTCTACACGAAAACCTTTGGTTTTACCACCGATTGGGATGGCATTCAGCCCAACGTGGAGATGATGCTGGGCGACATGCGTATCATCCTCTTCCCGCGTGACGCTTTCGAGCAGATGGTCTCTCGGAAGTTCCAATATCCTGAGGGGTTCAATGGTACTGTAGAATTGGCATTCGACGTGCCCACCTTCGCTGATGTCGATAAGGAATACCAGCATGCGCTCACGAATGGTGCCGCCTCCGTTCTCCCTCCCACCTCAGAGCCTTGGGGGCAGCGCACCTGCTATGTGGCCGACCCAGACGGAAATCTAATAGAGATAGGGTCGTTTACGAAATAGTACATATCGCATAATGTCATTCGTCACAAAATGTTGCAATTCATCCCAGAAATGGGGTGGATTGCAACTTTTTTATGCTTGTGTAGCATCAAACTGGCAAAACATTTAATAATTTGAAAAATGAAAAAGATCAGTTTGAAAATGGTAGCTTTGATAGCTGCAATGATGATGTGTTTATCAGCCGAGGCTAAGACCGAGGATGTTGGTGGACGAGTAATTGACGCGCAGGGTGAACCCTTGCCATTTGTGAGTGTGGCACTGCTCGCATCCGACTCTA
>ONFE01000045.1 GCA_900316985.1 uncultured Prevotellaceae bacterium
TTAAGGCTATTGACCCACGTAAAGAATAAAGGAGGATACGACTATGATTAGAAAAGTACAGTTTGAGAGTCAGGAGCGCCGTATCAACCAGGTTCTTGCAGCTCTGAAAGAGAATGGCATCAACTCTATCGAGGAGGCCAACGAGATTTGTGACAAGGCAGGTGTAGATCCCTACCAGATGTGTGAGGACACCCAGCGCATCTGCTTCGAGAATGCTAAGTGGGCATACGTTTGTGGTGCCGCTATCGCCATCAAGAAGGGCGTAAAGAATGCCGCTGACGCTGCCGAGGCTATCGGTATCGGTCTGCAGAGTTTCTGCATCCCCGGTTCTGTAGCTGACGACCGTAAGGTAGGTATCGGCCACGGTAACCTCGCTGCCCGTCTGCTCCGCGAGGAGACTGAGTGCTTCGCCTTCCTGGCAGGTCACGAGTCATTCGCTGCCGCTGAGGGTGCTATCAAGATTGCTGAGATGGCTAACAAGGTTCGTAAGAAGCCTCTGCGCGTTATTCTGAACGGTCTTGGCAAGGACGCTGCTCAGATCATCAGCCGTATCAACGGTTTCACATACGTACAGACTCAGTTCGACTACTACACCTCTGAGCTGAAGGTTGTTCGTGAGGTAGCTTACGGCAACAACCCCAGCCGTCTGAAGGTAAAGTGCTATGGTGCTGACGACGTTCGCGAGGGTGTAGCCATCCTGTGGAAAGAGAACGTTGACGTGTCTATCACGGGTAACTCAACGAACCCCACCCGCTTCCAGCACCCCGTAGCAGGCACCTATAAGAAGGAGCGCGTGCTCGCTGGCAAGCCTTACTTCTCAGTAGCTTCTGGTGGTGGTACGGGTCGTACCCTGCACCCCGACAACATGGCTGCTGGTCCTGCTTCTTACGGTATGACTGACACCATGGGTCGTATGCACTCTGACGCTCAGTTCGCAGGTTCTTCTTCTGTTCCTGCTCACGTAGAGATGATGGGCTTCCTCGGCATCGGTAACAACCCCATGGTTGGTGCTACCGTAGCTATCGCCGTAGCTATCGACCTCGCACTGAACAAAAAGTAATTAACCTTCTATCAATAAAGAAGAGAGTCGGCAGGACGCAAATCCTTGCCGACTCTCTTTTCTTTCTCTTACTGTTAGCGCCCCGCTTTATCGGGTACTGATATGGAGGAAACGGCTCACCTTATGGAGCAGGTCCTCGTCCATATTGTTGATATACGCATCCAGCACTTTACTCTGTCCATACAGGGGGGTGATGTCGTAATCCGCAATACTGGCGGGAATCAGACAACTGAAGCCCTCGTGCAAGAGAATCTCGTCGCCCGTAGCACGTATCTTGATGCGGCAGTCTCCCTTCAGACACATAGAGATGATGAAACTGTCGTACTTGATGAGATTACGATGGAAGGAGTCATGAAACTCGGTGACTCTCACACTGAAGAATGGTGAGTCTATCACACTGTTGGCACGGTCTGTCAGCGTCGAATAGTCCGTCCTGTAGTCTGCCTCCACCTGATAGTTCAGGGCCTCGGCAGCCAACTCGGTATGCAACTCTCTCGGTTTACCGTCCAAGCCTGGTCTGTTGTAGTCAAAGATGCGATAAGTGACGTCGCTGGACTGCTGCACCTCTGCCAGCAGAATGCCGCTACAGATGGCATGTACACGACCGGCAGGCAGATAGAACACGTCGCCCGCCTTCACCTCGTGCTTGGCCAGCGACTCCACGATGGTACCGTCAGCCACTTTGCGCTTATAGTCCTCGCGCGACAGTTCCTCCTTGAAACCAGAATAGAGGTAAGCGCCAGGCTCAGCGTCCAGCACATACCACATCTCGCTCTTACCATTCTTGCCGTGCAGGCGCCTGGCCATCTCGTCATCCGGGTGCACCTGGATAGAGAGGTCCTTCTGCGCATCAATAAACTTGACCAAGAGCGGCAACTCACCATTGTATCGTCTATTTACTTCACCGCCAAGAATCTCCTCAGGGTGCTTGCTGATAACATCTTTCAAAGTATAGCCAGCCCACATGCCATTGGCAATGACTGAGGGCGAACTCTCTACGCAGCTCACCTCCCAGCTCTCACCGATATGGTCTTTTGCTGGCAGGCCCTTCCATGCCGTCATTTTCTCACCACCCCACACAATCTCGTGCAGGTTGGGTTCAAACAAGAAGGGATAAAGTATGTTATTAAAAGTATTTTCCATTCTATCTTTTTATGTCTTTTCGCTTGCAAAGATACAAAAAATTCGTAACTTTGCCACAAATTATGAAAATAAATCATTCCATAACGCACCTACTTCAAACTTCAAGATAAAGAATAATGACGGCACAGGAAATCATTAACTATATGGAGTCGCTGCAGAACGAGAAGCAGCGACAGATACTGATGGGCTTCTTCAAGACAGGCCCTGGAGAATACGGTGAAGGCGATGAATTCCTGGGTCTGAAGGTGCCGCAAACCCGCGAAGTGGTAAAAAGTGTGGGTCAAGGTTTCCCCTTGACCGAAATCCCCGAGTTGTTGATGAACCGCTGGCACGAGGTGCGCCTCTGTGGTTTCCTCATCCTTGTTTCAAAGTTCGAAAAGCAAGCCACGAAGCGCCTAGAGCACAATCCTGATGCCATCGCCAAGCGCGATGAGATTGTCCAGCTGTACCTGCAGTATGCCGAACAAGCCAACAACTGGGACCTCGTAGACCTCTCCGTACACAAGATACTCGGCCATTGGCTGTTGTTACCTTCGAATTTGGGCGACAGGGAGTATAAGATAACGGTGTTAGATGAACTGGCTGCCAGCCCTTGCCTCTGGAAACAGCGCATGAGCATCGTCTGCTCGTGGAAAACCTCCCAGATGGGCGACCCATCGTGGTGCCTACGCTATGCCGAAACCCATCTGCATCATCCTCATGATTTGATGCACAAAGCTGTGGGGTGGATGCTGCGCGAGCTGGGTAAGCGCGTCTCCATGAATTTGCTCCGTGACTTTCTCTACCAGCATGCTCACGAGATGCCTCGTACCATGCTCCGCTACGCCATTGAGAAGATGTCGGAGACGGAGCGCAAAGAGTGGATGAGTATTGATGGAGGACAGAAAAAGGGAAATGTCAGTTGTTCGAGGGCTAAGATGAATCCCTTTGCAGGCATTGCCACGCCTGATTTCGTCGATATCATCCTTCGTGAAGGGGCCAAGAGCGACGAGGCGATGTACTACCTGCTGCATCAGCGCTTGACACATCAGTTACGTGAACGTTATGGGGTCTGTCAACAGCAGCTTAACGATGCTTTTGAGGACGTCTTGGAGGATTTCTTCCTGTATCTTCGTGAGGGCGAGAACGGTATGAATCGCCTGCCCTACCAGTCATTGCGTCGTATCAAGAAAAAAGATTCGTTCGAGACGTGGCTGTTGAGCACGTTCCGCAATTATCTCAACAATCGTGCAACAGCAGAAGAGAAGCTATTTCATAGCAGCAATCCGAGCAACATTCCCGACGAGGCGAAAGAAGCGATGCTGTCCAACGAACAGATACTCACTTCTGCCTCACAACTGATAGCCTACGCCCACCAGGTCTTCTATCCTCGTGGTCGCTTCATCTTCCTGCGTTCGTTGCTCACCATGCTCAACAAACAAAAGGCGTTGCCCAACGAGAAGGTCGCCCAGGCACTCGGCATGACAGACATCTCCTACCGCGTAACTGTTCACCGCATGAAATGCAACCTGTCCCGCTTTCGTCAGCGGTTGCTATTGGGTGAAAGACTTCGCTTGGACGAAGAACATCAGCTGATAGCCCACCAGATATATGATGAATTCTGCCACCTTTATCCGATATTGCTGACGTACTATACGCAAACGATTGACACGTTGAAATGTGCTGATGCCATCAAACGACTCAGGCAAGAGTATTACGAGGCCACAGGTCTTCTGGCACATGAGCCGGAAGCATCCTGCGCTGTGGTGGTTAGTATTTCCTCTTTCTGGGAAAGGCTAAACCGAATGCTAATCGTTTAAAGTTTCGTAGTGTCTCTACCCTACTAACCGTTGCAGCTGTTTGTCAGTAGCTTCGGGCAGTAGCGCACGGAAGTAGTTGAAAAGGCGCTGGTAAGACTCCTGTGGGGTACGGGGACAGCGGAAACCATCGCGACCCATGAGCGCCTCTGGCGTAGTAAGTAGCGACCAACCCCAACCATATTCGTGTCCGTGTTTGTCGGTAGGATAAACGAAGTCCTCAGTAACAATCAAGCATGCCATCTGCAGACGGGTCACATAGCCATCGAACTTACTTCGCATCTTGGGACCGTCGAAGCCACAGGCTGCACGCAATTCGCGGGTGATGAGACTGCCGTGTTCGCGTAGCGTCGTGAGGATAACGTCATCGATGGTTCCCTCTGCGGGCACGGGATATTTGCTGCGACGATAGTTGCAGAAATCGGGCCACCACTCGCGACTGATGAACCCTGCCTTCTTATTGAAGAACTTGCCATAGACGCAGTCGCCATCCGACACGATAGGCCCTTTCCACTTCCACAATGGCCAATCCCAACCGCCATCGTCAAGCACCACATAGCGGCAGTCGTCACTTACCACTTCCTCAGCAGAAAAGCCGCGGATGCCGCTATCCAACAGGGGCAGGAAACCTACCTCATGGATAAAGACCGTCAACTGGGCAGCAGAATATATCTCGTCGTGCTTCATTTCTTCTTTCACGGTTGGGACTCATACCGTTTCTCAATAACTTCCCAATCCACAATCTGCCACAGCGCAGCCAGATGGTCGGGACGACGGTTCTGGTAGTCCAGATAGTAGGCATGTTCCCAGACATCGAAGGTCAACAAAGGCTTCAGCCCTTTCTGAATCGGGTTGGCAGCATTCGCTTCTTGAGTAATCACCAGCTTTCCATCCTTGTCTGCAGACAACCATACCCAACCAGAACCAAACAACGTAGCGCCCTTCTTCTGAAACTCCTCCTTGAAAGCCTCAAACGATCCGAAATCGCGAGCGATAGCTTCAGCTAGTTTCCCAGTGGGAGCCGATTTAGGATCCCCACTAAACTGTCCAAAATACAGTTCATGGTTCAGTATCTGTCCCGCATTGTTGAACACTGCCCCTTCACTATGAAGGACAAGCTCTTTAAGCATCTCGAGTTCTCCAAGACTCCCCTCGCCCTTTGGAGAGGGGTTAGGAGGTGAGGCTAGTCCATTCAGATTATTCACATAAGCCGCCAGATGCTTTCCATGATGGAACGCAATTGTCTCTTTACTAATCACTGGCTCCAAGGCCTCAGGCGCGTATGGCAATGCCATCAATTCAAACTTTCCCATATTATTGTTATTTTAAAATCTACACTTTACACGTTGCAGACCCCCCCTCGCTATTTGGAGAGGGGGTTAGGGGGTGAGGCTTAGTATCTGCTCCGCATGCTCCTTGGTCTTCACCTGCTTGCCTGCGAAAATCTGTTCGATAACGCCTTCCCCATTAATAATAAAGGTGGTGCGGATGGTACCCATGGTCTTCTTGCCATACATCGATTTCTCGCCCCAGGCACCCATGGCCTCTAACAGCTCGTGGTTCACGTCAGCAATCAACGGGAAGGGCAACTCGTGCTTCTCCTTGAACTTCACATGCGAGGCAGCAGAGTCCTTGCTCACGCCAACCACCTCATAGCCCTTGCCCTGCAGCTCACCATAGTGGTCTCGCAGACTGCAAGCCTCAGCAGTACAACCACTCGTATTGTCCTTCGGATAGAAATACAATACCAGCTTCCTGCCCCTGTAATCACTCAGACGGATATCCCGTCCCTGCTCGTCCTTGCCCAGAATCTCGGGCGCCTTATCTCCAATGTTCATATCCTTTCATTTTAAATTAATAACTGTTGGCAAAGATAGTTATTAATTCGACACATCCAAACTATTAGCCAATTATTTATAGTATTTTATGAATCTGGCGCCCAAAGATGCCGCTGCATGTCCACATGTCCGTTAGGCTTAAAAGTAACACCCTCAGCCTCTAACAACTGGCGTTGCCTACTCCACCCTGGAGCTGTGCGACCTACATTATTCACCACCCGATGGCAAGGTAAATCCACCGCCCCAGGCGCGTACCTTAATGTCCGCCCTACCATTCTCGAATGACTAGGCCATCCTGCCAACGCCGCAATATGCCCATAGGTCGTCACCTTCCCACAAGGAATCTGACTAACAATGTTCAGCACGTCCTCTCCAAACACCCTCGCCTGCTCCGTCGTCATCTTATCTGGATAATCTTTCATTTTTCCCTTCTGTATTTTGCGCCAAAGATAGTCATTTTGCAGCAAAAAACTATTAATAATACATTTTTTCTTCTCAACTCATGTAACATTTCTGTTTTTCTCATACTATAAGGGTAGAAAGTCGAACAAAAAACAAGACGAATATGAAAAAGGTAAACGAGGTGTTCTTTGGGGAACACGGGCTGACTTCGACGTCGGCCAACCACTTGGCGAATTTCGCAGCTAAAAATCGTCATCCCGATGGAGTTACAGCCTATCTACGATGAGTTGTGCGAACTGGAGAAATAACAACTGAGGGTGGCGGGGACTTGCGTCTCAATGGACGCTAACCTCGCCTTTACGGAAACAGTCGTGGCAATCGATGTAAAATCCATGGTATTTAACTCTGCAAAAGTTAATGACTTGCAATCGCGGAACGGGGTGAGCCCCACGCAAACGGGCACGTCCGTTCCGGTCTTCGACTTGGTCCTTGGCCTTGCCTTCGCCTGGGTTTCGGACGCGACAATATGGATATACCGTCCGGAGCCGATGTGCCGGGGCTATTTCCGACCTCAGTTTATTTATAGGAGTGAAACATCAAATAACAAATAAAAAAACGAAAAAAGAAATGTTAGAATTCAAAAAGTACAGCTCTATTGAGAACTCGTTTAGCCGCGAGTTCATGGAGCACGTGGTGGCTGAGATGCCACAGAATTTGGAGTATGTAGTACAGGAAAAGGTGCATGGCGCCAATACCAGTTTTCTTTGCGATGGTGAGACAGTGAGGTTCGCCAAACGCACCTCGATACTGGAGGCTGACGAGCAGTTTTATAACTATCCGGAGCTGTTGGAAAGATACAGAGAGCGGGTGTTGAGGCTCTTCAGTGACATCAAGGCGAAGTATCCCGAGGTAACTCATATCTCTGTGTTTGGCGAGATGTTCGGGGGCTTGTATCCACATGATGGTGTGCAGAAAGAGCGCAAGGTGTCGCTGATTCAGAAAGGTGTTTGCTATGCTCCTGGGCACGAGTTTTATGGCTTCGACATCTATCTTTTTACGGAGGATGGTGGTAGGTTCTTGCCTGTTGATGAGGTGAACGAACTTTTCGAGGCAGAAGGCTTCTTTTATGCCAAGACACTTTTCCGAGGGACACTGACAGAGTGTTTGAAACAGCCCAATGCTTTCCAAAGCAAGATTGCTGAGTGGTTGGGTTTACCTGCCATCGAGGACAATATTTGTGAGGGTATCGTGATTCGTCCTATCGTGCCGATGTATCTGAAAAATGGTTCGCGTGTGCTAATCAAGAGCAAGAACGAGCGTTTTGCCGAGAAGAAGAGCGTGAAGAAGCGCAACAAGCTCTTTGCCGAGCCAGTACCCTACAGCGAAGCATTGCAGGCTTTGATTGCTGAAGGTGAGGCTTACGTCACCGAAAACCGCCTAACCAATGTAGTGAGTCATATTGGTGAGGTGCATTTCCCCAAGGACTTCGGTAAGGTGATGGGACTGCTCTCAAAGGATGTCCTTGATGACTTCCTCAAGGAGCATGGTGGTTCATATGCCGCCCTCGACAAATGCGAGCAGAAGTCGCTGAACAAGGAATTGAACAAGCTCTGTACCGCATTGGTAAAGCAAGTGTATATGAGTCAGGCGTATATTATTGAATAATGTTAAAATAACTCTCCACACTTCTTAGTGGGTGTGGAGAGGATTTAAATATTTTTATAAGCCCAACTGCCGTTTTCTAATCTCAATCATTATATCATTAACAAAGTCAACGTCAATCTTCTGTTACCATCAGCATCGGCATTGATGATTCCTCGATAGCCAATCGGAGCCATCGCGCTTAATTGTCTGGTGGCTTCTTGTATATTCCCATAACCAAAGTAATCACATGCATACATAAGGAAAGGTATGTTGGTCTTCCACTCTGTGTTTGCTGAAATATGCCCTCCAAAGTCATAATACACGCCATAAATATCGTGCATGTTGGGGACGTTCACCAAGCCGCAATACTCTTGATGCAGACAGTGGCTTGCGAGCCAATCACGAAACTTAGTGCTGCCCTGACCCTTGAAAGTATAGATAAAGTCAAAAGGTGTCAGCCGCTCCGTGATTGGGTTCACAATCTTCTTGTTCACTCCACGAGCTTTCTCGATCTGTGACTTGGCATAACCGTAGAACGGATTGAAGCACTGCTTGCTGATGAACTGTTCGCGGTGGTCGAGCAGCAATTGCATCAATGGATGAACAGGCCCCAATATCTTGTCCTCAGGCACAAACAAACACTCCATCACCGTAGGATTCGACTTCATCAGGAGCCTTACCAACTCACCAATCTCGAACCACGTATTATCGTGTCGAACATCACTCACCTGCGGTTTATAACCATAACACCCGAACAACTCTTCTGGTGTGCAGACATAGACTCCGCTCGTGTCTACATCAGAGAATTCGTTGTTCAACCCATAAAGGTGACTGTCTCGAATATACTCGTACAGCAGTCGCCCGTCATTTCTAATAATCTCAAAGTTTGTCATTATCATTTTTTTGTTCGACTTTCTATTCTTATAGTATGAGAAAAATGGAAATGTTACATACGGATTGAAGAAAAATGTGGTTTTTCTGAAATATTTCGCAGTTTTTTGCTATTTTTGCACGCAAAAGAAAATAATTGTAATGAATAGCATCCAAGACATATATGAAGCAATCGCTACCGATGGGTTTAGCGAGCGGGTGCTACAACTCATTGACGAACAAGTAAACGATATAGAAAATGGAAGAGCAAATTTTTCTAGATTTAATCAACCAGAGCATGCAGGCCTCTGTAAGGCAGGTGCGCCTCTCATTGGGGCGTCCATCGTCGCAAGCTACGCGCGAAGAAGCCTTACAGCAAGTAGCCATGCTGAAGGCAGCCAAGGAGGCCCAGCAAACTGGGAGATAGACGAGTGGCAGGAACAACTCATAGAGCAATGGGCAAAAGCTGCAGGATTGTGGTTTAGCAATTCTGACAGTATCCTTCAAAGGAATTTTGGTCCGATGATTGCGCAAGGCGCAGAAGCCAAAGTGTATTATAGAGAGGGGGATCCCACTGTGGCTAAAGAGAGAGCTTCAATATACTCTACAACAGAGAAAGCATTGGATGCTATTGTTTTGCACAATTATCTTTTTCCAGAAACGGCAATGAATGCTTTTGGTTTCACACGAGATTCAGATAGTCTGTTTCGTATAATCCTCACCCAGCCTTACGTCCGCTGTCTTCGTCTTGCTACCAAGGAAGAGATTGATACTCTTGTGAATGCCAAAGGGTTCCGTGATAATTGGTCGGGCCAGGGAGTGAATTATATCTCTGACCGAATGGCATTGGAGGATATGCATCCCGCTAACGTGTTCATTGATGAGGTAAGCGGTAAGCCAATTTGTATTGACTGTATTGTAAAGTTCTTATAATTCACCTCTTCACCAATAACCCCAACAGGCTCGTGGCAATCTCCGGATTTCTTGAATCTGATGAGGTTGTCCTCGACAGAATGGTATCCAAGGATATTCATGCTGCCGTACCAAATTGTACTTTTGTCGATAATGGCAGCATGTAGGGAAAGGTGGTTAATGGTTATAACACAAATACCTTGATGTTGCAAACGAAGGGAGTCATCGTTTTCCTCTCGTGTGTAAAGTACTATTTCTACACCTTTTGCAGCCAAATCAGTAAGTCGCGCTACAATTCTTGAATGGCGGCCAGTCTGAATCCTCGGGCATGATATAACTACAGAGTGCTTGGCCGTTGAAAGGTTGAATATAAATGGCTGCTCAAAGTTACGACCATCATAAATCACATCTGTCGTTGGGAACAATGTATCAAACATCTCGTCATTCCTGATTCTGTAACCGATGGAGGCATAGCCTTTCAGACGCTTGCGATACATAGACTCGCAAACACATCTTCACGCCCTTTGAACAGGCCTCGAAACAATTCCACTTTCTCTTCAACCGACAACCTTCTTTTGGGAACAGGCTTGGGGCAGTCACATCCTCATCTACAGCAATCCTATGCTCCTGCAAAACTCGTTTCAGTCTCGCATTCTCCTTCTCCAGTTCCTTAACCCGTGAAAGAGCCTCCTCATATTTTGCCTGTAGTTCTTGATAAGTCATCAGATACTATTTCTTGTTCCACCATGCGTTCTTGATTTGCCAATATGACAACTCCGTCTCCTGACCATATCCATAAGATGATGGTTGACGCTTCTCCTTTGTTTTTATTATCTCTGGACTCATCAAACGTACTAAGTCTTCTTCTGTCAGCCATTCATCTTCTCGATTGATAAATGGATCAATATAGTCAGCTTTCTCGCGCATCCATTTTAGTCTCTTCTGCAATTCCTTCTCTTCCATATTACCGACCATTTCTGCTTCATATTTCGTAATATACTCACGAATCATTGTGGCTGTTCTAGACCGGTCGACATTGATAATCAATTCACGAACAAGGTCTCTTTCTATCTCCCGACGTTTTTCTATTTGGGCTTGTTTTTCTGCTTCTAGGCGTTTCCGCTCTTCCTCTTGCTTTTGACGTTCTTCTGCCTGTTTACGTTCCTCTTCTGCCCGATCACGCTCATCAGCTATATTCTCAAGCACATCGATGATTTGTTCAATCTTCTCCTCGAGGTGAGTATATTGAGTATCTTGTGCTGCACAGCGTAAGTTCCAATTATGCCATTCATTTCCTTGACCGCAGATAAATTTCAACCGACCACTGCCTGTCACCTTGGAATAATCCCTTGTTCCGTCCTCTTTTAGTACCTGTTTGTTTATCTCCCTAAGTCCTACATGTATTTCATGATTTCGTACAACAATAAAAGTTGAACAACTTGTATAATAACTACCCTTATCGACATTAATCTTTAGATGATATCCCTTTGCCTCAGCAGCCTTCCAAATAGTTGAGAAAATGCGAAGTGCCCTGTCTTCTTGATCTTCCGAAACTGTAATGTCGAGCCATTTCTTAGGCGTGTTCTTATATGGGTTCTTTTTGCTCCATGGATTGTCTTGACGACTATTTCGTTCCCGTAGTTTAGCTTTCGTATCCAAAATAATAGGATCCATGGCAATTAACTTTTCGGGCACAGTATAAATCGTTGGAGGTTCCTCAGCGGGAAGTTCACGAGGTTCGTATTTCCCGTCAAGCGTTTTTACCGGCTCTGCGGGACTCGTTTCTGTTTTCACCTTCTTCACACGTGGAGCTTTAATAAAATCTTCCGTATGAATAGGTTGATTGTCCTTAAAAGGAGGAAGTGGCGTCTTCAGTGGATCTTTACCGAGTGATAATGCTATCCAATAGTTGCTAGAAGGCTTGGGTATTTCAAACTGCTCACATATGGCTTGGAGTTCCTGCTGCTTGAGTCCCAGTGCCTTCTCGGTTTTGCCAACGCCATCGGTCCACAGCATTTCGTATAATTGTTCACGCGTAAGTTCCATAATATCATCTCCTATAGTAACCGTAGGAGGATGCCATCTTAACCTTGGACTCCTCCACCCATTTTATTAGTTCATCCTCAAAAAAATAGATATTGTGCTCTCGCTTGTAATGTGGAATATTCCGTTCCTCCACCAAGCGTTTTACCGTTCCCACCTTCATCTGCAGAATCTCAGCGGCCTGCTCGATTAAGATAGGACGATGTTTCTGTACACCTAATCCAAGCTGTTTCTTCATATCCTCTAAAGTGGCACGCATTTCAGCTACTTCATTGATTAGATACCCCACAGCTTTAGGCACCGTTTTCTCTGTCAACTCCAGTTGCTCAATTTCTTTCTTCTCTTCCATATTATGATGACGGTATTTGTATTTCTTTCGTTGCAAAGATAACAATTATTCTATTGAAATTGCCATAATTGAAAGAAAAAACAAAAAAATCCTCCAACCATGTAACATTTCCATTTTTCTCATACTATAAGGGTAGAAAGTCGAACAAAATTCAAATGATTATGACACCTACACGCGAACAATTCAAGGAATTAATGACATTCATAAAGAATGCCCAGGAAAAAGAAGACAAAGTGAATGACGCTTTAAGAATCATCTGGGATGATGAACAAGAGCAATACCCGCCATTCTACATCTCCCCATGGTGGATTGCCATCAGATATGCTTTCTGCCTATTGTTCAACCTGGAATTCAATAGACTTGGAATCGATGATGAACTTGAATGGTGGCTTGATGAAGCTCCAAAAGGAGAGGCGAAATACTGGATTGACGAGAAGGAATACAACGTTAGTGACATCGATGCATTTTACGACTACCTTGTAGAAATATCAAACGAATCACGATGACATCTTCGCCCACGCCTTCGACGCCCTCACCATCCTCTCAGGCACCCAACATGTTGTACAAATGAAAGACGAGCAAGATATATGAAACTAAAAGACATTATCTGCCAATCAGATTGGCAAGACGTGGCGATAGCTATCGTCACGGAACAACCCTGTCAGAGAAAGAATTTGGAAGGGTTCAGAATCGTTTTTGAAACACTAAGGCCAATGGAACCGACCGAATCGGAGTATCAGATACGGATTGAGCGAAGGCCGGATGCCATGGATGCGGGATACACTTATCCAGATGTTTTCGGTGTAAAGGAAGGGGATAAAAATAGCTATTCGATGGTTTTTACTTCGTGGACGGAGTGGCTGGGAATGGAGGTTTGTCAAGATACGCTAGAGGCCCTCTCGCCCTGTCAGATTTCTGCATATTGCCTGCACGAAATGACCTTCTTTGGTTTTACGGAGGAAAAGATAAAAAGCCAGATGGATGAATTGGATGCGTCAATCAAAGAAGCTAAAGAGCATCCGGAAGATTCGCAGGCGTTGAACCTGGATGATTTGCGTATCGAGATCTCCACGAAGGGATATCTGCGATGCTTGGACCGTTGGATCCGGTGGGGAACTCTGTCCAGGGAGTATTTCGGAAAGAACGCCTCCTGGTTCAAGAACCATTTCCTAGTGGACAATGCCCCTAACTATTTCGATGAATTGGACCGCCAGACTTTGAGGGCTGCCCTGAAGGAGATTGCACGAGAGATTGAGGATATCGCCAAAGAATTGTAAAAAGAAATAAAACTTACTTCAACAACATCCCTGCCCACTCTGGGATATCTTCCACATACTGTTTGAACAGCCGTCCATCGGTCATTCGGAACAACAACCGAGCATCAACATCGTCAATGGAGTTATCATAAACATAAACACGGTCAGCAAGAGCTATGCATCGCTTGCAGTTGACAATCGACTTCTGATAGCGGGAAATAATCTTAGGGATAGGCACATCATGACCGCCCTTCATCACACGCTTGGCAATGCGCGAAGAGTTAATGGAAGGATGATTCGTGGATACGAAGAACAAGCGAATGAAATAACCTGCCTCACAGGCGCGACGGATGAAGTCAACTTTACCTTCAGACGAAAGGACGGTCTCGATAATCAAACTCTGTTTGTTACGCAAACATGCCTCTCTCTCCTCCTCGCAATATTGGGCAGCTTGCATGACAGCTTCGGGCGAGTTCCAGTCTCCGAAACGGTCTTGAGCCACCTGGTCGGGGTTGATATAAACAGCACCCTCCAACCATTCATGTTTCAGAATCTTGGATGTAATGGTTGTCTTGCCAGAACCATTCGGTCCGGCAATAACGATAAGGACGGGACGATGCTCTGTGGTACTCATATCAGTATGCGGCAGCCGCCTGTTTGATTTCCTCAAAGAAGCGCGTTGTGGCTTCCCTGTTCGTGCGGGATGCCTCTTCTGCTGCCTCACGCATCAACTGGGCGAGCACCTCGTCAGAAGGCTCCTCCATGCTCGTCAACCGATAGTTGTCAATCGTCTGTGGTATCATACGCCTTACTCTTTTGCGTGCAAAAATAGCAAAAAACTGCGAATTATTTCAGAAAAACCACATTTTTCTTCAATCCGCATGTAACATTTCCACTTTTTCCATACTATAAGGGTAGAAAGTCAAACAAAAAACAAAATGATTATGACCTACATCATCCAAAACCGCATTATTCGGATATGCGAAAACGAGAAAGATTATGGGGAGTACTTCAAACAGCTGTTCTTCCCAAGTATCCGGAACGAGCACAACCGTCCCATCACATTAATCCGTTTGTAGCATGGTACAAAATATATTTGATTTCCCTAACGCTAAAAGCATCGTGGTAAGTGGCGACATCCATGGCGACTTCACGCAACTTGTCTACAAGTGTTGCATACAATATGTGATGACAGACACATTGATTATCGTGGCGGGCGACTGTGGCTTTGGCTTCGAAAAGCCGGGCTATTACGAGAACATCTACAAGCGATGTCGCGAGCGTCTCTCGAAGGCCAACAACTGGATTGCTTTCGTTCGTGGGAACCATGACAATCCGGCTTATTTCCGCTCGACTCTGCCGCTTGGCTCGTCCAAGAATCTCCGCCCCATCAATCACCGGCGTTGGATGACGCTTCCCGACTATTCCGTGGTGAAAGTCTGCGGGCACACCATCCTCTGCGTAGGTGGAGCCACATCCATCGACCGCACCTACCGCATGAACTCCAAGCACTTCCATTTCCAGAAGCCAGATGCCCCTTTCGTCCCTAACGTTTACTGGCCCAACGAGAGGCCTGTTTATGACGAAGCAAAGCTCGATGCTATCAACGAAGTCTGTGCCATCGATACCGTCATCACCCACACCTCACCCTCGTTCTGCGAACTGACCTCCCATCAGGGCCTACACACTTGGGCGATACACGACGAAGACTTGTTGGACGATGTGAAGCGCGAGCGAAAAGTGATGGATAACCTCTATGCCTATCTCTACGCCAAGAGCCATCCCCTCCGCTACTGGTTCTACGGTCACTTCCATCAAAGCTGGCACTGCGAAATCGACGGTGTCCAGTACAATATGCTCGACTGCATGGAACTGAGGGAAATCCGTTAATGACTACACAATAAAAAGAACCAAATATTAATGAATATGAACCAAATCTATTTCACTTCCGACCTCCATTTCGGTCATTCCAACATCCTCAAGCACTCGCCTAAACGCCCGTACTCGGACACTGTGGATATCGCGGCCCACGACGAGTGGTTGCTCGACCTCTGGCGAAGTACAGTCGATAAGAAGGATACCATCTACATCCTTGGCGACCTCACGTTCCTCAAGAGCGAGAATGCCCGTCACCTGCTGGAAAAGCTCCCCGGCCACAAGTTCCTCATTGAGGGCAATCACGACGGTTCCATCCGCGCCTACAAGCACTACTTCAAGGAGGTCTACCAGATCAAGGAGATGCGTTTCCGCCCCACGGTCGCCCCCTTCCTGAAGGAGGACCTCGGTGTGGTGATGTGCCACTACCCGATGGTCACGTGGAACCAGAAACCCCGCGGTTCCATAATGCTCCACGGCCACAGCCACGGCAAGCTCGACGACTATAATGCCCAGTCGCCCGACCTCCGCTTCGATGTCGGCATTGATGGCACCCTCGCCAACCTCCACTTCCTCACCCTCGAGGAGATCTACAATGCTGCCATAGAGAAGATCACGAATGCCGGCTGCACCTCCTTCGCAGAATACGCAAGCAATAATTATAAATCAGAAGTAAGATGAACAGAATCGAAGACATAGTCTATTACGACTTTCAGGGTTGGCCGGAGTATAAGATGAACCTCCGGGAAGTGCTGATGGCCCTGGGCGGTAAAGTTGAGGGCGATACCATCTCGTTTGATTTAAAAGACCCGCTAATGGATGTCTATCCTCGGATTCTCGCTGATGACGGAATGGGATACGGGGTGGATGAGAACGTCATTGTGTCGGTGGATCCAGATAGACATGAGGGGGTTATTAACATCTTCCGAGAAAAGAGACCTACCGACGAGCAGCAGGCAGAGCTGCCCCGAAGCACGCTGTTAATTACTGGCAACGTTATTCTGCCATCCCACTTCATAAGTCTTTTTCCCATACTATAATCCTTTAAGTTTTAACCTTCTCTACCCTTATAGTATGCAAATTCCCGAAATGTTACATCCCCGCCCCCACTTTTTTTGAAATTTTTATTTCCTCACTCCTTTTCTATAACCTCGCTTGTTGAAT
This sequence comes from uncultured Prevotellaceae bacterium, assembly GCA_900316985.1. Classification (GTDB taxonomy): domain Bacteria; phylum Bacteroidota; class Bacteroidia; order Bacteroidales; family Bacteroidaceae; genus Prevotella. Next base: position 16,353 of record ONFE01000045.1, read on the forward strand.
TATGGAACAAATAATCCCTGCTTGGATTCTAACTCCAAACAGGGATTTCTCTTTCTCCTACGAAAATATCTTTATATCGCCTTCAGCGTAAACGCCATATCGAAATTAATAGGCATATCAGTATTGAAATACTTTTTCCATGCTTCCTCCTGATGACTCGTCTCAGATATCTGCGTTGGCGTTTCTTTCTTGAATCGCTCATATACAGCTCCCAATATCTCCAATTCTTCATCACTGAATTCTGCCATCACAGGCGACAGGTTAGAAACCAGCATCGTTCCCTCCCTATCATTAGGCAACTGCACAATCTCCTGACTGATATCATCATAGAAACTGTAGATTCTATCCCATCTTACAGGCACTGGTCCGTGTTGGATAGCCTTATATCTAAGACCGGTCATGCCCTTTCCGCGTTCTCTATACGACAGGAAGTCTGTATAAAACAGCAATTTGTTCATTTTAGTAATATACACGCCATGACCCTTCTCAATGAAGTATAACAGGATATTTTTTATCTTCGAAATCGACAGTGCCGTATAACCACTGCTGATATCACGACGCCCCCTTCCAAACACATAGTCAACCACTACTGGCGAGTACTTCTCCTTATTCCACACACCCGCCTTGGCCATCAACTTTTCATACTCCTCGTCAGAGAACTGTCCTAGGTTGTTAAGTTAGCATACCATTTCATGCTATATTTTTAACCACATTCATTCTTTTAATGGAGGGGTTTGGCAATAAGTTGTCACCTCTC
>ONFE01000018.1 GCA_900316985.1 uncultured Prevotellaceae bacterium
CGTTAGCGTTATCGTTGCGAAAGGAGTTCTTCGTAGATAGCGAGGACCTGGGAGGCGACATCGGTGCCTTCGAAACGGCGGACGTATTCCTGACTTTGGAGGATGCGGGCCTCACGGCCTTCGGCGCCTTTCAAGACTTGAAGAAGGGCACTGACAAGGGCTTCAGGATCATCGGGGGAGACATAGAGACAGGAGGGGCCTCCTGCTTCTTCGAGACAGCTGCCGGTACAGGCAACAACGGGAAGACCGCTCTGAATGGCTTCGATAATGGGAATGCCAAAGCCTTCATAACGGGAGGGATAGACGCAGGCCTCGGCCATCTGATAAATGGCAGGAAGATCGGCATTGGGAACGCCCTGCAGCAGATGGAGACGGGTATCAACTCCCAAACGGCGTGCTTCAGAGAGAACCTGCTGGGCATAAGGCTTCTGACGACCTACAACGACGAGATGGAGGTCTTCGGGCAGCAGGGGAAGGGCCTGGACGGCCAAAAGGATGTTCTTACGCTCTTCGATGGTGCCCACATGAATGACGTAGCGATTGGGGAGCTCGTAGCGGGCATTGACCTTCTGGCACTGGTCATCGCCGACATGCTGCTTAAACCACGTGTTGCACGACTGATAGACAAGGCGAATCTTCTCTTCGGGAACATGGCCGTAATGGATGATGTCGCGCTTGGTACAATCGGAGATGGCGATGATGAGGTCGGCCTCTTTCAGCGTTCGGCGGAACTTCCAGGCATAGATCTTCCGGTCTATCCATTTGTAGTATTCGGGATGGCGGAGGAAGATGAGGTCGTGGATGGTGACAACCGTCTTTATGCCACGCTTGCGGATGCCGACGGGAAGTTCCCCGCTGAGTCCATGATAGAGCTGGACGCCATCGCGAAGGAGATCACGAACGATGCCGAAGGTGCGCCAGAAAAGTGAAGAGTGAAGAGTGAAGAGTGAAGAATCCCCCTTGACATTTGAATCCTGAATCTTGGAACCTGAAACATTCTGCGGATAGCAGAATTCCAAATTGGGGTGCTGAAGGACTTGCTGGCGGAGGTCTTCACGGCCTTCGTCGGGTGCGTAGAGGCGGAAGAGGTAGTCGTCAGCAGCGGTACGCAGGAGGTCGTTGACGAGGGTGCGCCCGTAACTGCCGAGACCGGTGGCGTTGCGCACAATACGCTTGGCATCAAGTCCGATGATGTGTTTCATGGCCGCGAAGTTACAAATTATTTTTAATAATTTCGAGGTTTTTGATAGGAAAAGAAAAAAAAAGAGTACTTTTGCACTCATATATGATTTTACTGAGTTTTGATACGGAGGAGTTTGACGTGCCCCGCGAGCACGGCGTAGAATACGACACGCTGAAGGAGGGCATGGAGGTGTCGAAGGAGGGAACCAACCGCATTCTGGACGTGCTGAAGGAAAATGGCGTGAAGGCGACGTTTTTCTGTACAGGAAACTTCGCGCAGCATGCCCCGGAAGTGATGAGACGCATCATGGACGAGGGGCACGAGGTGGCCTGCCACGGAGTGGACCACTGGGAGCCGAAGGAGACGGACTTCAAGCGCTCGAAGGAGATTGTGGAGGAGGTGACGGGCATCCGCGTGAACGGCTACCGACAGCCGAGGATGTTCCCGGTATCCGATAAGGACATCGAGGAGGCAGGCTACCGCTACAACTCGTCGCTGAATCCTGCTTTCATCCCTGGACGCTACATGCATCTGACAGCTCCGCGCACCTGGTTCATGAAAGGAGAGGTGATGCAGATACCGGCATCGGTGACACCCTGGATACGTTTCCCGCTGTTCTGGCTCTCGCTGCACAACCTGCCACTATGGCTGTATGTATGGCTACTAAGGCGCACGCTGAAGCACGACGGTTATTTCGTGACTTATTTCCATCCGTGGGAATTCTATGACCTGAAGGAGCACCCAGAGCTAAAGATGCCGTTCATCATCAGGAACCACAGCGGACGTGAGCACATGCAACGGCTGGACCACGTAATCAAGATGCTGAAGAAAGACAACCATGAGTTTATCACCTACAATGAATTTGTAAATCGTCATAAGCAATGATAAGACTGGCAACGGTTTCACCGTGTTATAATGAGGAAGAGGTGCTGGAGCACTCCGTGGAACGACTGACGGCGCTCTTCGACCAGATGGTGGCGGAAGGCAAGATTTCGGCAGACAGTTTTATGCTGTTTGTCAATGACGGCAGCCGCGACCGCACATGGACACTCATCGAGCAGCTGCACCGCGAGAACAAATATGTGAAGGGCATGGACCTGGCCCGCAACGTGGGGCACCAACGAGCCATCCTGGCGGGCATGATGAAGGCCAAGGAGATGGCTGACGCGGTGGTGACCATCGATGCGGACCTGCAGGACGACTTGGCGGCCATCCCGAAGATGGTGGACCATTTCAAGGCGGGCTACGACGTGGTGTACGGCGTGAAGGTGTCGAGAGAGGCTGACCCTGTGATGAAAAGGATGTCGGCACAGGCTTTCTACAAACTGCAAAGGAAGATGGGCGTGGAGAGTGTGTTCAACCATGCGGACTTCCGACTGATGAGCCGCAGGGCACTGGAGATGCTTTCCGAATACAAGGAGCGCAACATCTACCTGAGGGGAATGATTCCGATGATAGGACTGCCCTCGACGACGGTGGACGACGTGATTAGCGAGCGCGAGGCCGGTGCTTCGAAATATACGCTGAAGAAAATGCTGAACCTGGCAATGGACGGCATCACTTCGTTCTCGGTGAAACCGATGTACTACATTCTGGGATTGGGTATTCTCTTCCTGCTGACGAGCGTAGGCATCGGCATCTATGTGCTCAGGGCCCTGATTCTGGGAACGGCCGTCAACGGATGGTCTTCGCTGATACTGTCCATCTGGTTTACGGGCGGTGTGGTGCTTATCAGTATCGGTATGCTGGGCATCTACATCGGTCGCATCTATGAAGAGGTGAAGCGGCGCCCGCTGTATCATGTCAAGGAGTTTCTTGGGTGATGGCTGTTGGGTGTTATGTGACGGTGGATCGTTGAGAAGTGGAAAATATCGTCAATGGTCAATGGTAAATGGTAAATGGTCAATGGTAAATGGTCAATGGTAAAAAACATGATTTGGATTAAAAACAGCATTGTGAAGTTCTTCACGAATCCGCGCTGCGTCTTTTTCCTGGGACTGGCGATTGCGCTGCTGGCCACTTCGCTGGAGGTGTTTCGCGGCAGATGTACCAACTACTACGACTATTATGATGCCACGATGATGTTCTGGAGCGGTATCTCTCCCTATACGCAGGAATTCTACGGTACCCATTGCCTCTACTTCCTCTATTCGCCCGTCTATACCACGGTGTATGCGCCGGTATTCCTGCTGCCCTGGTGGCTGGGGCCCTTCGTATGGAACATCGGGAACTACTGCCTGTTCTGTCTGGCCATCAAGATGCTTCCCGAGCCGCTGGCTCCTCACAGGATGAAGATCTTCCTCTTCCTGCTGTCGCTGCTGCTGCAGGGTATCTTCTGCTATCAATACAATATCGTGGTGTGCTACATCTTCCTCTTCGCCTTCACGCTGCTGGAGAAGAACAAGCCGTTCTGGGCTGTGCTACTCATCATGCTGTCGGCCACGACGAAGGTGTACGGAGCCATCGAACTGGCCTTACTTTTCTGCTATCCGAAGACGTTGCGGAATTTCGGCTATGCCCTACTCTGCGGTGCGTTCTTCATCTTCCTGCCCTGTATCAACCCGGCTTTTGAGAACGTACTGGGACTCTATGGGGAGATGTATGAGAATCTGGCAAGCCATACGGTCTCCTCCAACTGGGTGGGACTACTTTTTGCCGTGGGACTGAAGCCCCTACTGCTGCCTAATTACCGACTGGTGCAGATTACGGTGCTGGCGGTATTGGCGGTGCTGTTCTTCATGAACTACAAGCGTTGGAAGCATTTCCGTTTCCGCGTGGATGCCTTGGCGGTGCTGATGGGCTATATCATCTTGTTCAGCGACAGCCCTGAGACGCATACCTATATCATCGCCATTTCGGGATATCTGATGGCCTTCTGGATGCAGCCGCGAAGAACCACCTTTGACTGGGTGCTTTTCTGGCTGCTGTTCGTGAACTTCTGCATCCTGCCTACCGACGTGCTTTGTCCCACTTGGCTCCACAACTATATCCACGACACGTTCAGTCTGGACGTCTATTGCATGACCGTGGCATGGTTGCGTGTCATCTGGTGGGCCGTGAAACCCGGTGAGGAGTTCGGGGGAGAGACGCTGAAGGTGGGAAAAACGCTTATCCTGCTACCCTTCTGCCTGCTTTTACCGCTGACGGCGCACGCTCAGGACAAGAGGTTCACGGTGGGTGGTGAGACCTTCGTGATGAAACAGGTGAAGGGCGGTACGTTCCTGATGGGCAGCAACGACAAGGACGCTGCTCCCGATGAACGTCCCGTTCACCGTGTGAAGGTAAAGGATTTCTACATCGGAGAGACCGAGGTGACACAGGAACTGTGGAAAGCGGTGATGGGCAAGGCCAAGGCGAAATGGCGCGGCGAACACTGGCCTATGGAGATGATTTCATATAAGAAATGCAAGGAGTTCATTACCAAACTGAACGCGATGACCGGTGAGCATTTCCGTCTGCCTACGGAAGAGGAATGGGAATATGCGGCACGTGGCGGACGCCTTTCGAAAGGATACCGCTATGCGGGAAGCAACCGTCCGGAGGAAGTAGGATGGTGCATGGAGAACTCCATCCGGAAGAGTCACAAACCCGTGAAGTCGCTGCGTCCCAACGAACTGGGCATCTACGACATGAGTGGCAGCGTATGGGAATGGTGCGACAGCAACTACGAGGACTATGCGCCCAAAGACAGGGGCTTCTTTGCCAGATGGCTGCGCAGCCACACCTATGTCATCCGCGGCGGTTCTTATAACAACGAGGCGGTCTTCATGCGTGTAAGCAACCGCTATGAGTTCGTGGACTGGCGTTTTGAGCAGACTATAGGCATGAGACTGGCTTTATAGACCTATACAAATGATACAAAAAATCTTAATTCTTACTCCTATATTCACAACTAATTAGTATCTTTGCACAAAAACAGAAATACGCTTTGGAAAAGAATATGAATTTCCTCGACAGGAACGAGTTTAATTTCGAGCCCAGCCAGAAGGTGATAGATGCCATCAGGAACTTCGACCCGAAGACGCTCTGCTTCTACACCCGTATCTATGACCAGGGTAAGAAGAGCGTCGTCTCCGTGCGCCTCAGTGAGATTTACAATGTGCCTGAGGAACAGGTGCTGCTGGCATACGGCGGTGAGGACATCCTGAAGAATGCCATCCACTACTATCTGATGAAGGGTGATAACAAGAAGATCTTGATTCCCGAGTATTCGTGGTGGTACTACAACAAGGTGGCCAGCGAATGTTACGGTACGTTTGAGATGTATCCCCTACATGAAATGGAGGACACCTTCGCCTACGATGTGGAGGAGGTGATTGAATATACCAACCGTATCCATCCCCGCATGCTCCTGCTGGCTTCGCCCAACAATCCCACGGGCAACAGTCTGACGAGTGAGGAAATCGGACGCATCATGGAGCATATCCCCAGCGACACGATGGTGCTGATAGATGAGGCCTACGCCAGTTTCATTACAAGCGACACGGACTACATCGCCCCGCTGGTGAACAAATACGCCAACCTGATCATCTCGCGTACGCTCTCGAAGTTCTACGGACTGCCGGGACTGCGCTGTGGCTTCGGTTTTATCGGAGCAGGGCACGACCACTTCGTGAGTTACATCAACAAATATCTGGGCTACAACCGTTTCTCGGAGGCTGTGGCATTGGCTGCCCTCGACAGCGACGAACACTACCGCCGTGTGGCTGATGACATGGAATGGGGCCGTCAGTTATACAAGAAAGAGTTTGGGGACAGGCCAGGTTTCAAGGTGTATAAATCGGTGGCCAACTTCATCCTCATCAAATATCCACTGGAAATCAAGGATGCGCTCCAGAAGGCACTGGCCGACCAGAACTATAAAATCAAGTTCATGACCGACAAGGGACTGGAATCGTGCCTGCGCATCACTTTAGGGCGTAAGGAACAGACACAGACCGTTGTTGATACCATCTTAAAGGTGTTGGGATGATAGGAGTGATTCTGGCCGCAGGAATGGCTAAACGTTTGCGCCCATTGACGGACACGAAGCCGAAATGCCTTCTTACGGTGGGTAGCCGTACCCTCCTGCAACGGACCGTAGATGCAATGGCTGCCACGGGTATCCGTGAGTTTGTCATTGTGACAGGCTACCGCCATGAGATGATCCAAGATTTCCTCAATCAGAATTTTACGCACTTCACCTTCCATTTCCTCCACAATGCTGACTATGCGCATAACAACAACATCTATTCCCTATGGATGTCAGGGCAGGTGGTGCGTGGAAAGGAGTTCCTGCTGATGGACAGCGATATCCTCTGCGATCCGCAGGCGGTGGCTGCCGTAGCCTCACAATCGGAATCAGCCCTGGCGCTGAACCGTCATGAATTGAACGAGGAGGACATGAAAATCGTGGTGGATTCCGAAAACCGCATCACAGAGATTAGCAAGACTTGCCGCATTGAGGATGCTGTGGGTGAAAGCGTAGGAATCGAGAAGATAAAGGCCGACTATAGCGATGCCCTTTTTCGTGAACTGGACCAGATGATAGAGCAGGAAGGTCTTATCGATATCTTCTATGAGCGCGCCTTCGAACGGCTGATTCCCCAAGGGCATACTTTCAAGGTGATAGACACCACCCGTTATTTCTCTTATGAGCTGGACACGCCCGAAGATTTCGAAAGGGCGACGCAATTGCTACCCCAGGAATTGGGAGAAGCCTCAGCCTTTCTTTCCAGTTGTCCACCTCGCGGATAACCTGTATATTGTCGTATAATCCTTTCGAACGTTGCGCATTTGAGACTCCCGAAGTATCAAACACGGCAATGGGGAAATCCAGTTGCATGAAAGTCTTTCCCGCAAGATAAAGCTGCTTCATCTGCTTAAAGTCGGCAGACATCCTGTGCTGTATGTCGAAAGGAAACTCCTTGAGGCACGACGTACGTACGAACGCACTCTGATGGCAGAAATACATGCGATGGCCATTGTGTGGCGGCTCTGCCTTCTTGATGTTGTCTCCCTTGATAACATCACCATAGATTACATCCGCGTCCCTCTCTACGGAAAAGACCTTCGAGAGGGTATCGTCAGAGGCAAAAACATCTCCGGCATTCATGAAGATGACCCACTCCCCTTCTGCCATTCGGATGCCTTTGTTCATGGCGTCATAGATTCCCTTGTCAGGCTCGGATATCCATCTGACACCTTCCGTTTTTCCAAGCATCTCAGGAGTGCCATCGGTCGATGCACCGTCGATAATGACATAGTCGATATGCGCATAGGACTGATGGAGTAAGCTGTTCATCGTCTTCTCCAAAGAAGACTTCACATTCCTGCAAACCGTGACAACGGTTACCAAAACGGGATTACTCATGATGCTTTACGAATTTGCGCGTGTCTTTATAATCCCTGTAGGGAAGATTGTAGTCCAGATAGAAGAAATTATGCTGCCGCTGGTCGTCATGCGGTGGAATGGTCATATAGTCGCCGTACTTGTTCGACAGATACTCGTCCCACTTCTCCACACCCATAAGCATACAGCCCTCAAACTCCACAGGCGTAGGGGTTCCCAGGATGGTTTTGTCAATAATGCCCGAGAATCCGTCATCATAGTCCAACACCTTCTGACTCTTCTCATAATCGTATTTGACACGTATGCGCCGGATGGCATTATGCAGACTTTGATGGCTGAAGAGTTTCTGTATCGTCCTGATAATGAGGGAGTCGAGCCCATGTCCGTGTTTAAAGGGATCACGGTGGATATAGTAGATAAGCTTGTCGATGATTGCATATCTCATGCAATTGAGCTTTTGAAGAAGTCGCGATGAGGGAAGGCCGTCAATGGGAAAGACATCGATATAGACGCCCCTAAGATAGTCGCAATGCTCTCTTTCAATAAGTGTTGTCGAAGCATCTATCACTTTTCCGAATCCTCCCGGATAGTCCGGCGTATTATCGGCACAAATCGCTTCATAGGGCTCCGGCAGCCACTCACTGGCATGCTGCATCAGCAAATCGTAGTCAGGACGGGGCATACAGATATCCATATCGTCATCCCAAGGGATGAATCCCTTATGACGCACGGCACCGAGCATGGTTCCTGCCCAGAGATAATAACGCAGATTGTGATCTTTGCATACCTTGTCAACAGCCTGAAGTATTTTCAGGATATGCAATTGCAGGGGCCTTATTTCGTAATTTGCCATAATTTCAGGTGCTTCTACTTGTTGGGTGCAAAGATAGTAATTAATTCACTATTTTTGCCAGAAACACTTGGGAGATTGTGAAATTTGTCGTATTTTTGCAGACATGAAGATACAATATTATATTGTATTGGCAGTATGGTACGTATTCTCCCTGCTTCCGCTGAAGGTGCATTACGTTTTCAGTGACCTGATATTCTGGTTGCTCTATAAAGTGGTGGGATACCGGAAGAAGGTGGTACGCACAAACCTGACGACATCGTTTCCCGAGAAATCGGAAGAAGAATTGCGGAGGATAGAGAGAGGCTTCTACCATTTCCTCTGCGACTATCTTGTAGAGACGGTAAAGCTGATGACGATGAGTCGGGAGGAGATGAAACGGAGGATGGTGTTCAAGAACCCGGAAGTCTTGGACGAGGCAGTGGCCAGCGGACAGTCGGTGGCTCTCTATCTCGGACATCTGTGTAACTGGGAGTGGGTCTCATCGATACCCCTTTGGGTAAAGCCGAATACCTGGTGCGGACAAATCTATCATCCGCTGGAAAACAAGGATTTCGACAGACTTTTCCTGAAAATCAGAGAGCGGATGGACGCGCATTGTATCGCTATGCAGGACACGCTGCGCGAAGTGGTGAAGCACCACAGAGAGAAGGAGCCCATAATCATAGGATATATCTCAGACCAGAAACCCCATTGGGTGAATATCCATCACTGGGTGGACTTTCTGAATCACGACACCCCCGTACTGACAGGAACGGAGCGTATCGTGAAGAAGATGAACCACGCCATATTTTATCTGGATATCCATCGGGTGAGACGAGGCTATTATGAGGCAGAGTTCAAGCTCATAACAAAAGAACCTCAGAAACTGGCTGACTTCGAACTGACTGACATCTACTTCAGGATGCTGGAAGACAATATCCGCCGTGCACCGGAGTTCTGGCTGTGGAGTCATGACCGCTGGAAGCGAACCCGCGAGGAGTTTAATGAGCGCTTTATGGTGGTCGATGGCAAAGTGATAGCCAAGGATCATCCTGACAACAAACCCGCTCCTCCGAAAAAGCCTTGGTATAAGTTCTGACTCTTATTTGGAAGGCACAAGGCGGTTCTGCGTCATTCGTTCCATGTATTGCTGGATGATGGCCTTTAGCGTTGTTTCCAGCTGAGCCTGTTCCTTGACCTTTCCCTTCAGGTTGTTTTTCATCAAACGGTCATCGAGACGATACACGCCCTTGGTCTGTGTACCGTCAAACTGGAGTACATAATCACCATACACATACTGGTAGATGCCATTCAGGTAGTTAACGGCCCATGTTTGTTCCTTAGGCGTATTCAGCACGTCGATGCCAAAACCGAGATAGGGTTTGGAATAGCCCAGTTTTCCCAAGACCGTAGGCAGGATATCAATCTGCTGGGCTATCTTGTCCTGCATCTCCCCTACCGGTTTACTCGGTTCGTAGATAATAATAGGTGAGCAGAATCCTCCTAAGTCCGTCTGGTATTCCGCATGGTCGCTCATGTTCGTATGATCGCTGGTGAGCACGAATATTGTATGCTGAAACCACGGCTGCCTGCTGGCAGTATCAAAGAACTTGCCAATGGACATATCCGTATAGCGGATACATTTCTGAATCGGAAGATGCTCCTCGGGGAACTGTGCCCGATACTTCTCAGGAATGGCGAAGGGATGATGGCTGGAAGCCGTGAAGACGGCCGTCATGAATGGTTCCTTCATCTTTCCCATCTCCTCGGCATAATATTGCAGGAACGGTTCGTCCCAGATAGCCCACGTGCCGTCGAAATCGGCCGTTCCTTTTGCGGCCTCATACTCTGTGCGTCCGTAATAGTGCTGGAAGCCTGTTTTCTGGGCAAATGCTTGGAAGCCCATCGATCCGTTCTCCGCCCCATGGAAGAAGGCGGTCTCATAGCCCTCAGCCCCTAAGATTCCTGCCAGTCCAGTATAATCGTTCATGGAGGCGGGCGTAAGGATAAAGGGTTCCACAAACATGGGAATGCTGGAGAGGATGCTCGGCATACCGTCGATGCTCTTGCGCCCGTTGCAGAAACTATAGCGGAACGTGGTGCTCTTGCTGATGAGGGAATCCACGCAAGGGGTATAGCCTTTATACTTTCCCCCTTCAAGATCTTTGTTAAAGGCACCGATATATTCACGTCCGAAACTCTCGACAATCAGAATCACCACATTCTTCCTGGTAAAAACGGAATCAACGGATTCTCCTTTATGAAGGGGCGAATAAATGCGCGCCATCTCCTCTTCATTCTCATAATAGCGGGGAACGGAGAAGACATTCTTTCCGATGGAACGGATGAGGGAAAAGGGGGTGTTGAGTACCAAGGCGGCATCCAACGGACGCTTTACATACTGATTGGCGTTCGACAAGGTGATAGGACGGACGGCTGTGGTGAAACCTCCACGCATGCCTGCTATGCTGAGGGGTACTAACAGCAACAATGACACCAGGCAGGAAAGGTCGTATTTCCACCATGAAAAGATCTTACGGCTCTGCAACTGCGGTTTGGCATAGCATATCCATAAGGCCACCATCACCAAGACAAATAGCAATACCAGATACCAATGGCTCAGAAACTCCTTCCCGATAATGCTCGTCAGATTTCCTTCATTGGAAAACTCCTGAAAGACGGATGTCGTGGTACGGCGCATGGTATATTGGAAATAGACGGAGTCTGCGAGGTTGACGGCAAAGGCTATACCGTTGACGATGATAAAGACCCACTTGCATAGCTGATGATAGACATTGTTCTCTTTCAAATGCAACGGGAATAGCATCATAACGATATAGAGCACATTCGTATAGACAATGGCAGAGGTATCAAACAACAGGCCTCCCCTGAAGACATCAAAGGAATAGGAGAGATATTCCCTATTCTCCATGTAATATTCCAGACGTGCTATCTGATAGACAAGAAAGACCAGCAGCAAGTTCCACACCAATGCCACGATAGGGGCGTATGTTTTATTGAGTAGTTTTTTCATCTTTCAGAGAGATCTTTGGTCGTGGCCTGGAGAATGGTCTTGCCGATTTTTACCAGCCGTTTCCCACCATTGGAGCGACTGGCTATAAGACGGTCGGAATCAAGGTCATAGACGATGAAGCCCGTAGAGTCAATCACCGAGAAACCATTGTTATAGTTGTGTACGGCAAAGGGATAGCGATAGTCTTTACTGACTACATTGCGGCTCCAACGGAACTTGCCCGTATCCATGCCTAACTGAGAGAGAAGTGTCGCCGGCAAATCCGTCTGGTTGCAGATGACATTGATGTCGCGAGGCTCTTTTACTGCCCCACCAATCCACACCATCGGCATGAGGTTGCGGCGGATGGCCTCATCTTCCTCCACTCCCCGATAGGATATGCTATGGTCAGGAAGAAGGATAATCAGAAGATTCTCCCATACCGGAGTCTTTTTCACCCGCTCGATGAAACGCCACAGACAGTCGTCGAGGAAATAGAAAGAATTGAGAATCTTATCGTCAAACTTATGAAAAGTGGAGACCCAGGGCTCATGACTTGACAATGTGCTGTAGCCCAGAAAAAACGGTGTCCCTTTTCCCGACTTTTCCATCACAAGGTCATAGAGCGTCTGGAAAGTGATGTCATCACGTACGCCCCATTTCTTGTTGGTATTTTGCTCCTCTGCCGTATAGTCCTTTTTCCAGGTGAGTGTTTCGAAACCACTGCTGATGAGATAACTCCGCATGTTCGTGAAATTGATATCTCCACCATAAAGATAGTGGGTGGAATAACCTTCTTTCTTCAGGGAGGAGGCAATGCTCGGCAGCGTACGGCTCTTCTTTGGCATCTTCATCACGGAGGAGGTGGGGAACGAAGGATAGCCACTATAGGTACACACCGTTCCGCGGTCGGTACGCCAGGAGTTGGCATAGCATTTTGAGAAATTGATTCCTTCGCGTTTGTATTGCTGAAGATGCGGCATAGCCTCGGCGACAATCTCACCGGCACTCTCCATGAGAATCACCACCACATTGGGACGGCTATTGCGAAGCAGGGAATCCTGAGGATTTAAGACCTGATTCTGCTGGATGCTATCTGGAATGGGATAGAGAGTCTCTATGAGTTTACGGCATTCTTCCTCAGGATAGTAATCGTAGTTTACGATATTGTTTGCCGACTTCTCAAAAGAAGAAAGGAAGGAGAAAACGGGATTCACCGCCGAATGGTTGAGAAATGCATTCTGCGAGTAATAGACCTGTCCCACATTCGTCGTCGATTCATCTACACCACCACGGATACCTATTACCATCAGGGGAATGAAACAGACGTAAAGAACGGTCTCCGACAGTTTCCTGGCAAGTTGCGTAATCTTGCCATCGCTTTCAGGCAAATCCGGAAACATCTTGTAAATGAGGAAGGCGATGATGAGAAACAGCAGGAAACGGAGGATGATATAACCGACGGATACGCTTGCCATTGCTTCCGTGGGCGTCTCCAGATACTGCAGACAGGAAGCATCCAGCTTGAATCCCCAGAAAGGATAGAGGCTCGTGTCGGCAACAAAAGCCAGGGAAAATGCCAGGGAAACAATGATGAAATAGACGGACATGATACGTTTCATCACCTTTCGGGCCTTTGCTCCCTTTACCCAAATAGTGGCAATAACCATCAACAAGGGCACGCTAAGGAAATAGAGAGCCGTGGAACCGTCGAGGGAAAGACCATGTCGAATGACGTCCCAAATATCTGCAGGCATAAAAGAATGCCCTTCCTTGTTGGCAAGCATAAAGACAATCTTGGCGAGGACAAAAACCAACACCGTCACGAAGAAAGTCCTTATCAGATATATAAGCCTACCTTTCATACTTGAAACCAGAAAACTCAAAGCGTCTGCATGTCATGCAACTTCTTGTAATAGCCGTTCAAGGCTATCAGCTCGTCATGAGTGCCGCGTTCTACGATACGGCCTTCATGAAGCACGCAGATTTCATCGGCATGTTTGATGGTGCTCAGGCGGTGGGCAATGGCGACCGTCGTACGCGTCTTCATCAGTCGGAAAAGAGCATCCTGCACCAAACGTTCACTCTCGGTGTCAAGGGCAGATGTTGCCTCATCGAGAATCAAAATTGGTGGATTCTTCAGAATGGCACGCGCAATGGAGATGCGCTGGCGCTGACCACCCGAAAGACGGCCTCCGCGGTCGCCGATGTTTGTATCGTAGCCATGTTCCATAGCCCTCACGAAATCATGGGCGTTGGCAATCTTCGCCGCATTCTCCACTTCTTTCAGCGTGGCGTTCTCCACACCGAAGGTGATATTGTTTCTCACCGTATCGTTAAAGAGGATAGCTTCCTGATTCACATTGCCGATGAGTTTGCGCAGATCGTGCACTCCGAGGTCCTTTACATTGATGCCGTCGATAAGCACCTCTCCTTCCTGCACATCGTAGTAACGCGGTATCAGATCCACCAAGGTGGACTTTCCGGAACCTGACTGCCCCACGATGGCAATAGTCTTTCCTTTCTCAATGGTCAGGTTGATGTCCTTCAGAATCCATTGCTCTCCATACCGGAACGATACATGACGGAACTCAATGTTATTCTTCAAACTGCCGATATGCTTGGGATTCTCAGGCTCCTTGATGTTATTCTCGGCCATCAGAATCTTGTCCACACGCTCCATCGAGGCCAGTCCCTTCGGAATGTTGTAACCAGCTTTCGAGAATTCCTTTAGGGGATTGATGATGCTGTACAGAATCACCAGGTAATAGATAAAGGTGGAACCCGACATGGAGGCATTGTTCAACACCTGCACGCCACCGAACCATAACACGATGATGATCATTACCGTTCCCAGAAATTCACTCATCGGGTGGGCCAGCTGCTGGCGGGTGTTCACCCATTGGATGTTGTCACGATACTCGTTGTTCACCTTATTAAACTTCGCGTTCATCTTCTCCTCCGCATTGAAGGCCTTGATGATGCGCAGACCGCCCAGCGTTTCTTCCACCACACTCATCGTATCACTCCAAAGCGACTGCGCCATCACGGAGTTCTGCTTCAGCTTACGGCCCACGTAGCCCATGAACCAGCCGAACAGCGGCACAAAGACAATGGTGAACAGCGTGAGTTGCCAGGAAATGAAAATCAACGTCCCGAAATATATGACGATGAGGATAGGATTCTTGAAGAGCATGTCAAGACTCGACATGATGGAGTTTTCTATTTCCTGCACATCACCGCTCATGCGTGCGATGATGTCACCCTTACGCTCCTCGGAGAAGAAACCCAGCGGCAACGATGTGATTTTCTGGTATAGTTGGTTGCGAATATCGCGTACCACGCCTGTGCGGATGGGAATAATCGTGGCCGAAGAGAGGAAGTAGGCACCCGTCTTCAGGAAGGTGGCAAAAGCCAGGAACAGACCGATGACCAGCAAGGTCGTGGTGGCGCCCCAATCCAGAATGAATTCCTGCATGTAGTAGTTCATGTCATTCATCAGCGCCTCTTTCAGGTTACCTAATGTGATGGGCATATACTCCACCTCACGCAGGCTCTCCTCCGTCTTGAACAGGATATTCAGGATAGGGATGATGGCGGCAAACGAGAAAATGTTCAGTACCGCAGAAAGGATATTGAACAGTACCGTCAGCACCAAATATTTTTTATAGGGCGGCACAAATCGCCGCAACACCTTGAAAAACTCTTTCATATCTAGGGTACAAATGTAATACAAATAAACAGAAAAACCAAGGTTTACCCCTTAGTTTTTCCATTTATTAAACTTTCCACAAAGAAAAGTGACTGATAGAGCAGTCCCTTTAACACGCAGACAGGGCAGCAAGGAGAATATTCCATTGCTGCCCTGTGTTAGGTTTTGCGGTTTTCCGGTCTCTTAGAAATTGTAATAGACAGAGAACTGCAGGTCGCTGCCGTCGATACCGATGTTAAACTCGTCGCCTTTCACCTCAGCATCGCCGCGCTTTGTGTTGGCATGAACGTATGAGAGAGCACCGATCTTGGTGACAAAGCTGATCTTGTCGTTCAGGTTCACGGCCAGACCTGGGAAGACACCAGCACCGATGGCATTCACCTTCACTTCGTCAGCCTTTGTATAAGCGTAGTCGATACCGAGGTCAACGAAAGCGTTCACCATGTTCCATTTTACGAAAGTGTAACGGAGATAAGGAGCAATCTCGAAACCGTCAGTCTTAATATCGTCGCTCTTGGAATGAGTATAGCCCACGCTTACGCCCAAACTAATCTGGTCGTCGAGATTATAACCGAACTCGGGGAGAATCTTGAACTGGTCGGCCTTCACGTCACCTACCTTGCTATGGCTGTAGCCAACGCCACCACCTACGTAGAACTGTGCATTCATAGTTGTTGCCATGGCAATGGCAGCAAGAGTCATCAAAATCTTTTTCATCTTTTTACTTTTTTAAAATTTAACTTGTGCAGCCTGTAATTGCTGCGTTACCCTTTACAAATCGGGTGCAAAGGTAAGCCTTTTGGGAGCAAAAAACCAAAACAGCCCCTTTTCTTTTTCCGAAAAAGGGCTGTTTTATAGAGATAAATCAAGAAATCAAGGTAAAAAGCAGTTTTACCTGCGGCTTTTTTCTATAGCCTCACGCTTGGCCTTGTAATAGCGGTCCACGAAATCTATCTGTTCGCGATTGGGACGCATAATAAGCGAAGCACCGTTGGAGAACTGCATCGTGGTGGGCTTCGACTCGTCGAACGTGGGCCAGTATGGCAGACCTTTGGCGTTGGGATTTCCCGTCTTGGCGAAGTTAATCCAATACTGCTGGATGATCTCGGCCACGGCAGATTCAGCCGGGTACTTGTCGGGCTGTGTCAGGAAATGACCGTTGAGATAGAGGATATCATCTGCATGAGCCACTCCGCGGCGGCGGGGATCCTGCGAGAAACTCATCTTTGAAGGCTGAGCCAGGTAAGCGGCATAGGCAGGACTCTTGCCCGTCTTGGACTGCAGGTTCACCCATGCATAGGAAGGCCAGGCAAAACCCATATCGCGGAAGGCATCACCGAAAGCATGCCAAGCCTCATCATTCGTGTTGCCGGGATATACTTTCCGTGCTTCAGCGGCCATGTCGCCGAACATGGAGTCAACTGTTTTCTGGTAATTCTCGGCAGTCATATTGCCCGGTGAGAAGAGGGCACCCTCATCCGAATTGGTCATAACAATCACGGGAACATCATTATATTCGCCACGTTCGTAGAGGCGATACTGGTCGTCGCAGATAACATATTCGTCAACACAAGGCCAGAATCCGCCAAAACCCACATTACCGTCGCAGAGCGACATGGCATCCATCTGTCGGAGTTGCTTGAGATTCTTCTTTTTCAGATGCTTCTGGAAAGCCAGGCCTTGCTGTTCGGCACCTTTCTGCGATGCGTCGAGGCCCAGCGAACGGGGATTGTCACTCCAGGGAGCGAACGAACCTCCGCTCTGACTGATGCAACGATGGAAGAGTCCCTTTGCCAGAGGTGATGCACAAAGCATGCTGCAACTGATGGCTCCAGCACTCTCGCCGAAGATGGTTACATTCGAAGGGTCGCCTCCGAAGTTGGTTATATTGCGCTGCACCCATTTCAGGGCGAAGATCTGATCCAGAAGACCATAGTTGCCCGAGTGTCCTTCAGGATCTTCTTTCGACAACTCCGGATGGGCCATGAAACCAAGCGCGCCCGTACGATATTCTATACTGACAATAACCACCCCTCGAAGGGCAAGGTATCTCCACAGGTCACCACCATACCATTCCGTCTGGAATCCTCCACCGTGAATCCAAACCATCACAGGCAGACGGTCGTTCACGGAAGTTGCCGGCGTGGCAATACCAAGATAAAGACAGTCCTCACTCATCATATCCGCAGTACGCCCGGGACGTGTAGGCTGTGGCGGCATCTTTCCGAATTCATTGCAAACTCTCACTCCCTCCCAAGCACGGGCAGGCTGCGGAGCCTTCCAACGCAGTTTCCCCACAGGAGGAGCCGCATAGGGAATGGCCTTGTACACGGCCAGAGTACTGTCAAGAACACCTTCCACGTCGCCCGTTTCCACATGAGTTCTCAACAATGGCTGTCCCTGCATGCCTACAACAGCACCCAATAATCCGATAATCAGTAATAAAAGATTCTTTTTCATATGATAATCTCTTTGTCAGTTAGAATAAAATTAATGTTCGTGCAAAGATATTCATTAATCTCTTTCCTTCCAAATAATCGGGAAAGAATTTGAAATAATCAACAAAGACCCTGTGTTTTTATCAGGTATAATGAACGGGGTGTTCCTGTTCACATGATTCGTTCACAAGTTGAACAAACTGGAGCCAAAATGGGTATGAACTGAGTCCCCCTGTTACATGATTTTGGTTTTTTATCTTTTTTCTGTGTACTCAAACTTTATAATGCCGTTTACATTATATGGTCGAGGAAGAGGCCTTGCGCCAGATTCTATACTTGAGGTCTCTGTGAATCTAAGGTTGTTGAATTGCAGGGTGAGGGTTAGTTTATTTCCTTCGCCCTTTTTGTCGATAACCTGTATTTTCCCACTTGTAGCAACAAATGTATTCCTATTATACCCATACCCGTTCATCGGGTAGAATAATTCTGCCATGAAATCGTCAGAATCCAAGATGTCGCCAGCCTTGATGTCTTCGAGGAAGAAATTGTTACTGTTCTCTAATTTGTTGTAGTATTTGTAGTGGATGTATAAACTAGTAAGTCCAGGGGCATCATTAATAAGACAATAGAAGGATGGGGATTTATAATTTGACGTTAACCCATCTGTCCAGCATACCGCGTCCGACACGGGATAAGTTGTATTTTTATCTATGTTACTCAAAATCAGTTCAATGTCTTCTTTCGAATTCTCGATGTTATCGTCGCTACTCGAGCAGCTGTTCATGCCGATAGCCATCATCAGCACACAGCCCATCAGAAATAAGAATATCTTTTTCATATGCCTACATATTTTCTTATTATATTATAACACGATTCTTTGAAAATCTTGTATGCGAGTCCGTGTCTTTTAATATTTTTTTTGTGTCAGAAAATCACAGAGACAGTTTTTGATTCCAAAAATCACAGGGACCTGTCCCTGTGATTTCTTCACATATTCGTATAACGGTTTAGGGATCACGGGGACTCAAAGGGTTAAGCGCTTCGCTGGTTAAAGGGTTAAAAATAGAAGCGGAGACCCCCTAAGACATCCACATGCTTGATGCCGTAGAATTCGTTGTCTTTCAACTCATAACCCTCGGGCTTGTCAAGTTTCAGGGTACTCATGCCAACCTGCAGACCTAATCCGATATTCTTTGCCACCTTATACTCGATACCCATGTCCATCTTCGCACAGAAATGGCCTTCAGAATACTTATAGCCTGCCACTTTCTCCGAGTACCTGCCGTAACCGAGGCTCATAGACAAATCCCAGCGCCATAACGACTTGTTGCCGAGCATAGTGCTGAGCACCAAACTTGGACCAATAAAGTTCACGGAAGTTTTCACACCCTCGTCAAAAGAGTAAGCCGTATGGGAGAAGTCAAGTCCGGCACCGATAAATCCCCACAAATGTTGATAGGCGGCATTGAGCGTATAGCCTGTGCGTCCCTTGTAGGTATGGTAGTCAATCTGATAATCAGAACTCAGAAAAGAGACACCGCCATTCACCTTAAAGATATTCTTGGGAGTCTGCCGCGCACGTTTGGCACGATCCTCCTGATTATGAATATACCCCAGCAGTTCCTCATCCTGTTTCTTCTCCAGTTCCTGAAGGGTCTTCATGGTGCTGACATTATTCACCAAACTGTCGGGAAGGAGCAGCATGGTTCCCCAGATGCGGTGACAGGTAGAGACAAAATCGGGCTGCTTATGGTTGTCGATATGCAGGGCGTTTCCTCCGCTTTCAGCCGTCTTCTTCACGGCCAGTGCCAGCACATTTCCATAAAGACAATCCAAAGTTCTAGTCATTCCGCCGTCGGTCACTTTCACTTTTCCTACGACGGTGGCATTCGCAGGAACGGTATCGCCTTCCTCATAAACCACCACTTGATCGGCAGAACGCTGGGGATAGGTTCCCATCAAATCGGCTGTAACTTTCGGATTCATTGCACAACTGGTCAAGCAGACAGCAAGGGCTGAAAACAAGACCATTTTCATAGATTCTTTCTTTTTCATATTTTTACCTTTTTAATTTACAACCAGAATAATCCTATTTTCGTGTAAGATTCTACTTGTTTTTTACACTTATCTGCAAAATTACAAGTTTTTAAAATTTTCTTCTTAAGCACAGGGGGACAGACCCCTTGTGAGCAATCCTTCTGGAGTCAGAAAGAATAGCCGACGGAAGCCCCAACATGAGAATAAGTTTTTTTCGTAATATGGGCATCCAGTGTGAACCGCAAATGGTGAAATGCTAAGAAGCCAAGACGCGGAGCCACACAAAAACGTGTATGCTTTTCTTTGTCACCTATTACAACTTCACACCTGCCAACACCCATACCAACGCCAATGAACGGAGAGAACTTTGAACCACGAGAGAAGTTATAGTCCGAGACGGCAAGCAGAGAGATTGTACGATTGCTCAAATCTCCTTTCGTTTCATGATCCCTCACGGCACTTCCAATATATAACTCTGCTCCAATATCAATAGGCAGATGCCGTAAATTCCACAATGCCTCAATTCCAAGTTGTGGTCCAATCTTACTACTCGTTTCATCTATGCCATCCAAAGGGTATGTAGCCCCAACTTTAGCAACAAAGGAGAATTTCTTCACGCTACTGTCGTCACTTTGGGCAATGGCAGGGCATGCAGTACAGAAAAGCAATCCCATCGTTGCTGCAATAATACTTACTTTCTTCATTTTATTCTATTTAATTTAATTATACAATTTCAAAAGTGAATGCGGGTCGGTTCTCTGTTCACACATTCATTCGTTCACAGATGGAACCGATAACCCAACGTGACAGATAGATAGCGGTTATGAGCTTTGTCTGGGTCTTCTGTCTTGTCCACTCTCCTCAAACCGAAATAATAGCGGGCATTCAGTGTGATGTTCTTGTATTCATACGACAAGCCTACGGGAATGCCGAAGTCAATGGAATTGCTGACACCTGTCATTCTTATACTACTAAAAACTTGTTTGGTCAGATCTGCATACCGTTGTTCAAACGAGAGTTCGCCGTATTCAGACCAATCTGAGGGAACAGCAGCCATATGCGTTGCTACTTCTATTTTGTCGTTTACCAGCACCCCCATCTGCAGACCTATCTTGACAGCAAGTCCTTTCACCTGAGGAATGTAGATATTGGCAAGCAGCGGGAAATTCAGATAGTCACAATGCAGTTTGCCGTCCATCTCTATTCCGGTGTTATACTTTACGCCTTGTTCGTCAGGTATCACCATTGCGGTACTCCAATCTATGTTTGCTCCCTGCTGTGAATAAAAGGCACCCAGCGAAAGTCCCAGCCAGTCGTTCACGGCATATTCGGCTTCTGCGCCGACAGTCATGCGTACCTTATAATTATAGGCATCAAGTGTCCCTCCGCCGAAACTCGTCACGTTTATACCTGCCATAGGTGTCACCGAAAAACTACCCTTAGGATTTTGTGCAGAAATCGCCCGTTATTGTTTAATTTTCCTACAAAAGTATAGTTTTCCTGCTTAACGCCCAAACAATCTACTTAACAAAAGTAAACAAAATGATTTGCCCCCGATGAAATGGGCGATTTTTAAAGTTTCATAATCAGTCGGTCAAACTCCTTTGAGCCTCCTTCGCTCTGATGGAACACTCTTTGGAGGAGTCTGCGACGGACGTTTGAGATGGCTTGAATGGACATTCCCGTCAGGTTCGCGATTTCCTTGACCGGGAACTGAAGTCTGATCAGCAGGCACACGTCAACTTCTTCCTTCCTCAATGGCGGTTCACTTTCCTGCAGCTTATTCCAGAATGCGGGTAGTCTGTCCCTGAGGAAAGAGTGCAGCTGGCTCCACTCTTCGTGAGTGGGCTTCTTCACGGAAGTCTTTGCCATCATGCGGAAAGAGTTCACCAGCGGTGACGCAAGTATCTCTTGTTCCACGTCGCGGATCTCCTTTATCGTGAGTTGCTGTTCCAATTCTGCCAGACGAGTATGCAACAGTCTCTCCCTTTCGTCGGCTTCTCCTTTATATCGCCTGATGTGCAGGACAATGATATAGACTGCCAGCAGGCAGAGCAAAAATGCAGACACGGAGAATAGCAACAGGAACTTATAGCGGTTGGCCTCGGCAGATTTCTCTGTGGCCATTCGCTGACTTTCACTGTAGTTATAAAGGGCTTGTGTGCGAGTAATCTCATCTGCTGAATGAAGAATATTGGCAGAGTCGTTGGCTTGTGCATAGAGGTCTGCATATTTAAGGGTAGAATCAGCCATACCCAAATGATGGTAAACAGACATCAGCCCTTTATAACCCATTTCAATATCCTCAATGTCAAGTCTGGGATTAAGCAATTTCCGATAGAAATAAATGGCAGAATCCAACTTCTGTACACCTTGATAGTAGAGTCCTTTGGTGTAATAGTATGATTCACGACCAGGAGTGATTTTCCCATTTTTATCAAAGAATCCAGAATAAGCCTCGTATTGTTTAAGAAGGCTATCTGCCCGCTTGAAGTCTTTTTTCTTGATATGGAAATCAGCGGCAAATCCCATTTCAGCAGCGGCTAATCCACGTTCTTTCATCTTTGCGTATTGGGAGATTGAGTTCTCAACTATGGCGAGTGCTGAATCTTTCTTTCCCAAAGCATAATAGGCTCCAGCCATATATTCATAATAACTAACTGCCGCAATGGTGTCTTTGGCCCTCATGGCTGCGCCGTAGGCCTTGCGTTCAGCCTCCAGTTCTAGTCGAGGGGAGCGTTGCCGCTGATAGAGCACAGACATCTGCCCATAGATTCGGCAGAGGGTATGGAAGTCGCAATCGGCATCGGTGGTATCGGCCTGGCTGACGGCTTCCTGATAATAGTGTAATGCCATGGGGGCATCGCCTCGGTCGCGGTAAACGCAGCCCAGCATGTAAAGAGCACGCATATAGCGTTGGCTACGTCCCAGGAAAGGACGATAATAGTCGGCTACCTGTTCCATGCCTTTGAGCGTATCCATGGATTGGTAGTTTCGGTTCATCTCTTCTGCACGGAGCAAAGCCTCACTCATCTCCTGCGAGCGATGGCCGCAGGCAGAAAGCAGCAGAAGTATAAGAATAATATGGAACAATCGCTTCAACATTCGTCTTTTCCGTTTAACGATGGCAAAGGTAATTATTCTTTGTGGATTGACCAAAAGAAAAGGCTGAAATATAGATACATACTACATGTATGGAAGTAGTATTTTCAAAGTGTTTCAGGAAATAAAAAAACTTCACCGTTTGGTGTAACTTGTTTGATGACAGGGGGTTGAGGTGAAGGGTTAAGGAGACCCACCCCTGCCCTCCCTGTTTAGGGAGGGAGCTGATTAGGGAGGGAGCTTTGTGAGCGGGGCATTCGTAGGTTTGCCATTTACGCTTTGTAAATGATAGAGTTACGTCTCGTAAATGATACATTTAGACTTTGTATTTCTATGTCACTTGGATAACAGGAATGTATTCCGTTTGATGATGTTTTGGTCTTCAATTGATGATGTTTTGAAGTTCGTTTGATGATAGATTGAAGTCCATTCTATGATAGATTGAAGTCCGTTTGATGATAGATTGGAAGGCAAAACATCATCGAATGGAATGAATTTTCTAGATTATTCAGAAAGTAAAAGAATAAGACAAAAATCTACAAAAAAAGGAGACCCACCCCAACCCTCCCTGCTTAGGGAGGGAGCTAATATTGCTGAAACGGGAATGATATCCATTTGCGATAGTAATAACTCCCTCCCTAAACAGGGAGGGCGGGGGTGGGTCTCCTTTTTAACCCTTCACCGGAAAGTGCTGGTATGCAAATGGTTGCACAAAAACGTGAAGAGTTGTGCAGAAAGAAAAACGTTGTTATAAAGAGAGGATTATCTGTCTTGTTTCATGCCAAAGAGGAATCTGAAACAAGACTATCGTTGCATGGATCAACGATACGACTTGCGGTCGAGTTTGCCGTTGTAGGTGCGGTTCACACGCTCTACCTGCTCATAGAGTAGAGGAACCTTGTAGGACTCCAGGCGCGACTTCATTTTTCCAGGGGGACTGTCCCCTTGTGAGTAAGTCGCTACCCGCACTAATTGTTGTTTTCCAGAATCCACTCTTTGAAGAACGGGTCTTCTAACTCATAATGGCCAGAGTAGATGACGTAGCCATCCTTTTGCAGTCGCTTCAATGCACTGTAAATGGTACTTGTACGATATTCACCTGACTGCAAGGGCTTCTTAGATGCTAAACGCTGAAGAATCCATTTGTTTGTGCGATTGAAGTTCATCCACAGGCGCTCATAGTCCAAGCCATGAGTCATCACAATATGGTCAATTGCCTTTTGCAACGGGTCTGTCGTAGCAGGCTGGAGGACGCCAATCTGCCACACATTAGCGGCCAACTGCTGAGTATAATAGGGATGGCACCCTGTATAGTCAAGAATCCTATCTGCCAATTCTGCATGGTTCTCCGCATAACATCCTTCCAGGCGACCCGACAGATACCGATGGGCTACTCTTACCATAACGACGCGGACTAATCAATACCAGATGGTTGGCACTTTTCATGAACTGCTCTATATAGGCGACCTCCTCCACTCTGTCAGTGAAGTAGTTTTCCTCTACGATAGTGCCGAATTTAAAGGGATTCTCCATATTACGCATTTTTTCGTTACGATTTTTTTCGTAGTCAATGCAAAGATAGATATTTATCCTCTAACTTCCAAATTTTTAGACAATTATTTGGCTCACCCTACATTTCTCTTGTTACCACTATATATTCTTCATAAAAATGAATCAAAGAACCGACCCGGTGATTATGGTGGGAACTCGACTTAACAAAACTACACAAAATGATTCCGTCCCGATGAAATGGGAGATTTTTAAAGAATCATGAACACAAAAGCCCTGTTCACTTGGGCTTCTCTCTATTTGGAAATCAAAAACCGCCTTCATGCCTTCATTTTTTCGCAAGCAACAGACAGACAATGAAATACGTATGAAACCGCGGTTTCATTCGCCTTCATACGCTTTCGCCTGGAAAAAGATAATCAGCGGGTGCGGAAAAGATGATATATTGCCGCCGGTTTAATCATGTATTCGCTCTCAATCTATGATTAATCGGTGAGCAATACATCATAGATTCGGGAGTAAATGATAATCTTTTTAGATGGTAGTGGAAAAGCTTCGCCTGATGATAGACCATGAAAGCATCTGAAGGCGCGCTTTCATTTGTAAGTTACAGATTATCAATTAATTGAATGGCTTATGAAGGCATGAAGGCGGTTTTGTAAATTCCATCAAGCAGAAGCATGCTTTATGAAGGGTGGAAACAAGGAGGAGAGTGAAGTCAAACCAACAGGATTAGGAGAGCCAGATTGTTAACAAAACTGACTCTCCAAGAGTCTTTCGACTAAAGTGCTTCGCCGAAAAGGGTGGCGCTGGTGCTACCAGTGATGCGTACACGGACGCGCTCGCCGATATGATGACCAGCCTTATTGAAGACGACCATCTTGTTCTGCTCGGTACGACCGCAGAGTTGTTCACGACTGCGCTTGCTGAAACCTTCCACGAGCACCTCAAACTCACGGCCTTCGTCCTCCTTGTTGCGCTGGGCGGAAATCTCCGTCTGCAGGGCAATGAGTTCATTGAGGCGGCGAATCTTCTCTTCCTCGGGGATATTGTCGGGCAGATGACGGGCGGCGAAAGTGCCGGGACGCTCAGAATATTTGAACATAAAAGCGGAATCGAAACCTACCTCACGTACCAAGGAGAGCGTCTGCTGGAAGTCTTCTTCGGTCTCGTCGTGATAGCCCACAAAGACATCGGTCGTGATACCACAGCCGGGAATGATGCGGCGGATGGCATCAATCTTCTGCAGATAGTCCTCACGGGTGTATTTGCGGTTCATCAGTTTCAATATTCGGTTGCTGCCGCTCTGGGCAGGGAAATGTATATGGCGGCAGAGGTTGGGCTCCTCGGCAATGGCGTGGAGAATGTCCTCGGTCATATCCTCGGGATTGGAAGTGGTGAAACGCACGCGCATCTCGGGTACTTCGCGGGCTACGAGATGGAGCAGCTGGGCGAAGGAAGTTTGGGTGTTGGATGATAGGCTTAGTCCGTAGCTGTTCACATTCTGCCCCAAAAGCGTGACTTCCTTGAAACCACGGTCGCGGAGGTCGCGCACTTCGCGGAGGATGCTTTCCACGTCACGGCTGCGCTCACGGCCTCGGGTGAAGGGCACAATGCAATAATGGCAGAAGTTGTTGCAACCGCGCATGATGCTGACAAAACCGCCAATCTTGTGGCCCAAACCGATGCGCTGAGGAATCACGTCGCGATAAGTTTCGGTTGTAGAGAGTTCCACATTGATGGCCTTATGGCCGAGTTCAGCCTGTGCAACAAGGTCGGGGAGTGTGAGATAGGCATCCGGTCCGGCCACAAGATCACAGTGGTGATTCTCCAAAAGGTCGTCCTTTACGCGCTCAGCCATACATCCGAGAACTCCGATGATTAACCCACCCTTGGTCCCTCCCGAAGGGTTGGCGTGATTTGCGTAAAGCGGCCAATACATCCAGTCTGTGGTAGATTTTCTGCTCGGCATTATCGCGCACTGAACAGGTGTTGAGGAAGACGGCATCGGCCTCTTCCACCGTTTCGCACACTTCATAACCAGCCATCTGCATCACCGAGGCCACCACTTCGGAGTCGGCCACGTTCATCTGGCAACCGTATGTTTCTATCAGCAACTTTTTCATGGGTGCAAAGTTAGTGCAAACGAGCGGAAAAACAAAATTTATTTTGATTTTTCCGAGTGCAGCCTAACCATTCCCGAGCCTTGCTCGCCTACCCGTAGCCTTTAACGGCTCGTAGAGACGTAAAGTTACAAAATTAAGTGAAGAGTGAAGAATTTTTGAGAAAATCGCGAGCGACAGCGAGAACGAAGTGGCAATTTGCTTCCGCGGTAGCAAATTCGGCGGAACATTAACGCTGAATAAAGAAAATGGGGTAAAAATATCATAAATTATTTCAACGCGGAAATAAATTCTTCACTCTTCACTCTTCACTCTTCACTTTTATTACTATCTTTGCAGCCGATGAGAAGACTCTTGTTGATACTGATGGCGATGCCTGCATTATGCTGGGCACAGACAGGCAAGCATGTGAACCCCGAGGACAGAGAGGTTGACATGGATAACCCTACGTTTGTGCCGATGGTGAAAGTCAGCAAGGTGATGCACGAGGGTGACAGCATCCAATACGTGGAGTTCAATAACGTATATGTCTATCCCAAAATGGTGTTCAAGAACGCCAAGGAACAGGCCAAGTACAACCGGTTGGTGTACAATGTGAAGAAGGTGCTGCCCATCGCCAAGGAGGCCAACCAGATTATTCTGGAAACCTACGAATACCTGCAGACGCTACCCGACAAGAAAGCCAAGGACGAGCACATGAAGAGGGTGGAGAAAGACATCAAGCAGCGCTATACGCCGAGAATGAAGAAACTGTCGTACAGTCAGGGAAAGCTGCTCATCAAACTGGTACACCGCGAGTGTAATTCCTCCGGCTACAATCTGATCCAGGCCTTTCTGGGACCTGTGCGTGCCGGTTTCTACCAGGCATTTGCCTGGACTTTCGGCGCATCCCTGATGAAGACTTACAAACCCGAAAGCGTTGACCGGCTTACGGAACGCGTGGTGCGACAGATAGAAGCCGGACAACTGTAATTCTTTATTCGCTGAAAAGTACCTGAATGACGGTCTGTCCGACTGCCTGCAACGTATTTTTGTCTATGTGCTGCATATCATCATTCAATGTATGCCAGGTAGGACCGAAGCTGCTCTGCTGGCAATCGGGATAATAGGGAATGATATCAATGCACGGAATCTTCGCCACTTCGTTCACGGGGACATGGTCGTCGGTGATGCCCCCGTTGGCTTCATCGGGGAACATACTGCCGTAACCCACCACCTTGGCGGCTGTCCATACCTTTTTCACAATGTCAAGAGCATATTGCCTGGAGACGCCTTCCTGATAGAAACGCGCTCCCTGACCGCCCACCATGTCGAGCAGAATGCCGAAACGATAAGACTGTCCGCCTGAGTTTTGTGCAAACTGCTGTGCCCAATATTGGGCGCCAAGGGCCCACGGATCACCGTTCACCTGTGTGGTGGTATCCCATTGCGGGGTTCCCCAGTCTTCAGCATCGAAACAAATGAAATCGACTCCAACTTTCAGGGAATCGGCTTTCTGGAGCTGACGGGCTATCTCCAGCATCACGGCCACACCCGAAGCACCATCATTGGCTGCCATCACAGGTTTGCGCCAATTGGCGGAATCTGGGTCATTGTCGGCCCAGGGGCGGCTGTCCCAATGGGCGCAGAGGAGGATGCGTTCCAACGATGACGACGATGATAACGATGACGGGAGATAACTGGCAATGATATTCGTACTCTTGAGGGGTGTGCCATCATAGCCTGTCAGGGTAGCCTGCTGGGTGGTCACCTTACAACCAAACTGCTCGAACTTCTTGATTATCCATTGGGCGCACTGCTCATGGGCATCGCTGTTCATCGTACGAGGACCGAAATCGCACTGTGCCTGACAATAGGCAAAGGCGGAATCAGCCACGAAGGCAGGACCTACGGGCGTTAACGATGATATGTCGTTGGTGGCCTGCTTACTCTTACAGGAAATAAACAGGATGACGGAACAACACAAAGACACAAAGAAACAAAGCTTTCTCATTCTATTCTTCTTATACAAATAACTATCAACCATAAACCGTAAACTATCAACCTTCAACCCTGACGCCCTGCACCTGCGCCATCACGCGCAGCCAGTTGCCGCCCCAAATCTTTTTGATGTCACGTTCGCTATAGTGGCGGCGGAGCAACTGGAGGGTAAACTGAATGGCTTCAGAAGCATCGGCATAGCCGCGTACACCGCCGTCACCATCGAAATCAGTGCCCAGTCCCACGTGGTCGATACCCATCACATCGATGGCATGTTCCAAATGGTTGATGGCATCGATGATAGTGGCTTCACCTTCCTTTCGAAGGAAACCCTGATAGAGCGTAGTATGGGCCACACCTCCAGCCTGTGCCAAGGCACGAAGCTGGTCGTCTGTCAGATTACGGGGGTGGTCGCAAAGACTCCGGCAGTTGCTATGACTGCAAACTATCGGCGTACTGGAAATCTGCAACGCATCATAGAAGCTCTTCTCCCCGGCATGGGAGAGGTCAACCATCAGACCGCATCGGTTCATCTCCTGAATGACCTTTTCACCAAACTGGCTGACACCATTGTGGGTGTTGCAGCCGCGGGCAGAGTCGCAGATATCGTTGTCACCATTATGACAGAGCGTGATATAGACGACACCCCGCTGAGCAAAATGCTTCACATTAGCCAGTTCGTGACCGAGGGCCAGGCCGTTCTCAATACCAAGCATGATGCTGCGACGCCCTTTGCGCTGGTCTTCATAAAGGTCCTGCGGCGTACGAGCAATGCTGAGATAACGGCTGTTGGACTTCACGATATCCTCAATCTTATCGAAAATGGCATTGGCATAGGCCGTTGGCGTAATGGAAATCGTGGGTGACTCTTCCGTCTGACGGACCGGTTGCATCCACGAGACATCCACTTTCTGCGAGAAACTCTCGCCAATCTTAGGCTGAGGCAAATAGGCTACCATCGTGACAGCCTGCTGGCGCCCTTCCTGCATCTTGTGCATATCCACAAGAATACGGGGATCACGCTGCTCGAAATGAATGCCCTGGTGGAAGAACATCGGCGTGTCGCAATGGGTATCAAGGGTGATGATGCGTTGATGGAGCTGTTTGGCCTGATGGAATTCCGTGGCCTTGCGAATCATCCACTTGAAAATGGGAAGTCCGCTATCGAGCCATTCCGGATGCCACTGCACACCCAAGATACTCTTCTGTTCGGTGCTTTCGATGGCTTCAATGGTACCGTCTGGAGCGGTTGCCGTCACCCAGAAACGCTGTCCGGGATCACTCACGGCCTGATGATGGAAGGAGTTGACGAAGATATTCTGCGTACCGTAAAGACGGTAGATCTCACTGTTCTTATGAAGTGTCACGCTATGGGTCACCTCTCCACGGTCGGCATCCTGCGAATGCTTGATGGTGGGTGAGGCAATATCCTGCGCCACATGACCGTCGAGAGCCACGGCCAACGTCTGGATGCCGCGGCAGATACCGAGCATCGGAATCTGACGATTGTAGGCCAGACGGGTAATGAGCAACTCAGGCAGGTCACGCTTGCTATTGATGTTATGCAGGCGCGGCGACGGTTCTTCCCCACACCACAGCGGATTATAGTCGCCTCCTCCTGAAAGAATCATGCCATCAAGACTGTCGAGTGTGCCCACGAGGACATGACGGTCGCTGACAGGCGGAATGATAACCGGAATACCCCCCGCCTCTATTACCTTATTATAATAAGCATAGCGCAACGTGGCATCCATTCCCTCATAGTTGGAAGTGATACCGATAAGTGGTTTCCAGTCACCTTCGGGGTATTGCTGGTAGATATCGTCAAGATATTGCTGAAGATTAAAAGACTCCATTTCGATAAAGTTGCTTCTTGCTGAAAATAAAAAAGCCCCTCCAAAAGATGGAGGGGATGATCTGTATTTCCTTACTCCGTAGCAATGGGAATCTCACGGCGCACACTCTGCTCCAGAGAGATGAGTGTCTCAGTGGCCACCACACCGGGAATGTCCTGCAACTGATTGTTGAGCAGGTCCATCAGCTGCTCATTGTCACGGGCAAAGAGTTTCACGAGCATCGTGTAGGGACCGGTCGTGAAATGACATTCCACGATTTCGGGGATATGCACGAGCCGCTCAACGACCTGCTTGTACATGGAGCCACGTTCCAGGGTGATGCCTACGTAGGTGCAAGTACTGTAACCCAATGACTTGGGGTTCACATCGAAACCAGAGCCTGTGATAACACCATCGTCAATCAGATGCTGCACACGCTGATGAATAGCGGCACGCGAAACGCCACACTCTGCTGCCACATCCTTGAACGGGATGCGGGCATTCTTAGACAAGATACTCAATATCTTTCTGTCCAGCTTGTCTATCTTTTCCATTGTTATGGATATTTCCTTTTAGTTAATAATTGGTTAACTCCGTGACAAAAATAGGAAATAAAAATGAAATGCGCAACATTTTGATAGGAAAAGTTGCGCATTTCATGAAAAAACGTTCAAAAACGGATTATTTTTTCTTCTTTACGACCTTCTTGGAGGAGGTAACCGGCTTTGCAGAAGGTTTCTTTTCTGTTTTCGTTTCTTCCACAACCGGCTTCACGATATCGAGCAGTTCCACGGTGAAGATAAGGGCGGAATAAGGCTTGATGTCCTGTCCGGCACCACGCTCACCATAGGCAAGATCGTAGGGGATATAGAGTTCCCACTTACTGCCGACGGGCATCATCGTGAGTGCCTCCGTCCAACCCTTGATGACCTGATTGGCCTTAAACGTGGCTGGCTCACCGCGCTTGTAGCTGCTGTCGAAGACCTTGCCGTCAACGAGGTGGCCTTCATAGTTCACTTTCACTTCATCCGTAGCGGTGGGGATGGCACCCGTTCCCTGAGTGAGTACCTTGTACTGCAGTCCGGAAGCAGTAGTCTTCACTCCTTCCTTCTTCGCATTGGCAGCAAGGAAATCAGCACCTTCTTTTTTCAACGCCACCACTCGACGTTCAGAAAAGAACTTCTCCGCATCCTGCTGCTTGAAGTGGGTGGTGTCTTTCTTCAGAGCGGCAATGAAACCCTCCTGGAATTTCGTAGCATTGATGGAATCGTTCGTTCCCTTGAAATCTTTCCCGGCATCGGGCAGCATGCGGTCATTGACCATCAGAGCAATCTGCATGCCGGCCATACGGGCTTTCTGCTGAGGATCCGTACCCGACTTAAGTGCCTCCTTGAAACCGGCAATGAAGTCATCCATGAACACCTCGTCAAACTGATACTGCTGTTTCAGGTAAGGTATCAGGCCATTTGTCATAGCCACACCGGCAGCAAAACTGACCGAATCGCTCGGCGTAACAATCTCCACAGGCTGCTCAACGACGGCCTGAACGGTCTCAGCCTTCTTTTTCTTGTCTTTCTTACCGGCACTGGCGGTCAAGAAAGAGGCACTCACCACGAGGATGAGTGCCAATATAGCATATCTTTTCATAGACGATTACTTCTCAATTCCTAAGAGTTCAATCTTGAAGATAAGTGCGGAGAAAGGCTTGATTTCTTTCTGTTCGCGTGAACCATAGGCCTTGTCCTGAGGAATCACAACCTCCCATACAGAACCTACAGGCATGTGGGTGAGAGCCTCTGTCCATCCGGGAATCACCTGGTTGGCACGAAGCTTAACAGGCTCGTTGCGCTTGTAGCTGCTGTCGAAAACCTTACCGTCGATGGTCTTACCCTCATACTGAACCTTCACCATGCTTGTGTCAGAAGGAATAGCACCGGTACCTTCCTTGATCACCTTGTAGAGGACACCGCCCTTGAGCTCCTTCACGTCCTTGTCCTTCTTGTAGTTGACCATGTATTTCTCACCGGCCTCCTTGTTGGCACCGAACTGCTTCTCCATGTTCTTTGACTTGATCTGCTCCATCTTAGTCTGGGCAACCTGCTGAGCCTGCTCCATCGTCATCAGACCCTTGGCACCTGTCGTTCCACTCACGAAACCTGCCATGAAGTTCTTCAGGGAGATGGTCTGAGTGGAATCCTCACCAAACACTTCATGATTGATACCCTTCACCATCTGGTTACCGATCTGCTGACCAATCTGGATACCAGCATAATAGGCAGCCTGCTTCTTGTCGTCGCCGGCATTTGCACCGTCGTTCAAACCCTTGATGAAATCATCCATATAAGCAGTGTCCACACCGAGACGCTGCACGAGATACTCTTTCAGGCCCTGAGTCTGTGCCATACCGATGGCATAACTCATTGTGTCAATGTCATTCTTAAGATTGGCCTTGGGAGTGCCATTGCCGCAAGCAGTAAACATTGCAGCCACAATAGCCATAACGGCTAAGATTGATAATTTTTTCATTTTCTTTTATTTGAATTTAGTTGTTATTGTCTATTATATACATTTTTCCATCAGAGAACCTCTATCAGCTCTACGTCAAAGATAAGTGCAGCATAGGGAGGAATGCTCTGACCGGCACCACTGGGACCGTAACCCAGAAGATAGGGAATGAAGAAGCGGGTCTTGCCGCCTTCCTTCATCAGTTGCAGACCTTCCGTCCATCCGGCAATGACCTGCTGAAGTCCAAATACAGCGGGTTCTCCGCGCTGGACACTGCTGTCGAATACCGTTCCGTCAATCAGGAAGCCCTCATAGTGGCACTTCACGCGGTCGGTAGCCTTAGGAGCCTTACCGGTACCTTCCTGCAATACCATATACTGGAGACCACTCTTGGTCGTAATCACACCTTCCTTCATTGCATTCTCTGCGAGGAAGCGCTCACCGGCAGCCTTCGCATTGCGTCCCTGCTCCTCACGAGCCTTTGTCATCTTGGCCTCTTTTTCCTGGAAATAGTCCTGCACGATTTTCTGTGCTTCACGGTTGTCCACCTTCAGGGTATTACCAGCCAGCACGTCCTTGATGGCAGTGGCGAAATCATCAATGTTCAGACCTTCGATATCCATCTGCTTCAATTGCTGTCCGATGCCAAGGCCCAAACCATAACTCAGTTTGTCCATTTTAAACTAAAAAATATATTACTAATTTTGCAAAATCGCGGCAAAGTTACACTTTTTCTTTGAAGAAACGAACGTTATTCAAAAGAAATTTGTAATTTTGTACATTATTAATAAATAATCTATGAAGAAGATTGTCGTTTTAACTGGTGCCGGTATGTCTGTCGAGAGTGGACTGAGCACTTTCCGCGATGCCGACGGTTTATGGGAGAACTATCCCGTATCACGTGTGGCTACCCATGAGGGCTGGGAAGCAGACCCCGAATATGTGAATGCCTTCTACAATATGCTTCGCACAAAATACACCGACGTGAAGCCCAACAAGGGACATCTGCTGGTGGCCAAACTGGAAGAGCAGTACGAGGTAACCGTAGTGACTCAGAATGTGGACAACCTGCACGAGGTGGCCGGTTCATCCAAAGTTGTTCACTTGCACGGAGAACTGATGAAGGGTTGTTCAAGCCGTGATGTGGACAATCCCCGCTATCATGTGCAACTGGGCGGTGACAAACTGACTATCGAACCGGGCGAAAAGGCTGGCGACGGCTCGTTGCTGCGTCCCTTTATCGTTTTCTTTGGTGAGGCCGTTCCCAATATCTCGATTGCTGCCGAAGAAGTTTCCAAGGCAGATATCTTGATTGTGATCGGCACTTCATTGGTGGTTTATCCCGCTGCCGGTCTGCTCCACTATGCCCGTCCAGGTGTTCCTGTTTACCTTATCGACCCGAATCCTTCCGTTGGTGCCAACTTCAGCAACGTAACCCACATCCAGAAGGGTGGTTCAGAGGGCATGAAGGAACTGTGTGCCAAATTGATGAAATAACCGGTATGGTAGGAACGATGAAACTGGATCGCAAGAGCCTCTTCAAGGAGGTTCGCGACTATGTCATGATAACCATCGCGATGCTCTCCTACTGCATCGGATGGACTGTATTTCTGCTGCCTAACAATATTACGACGGGCGGTGTCCCGGGTATAGCCTCTATCATCTATTGGGGTGCGGGCATTCCTGTACAGATAACTTATTTCGGCATCAATGCCATCCTGATGGTATTGGCCTTGCGCATCTTAGGACTGAAGTTCTGCATCAAGACCATCTATGGCATTCTGGTGCTCACCTTTGCTCTGGATGTGGCACAAAGGATGACTGCAGGTACTCACTTACTGGACGACCAGCCGTTTATGGCTGCTGTTATCGGTGCGGCCTTCTGCGGATGCGGCGTAGGACTGGGACTCTCAAGCAACGGTTCTACGGGCGGTACGGATATCGTGGCTGCCATTATTAACAAATACCGCGACATCTCCCTGGGCCGCGTCATCCTGATTTGTGATTTGATCATTATCTCATGCAGTTATTTCGTGCTCCACGACTGGGAACGAGTCATCTACGGTTATGTGGTACTCATCATCACCAGTTTCTGTATTGATCAGGTGGTGAATTCGATGCGCCGCTCAGTACAGTTTTTCATTATCTCTGACAAGTATGAGGAAATAGGCCATCGCATCAACAGCGAGCCTCACCGCGGCTGTACGGTGATAGATGCCCATGGATTCTATAGTGGCAAGGAGGTAAAGATGCTCTTCGTGCTGGCCAAAAAGAGAGAATCGGGCGTCATCTTCCATTTAATCAACGAGATAGACCCGACGGCCTTTGTGTCGCAAAGTGCGGTCATCGGCGTCTATGGAGAAGGCTTTGACCGTTTCAAGGTGCGCAGCAAATCCCATAAATCCAAGGAATCCTAGCAAAAAAACAAGCATATGAAAGACGAAAAAGACCAAGTGCAATTGCCCGAGAACGCATTCCGGGAACTGAAAGAAGGAGAAGAATACGAACCCGTGATGTCACCGAGGAAAGAATATCCTGAAGTAAATGGGTGGAGCGTCACGTGGGGAATCCTGATGGCCGTATTGTTTTCTGCCGCTGCTGCCTATCTCGGACTGAAGGTCGGACAGGTCTTTGAGGCAGCCATCCCGATTGCCATCATTGCCGTTGGCGTGAGCACAGCCGCCAAACGCTCCAAGGCTTTGGGTGAGAATGTCATCATTCAATCGATAGGTGCCTGTTCGGGAAGTGTGGTGGCTGGTGCCATCTTCACACTGCCTGCCATCTATATCCTTCAGGCCAAGTATCCCGAGATGTCGGCTTCGTTCATTAACATCTTCATGGCTTCCCTTTTGGGCGGTATCTTAGGTATCCTTTTCCTGATTCCTTTCCGTAAGTATTTTGTAAAGGACATGCACGGCAAGTATCCCTTCCCCGAAGCTACGGCCACTACGCAGGTACTCATATCCGGAGAAAAGGGCGGTTCACAGGCCAAGCCTTTGCTCATTGCGGGAATCGTAGGCGGTCTTTACGATTTCATCGTGGCCACCTTCGGCTGGTGGAACGAAAACTTCACCTCCCGTGTAGTGGGTTGGGGTCAACAACTGGCCGACCATGCCAAACTGGTATTCAAGGTAAATACCGGCGCCGCCGTGCTCGGCCTGGGTTACATCGTGGGACTGAAATATGCGTTTATTATCTGCCTCGGCTCGCTGGCTGTTTGGTGGATTATCGTGCCGGGACTGGCCCTGCTCTTCCCGACCGACATCCTTAACCAGTGGGATCCCTCCATCACGACGGCCGTGGGCGACATGACTCCCGAACAAATCTTCAAGGCCTACGGCAAGAGCATCGGCATTGGCGGTATTGCCATGGCCGGTGTCATCGGCATCATCAAGTCGTGGGGCATCATCAAGAGTGCGGTCTCATTGGCTGCCAAAGAGATGAAGGGTGGCTCTTCTGCATCGAAAGACCAGATACGCACCCAGCGCGACATTGCCTTCCGTATCATTGCCATCGGCTCTATTGCAACCATCATCATCACCTTCCTCTTCTTCTGGTTCGGTGTGATGGATAATCTGCTCTTTGCCATCGTGGGCATTCTGCTGGTTACCATTATTGCATTCCTCTTTACAACCGTAGCCGCCAATGCCATTGCCATCGTGGGATCAAACCCCGTTTCGGGTATGACGCTGATGACGCTTATCCTGGCTTCTGTCGTGATGGTTGCCGTAGGACTGAAAGGTCCTGGTGGTATGCTGGCAGCACTCATCATGGGCGGTGTGGTCTGTACGGCACTCTCAGTTGCCGGTTCGTTCATCACCGACCTGAAAATCGGTTATTGGCTGGGAACCACACCCAAGAAACAGGAGCAATGGAAGTTCCTCGGTGTATTGGTTTCTGCTGCCACCGTGGGCGGTGTGATGATTCTGCTCAATAAGACTTATGACTTTGCCAGCGGCGAACTGGCTGCTCCGCAGGCCAATGCCATGGCTGCTGTCATCGAACCATTGATGAGCGGTGTGGGAGCACCCTGGCTGCTCTACGGCATCGGCGCGCTGATAGCCATTGTCCTCAACTGGTTCAAGGTGCCTGCCCTGGCTTTTGCCCTGGGTATGTTTATCCCGCTTGAACTGAATATTCCTTTGCTTGTCGGTGGAGCCATCAACTGGTTTGTCACCACCCGCTCGGATGACAAGAAAGTGAATGATGAACGTGGAGAAAAAGGCACACTCATTGCTTCTGGATTCATTGCCGGCGGAGCCCTGATGGGCGTTGTCTCTGCCCTCCTCCGTTTCGTAGGTTTCAATCCTATCAACGAGACCTGGCTGGCTAATCCGCTGAGTGAGGCCCTCTCCTTAGCCGCTTATCTGCTGCTCATCACCTATTTCATAATAGCCACACGCAAAAAATCATGAAAAGAAGTTTAGTTTTCGCCCTTCTGGTATGTGTCAGCATCTCCATCTGGGCAGTTCCAATCGGAAAACAAAGAGCCCGCCAGATTGCGCTTCAGTTTGCGAATAGCAGGGGCATACAGTTGAAAGGTGAGCCCCGCAAGGCACCAAGTCTGTCTTCAAGCGAAGAACAGGCCCCGCTCTACATCTTCAACATGCAGCAAGGCTTTGTCATCGTTGCAGGAGATGATCAGGCGGAAGAAGTGTTGGGCTATACGGAAAAAGGCAGTTATGATGAGGACGCAATGCCTGAGAATTTTCGCCTTTGGTTGCAACAGACAGCCGACGAGATATCCTACGTCTCGCTACGGCTGTCACGAAAAGCCTACAGCACCATGTCTGTGGCAAATCATGCAGCCATTGAACCGCTCATCAAAACGCAATGGAATCAAGGATATGGACGCGAGGTTGACGATGTCTATAACGCACTCTGCCCTCAGGTGAACGGGAAATACACCTATGCAGGTTGCGTCCCCACAGCTGGAGCTCAGATTATGTATTACTACCAATGGCCCAAAGCAGCCACTAAGTCCGTCGCGGCTTATAAGTGGGGTGAGCAGACTCTGGAAGAACTGTCGCCCATCGTTTTCAATTGGGCACAAATGAAACCATCCTACAATAGTGACGATTCGGGTACTGAAAGTGCACGGGCGGTAGCCCAACTGATGCGTTATTGTGGTCAGGCCGCCCAAGTACAATATGGACTGGGTGGCTCAAGCGCATCAGTCAGTACACTCTGTGAGGGGATGTCCAAGTTCTTCGACTACGATCCCAACCTGTGGAAATGTGTTTACCGCTCGGATTACTCCATCAACGAATGGGATGAGGTCATCTATCAGGAAATCAAGGACCATCGGCCGATTATCATGAGCGGTAGTAACCTAAGCAGCGGTCATGCTTTCATTTGTGACGGCTATGACGGCAACGGCCTCTACCATTTCAATTGGGGATGGGGCGGGCATTATGACGGCTATTTCAAACTCCACGCCACCAACCCCTATGGTGCAAATAACACTGACAACTGCGGCTACATATTTAATATCTATGCCCACATTGGTATTCAGCCCAATACGGGACTTCCCCCACAGACAGACGGTGATGACAACGATTCATGGGAAGAACCCCAGGAAGACCCTAACGACGAATGGACTGAAGAGGAAATAGAAGGCATCGTTGCAAAGGCCTTTGGCAAATCATTGGAAGGCACAACCCTGACATTGAATATAGGCAATGACAATGATGCAGCCTACGGTTTCGGTTACGGTATCGCAGAACTCAACGCTGACGGATCTCTAACCATCTTAGACAATCGTTACGAAGGTCTCCAATCGTCTGAACTCCAAAAGGGATGGTCCTACACATTGTCTTTCGACCTCTCTAAATATTATCTGTCAGAGGGAGAACATACACTCGTTCCTGTCAGTATCCGCGCAGGAGAAACAGAATGGAAACGGGCACGTCCGGCCAGTATGTATTTCATCGTGAACGCCAATAACGGCGCATTCTCTGTCACGGCTCATCCCGTTGTAAACCTGAGCATATCAGAAGTGGAATGTATCACTAACAGAATGCCTAACAGTTATCAGGCCCTTTCATTCCTTGTCAAAAACACGGGTGATCATTTCGACGGAACAATCTATCTGACGTATGGAAAGAACGGTGAGCTGAACAAGGGATATGGCACTTCATTGAAAATCATGAGCGGCAATACCCTCAGACGCGACATCGGGTTCCGCATTCCGGAAGAAGGCACCTATGATATCTGGCTTTCTACCGACTATAATGCCGATAATATTGTGGCCCAAACCACCATAGAGATTATCAATGGACTAAAGGTCAAAGAATTCAACTGCATTTCCAGCATGCAGCCTTACTCTCAACAGAAGATGTTCGTGCAAGTTGAAAATCAGGGCGGCAACTATGATGGAGGTTTGTACCTTTTCATTAGCAAAACTGAAGTGAAAGGTGATTACGCAAAATATTCTAAACTGAAAATCCTGTCGGGCAATACCAAAGAGCGCATCCTCACATTCAAGCCAGAAGAGCCTGGCACCTATCATTTCTGGCTCACTACTGATTATAAGGGAGAAAACGTAATTGCCGAGACCGACGTGGTCATTTCGCAGCAACTGGAAGCCACAACCTTCAACGTAACGACCTTCAAGTTGGCCAAAAGCGTACAGCAGGTCGTTGTCACTGTCAATAACCATTCGGGTGAACACACCGAACCGCTCTATCTCTTTGTGTCGCCCACCACACGCCCCACCGATGGTTCCATGTCGTGTGCCGGTACAGCCATACCTGCCAACGGATCAGAAGACATCACCTTCTACTTTATGTCGGGAGAAGCCGGGCTATATCATATCTTTGTCGCTTCCGATCCTGAAGGAAAGAATATCCTGGGCACCACCGACATCACCATCATTGCGCCGCCTACTACACCCGTGACTTTGGAGCGTGTAGATGCCGTTATACCTACAGCAGGCTCTTCTACGCTCATGATTGAAGTGAAGAACACGGGCAATGTCACATTCTACGACACCATCTATGGATGGCTTTACGTGAAAACCGGTAATGAATATGAATATGTGGAGAGGCTGGAAGCCCCATCCGTTATCATAGAACCGGGCCAAACGGTGGAACTCCCCATAGAACTGCCAGGCCTTACCGTTGGAAAACAATACAGAATCTATTTAAATTACAAGCCTTTGTATCAAGGTTCCAGTTCTAAGGACCTTGGTTCATACATAGATTTCACCTACGGCAGCAGCCCATCAGCCATACAGACAGTCGAGACAGACACAAGAGAATCTCAACCTTATTTTAGCATCAGCGGCCAACGGCTGAATGGAAAGCCCGCTACACAGGGCGTTTACCTAAAAAGCAAGCGGGTGATACTTTCCAAATAAGCCCTCTAGCCACCCCATACAATAATCCCCCTCATCCATCTATGTAGGATGAGGGGGATTATTTATTTAACAAGAAAGGAGATTACGCCTCTTTCTGACGTGTTCCCATACGGGCTTCTACAACGTTGACTACGTAGTCGCCCAGCTTCTCGCATTCGTTGATGAGATCCATGTAAATGGTACCAATGCCATAAGTGTAGACATGATTGTTTACATCGGCAATGTTCTGGCTCTTCAACTGGTTGCGGAAGTTGTTGATTTCGTTTTCAAGATTAAATGTACGGTTCACGTCGAAACTAATCTTGCGACCGTTCATCAATGTGTTCATCTGTGTCAGGGCATCATCGGTGAGCTGCATCATCTGGTGCATATGCTCATACTGACGCTCGGTGAAATGCTCTTGCTTTCCCTGCACTTTGCGCGAAATGGTACGTGCCATATTATAGCAGGCATCACCGATACTCTCCAGTTCTGATATCTCACGGAGCATGGCGCGGATCTTGGCCTTCGTGTCATCACTGAGATGGGCGTCACTCACCTGGTCGAGATATTTGGCAATCTCTATCTCCATATTGTCGGAGATGCTTTCATATTTCTCAATGCGTGTGAAAAGTTTGGCAAACTTGGCATCGTCTTTCTCCTGAAGGAGTTCCCTTACCATACCAAACATACGTTGCATACGCTCTGAAAAACTGGATATCTCTTTTTGTGCCTCCAGCACGGAGAGTTCCGGGGTCTTCATGAAGCCAGCCGTAATGAAATGCAGACGGAAGTCTTCTTCCTCGTCCACCTTCTTGGGCTTGATGACCCAGCAAACAAAGCGCTCAATCTGCGGGATAAACCAGATGAGGATAAACGTATTGACCACGTTGAAACAGGTATGGAAAGCAGCCAGTACAAAGGTCAGTTTGATCGTGCTGTTGGCATTTGCCATATCGTAACCCAATGCATTGCCTGCCCAGTCCACAAGTGCCACCACTCCATCCACAAACGTATGGAAGAAGATCAATATCCAAATGACACCGAATACATTGAAGAACATATGAGCCAATGCAGCCCGGCGAGCCTGTGTATTGGCCGACAAGGCAGCCAAGTTACTGGTAACGGTGGTTCCTATATTCTCACCAAGCACCAGGGCTATACCCTGATATATAGGCAGGGCACCACTGCCACAGAGAATCATCGTGATGGCCATCACGGCAGCCGATGACTGCACGCAGAAGGTCATGATACCACCCAATATCAGGAAGATGATCGTGGTAAGAAAAGAATTGGGATCAAATGAAGAGAAGAAATTCAGCAGCGCCTCGTTATGGCCAAGGTCCATCTCAGTTCCCGTCATGCGCAAGGTACCCAGACCAAGAATGAGGAAGGCCAGACCGAAGAGGAAGTCACCAATATAACGATACTTCTTCAGATAGATGAGCACGATACCCAGGAAGAATGCCGGATAGACCATATCGGTAATGTTGAACGACATACCTGCCGACATAATCCAGGCCGTCAGCGTCGTACCGATGTTGGCACCCATGATAACCGAAATGGCCTGCGCCAACGTGAGCAATCCCGCATTCACAAACGAGACGGTCATCACCGTGGTTGCCGTTGAAGACTGTACAGAGGCCGTGACGAGCATTCCCGTCAGCATTCCTGTAATACGGTTGGTAGTCATGGCTCCGAGAACATGGCGCAGCTGCGGACCAGCCATCTTCTGCAGGCTCTCACTCATCGATTTCATACCGAACATGAGCAGTGCCAATGAGCCCAATAATTTGAAAAATACCAGTATCGACATACTTCTATATAGTTATTATGTTTCAAGTTTCAGGTTTCAGGTTTAAAGAAAAAACATGTGCGGTAGCAAATTCTTCACTTTTTTATTATCTTTTAATAAGCTACTCCCGCTCGACAAAGCAAATTAAAACAAGTTTTATTTGCATTTGTGCTCGCTTATTCGTATCTTTGCCCCTGTTAACTATCAATCCCAATTAATATTGCCAATTAATATGAAACAGACCATTAAAATTCGTTGCAAAAATAATAAAAAAACTGGAAACTTCCCAATCGGAAGCACACTTTCTGAAATTTTTTCTGAATTCGGCCTGAAGATGGAACACGGCCCCATCTCTGCGAAGGTGAACAACAAGGTGGAGGGGATGCATTACCGCGTTTATCACAACAAGGATGTTGAGTTTCTCGACATGAAGGCTTCCTCGGCTTCCCGCGCCTATACCCGCTCGCTGTTTTTGGTGCTTTGCAAAGCTGTGAAAGACCTTTATGGACTGGCACTCGTCGTCATTGATATTCCCGTAAGCAATGGTTTCTATTGCGATCTCCAACTGGGACGTCCTGTCACCGAGGAAGATGTCAACCGTCTGCGAACCCGCATGCAGGAGATCATCGATGCACAGATGCCCATCACCCGCCACGAATGTCCTACGGAAGAAGCCATCCAGATGTTCGACCGCCTCGGCGATATACAGAAAGCGAAAATACTCCGTAGCAGCGGACAACTCTATTGCTGCTACTACGACCTTGACGGCTATGTGGACTATTTCTACGGGACACTGGTCACCAATACCCGCGAACTCTACCTCTTCGGACTGGAGAAATACTACGACGGACTCCTGCTGAGAATCCCCTCACGGTCTAATCCCGATGAACTGGGGCCAATCGTCAAGCAAAACAAGATGTTCGACATCTTCAAGGAGCACCATCAGTGGCAGGAGATACTCGGCGTGCGCACCATCGGCGACTTCAACGAGGCTGTAAGCAAAGGACAAACCACCCAACTCATCAATGTCTCCGAAGCCTTGCAGGAAAAGAAGATTTCACGTATTGCCGACCAGATTGCCAGCCCCTCTCCCAAGCGGCTCGTTCTCATCGCCGGCCCATCCAGTTCCGGAAAGACCACTTTCTGCAAGCGACTATCAGTTCAGCTGCTGGCTTGCGGACTGAAACCTGTGATGATCTCACTCGATGACTATTTCGTAGACCGCGACCGAACACCACGGGACGCAGACGGCGAATACGATTACGAGAGCATTTACGCACTCGACCTCGAACTCCTCAACCAGCAACTGCGCGAACTCTTCGAAGGCCGCGAGGTGCAACTCCCCCGCTACAACTTCCAAACAGGGAAAAGCGATCACCAAGGCGGACCCAAACTGCAACTCCATGAACATGAGATTCTTGTGGTGGAAGGAATCCACGCGCTTAATCCCGAACTGACGGCTCAGATTCCCGATGAGATCAAGTTCCGTATCTATGCCTCAGCACTCACCACCATCCTGTTGGACTATCACAACTATATTCCCACAACCGACAACCGTCTGCTGCGCCGAATCATCCGTGACTATAAATACCGCGGCTGTTCTGCACAGGATACCATCCACCGCTGGCCCTCTGTACGCGCCGGTGAAGAGAAATGGATTTTCCCCTATCAGGAAAACTGCGACGTGATGTTCA
This sequence comes from uncultured Prevotellaceae bacterium, assembly GCA_900316985.1. Lineage (GTDB taxonomy): Bacteria > Bacteroidota > Bacteroidia > Bacteroidales > Bacteroidaceae > Prevotella. The sequence goes on from ONFE01000018.1 coordinate 43,429, forward strand.
ACACCGCCATGCTCTTTGAGCTGGCTGTCATCCGTGAGCAGGCCATTCCTATCCTGGAACAGGTTCCTGAGCGCTGTGATGAATACGCCGAAGCATACCGTCTGCTGAAGTTCCTGAAGTATCTGGTTCCCATCCCCGACAAGCAGATTCCACCTACTTCACTCATCCGCGAATTCCTTGGAGGTTCCTCCTTCAAGTATTAGTTCCCACATGAACGGGGGTTCCGCATTCATATAGAAATTATCACGTATAAGGGTGTAAGGGTGCGAGAACCCCGATAAACACAGGCCTTGCACCCTCCTGTGAAGGGTGTAAAGGGTGTCATAAGGGTGCGAGGATTATTGTAAATTCTCTAGAGAATTTTCTCCGGAGCATCATCCAACGGGGTGCATACTATCATCAGAAGCGGTAAATTCTCTAGAGAATTTACCGCTTCTTGCTATCATAACCATACCAAAGAGCCCATTCGCTGGAGCGAATGGCATTACAAGCGTGCTTTTGTTGTTCCGAGTCAGTAAGGTTCGTTGCTCTGCATGAGAAAGAAAGGAGGCAAGGAATAAAACTCCCTCCCTACACAGGGAGGGATGGAGTGGGTCTCTGGCTTGGAGAGGGTCTCCTGTGGCTTACACCCTTATGACACCCTTTACACCCTCTGAACAAGGGTGCAAGCCCAGTGTTTATCAGGGTTTTCGCACCCTTACACCCTTAAAATAAAAATCTCGCGCGCATGCGCGAGAAACAGAATGTGGGTCGTTACTTCTAATGAACACAGTTCACATGAACTATGGATGGGGGAAATCCCCGTTCACATACTATTTATTATGTCTATACAAAACCGTTTATATAGAGATTACACAAGACAAATATAAAAGTTATAATTTGAAGGAAAATAAAATTAAATAAGAGCGTCTTGAAAAGATTGAACTTAAATGGTTTTTCCCCAATATTATTTATAACCATTTTTATTCCAAAAATAATGATTATATTTATCACAAACAACAAAAGGGAAACCGCACAGAGTCTTACAAAGAATCTTTCATAAGGATGAACTTCAAAATTTGCTCTTATCATAGTTGGTTCACCTAATGAAAAACTTGACAAGAAATAAATAATAGGTGACTCTATAGCCAACAATATGATATTTATCCACTTACTATTCACGAACTTGAATTTTTCTTAATGAGCCATAATAGTGCAGCCCAAAAAGCTAATATTATTACTATTACGACTGTATGCCTAACCGGACTCTCTATTTTATGAGCCTCTCTTTGTGCTCTATTAAAATATTCATCTGGAGTCAAAGCTGTTTTAACGTCGATATTGCGGTTTTGTAAGGCATTGGCAAATTGCAGAGAATCTGCTCTGTGCAAAAGTGTATCTATACTGCTGTCATGAGAATGGAAGGCATATAATGCATAGTCATTACCTGAGGAATAACAAGCCACAAGGATACTGTCTTCGGCTACCCACAAATGCTGCACAAGGCCTTCATATATATTGTCATTGTCACGACTGCCGACAGATGCATTTTCCGGCATGTCGACAGCACAAAGATAATGGCTTTCTGTCAGTGGTGCCTGCCAATAATCACCGAAGCCTAAGTCGACACCTTTCGTCTGAGATATGTACACGCTCCCGATGAGTCCCAATACAGCCTCCATGCCAATGAACAAAGCAGGAGTAACGGCAGCCAACCACACTATCATCCGTTTGTGACTCCAGTTTCTTCGCCGCACAATCCTCCGTGCCACAATGGAACACAGGATTCCGAGAAAAATGGCAACAATCAAAGCTATTATGGCAAATATGATAAGAAAAATAATCTGCATCTTGCTTTTTCAGTTTATTATTCAGCAAAGATAAGGACTTATAATCAAACGGCCAAATTAATTACGCTAAATAATTAGAGTTGAACAGGGACAGTTCCCCGTTCACACTATTTTTTCATAGAATCCCAAAATCCGGATTTCAAGTCAAACCATAACTCATCTCCCTTCTGCATATAGAACCTGTTAGGGCCATTAATGGTAAAATGATCAAAATCTCTTTCGATGTTACCAAACTTATAGTCTTCGAGGTCTCCGTCGAAGACGATGATGCCATATGGAGAGATTGTGTCAATGAGTTTGACTTTAATTCGCCTTGATAAGTAATCAATGTCTGTAATCTTACCTTTGGGCAAAAGGTCGTAGTTCTCTGATTCAAACCATATCTGTTGTTCCTCAGCAGTCGAACACCCATACGGATACTGAAAATATAAGGTTTTACCCTTTGTACACCCCTCTTCCTTAAAAACGCGCTTTGTGTTACGGACATCTTTGCTCATATTCTGCTTGAGTCTTATCCATAACCGCCTCAGTGGACCTATTTTCTTCACTCTATATTCGGTGAGATTAGATTGGACATCATCTTCAACAGAATAATCCAATCCTTGAATCTTTTTCTTATAGTATGCCTTAAGAATAATATCCGACATATCATCAGGGTGGACTACATTCCTGTGGAGAATGTCGAGAAAATACCGCTTAAGACGGGAACCTCCCCACAATCCCCAATTGTTCCTCATCCACATTCCTAATCCAAAATGACATCTGGCACGAAAAGCATCCAAGGACAGGGAGTCGGCAATGTAGCGTTTGTCCTCGGAACTAATGATTACGTCCAAAGAGTCAACGGCTTCATCTATATCTTTGGGAATATAAATGCCATTGATTCTTTCCACGAGGTACTGATAGTCTCGCTGATATGAGACTTTCTCCTGTGCTGCTGAGGAAACACACAAAAGAAATGCCATTATAATGAGGGTCGCTGTTTTGTTTGTCACATGAACGGGGGACTCTCTGTTCACATGACAGACGTCAGGGTTGCTTTCCTTTCTCACTATGTTATTTGTTGAAAGAAGATTCATAAATATAATTATGTTTGATGCAAAAGAAGGGATTTAAATCCAATTAAACTATATGAAACAAGACTTTCGTTGCTTGGATCAACGATACGACTTGCGGTCGAGTTTACCGTTATAGGTACGGTTCACTTTCTCTACCTGCTCATAGAGCAGAGGAACCTTGTAGGACTCCAGACGCGACTTCAGATAGCGGGCAATGATGCGCTTGTCGAATGCAGAACCCTCGGTCATCACCACCAGCAACTTCAACGTACGGCCCGCAATGGGATGTTCGGCAGCAATGCATACGCAGTCGGCCACCTCGGGAAGCGACATCGCTACATCTTCCACCTCCGTAGGAGCCACCTTGAAACCTCCCACATTGATGACGTCGTCCTCACGTCCCAATAGATGAAGCATCCCCTCTTCGTCAATGATGCCGCGATCGGCGGTGATGAGGGTTGGGACAACCCCTCCCCCTTGCCCCTCCCGAGGGAGGGGAGGATACGAGCGAAGGACGGTGGCGGTGAGTTCCGGATCACCGATATAACCCGTCATCAGCGTCGGCCCCTGACAGGCTATAAAACCTTCGGGCGTGATGAAGAGACGGGCGTGTTTCATCGGACGCCCCAAACAACCCGCCTGACACTTTCCGCCATTATAATTATATGTGGTAATAATGCCTGTCTCCGTGGAGGCGTAGGTATTGTAAAGACGTGTGTTGGGCAACAAGCGGCAGAGTTCTTCCATATCGCTCTGCATCATGGGGGCAGCACCCGTCTCCAGGAAATCTATCTTGGAGGCATAGCTCTTCAGACGCTCACTCGATAATTGAAGCAGAATGCGGATACTCGCCGGAACCAGGAAAGTGGCAAAACGGGGAAACCCCTCCCCCGCCCCCTCCCGAGGGAGGGGGGATATATTGGGGGTGTAGTCGAGGGCGGTGAAGAACTCTTCCACGTTCTTCATACCGCTGGTGATATAGAGCGTACCTCCCTGCATGATGACAGGCCATATCTTGGAAAGGCTGCCAATGTGGTTGAGTGGTCCGTTGATAATGAATACGATGTCGGACGTAAAGCCCTGTCCGTCAATGAGGTTCTCTGCATCCGAAAGGATAGTGAGATGACTCATGATAACCCCTTTGGACCGTCCTGTGGTTCCTGTGGTGTAGAGGACATCGGCAGTACCTTCGGGAACTGGGGTGACAGCCAGTTGACGGACTATCTCGTTGAAACGCTCTTCGGGAATGTCATGCTCCAAGGGAGCCGCAGCTGCACCGGCCTTATGAATGGCCATATATTCCACCAAAAAGTCAATGCTCTGCGTAGAACGGAAGGGGATGACCCCCCTCCAACTCCCCCGAGGGGGAGAGCAGAAAGCCTCCCCTCGGGGAGGTTTGGAGGGGGTTAGTTCTTCTGCACGACGGCAGACACGCAGATACAACTCTGCGTAGGAGCATTGCTTTTCCCTTCGGCCAGCGACCGTTGGTTCCTCCTGATTGCAGACAACGGCTATCTTCTCAGGAGTCTCCTGCGCATGAAGCGCCAGATAGTCTTCCAGATGCTTCATTCCTGTTTCTCACTGAGTTTCCTTTCCACAAGCGCCACCAGACTATCAAGCGTTTTCAGGTTTTTGGGCGTAGCGTCAATGGCCTCCAACGAAATATCGTAATAGTCGGAGAGTGTCATCAATATGGTGGTGACACCCAGCGAATCAAGTTCGCTGAAAAGAAAATCAGAATCGAAGTCTACCATCGGCAAGAGATCTTCCAGCAATTCCTTAATCTTGTCTCTCATTTTGTTTCTCTATCGTTAACTTGTTTTTTACGGGGTTAGAATAAATAGCGAGCAGAATATCTTTCAGGATATTAGCATCACCATCGTATTTTTCCAGTTTATCAAGATGCTTTTCAAAAGCTTTCTTCTCTTCAGGCGTATACTCTCCAACAAACCGTTGCTGACCATAGTTCATGTCATAGGCGATATAATTGTTGGGCCAGAGCTTATAGGAACTCAGTATCCGCTGATCAATCAATCGGGCCACATTTCTGTGATACTCGTTGTTCGTGCAGTCGTCAAACTGCAGCAACTCCTCCCTGGTTATCATCGGACAGACCTGGAAATGCACACGGCCCTTATACTGAAGGATACCCGTCAGGATGCTGTTCAAGTCCTCACCCGGTTTCTTGATATACTTTACATTTTTGCTTTCATACAGTTCGATGGCCTTCAGGATATCGCATGACTCCCACTCGTAAGAAACGGATATGGGCACGATATTCAACTCGCTCAGGGCCTCGATTTTGTTTTCCGACCTACTCATGCAGAACATCTTGATGATACCCTGGTCGGTCTGGTCGTTGCCGTCTTTTGTCCTGCCATTGCGCTGTGCAATCCATACTGACTCCTTTTCATCAACGATAACGTTTCGGATATACTGCGACAGATGGAGAGAACCCTTATAAAAATCCTTAGCATTACCACCGGGGCGTTCCACCTTGAACATCTTGTTCGACTTGCCGATATCGATGACCAGGGGATTCATCATCAAGTTTGCGCCAAACGTTATCTGAGATGAATCTAAACCTTCATCCACCAGCACGTTCTGGAGAAGCGAGGCGTCGAGCATGATGTCGCGGTGATTGCTAACAAACAAATAAGGCTTGCCTTTCTCGAGTTGTTCCAATCCCCCAAAAGTAAACTCAGATATACTTTGATTGATGATTTGCCTATTGACATGATACATCACCCCCATCTGGAAATCCTTGATGGTCTTAAATCCACTAAGCATACGCTTAATCTCATCAACCGACATGTCAGGGAAGACATAGGAAACCAAGATGGGCAACATGGAACTATCTGCGATGCGTTGCATGGCAGCTGGAATTTCCTGGTCAGTGTATGGACGGATATCGTCAAAATCTGTATTCATAATATGTTTTTTTTAACGAGTTACGCTAAAATAGTAGAAAGACTGATGACGTTGCCGTTGCTGGCTTCTTCAACAGCCGCCGCATGGTCTTTGCAATAGTGGACATACAGGTTCTGGGGCATGGGGTCACAGTTCGAGGCCAACGCCACGTCGTCCTCATCGTAGGCATAGGAATTGACCTGCGTCTCGGGATGCACAAGTGCATAGAGCAACGAGAATTGGCCATGACCGGCATCTATAATGTTCACCTCAGCAGGCGCATCAACAATGTCTATCCATTTGCTGAAATCATCATAGCGTTTCAGGAGGCGTCTGGTCTCTTTTTCCAGTCCTATACCTTTATATATATATTTATAGATGATATAGTGATGGAAATAATGGGTGTTCTCGATGGTGCGACTCCAATCTGCGAGATGCTGCTGATAGACAGGTACTTCTTCCTTCTGAAGTTCCGCTGCCGGAATCCGTTTGCCTATCTCAATATCAACCTGTCCGCGTGCTAAGACGCTACTTTCATCGGGCATCACATCATCGGTACCATGGATATACAGGGGCAGCAAGTCGGCCTCTAATTTCCTTGCCAGATTAATAGCGTCATCAGAAACAACAACGCAGTTGCCGTCTTTCACGGCCTTGACCACCTCTTCTTCAACAGCATGGTTTCCGTTAATGAAACGCCCCGACTTGAGTATCGGACTGAAGATGGGATGGTTCCACCGTTTTCCATCGGTCATGATGACCACCCTCGGGTCTAACGCCAGCAGATACAGTGCATCGAGTCTGGACAGATGATTGCAGACGGCTATGCTGCCACGACCGAAGTCTTCACCATTGTCGTTCCATACATGATGGCTGACTCCCCAAATATTGTTTACATTTGCGCGCATCGTCTTACTTATCAGACGATGGAACCACGCCGTCATGCGGTCCTTATCGCCAGGCAACAGCCGGATTATCCATCCGATGATGCAGCCAAAGAACAATTCCACCCACCATACCACCCGGCAATAGCCTGTGCGGACAAGCTGCTCGATAGTTATCGGTGTCCTTCTTATCCTGTTGCCGGTCTTCACCAGCCATCCGAAGATGAGCGGCGGCACAACCCACGCCATGAGGACAACCGTGAACATTCCGACGATGGTCACTTCGGCAAGCGAGTGCAGGGCAGGATGCTTGGCGACAATCAGCGAACCTATGCCGATAAACATAATCAGCGCCGAGATGATGATGCTGCTCTTAAATGAGGTCAGCAGTTTTTTCCGATAGGCGTACTCCGAGATGAGACCGTCGGTAATAAATATTGTATAGTCGTCGCCTTGACCGAAGATAAAGGTGGCCAGAATCACATTGACGATATTGAACTGCATGCCGAACAGGAACATGATGCCCAATATCCACAGCCAACCCATGGCCATGGGCAGGAACGCGAGCAGACTAAGTTCCAGTCTGCCGAAGGAAAGCCAGAGGAAAAGGAACACGATGAAACCGCAGGCAAAACCGATATAATTGAAATCGCCTGAAAGTGACTCTGCAATGGAGCTGTTCATCCCCGCAAAATCAAAAGCGTAGCCTCTGGACCCGATTCCCTTGTTCAGGGCGTTCTCCAAATCCTTCACGCTGGCATTCCCCGCATGAACGACGTCGACCACCGAACAACAGCCTGTGCTGGTGCTGAAGGAGTTGCTCAGGAGAACCGAGTTGACGGGCTCGAAGTATTCAAACGGCTGAGGAGTGTATTTCTTGTTGATGATTTCGATGAAATCACTGAAAGCATCATTGCTAAACCCATACTTGGGGGCTGTCTTCTCCAGCATAGCCACCACTTCATCGCGATGCTTGTCCCAGAACTCGTCCCATTTCCTTATCCGGCGGGTCTGTTCTTCGGCTGAGCATACAAACGAGGTTGCATCTGTATAACTGGAGATTGCTCCTCCTCGATGCAGGCTATCGATCATCTGTCCCAACTGCTCTCTCTTCCGCAAGGCCTCGTCCCAAGTCTTTCCCTCGGTCACCACATACACATTCGTCGAATCGCTGATGCCAACCAGCGTCTGCAAGTCCGAAAGAACTTTTTCCTGTTCATCGGTCATGTAGTTGATGTTGTGCATATTCGTATCAAACGATGTGCCCAGACTGAAATAACCGAAGATGAGCGTCAAGACGAGGAAAACCCACAGCAGCCAGCGGTGCCTGTCGGGCGATATCGATGAAATCTTGTCGAATGAAAGACGCTGTTTTCCTGCATGAACCCTTTCCTTGACCAGGTGTGGAAGGAATACAAGAACAAAAAGGATCGTTCCAACCAGCATGAAGGCAGCAAAAAAGCCCAGGTCGCGCAATGCGGGAGCATCCAGCGGCATCAAACTGGCAAAGGCGCCCACCGTGGTGATGTTTCCTATCAGCAGCGGGGCCACCATCTCCTTCAGCACCTCGCGGGTTGTTCCGCCGTAATCGGTATGGGCAATGAAATGCAACGGGTAGTTGACGGCTATTCCGATGATGATAGAACCTATTCCTAGCACAATCAGCGAGACGTCGCTCCGCATGACAGAGATAAAGCCCATGGCAAAAAGCCACCCGAAACCAATAGACGCAACAATGAGCAGCAGGCTTCTCTTCCTCCTGAACGAGAACACCAGCAACAGCAGAATCAGCGTCACGGCAATAGAGATGGCCAGCCAACTGTCTTTCTTAATCTGACCGGCATTACCCACGGCTATCACAGGCGATCCCGTGATAGAAACGTCAACGCTGGGCACCGTCTGCATGGTCTGTTTCGCGATACTGTCGACATAATTCACCAGCAGGTTGTTGTTCGACGACTCCATCGAACCGTATGGAGATGTCAGCATGGCAATGGCATATTTCTTTCCCGGCGTGAAGATATACCCGTTGTCCATCTCGAAAGGCATGGCCGTCTGTCTGGCCTGCAGCCGGTCGGTCAGTGTACTAAAAAGACCCAGTGGGTCGTTGCTGATGCTCGGGGTGAAAAAGCCCGTGGCAGGCATCATCATCATCTGCACATCGGCAGCCAGCTGGCTGTCGGCAAAATCGGGAGTTGCCAGCATGTTCTCCATGCGCACGTAGTCACTGTCGGAGAGCATGAACGGCACGTTCTGATAGAGGAATGCCGTGATATTGGCTATCTTGTCGAAATCCACCTGTGTCGTTATCTCGCTGACATGCTTTTTCCCTTCGTTGCCCATGATTTTAGCGGCAAACGTGTCCACAGCTTCTACTTGCTTGTCGGACTTTTCCCCGTTCTCCTCTTTCGCCTTGAACATCGCATAGATGCGCTGTCCGCCGGTCACGTCCTGATACACCGTGATAGCGCGCTGCTCGTTTCCGCTCAGCGGCAGGAAGTCGTAGATATTCTCATTGTATCTCAGCGAGGAGACCATTGCTATCAGAATCGCTGTCAGCACTGCCGCCAGCGTCAGGCAAAGACCTCTCCTCTTCTTCAGGAAGTCATAGACGTGTAGGAAAAATTCAACCATCCTTTATATAACGATAACCTTAACGTTAACCTTAACTCTTATTTATGCTCCTAACTATTGATAATACTTTTCAGCCAGGCCAAGAATCGCTCCTTCCACCCGATGGCCTCACGTGTGGTCTTCTCTGCAGAGACCCCGAACCCATGACCGCCCGTGCGGTAATGCTCATACTGATGAGGGATGCCGTGTTTTGTCAGTGCCGAGTCCAGCAGTTCCGCATTATGATAGTGCACCACGGGGTCGTCGTCGCAATTCATCAGGAAGACAGGCGGACAGTTCACTGGCACATGATGCTCGAGCGACAGACTGTCCTTCATTGCCTTCGTGGGAAACTCTCCCAACAATCCCCGGCGCGACCTTTTGTGCGTACATGGATGAGTCATTGACACAACAGGATACATAGGAGCCACAAAGGCTATCGCCTGTGGCGTACCTGCCAGCTGCTCGGCAGCATGCATCACCAGATGTCCACCGGCCGAGAAACCCATACACCCGATTCTGTCTGTTCTTATTCCATATTCACCGGCACGTGCGCGAACCGAGTCGAGCGCCTCCCTCAAGTCGTTGAACCCTGCCGGGAAGCTGCGCCCTCCACTGCGAACGTGATACGCATAGGCAGCCCATCCCGCATGACTGTACTCCAGTACAAATGCCGCAATGCCGTTTTCCATGAGCCACTGCGCCACCTTCTCCCCCTCCGTGGCCTTGTCCAGCCAGAAGTAGCTGCCTCCAGGACAGACAATCACCCCCGTTTCCGTAGGATTCTCCTGCGGGATATAGGCTGTCAGCCTGTAGGCCTTCATGGTGGAGACCATGAGCAGGCCTGCTATGAGCACCAGCAGTTTTATTTTCATTTCATATAATCTTTGACCGTACGGTCGAGGTCCTGGAAGAAAGCCTTTTCCTGCTCGCTGATGGTCTGCAGCAAGTCACCCAGGTCATCGTATGTGTAACTCTCGCCCTCACGCTTTTTATAAATTCTCGAAGCCTTGAAAGCGAACTCACGCCACAAGTCTCCGATGGCAGTTATTCTTTTAGAGAAATCATTCAGTTCGGCCACACCCGTCCGGGCAGCAGCCTCCTGAAGAAAAGCACCGTAGATAAACCTGAAGCCTGCCCCTCCGGTTCCAATCTCTTCCAACATGCGTATCAACTGTGCCAAGTTAAGTGATGCACGGCGTTTTCCCATCTTGTTCTCCCACCCGCGGATGCTACGCGACAGATAGGCAATACCATTGACACCCACATAAGGAATGAAGTCGGGTTGCGAAATCATATACCAGCACACTTTGTGGATTGATTTCAGGATGAGCGGATTCAAGTCGGGAAGTTGCTTGGGAACAGACTTAATCCAGTACATCTGTCCAAGCAATGGATAAGTGCCACCCTTTGCAAAGCGAACCTTCAGAAGGTCCTTTCTGCTCAGCGTCACTTTCTGCGTGGCATTCGAGTCCAGCACCGTATATGTGTCCGTCTGCTCATCCTTTCCGATAATACAGATGTTGTGTCCATTGAAATGGAAGCGGTATTCTTTTGGCATATATGGCAGATAGTACATACCCACCACACAGCCAACAGGCGTCTGTTTTTCAAGTAGCAAATTGTCCAAATCGCGCATGGCGTGCTCCTTGTTCAGATAACGCCGTGTCGTAGCCTTGATTCCAAGTAACTTCGTGATTCGTTTGAACAACACTCCCGGAAAAGTACGGAACGAAGTCACAGGCATTCCTGCCAACTTGACAAAAGGCAGATGGATGAAAAAGAGTCCGCTGGCCAAACCGAAAATCATCGGTTCTGACAGATTAATACCATAATAGCGCAAAAGAGCTGAAATGGCACCATTTTCGCAATGTGCGGCTACCCGGTGGCTTAAATCAAGTTCCATGTTTCAGGATTCAATTTTCAATTTTCTGGAATGGTTGCCAGTTCAGCTACCGTGATACGAAGCACGTCAGCATAAGTCTCTAACGTCTTTTCATCCAATTTCGCAAAATTATCTGGCAGGAAATGCTTTCGGATAGTACGTTTCGAGAAGCCTGTATAGTCAGACAACAAGTCCACGTCCATCAAATTCTTTGCCGCATAATACTCCAAAGGACTACTTTCGCCCGCCTTTACCCGTTGCAGAATCTCCTGGCACTGCTCGTCGATATCCGCCAAGGTTATCTCAAGCGCTTCATTCTTAGGTGTCCAACCATCACTGACCACCATCTGATAATTACCATCAGCATCAACGGCATAGTCGACATCGCGCACGACCGTTCCTTTGAAATATTTCAAGTCCTGAGGTACCTCTTCTACTTTCATAACTAATCTTTTAACAAACCGTCAGCATACAATAACAGTAAGAGAAACGAGCACTCTCTGGAATCATCATCAGTAATTTCTGTCCCTTCTGCAAACGATTGGTATTCATCAGTTCTTCCAGCATGGCGAAGGCTGAAGCTGAAGCAATGTTGCCAACAGTGGGGAGGTTATAGAACCATTTCTCCTCAGGAATAAAACATCCACGCCGACCTGATTCTTCAAGAATCTTATCCTTGAAAAACAACGATGAGAGATGGGGAAGGAACCAATCAACATCTCCTGGTGTGAAATGGTATTTCTCTGCAAGTTGCAGCAGATAGGTAACACCGAGCGGCACAATGTTCTCTTCAAGCATTCGGGTGTCTTGCTTTAGCATAAAGAGAGACTGCGAGAGCCATTCCTCACCAGGAAACATCGACCATCCCCTCAGATTACCTGCTTCATCCTTTTCAGCACCACAATACATACAGGTCTCCTTCGTATTAGCAAACGAAGTGATATCAATCCAGTCTACACGCAATGACAAACCGTCTGGATTGGGCGCACCCTGAAGCAATAACGCAAAAGCACCATCGGAAAGCATCCAACGCAAAAACTCCTTCTGGAAGGCCAGCATCGGATGTGTCTCCAGCTGAGCGAGCTTCTCTGACTCTTTCTGAAAATAGGACGCACGCATCCATGCAGACAAGCGTTCTGACGCAGAGGCAACCACCTTCATTGACGGGTCAAGCTGAACGGCCATACATGCATATTTCAGTGCATCAACACCAGAACAGCAAGAACCGGCAAAAGAAACCACCTCGATATTCCGGTCACCGCCTAGTTCGCCATGAACCATCACTCCATGTGAGGGTATAAGCTGTTCGGGAGAGGCTGTTCCACAGGATAACAGGTCAATATCATTGACCCCGAAATGGTCATCGAAAAGATTACGAATGGCATTGGCAGCCATTTCCGCATTGGTGTGGGTGACATTACCTTTCTTGTCGAGCGCATAGTAACGCTGCTTGATTCCATTGCGCTTAAGCACAATCCTCCGCGCTTTCGACGGTTTGTTGTCTACCATGCCGAGATAACTCTCCATCTCATCATTACTGACCGGTTCATTAGGGAAGAATTTGGCTGATTTTGTTATATATGCGTACATATTATTAATGATATTACTTTGTAGATACAACTATAAACAACAGTCTTCTTTTTTGTTTTTAGATACTTGCTGCAGCGGATAGGTCAGATAGAAAAACAACTGGCCAAACGGTGAAACCACAAACAGTACTGTGAGTAAATAGGCATAAAAAAGATTAAGTCTGGGAATACGGCGAGGATTACCATAATTACCTTTTTTCCGAACGAATTTTGCCCAAAGGCCGAACATACGGTGACCAGCCTTTTCAAGGAATAATATCGAGGCTTTATATTTGATAGCTCCCGCTGAAAGCAGCAGTTCTTGCAACTGCGATAAATCATTGTTGCGTAAGGCATCTGCAATGATAACTCCAAAACGGGAGGATTCTTTGATGGAGGCATCCGATATACCTGAGGATGGAAGCAACTCGTTTCCTTCCTTCTTTCCATAGATGAGCCAGCGGATAACAGTAATAACACTGACCAGATTGGGGGCCTCATCCTGAAGCACAATCTGTCCTACCATCTTAGCATGGGCATCACTCAGATAGGCCTTCACCTTCCTGCTCGTCATCAGCCACATGTTCCGGCAGGCATTGACAAACACCACCTTGCGCCCGCTTAAATATTGTTTCACCTGCTCATCTGTGAAAAACGACTGCAGAGGTAATGATGGAGAAAGGAACCACGACTGTCCTACCACCAAGACCAAACCAGCATCCTCAACGTCACTGAAATCCATGGGCACGATGCCCGATGGAGGAATGCCGAGACGGGTCTCTGGAAAGGCATCGAAGAAAGCGTTTTTACTCCAGGGAAACGGATAGGTAGTCAGTGGAACAATTTCCTTATATACCACACTGACATCATTCATCTTGCTGCAGATACTTCGTGCAACGTTTAATGCCTGTCCGCTCTGAGTGTAATAAAAAACGGCTATCTTCATTTCATATATTCTTTGGCCGTACGGTCAAGATCCTGGAAGAAGGCCTTTTCCCGTTCACCGATGGTCTGCAGCAGGTCGCCCAGGTCATCGTATGTGTAGTTCTCACCCTCACGCTTTTTATAAATTCTCGAGGCCTTAAAAGCGAACTCACGCCACAAGTCGCCGATTTCCGTAAGGCGCATGGAATAGTCATTCAGGCAGCTGATGCCCGTCTTTTCCGCCGCTTCCTGCAGGAATGCAGCATAGACGAAGCGGAAGCCTGCCCCGCCCGTACCTATCTCTTCGAGCATACGGATTATCTGTACCAGGTTCTGTCTGGCCTTGCGCGCCCCCATCTTCTTCTCCCACTTCCGTATCCGACGTGAGAGATAGATAATGCCGTTGGCACCGGCAACCTTGATGAAACCGGGCTGCGAAACCATGAACCAACAGGTCTTGCGAATAGATTTCAGAATTATGGGTTTCAGTTCAGGCAACTCCTTGGGCACCGACGTCACCCAATACATCTGTCCCATCGGGGGATAAGACCCTCCCTTGGCAAAGCGCACCTTTCTGAGCAACGCTCCGCTGATGGTCGCTTTCTCGGTAATGATGGGGTCGAGCACGCTATACACATCGCGCTCCTCGTCCTTTCCGATAATGCAGATGTTGTGTCCGTTGAAATGCATACGGTATTCAGGCGGGTAATAAGGCAGGTCATAGATGCCCACCACGCAGGCCACAGGTATCTTCTGCCCCAGCAGCACCTTGTCGAGCGTCTTCATGGCTTTTTCCTCGCTCAGAAAACGGAGCGTCTTTGTCTTGATGCCATACAGTTTCATGATGCGCTTGAACAACGAACCCGGCAGTGTGCGGAAAGCCGTCACCGGCATGCCTTGCATCTTTATAAAAGGTATGTGGGCAAAGAACAATCCGCTGGCCAGTCCGAAAGCCATGGGTTCCGACAGTTCTATGCCGTAGAACCTTAACATCGTGGAAATGACACCATTCTCGCAATGCGATGCGGAACGATGATCCAGATTGAGTTCAAAACCGTGAAACTCCTCAGGCTCGTACAGTTCCATGCGACAGCGTTCCTCATTGTCCTTATCGTCTTCCAAGGCTACGTCGAGCGCATCGTTCTTTGGTTCCCATCCATCGCTCCACACTTTCTGGTACTTACCCTCGCTGTCCAAAGCATAGTTCTGGTCGCGCACAAGACCACGGTTAAAGTATTTTAAATCCTGTGGTACTTCTTCAACTTTCATTCGTTATCGTCTGTTTAATAATAATATTTCGTGTCCGGCTTGCGCTATTTCGTCAGCAGCAACCCTTATTAAATTCCGTTCCTCAGCTGTGAAAACAACACATCGGTCGTCAGCAGTTCGCTGCACGTCATCAGACTCCCGGCCAGTACTCCGAGCATCCCATGCAGCGTGACACACTGACCGGCCAACAGCAAGTTGGGGATGTTAGTCCTTGGTGAGATGCAACCTGCCCCTACGAGGTTCACATCTTTCGCCGTACCATACATGGCGCCCTCGGGAACACCCGTATAATCCCTCCATGTCAGAGGCGTGGAGGTGTAGTATTCCTCAATGTCATCACGAATTCCCGGCATCTCCTGTTCCAAGGCGTCTAATAACCGCTCGGCTTTCATCTTCTTGAACAGCCCATAGCTTTCGCCGCGTTGTCCGATACGGGTTCCTGCCCACTGTTCCGTCTCACGGTAATCCATATAGGTCAGCACCTCGGCCGTCTCGGCATACTCAGGATGCTCCTTGTGGCAGAAATGCATATACAGCATGAACTTGGGCCACGCCGCGTCATCATACTTCTGACAACCCCACACCGTGTCACCGCGATAATAGAACATATTATGGTTCAGATACTTCACCTTGTTTTTAAGGAACTTCAGATACAGCGTAAAGGCCGAGGTGGTGTTCCTGGCATGCTCCAGTCGGCGGCGGTATGCCGGGCGAAGCAAATGGCTGTCAACAAGTCCCACGGTATTGGCGGGATGAATGGCACTGACCACAACATCCGCCGGGAAGCACTCCCCGTCCGAGGTAATGACAGCAGTGGCACCCGTGCTGTTACACTCTATCCGCTCAACCTTCCGCCGGGTGAGCACCCTGCCGCCATTGCTCCTGATGACACCGACCATAGCATCGGTCAGCGTGCTGCTGCCTCCGACAATGCGGAAACTACTCTGGTTATAGAAATCGGCAATAAGCGCATGGGCATAGAATGGTGTGACATCCTTCTCACCTGCATAGAGCGGACTGATTCCCGCAAGCACCTGCCGCAACGTGTGGTCGCTCACCACATTGTCGATAACCTCGCCGACACTTACTGTCTGGTATTTGGAGAACGTTTCTATGTCTGCAGCTTTATTGAGCGTGTGCATCGGCGACGATGCTGCCACCTGTTCTATCAAGTCGCAATAGCGCAACAGTTCGTCGCGATTCTTAGGAAAATGGCGAGCCAGCGAATCTACGAAATTCTCTCTCCCGTTAGCTAACAGATATTGTTCTCCCCGAAACGAAATGACATCATATCCGGTCGGATCAAGTCTTTCCAATCGAATATCATCGCAGATACCCAGATAGTGCAAAATTGTATGGAGCACCTGACCGCGGTCGGCACTCCCGATATAATGCATGCCCGTGTCGAAGACCGCATCACCGCGACGGAAACACTGCAGACAACCTCCCGCTTGCAGACCTTGTTCAAGAACAGTCACCTCGTAACCGTTCTTCGCAAGAATGCAGCCGCACGACAGGCCACCCAGGCCACTACCTATGATGACACACTTCTTCATTGTATTTCCTAACATACATCTTGTGCAGCCGTTTTGTCATCTCCCGATAGTCACCCATCTGCGAGGAATCGTCGCGACGGATACGGGGCATCACTTCCAGCGAAAGCTGTCCGGGATGCAGATGGGATGATGTTTTTGGCAAGACATCACCAAAACCCTTGATGAAAATGGGCACAATATCAAGTCCGAGTTTCTCTGCCAGATAGAACGCCCCGCGATGGAATCGCAGGATATGACTATCGGCCGAACGTGTTCCCTCGGGAAAAATCATTACCGAATAGCCTTTTTCCACTTTCTCTGCTATTGTAGCCGTCATCTTTTCCGTGTCGGAAATGGGAAAATAGTCGGCATAGCGGATTATGATGCCATAGAAGGGATTATGCCAGACCCAGTTCTTCGTCAGTATAATCAGTTTGGGCGTCAGCATCATAATGGCCATAAGGTCGAGGTGTGACTGATGGTTGCTGATGATGACCGACGGCTTCTGGAAAGTCTCTTGAGGGGTGTTGATATAAGTGAAGGTGGTTCCCGGGATATGGTTCACCACAAATTTTGCTTTTCGCTGAAGAATGCGATGGTATTTCTGTTTGTTCTCGTCGGTTTTCCCGCCCAGCGTTATCAGGAAGAATCCGCGCACGGTCAACTCCACGGCAAGGCCTAAGAAATAACAAAAGGAGAAAATGGTGTAGGCCGTCTGGCGCACCAAATACAAGATTCTTTTCATGCGAAGATTTTTCTGACGGCTCGTGCCGCCATGCGGGGATATCCATAAACCAGAGCGAGCACGCACAACACGGTGTTAAGGATGCTGATACGGACAAAATCGTAGACAGGGCGGAAATGGCTTACCCGCTCATCGGCTGGGGGATAATAGACCTTGACCGGAACAGAGGTAATCGGGGTTCCTGCCCATGCAGCGAAGACAAGCAGCTCGAGTTCTGCCTCGTAGCGGGAGGTGATAAGGCTGAGTCCCCGCAACGCGCCCAATGGATAAAGTCGGTAGCCGCTCTGAGTGTCTTGAAGGTCGATGCCTGTCTGCAAACGGAACCAGAAGTTGGAGAACCGGTTCGCAAAGGTATTCCCTCTCGGCATGTTCTCTTCGGTTAGATTGCGCGTTCCCACGATAATGGCATCAGCTTGGTTGTTGAATTGGTTGATGAATACCGGGATATCGTCTGCGAAATGCTGGCCATCGGCATCAATCGTGATGGCATGGGTGAACCCCATCTCACTGGCTTTCCGGAAACCGGCCACCAGCGCATGTCCCTTACCTCCGTTTGGCTGACAAGTAACGATGGTGATGAGTTCAGAAAGAGAACTGAGTTCTGCCGATGTGCCGTCTGTGCTGCCATCGTCGACCACTATCACCTGATCGCAATACTGTAGGACATCTGTCACCACCTGTCTGATGGTCCTTACATTATTATATGTAGGGATAATCACACACAACCGCTTATTGTCCGTTTTGGAAACCATCAGTCAACGATTTTATACTGCAACGACATCTTCACAAAT
>ONFE01000059.1 GCA_900316985.1 uncultured Prevotellaceae bacterium
CACCTCTTCCCATTCCGAACAGAGAAGTTAAGCCCGCCATCGCCGATGGTACTGCAATGCAATGCGGGAGAGTAGGTAGCCGCCTTCTTTATTTAACAGCGAAAGCCCCGGTTTCCAACGAAGCCGGGGCTTTTTATTTGATTTGATTGTATCTCTTTGAAGAAGAGATTATCGTACTCTCTTAAATTCCAACTTTTTAGGAATCTTGTGCCATTTCTTGTTTACCGGGAATTTTAAAGTGCTTCCGTTTTTGTGCTCATATAGGATAGTCGAGTCGTTCAAAAGTTTGAGTGAAGCTTCGAAATCTTCACTTCCATAGTTGTTAATGACTTCTATAAACGCATTTTTCCCTTTTACGTCAGAAGATGTGATAGGCCAGACAGTATTGCATTGTGTACTGCCAATGTAACCGTCAAGTTCTCCGAATACTTCTTGATTAGGCACGACGATATTCTTTTGAGTGAAATTTATTTCCAAGAATATTTTGTATTCTTCATTATTGAATTTTCCACAGAAATTTTTCTGTGCCATAACTGCTGTTGCTGCTATGAATATGCAAACAAATGAGATAATTCTTTTCATTGTGTTCTACTTTTGTAAAAACCTTTGCAAATGTAATCATTTTAAATCAAGAAATGGCTGATTTTTAGAAATTTATGTGATTTTCCGTTGGTAATAAACAATTTTTATATTAACTTTGCGCTCATTATAAAAGAACAAGAATGACAAATGGAATGTTAAGTCCCAACTATATCTTTGAGTCGAGTTGGGAAGTTTGCAATAAAGTTGGAGGTATATACACAGTTCTTTCGTCTCGTGCAAAAACGTTGCAGGATAAGATTCATGACCATTTGATATTTATAGGTCCGGATTGTTGGGGTGAAAAGAAAAGCCCATATTTCAAAGAAGATCAGTCACTGTTATCTGCTTGGAAGACTAAGGCAACTGATGAAGGCTTGAACTTGAAAATAGGCCGCTGGGATATTCCCGGTGAGCCAATTGCTATTCTTGTTGATTTCCACCCTTTTTTTGAGGAAAAAGATAAGATTTATACCTGGCTTTGGGAAAACTATCAGGTGGATTCCCTTCATGCTTACGGGGATTATGATGAAGCATCCATGTTCTCTTATGCTGCAGCAAAGGTCGTAGAGAGTTTCTATAAGCATAATCTGGACAAAACACAGAAGGTGGTATATCATGCCAACGAATGGATGTGCGGCTTGGGTGCTTTATATATTAATAAGGTGTTGCCAGAGATCGGTACCATCTTTACTACCCACGCAACAAGCATCGGCCGTTCCATAGCTGGTAACAATAAGCCTCTTTATGATTATCTTTTTGCCTATAACGGTGACCAGATGTCATGGGAACTGAATATGCAGAGCAAGCATTCCATTGAGAAGCAGACTGCTCTGCATGTTGACTGTTTCACTACGGTAAGTGACATTACAGCCAACGAATGCAAGGAATTGCTTGATAAGTCTGTAGATTTTGTATTGCCCAATGGTTTTGACAATAGTTTCGTACCAAAGGGCGCTGTTTTTACAAAACGCCGTAAGATTGCCCGCATGCGCTTGCTGGAAGTGGCAAATGCCTTGCTTGGAACAGATTTGGATGATAACACCCTGATCGTTTCCACCAGTGGCCGCTATGAATTCCGCAATAAAGGCGTTGATGTATATATTGAGGCCATGAACCGTCTGCTCCGCGATAAGGACCTGAAGAAAAACGTACTTGCCTTTATCGAAGTACCAGGTTGGGTCGGTGAACCCCGTCAGGATCTTGTTGACCGCCTGAACAGCGGTAAAAAATATGATACCCCCCTCGATGTTCCAGAAATCACACACTGGCTCCATAATATGAGTCATGACAATGTGCTTGGAATGCTGAAATACCTGGATATGCACAACCGAAAGGATGACAAGGTGAAACTGATTTTCCTTCCTTGTTATTTGACAGGCAATGATGGTGTACTCAATCTCAGCTATTATGATCTTGTGTTGGGTAACGACCTGTGTATTTATCCGTCCTATTATGAGCCGTGGGGGTATACGCCTCTTGAAGCAATTGCTTTTAAAGTGCCTTGCATTACAACCGATCTGGCCGGTTTCGGTCTTTGGGCTAACACCGTGAAAGGCGGATATTCCGAAATAGAGGACGGTGTGAAGGTTATCCATCGCACGGATTATAACTATTCGGAGGTTGCAGATGCCATCAAGGATACGGTTGCCCAATACTCGAACTTCTCGGCAGATGAAGTGAAGAAATGCCGTCAGAATGCGGATAAACTTTCCAAGAAAGCACTTTGGAAGGAGTTCATCAAGTATTATGAGCAAGCTTACGACATGGCTCTCCGAAAGGCTGAAGCCCGGAAGTGATATCAGTTTGGAAAATATTAGAATAGAGTGAATTAAATAAAAGTATTAGATATAAACTTAAACAAATTAATTATGAAGATTAAAGCCGATTATGCCAGCGCCCCTCAATGGAAGGAGTTAGCAGTGAAGTCAAAACTGCCCGAAGATTTGAAGTGTCTGGACGAACTCGCTCACAATATGTGGTGGGCGTGGAATTACGAGGCCCGCGAGCTTTGGAGAAGTCTTGACGAAGCACTTTATGAGGAAGTTGGTCATAACCCCGTTCTCTTGCTTGAGCGTCTGAGTTACGATCGCAAGAAGGAGATTGTGAAGGATAAGACCATCATGAAAAACGTGAAAGAGGTATATAAACTCTTCCGTAAGTATATGGACGTGAAGCCTGATGCCCAGCGTGCCTCCGTGGCTTATTTCTGTATGGAATTTGGTCTTAACCAGGTGCTGAAGATCTATTCCGGTGGTCTTGGCATGCTTGCCGGTGACTATCTGAAAGAGGCTTCCGACTCTAATGTTGACATGTGCGCCATTGGTTTCCTGTATCGTTTCGGCTATTTCAAGCAGAGCCTTTCAATGGACGGACAGCAGATTGCCGTATATGATGCACAGAACTTCAACTCTCTCCCCGTGGAGCGCCAGCTGAACGAAGATGGTACTCCGATGGTGATCGACGTGCCTTATATGAACTATCAGGTGCATGCCTATGTTTGGCGTGTGAACGTCGGCCGCATCAAGTTGTATCTGCTTGATACCGATAATGAGATGAATTCAGAGTTCGACAAGCCCATCACTCATTCACTCTATGGAGGTGACTGGGAGAATCGTCTGAAGCAGGAGATTCTGCTCGGTATCGGCGGTATGCTGACCTTGAAGAAACTTGGAATCAAGAAAGACATCTACCATTGCAATGAGGGCCATGCAGCACTCTGCAATCTCCAGCGTCTGGTAGACTATATTCAGGAAGGACTGACCTTCAATCAGGCAATGGAGCTGGTTCGTGCAAGTGGTCTTTACACCTGCCATACTCCGGTGCCAGCTGGTCATGACTACTTCGATGAGCAGCTCTTTGGCAAGTACATGGGTGGTTATCCTGCCTTGCTCGGCATTTCATGGGATGAATTCATCGGCATGGGCCGTACCAACCCCGATGATAAGAGCGAGAAGTTCTCCATGTCAACCTTCGCTATCAACACCTGTCAGGAGGTGAATGGTGTGTCAAAACTTCACGGATGGGTTTCCCAGAAGATGTTTGCTCCTATCTGGAAGGGCTATTTCCCCGAGGAGAATGCCGTGGGCTATGTGACCAATGGTGTTCACTTCCCTTCTTGGGCAGCTACCGAATGGCGTCATCTTTATGAGAAGTACTTCGACAAGAACTTCATGAACGACCAGAGCAACGAGGAGATCTGGCATGCTATCTATAATGTACCCGATGAGGAAATCTGGGCTACACGTATGGCATTGAAGAAGAAGCTCACCGACTATATCCGTGATAAGTTCCGTGAAAACTGGCTGAAGAATCAGGGAGATCCTTCACGTGTGCTTTCTCTGTTGCAGAAGATTAATCCAAATGCTCTGATGATCGGCTTCTGCCGCCGCTTTGCTACTTACAAGCGTGCACATCTGCTGTTCACCGACCTTGATCGTCTGTCTAAGATTGTGAACAATCCCGAGCATCCCGTACAGTTCCTCTTTGCTGGTAAGGCTCACCCCGCTGATGGTGCAGGACAGGGTTTGATTAAGAAAATCTACGAAATCAGCCAGCGTCCTGAGTTCCTCGGTAAGATTATTTTCCTGGAGGACTACGACTTCCGTCTAGCTCGCCGCCTTGTGTCAGGTGTGGACATTTGGATGAATACGCCGACCCGTCCGCTCGAGGCATCAGGTACTTCTGGCGAAAAAGCTGAGATGAATGGTGTGGTCAACCTTTCCGTGCTCGACGGATGGTGGCTGGAAGGCTATCGTGAAGGTGCCGGATGGGCACTCACCGAGAAGCGCACCTACGATAATCAGGGCTATCAGGATCAGCTTGACGCTGCTACTATTTACGGCCTGCTCGAGAACGACATCGTACCCCTTTACTATGCCAAGAACGAGAAGGGCTACTCTGAGGGTTGGATAAATGTTATTAAGAACTCTATCGCCACCATCGCTCCTCACTACACCATGAAGCGTCAGTTGGACGACTACTATGACAAGTTCTACACCAAAGAGGCTATGCGTTTCAAGCAGTTGTCTGCCAATAACAATCAGATTGCCAAGGAGATAGCTCTTTGGAAAGAGACAGTTGCCGAGCGTTGGGATGCCATCCATGTGGTTTCCAAGGAGAACAATATGCCTCAGGCTGGTCCTGAGACAGGTGAGGAATATAAGTTCACCTTCGTAGTTGACGAGCAGGGACTTGACGATGCTATCGGACTTGAGTTCGTTGCACTTACCCAGAACGAAAAGGGTGAAGACTGCATCAAGGAGATTCATCCGTTCAAGGTGGTCAAGAAGGAGGGTAATCTCTATACATTCGAGTGCATTACAGACCAGTCAGATGCCGGTCTTTACAAGTGCGCAATCCGTATGTATCCCAAGAACGACTTGCTACCGCACCGTCAGGACTTCGCCTATGTGAAGTGGTTTGAGTTCTAAGATTTATATCTATTACAAGCATAGTGAAGGGGCTGCTCCAAATTGAGGAACAGCCCCTTTTTGTCTAAAGCCTGGAAGCCTTGTTTCCAAAGTCTGGAAGGATTGCTTCCAATGGTTAAAAGCATCACTTCCAATGGGTGGAAGCCTTGTTTCTGATGAGTGGAAGCAAAGCGTCTGTTTGATATCAGAATTGGCGTAATGCCGCCAGCAATTCGTTGTTTTCGCTCTTGTTTCCAATCGTGACACGAAGGCAGTTTTGGCAGAGCGTGATGCGTGAACGGTTGCGCACAATGATTCCCTTATTGACCAGATAATCGTAAGTCTTCTGCGCATCATTCACTTTGGCCAGGAAGAAGTTGGCATCGGTAGGATAGACCTTCTGACAAATCGGCAACTCCTTGAAAGCTTGAATCATACGTGTTCGTTCCTGAAGTAAGAGTTTGACCCATTTATCCACTTCGAACGGGTCTTTCAGAGCCTCCAAAGCTTGCTGTTGAGTTAGCAGATTCACATTGTAAGGATATTTCACCTTATTATACAGACCGATGATTTCCTTGCTGGCGAAAGCCATACCCAAGCGGATGGCCGCACATCCCCAGGCCTTACTCATCGTGTTGAGCACGATAAGGTTCGGAAATTGGCTGATGGCTGTGCGAAGCGGCTTTTCAGAAGAAAAATCGCTGTAAGCTTCATCCACGATGACTAATCCGTCGAAACCATTGATGACTTTGAGAATGGCCTCGCGGTTGATGCTGTTACCCGTTGGATTGTTGGGCGAACATATCCAGATGATTTTGGTGTTCTTGTCGCATGCGGCAAGCAGTTTGTCTGCTGTAATCTGGTAATTCTCGTCGAGTAACACGGGTCGGTATTCCACGTCGTTGATGTCAGCGCAGACTTTGTACATGCCGTAAGTCGGTTCGATAGCCACCACGTTGTCAATGCCAGGGCGGGTGAAACAGCGGTAGGGCAGGTCGATGGCTTCATCGCTTCCATTGCCGAGGAAGATGCATTCAGCAGGTATCCCTTTCACCTTTGAAATCCTTTCCTTGAGTTCATGCTGCAAGGGGTCAGGATAACGGTTGAATGGCTGGTTGTATGGATTCTCGTTGGCATCGAGAAACACGTGTGCCACATGGCCGCTGTATTCGTTGCGGGCGCTGCTATAGGGGGCTAATTGCCAGATATTCGGGCGGGTCAGTTCTTCTAATGTTCTCATATGGTGGGAGACCGGCGGCAATTGCCGGGAACTAAGACTATTATTCTTTGGTTAAACTTTGTATGCGTACGGTCATTGCCTGCCGGTGAGCCTGTAACTGTTCGTTCTCAGCCATCACTTCAACTGCTCGTCCAATGGAGCGGATGCCTTCCTCAGTAAGATGCTGGAAAGTCACTTTGCGGCAATAACTGTCGAGATTCACACCATTGTAGGCCACGGCATATCCATGAGTGGGCAACGTGTGGTTCGTTCCGCTAGCATAATCGCCGGCACTCTCGCAGGCATAATGGCCGAGGAACACGCTGCCGGCATTAATTACCTGTTCTGCCAGTTGGGCATAGTCGTCGGTGGAGATGACGAGATGCTCAGGCGCATAGATGTTGCAAAGTTCCATGGCCTCCTGTTTGTCCCGGACAAGCACGAGTTTGGAATTATCGAGTGATTTCATTGCCATGTCCTTACGTGGCAGAAGTTCCACCTGTCGGAGAATCTCTTGCTGAACTTTCTGGAGCATGTCTTCAGAAGTGGTGATGAGAAACACCTGTGAGTCGATGCCGTGTTCCGCCTGAGAAAGAAGGTCGGCAGCCACGAAATCTGGATGACTCGTTTCGTCGGCAATGACACAGACTTCGCTTGGACCAGCAGGCATATCAATGGCTACGTCATGAAGTGAAACCTGTTGCTTAGCAGCCATCACATACTGGTTGCCGGGGCCGAAGATTTTGAAGACCTTAGGTACGGATTCCGTTCCATAGGCCATTGCGCCGATAGCCTGTACGCCACCAGCCTTGAAAATGCGGTTTACGCCTGCAATGCGTGCAGCGGCCAAGATGGCTGGATTTACGCGCCCTTCACGATTCGGGGGAGTACAGAGTACAATCTCACGGCATCCCGCAATCTTTGCAGGAGTGGCAAGCATCAGAACCGTGGAGAACAAGGGGGCAGTACCTCCGGGAATGTAGAGACCCACCTTTTCGATGGGTACGCTCTTCTGCCAGCAACTTACACCTTTGCAGGTTTCCACTTTGCTGCCCTCGAATTTCTGAGATTCATGGAACTTTGAAATGTTATGGTGGGCGATTTTCAGAGCCTCCAGCAGTTCTTTGCTGACTAGACTCATTGCCTCATCGATTTCAGTTTCAGTAACTGCAAGGGATGAGAGTATGGCGTGGTCAAACTTCTCTTCGTAGGCTATGACGGCCTTGTCGCCGTTTTGACGGACGTCTTTGAGCACGCTTTCCACCGTGGCGTTCAACTGTGAAACATCCAAGTGCGGGCGTTCCACCAATTGGTTCCAATCCTCTTTTCTCGGGTATTTTATAATCTTCATGTGATTACAGAATCATTTTTTCAATTGGGGTCACCAGAATACCCTGTGCGCCCAGCTCTTTCAGTTTGCCGATAATTTCCCAGAAGCGCTTCTGGTCAAGTACGGCATGCACAGAGCACCATTCCTCATCAGCCAACGGGATGATGGTGGGACTCTTGAGGCCAGGTAGCACCTCGATGATCTCCTGTAGCCTTGCCTTTGGGGCATTCATACGAACATATTTCTTGTCTTCAGCCTGACGTACGGCGGCAAAACGGAAAAGCATCTCTTTGAGGATGGCCTTCTTCTCATCGTCCATTTGCTTGTTGCCGATGAGTAGCGCCTCACTCTTCATCACCACTTCCACTTCACGAAGGTTGTTGCTGACAAGTGTGGAGCCGGAAGAGACGATGTCGAAAATTCCGTCAGCCAGACCGATACCCGGAGAAATCTCCACGGAACCGGTGATGACGTGGATGTCAGTTGTGATGCCTTTCTCTTTCATGAACTTCTTCAAGATGAAAGGGTAGGAGGTGGCAATCTTCTTGCCATTAAACCATTCTACACCAGGATATTCAATAGCCTTGGGAATGGCCAGCGAGAGTCGGCACTTGGAGAATCCCAGACGGTCGATGATGGCAGCATCTTCATTGCGCTCAACGAATTCGTTCTCGCCCACGATACCAATGTCGGCCACACCACTAGCTACGCTCTGTGGAATATCATCATCGCGCAGGTAGAGCACTTCTATGGGAAAATTGGATGACTGGACAAGGAGTGTCCGCTTGCTGTTGCTGATTTTAATATCGGCTTCGGCCAGCAGATTCATTGTGTCTTCGTAGAGACGACCTTTCGACTGTACTGCAATTCTTAACATCTTAATTATTTTACGATTTATATCTATTTCTTAAAAATCGCAGCAAAATTACTCAATTTTGCGCGTATCTGCAAATAAAGTTGTAATTTTGTGCCCGATTGTGAGAAAGATATACATATATGTTGCATTATTATTGGTTTTGCTGTCATCTTGCAAGAAACAGCAGCAAGGCCCTGTGATTGCGCCGTGGGGTGCAGTTACGGATACGATTCCTGCTAATGGGACCTTCTCGCTGAGAGATGTGGTGGCTAATGGTGAACTCATCCTTCTTACAATCAGCGGTCCTGAAACTTATTATGACTATCATGGGCGCGGACTGGGTATCCAATATCTGGTTGCTGAGAAATTCGCCCAGCATCTTGGAGTAGGACTTCGCGTTGAGGTCTGTAAGGATTCCGCAGAGGTGGTCAGTAAATTAAAGGAAGGTGGCGGTGATGTAATGGCTTTGATGCCGCCAGATTCCTTACGCGCTAATGAAAAGTCTTTGGAGGAGGAACTCCGTAAATGGTATCGTCCGGAGATGATTGACGAAGCACGTAAGGAGGAGAAACGGATGTTTATGGTGGCAAAAGTGAAACGTCGTGTCTATTCCCCTTACTTGAACCGTAGTTCGGGTATTATTTCAAAATATGATGCGTTGTTTCAGAAATATGCACCTGTTGCCCGATGGGACTGGCGTCTGATGGCTGCCCAATGCTATCAGGAAAGCTGCTTTGACCCACAGGCGCGTTCATGGGCTGGTGCCCGTGGCTTGATGCAGATTATGCCTAAGACGGCTGCGCATCTTGGTTTGCCGATGGAACAGATTCATGAACCGGAAGCAAATATTTCTGCGGCGGCACGTTATCTACAGCAACTGATGCAGGCATTCAGCGATATTCCCAATGTTCATGAGCGTCAGAACTTTGTCCTTGCTGCATACAATGGAGGTTCAGGACATGTGCGAGATGCCATGGCCTTGGCCCGTAAGAATGGAGCTGATACCCGGACTTGGGGCTCTGTTTCCCGTTATCTGGCATTGCTCAGCAATCCTGAATACTATCGCGATCCTGTAGTGAAGAATGGTTATATGCGCAGTTCGGAGACTATCGATTACGTGGAGCGTATTCGTGCGCGCTATTCACAATATGGCGGTGTACCTATGGGGCGCTCATATTCTGGTGGTACTTCACCGGTAATGCCCAGGAAAGCCAAGAAGAAATATCGTTATCACATATAAAAGAAAGAAGGTCATCGGATGATGACCTTCTTCTTGTTTATAATGTATATACCGGGCTTGAGTTTCTCTCTCCTTGTGCCTATGTAACGACCATCGATACTGTAGATGGCTTCCGTCCTGTATTCATTCGCCTGTATGTCGGCTATGCTGCTAGCCACGTCGGCTACGTAGTTGATGGTGATTTTATCATTACCTTCAAATGTGAATGATACGCTCTTGTTAGTCTTATACCGGTCAGCATAGCCTTCGATGATTTCCGAACCACTATACCAGCAATAGTTGGGCAGGTTCAGGTCGTCGCTGATAATCAGACCGTTAACGTTGTTGAACAGGTCTCCTTTAAGGCTATTCCTATAAGTATCATCGGTTCTCAATACTCCGTCTATCCTTTGGCCTTTCAGGTCGATTGATTCTAGCAGACCGTCTGCAGGAATCACGGCAAGTGCCGGATTCTTGCGGCAGTTAGGGTCATCGCTCATGCCGACAGATGCTTTTGGATATTTCATGTGGTAGGCTAAGATACCGCCTTGGTAATCGGTTTCCCCAATAGCATCTGGTATGTAGCTCCAAAGATTCCATCCTTCTTTCTTAATATTTTCTAGCATGATGTATTCATCTGCATCATTTGGATTCACGATGCGGTAAGCCGTTCCACCATTTGCAGTTGGTTTAGAGATATCAACGGATGTGCTTTCTTCTGAAAGAATCTGAATATCTACGGGCCACCCCATGGCTTCTTTCTCCCAAGCCGTATAGGCTGCAGGTTGCCAACCGTTATGAACGTTCTCGCCACCATCCATCAAGTCCCAGAATTCCATCTCCTGATTGTCTGCATAATACTCGGAGGTGACGTAAAGGTCGGGAAGGCCAAGGCAGTGGGAGAACTCATGGCAAATAACACCGGAACTGGCTATCCATCCAGGTCTATCTGGATGTAATAGTTCTCCACTCATGCAATAGCGACGTACCTTCTTCGTTCCGATGTTGTGTGTGGTGTAACTGGCTTTAGCCCACACACTCTCATTGGGACCACCCATGTTTTGCATGTGTCCGGCGTAAACAATATAGACGAGGTCCACGTTGCCGTCATTGTCTGCATCGTATTCATCGCTGTTCAGGTCAGCCAGTCCTAATTTCATCACTGAATCTACAGCCTCAGTAGCCAGCGTACCAGCCTTTTCATCGTCGTTTGGATTTTTACTTGATCCGCCATAATACTTTCTGTTTTGGGAGAGTGTAATGGGACCTACGATTTTGAAGTTAGGCTTGAAATCGCCACTGCTCATCATATTGAAATATCGTCTCACCGAACCGATATTGCCTTGGTATTTATTATCTTGGGTGCCTAAGTCTTGGTTTCCATAATCCTTTATGCTATTGGCATTGAAGAGATTATCGAAAGCATTTACGGGCTCGTTGACCGCAAACTTTACGTCTTTAAACTGAGCCAGAATGACCACGATTTTAGGACTTCCTGTGTGGGGAGTGTATTTGGGCACCACATTATTAGAAATGGGAACCCGTCTGATGGCCTTTTTGATGGCATCGCCGTTGAAAAGTTTCTCTTTGTCTTGCTGCTGGATGAAGCTAATCTCTTTGGAAGAGCGTGCCCCGTTATTGTGAGCCAGGATGTTTGACGATTTGATGTCGCCGTTGGCAGCAATCTCGGCAACGTAGAATGTGTCGCCTTCGCGCACCAGTATGACTCCGTCCAAGGTGGTGTAGTAACTGAAATACTCATCGCCGTGAAGCGTCACAGACAGACGGGTGCCGTCAGGCTGCGTGAAGGTGTATGGGCCCGGGAATGCTTTGGCTCCCCATGAGTTGATGCTCATGAGCAAAGTCAGCATTAAAAGTAAAGTCTTTTTCTTCATATCTAAAAGTTATGTTGTTTTATTTGTAATAATACTGTCCTTTGTGCTCCGTACGGTTTCCGTAGCGGATGGCGCGTGTCGGGCAGTGGTGATAGCAAGCGAAGCATGAAAGGCATTGATCCGTGTGCTTCCAAGCAGGGCGCTGACCACGGCCGCCGATGATATCGTCTGTAGGGCATACTTCCGCACATGTTCCACAACTGATACAATCATCGGTCACGCGGAAAGGCTTGTCCGTAATGATCCATTTGACGAAGGCTTCGCCCAGAATATAGCTGTTGATGCGTGGCCAATGCCCCTTGTAGGTATCGGTGATGCCCGTCTTTCTTTCTCTGATGAGAGGTATGAATGATTCGAGCATCCGTTTGGCAGTTTCCTTTTTGGCCATCTCCTTTTCTGGCTTGTCCACATCCATAAAGGGAAGCCCCACGTAGCTCTCGGGCATAATCAGCGAGAACAGGCTTTGCGCCTGCAGGCCTTTCCGCTTCAAGTCATCGTTCAGATATTCCATGCTCTGGCCAATGTCATCACCGGCTGTGCAGAGGGCCCAGCAGAAATGACCGTCAGCGTTCTCAATGACCAATTTGTCAATAAATCTGCGTACCAGTACAGGTGGCCTCCATCCATGTACGGGGAAGCAGAATCCTATGCGTTCATCTTCTTCCAGATGATAAGAGTAGCGGCTGTCGTGAGCCATATCGACCAATTCCTCACGGAGTTCCGTGGCGAGCATCTCTGCAGCCCACCGCGTATTGCCCGTGCAAGAGAAATAGAATATCATTCGGCAAAGGTACTAATATTTTTTGAAATACATTTGTTTTTAACAAAAAACAAGCTAACAGACATAAATTATTCAAAATAATATATTATCTTTGCACGAAATTATCAATTTAAACCAAATAAATCATTAAAATGAACAGACAATTTATTACTATTCTTGGTGCATTTATGCTAATGGCTTCGTGCACAGGACCAAAGAGATCCAGGTTTCTTAAGTGATGATGATTATCCTACAAGCAGTCGTTGGATAGATGCTCCAGCAGCCATCGATGATCCTCTTTTCGGTGGTGACTTCATCCGTTATCAGTGGGGCAAGCAGCAACGTGTTGGAAAAAGCCTGGAAGATGCCGTCAGAGACCAGCATTTTGAATTGGATATCGTAATTCCTTTCTTTGCCAATCTGACAGGTCTTGATGTTTCAAGAAAGAATACTCCAGAGATATTCCTGCAGATTTCGAGATCGATTGCTGATGCCCGTGCTAATAATAAGGCAGCCAAAAATTTCTACCAGCGTTATCGTCCAATGAAGGTTTTCAATGAAGGTTCTGTGGAACCCTCAGCAGATGAATACGGTTTCTCTTCCTTCTCTTATCCGTCGGGCCACTCCGTGATAGCTTATGCGTCAGCATTCGCCATTACCGAGATAGCTCCTGAGAATGTGGACACCGTGATGTGGCGTTCCCGCATTATGGGTATTAACCGTATTATCGCCGGATTCCATTACGAAAGTGATCTACTGCCGGCAATGGTAGTAGCTGCTGCAACTTTTGCCCAGCTTCACAACAACGCTGACTATCAGGCACAGTTGGCAAAGGCTCGTGAGGAATATCGTCAGATGAAAGGAATAAAGGCTCAGAAAGTTCGCATCGGTAAGTTGCAGCCAGGTGCATGGCTCACAGCAGAGACGCGTCCTTGCGGTGCCCATTATCTCGCATTGCCTGCTGATACAAATGCTGTGGAGTTCTACGATGATTGGATGCAATACCAGATGGGTAAGAAGAAGCGTACGCCAGAGCGTATGCAGGTTGCCCTTGCTGATACAGCCATTACCTTCAAGGGGGTCATGAACCGTATGGAGGAAGTGCTTGGATTCCAGGTTACTGAAAAGGAACTTCCTGCCACTTATGCTCTGCTGCAGAAGGCTCACGCCGATTTCCTTGAAGTCTGTTCGTCAACTGCACAAAAAGCCCGTAAACGTCCTTATGTGAAAGCCGGTGATGCTTCCGGTTTGCCTGAATTGGATTCCACGTTGAGTCCTACCACACTTGGAGCCTCTTGTCATTCTTCAGTAGGTTTTGGCTTTGGATTGCTTCTTTCCGAACTGTTCCCAGAGAAGAAAGATGAGCTTATTGCCCGTGGACTTGATTATGGAAAGAGCCGTGTTATTGCCGGACTTGAGTATATGAGTGATGTCTGGAATGCCCGTTCACTTTCAGCTGCCACTTTTGCTTGTCTCAATGCTGACTATGCTTATCTGGCACAATTGGACAAAGCCAAGAAGGAAATCAAAAAATGGCAGGCTAAACTGGCCAAGCAGAAGGCTGCCTAATCCTGATTACATAAATAGAAAAAAGGCATTTCCCGTAATGGGAAATGCCTTTTTATTTGGGATGATATAGGATTCTTATACAATACCCTGGGCCATCATTGCCTTGGCAACCTTCATGAAGCCAGCCACATTAGCACCCTTCACGTAGTTGATGTAGCCATCCTTTTCAGTTCCGTACTTCACGCAGTTCTCGTGAATGTCGTTCATGATGCGCTTCAGATAGTCGTCAACTTCCTTGGCGGTCCAAGAGATACGCTCAGAGTTCTGGGTCATCTCCAGGCCAGATACTGATACACCACCAGCATTTGAAGCCTTACCGGGAGAATAGAGGATCTTGGCATCCTGGAAGATCTTGATGGCATCGGGCAGGGTAGGCATGTTAGCACCCTCGGCTACGGCAATCACGCCATTGTCAACCAGTGCCTGAGCCTGCTCGGCATTGATCTCATTCTGTGTGGCGCAAGGCAGGGCAATGTCAGCCTTCTCGTGCCAAGGACGCTCTCCAGCCACATACTTGGCGTTGGGATACTCCTCAACATATTCCTTGATACGTCCGCGCTCAACATTCTTCAGATTCATGATGTAGTCGAGCTTTGCGCGGTCGATACCCTCTGGATCGAAGATGTAACCGTCAGAGTCACTCATAGTCAGGACGGTAGCACCCAGCTGGAGGCACTTCTCAGCAGCATACTGAGCCACGTTTCCGGCACCAGAGATCAGCACCTTCTTGCCAGCCAATTCGATGTTGCGAGTAGCCAGCATGGAGAGCAGGAAATAAACCGTACCGTAACCAGTAGCCTCAGGACGGATCAGAGAACCACCAAACTCGCGGCCCTTACCGGTGAGCACACCCTGGAACTGGTGAGTCAACTTCTTATACTGTCCGAACATATAGCCAACCTCACGGCCACCAACACCGATGTCACCAGCGGGAACATCCTCATCGGGACCGATGTGACGATATAATTCGTTCATGAATGCCTGGCAGAAGCGCATTACCTCAGCATCGCTCTTACCACGTGGAGAGAAGTCGGAGCCACCTTTGGCGCCACCCATAGGCAGAGTGGTCAGAGAGTTCTTGAAAGTCTGCTCGAAA
>ONFE01000162.1:0-1296 GCA_900316985.1 uncultured Prevotellaceae bacterium
TGTCAATGAAGTTCGTTACAATTTCTACGTTGGCCCTGTCAATGGCGTTCATGACGGGTCTGACCAGTGACAGATACTTTCCCCGTCCTGCCATGTTCCTATGGATGTCGGCTACCAAGATGCGGATACTCTGGTCGGTATTGCGTATCTTCGCCAGCGTTTGCCTCACCTCGTAGTATTCGTCGTTCTCTCTTGTAAATGCTTCGTAGAGCATGGGGTATGTCCGATTAAAGGTTGCGGTGTCGTCGCTTTCCAATGCTTCGTAACAGATAGTCTTCAATGAATCAAGCGACTGCGCTGATGCGCTCATAGTAAAGGCAAGCGCGACGAGGACAAGAAATAATGCTTTTGTCTGTCTCATATTGTTTGTGGTTTTAATCAATGTAGAAGCCATTGGAGAGGATTTCGCCACCTACCTCTTTGCTGAGACGGTAGTGGCCGGGAGCGAGGTGGAAGAAGTCTATCTGCGCTGCTGTGCCTTGCATGGTTGACGAATGTGGTTTCACGCCGTAGCCGACGAGGTTCCATCCGTAGTCGTCAGACCAGGGAACTTCCTGCCATCCATCGGCGGTTTCTCGCTCAATGTGGTATTCCTCCCCGTACTCGACGGTCGTATCTGTCGGGTTGACAATCCTTGCCTGCACGATGTTGTCAAGAGTCGCCAGATGCTTGTCGGCAATGGCAAGGCGTAGCGTGCCCGTCGTAACCTCGGTGCTGTCCGTTGGCGGTTCCGCATCTGCCGCCGTTTGCCGTGCCGATGGCTTGCAAGAGGCGAGGGAGAAAGCAGCAAGCATCATAAATGCGATTCTCCAGAGTTTCATTGTCTTCATTTTACTTATGATTTTTGTGATTAATGGGTGTTTTGTAACATTTCTGGGATACCATCCTCACAGATGGTCACCACTGCCTAAGAGAGATTTATGTATCTGAGATTGTTCTGCATAGTTATGATGTTATAAACGGTTCTTTTCAGCATTACCAGCACCCGTACCTTTGTACTTGCTGCGTGTGGTGTTGAAGTCATACGAGAGTGAGAGACCGATGCTCTGTGTATAGACATAAGCATCCTTACCCGTCGTGGTGATGGGATAGTAGCCCGTCCAGCGTTCACGGAGATTGTGGAAGATGTCGTTGGCAAAGAGGGATACTATTAGTGAGCCATCGAGAAATGACTTCTGCATACGGGCATTGACGTTCAACTCGTGGGCATAGTGATTAAAGCCGTAGTCGTGGCTGGTGGAATAGTGCAGATAGAGCATGGCCTTCGCGGTCTTGCCGATGGTGAACCAGTTGCGG
>ONFE01000162.1:1317-3189 GCA_900316985.1 uncultured Prevotellaceae bacterium
ATTAAAGCCGTAGTCGTGGCTGGTGGAATAGTGCAGATAGAGCATGGCCTTCGCGGTCTTGCCGATGGTGAACCAGTTGCGGAAGTTTATCTGCCATTCAGGTTTGTTGAGTTTCGTGGCGAGGCCGTATGCCTTGGTGTCGAAGTTTTGCTGCCAGTAACTGAGTGTCAACGTGGGACTGTAGAAACCGAACTTGGGTGAGGCCGTCAACGAGGCGTTGTAACTTTCGAACTTGTCGAAGTTGCGGTTGGTCCAGATGGTAGTCTCCGTTCCCTCCTGATACAGACTGCCAAAACTCAAACGCATGTCCTTATTGTGGCTGTATCCTGCCGTGAAGTTCAGCCATGAGTAGGTGACATTGAGGTCGAGGTTCTGCTTGATGGTAGGACGCAACAAAGGATTTCCACCCTCGAACTCATAGCGATTGTCGTATTGCACGTTAGAGTTAAGGGCCTGATAGTTGGGGCGGCTGATGCGCTTATTATAGCTCAGTTGGATGCCCCATTTGTTCTTTTGCCAGCCGACGGAAAGATTAGGAAACAGGTCGTGGTATTTTCGGCTCGGCTCTGTTTGGTACTGACCGAAGGAATAGTAGTCGGACGTAACGGCCTCGTAACGTAGTCCGCCGTTGAGACTCCAATCACCCAACTTCAACTTGTATTCGGCAAATCCCGCTACGTTGCTTTCCTTGATTTCATCATTGGACGGTGCCACCACTTGCTCCACATTACTATAGATGCCGTGGCTGTTGGAGCGTGACATTTCCGTGCCAGCACTCAGTTCGCCTTTCCATATCGGATAGGTCAGCACCAGTTTTCCTGCCAACATGTGGTTGCGGTTCTCGTTGTGGGTAGTCACGGTACGGTCGGCCAGTTGCAGACTATGTTCAAAGGATGCCTGGTCGCGCACGTTTTTCTTCCATATCCACGAACCGTTGAAGTCAATGCCGAGTTTCCCGGCCTTGCCCACATAGTAGATGTTTGCCTCATGCTGCGGGCGGTCATGTTTCGTGTGATGGTCTGCTGTGCCTGAACCGTTCCACCCTCATAGAGCGAGCCGCTCAAAGTATAGGAGAAACCGATAGAATTGTCATCGTTGAAGTCGTAACTGGCTCCTATCTGTCCGCCAAGCATGGTGTACCAGAAGTTGTTGGGACATACCTGTATGATGTTTACGTGATTACCGTTTGCTCGGGTGTCAGTCGCTATTGTATTGTCCTCGGAATGGTTGCCGTTATTGATCATCATGTTTCCGAAGACTTCCAGTCCACCCGTGCGGTATTTCACGGTGACATCATCGTAGGTTGTCCACTTCTCATTAAATTTTACTTGGCTATATGCCTCCATGCTGATGCCGTCGCCCTGATGCTTCTTCGTCTTTATGCGGATGACCGCCCCGACTTCTGCATTGTACTTGGCACCTGGTGAGGTAATCACGTCCACGCTCTTGATGTCGGTGGACTTCAACTGTTTCAGTTCGCGGGCGTTCTGCACCTTCTTGTTGTTGATGTAGATTTCGGGCGTACCTTTGGCAAAGACGGTGAAGTTGCCATCACTACCTTGTACTTGTGGCAGCATCGACAGCACATCGTCAGCGGTGCCGACATCTTTCAGCAGCGAGTTCTGAATATCAACGGTCATGCCGCCCGTGGTCATTTTGTATTGGGGTATCTCGCCTTTAACAACAACTCCTTTTAGTGCCATCGTCTCGGGCTGCATCCGTATTGTGCCGAATTCTTTGGTGTTACATTGCCTGTAAATCGTCTTGTAACCGACGTATGAGATACGTGCAAGAACAGTTTCTTGTTCGCATGGGATGACAAAGAGGCCACTTTCGTTAGATACGCCGCCAGTAATCAGTGTGGAGTCCTGA
>ONFE01000024.1 GCA_900316985.1 uncultured Prevotellaceae bacterium
AAGGTTCTTGTATATATAATAAGGTGAAGGCTGGCCGACAATCGAGGAATAGTGGAACTCGTGTCCCCTGAAACCGAGCCAGTCACGATAGCCCAGATGCAGGCGTTTGCCCTCCATGGTGGCATTATCGGACAGAACGGCGGCCATAGGCCAGGAGGTTCCATCCTCATCGATGATATGCCGGCAGAGATACATCATTCCGCCACATTCTGCTAAACAACGACCGCCGCTTTCGATAAAAACGCGTATGGCGGAAAGCATCGGGGTGTTGGTGCTGAGTTGCTTCAGAAAAAATTCGGGATAGCCACCAGGCAGGTAGAGGAGCGATGCTTCTATGTCACTCTCCGAGGCATTAAAAGGAAACTCCTTGTCGTGAATGGGAGAGAAGAAAATGACTTCTCCAATTTCCTTCAGTCTGTCGATGTTCTCCCGATAGGTGAAGTTGAATGCTTCGTCGCGCGCTACGGCAATTTTCATAATCCCAAGGCTTTTAGGTCCACATATTGCTCAACGGCATCGGCTGCCCGACAGATGATCTGCTCGATGAAATCGCGGTTTTCCAGCGATAAGCCCAGATGACGGCTTGGTATTTCCATATCCGGAAGTCGGGGAATACAGCCAAGACAGACGGTTCCCGCATCCTCGCAAGCCTGTTTCAGGAAAGAGGCATGCCGCTCGGAACCCACCTGATTGAAGATGACACCTGCAAAGCGGAGGGAAGGGAGATTCTCACAGGAAAGGCTTGTGAATCCGTGAATGACGGCAGCTGCGCTGTAGGCCATGCTCTGAGCATTGACAATGAGCAGGACGGGAAGGTCAAGGATGGATGCCATTTCCGCAGAAGAACCTTTCCAACGGTCGTAACCGTCATAGAGTCCCATCACGCCTTCCACAATGTTCACCTCTTTATTATAATGGGAGAACACTTCGCGGATATGTGCGGGGGTGGTGAAACGTGCATCGAGGTTTACCGATTCCTCCCCACAGGCCATCTGGTGGTATTGCGTGTCAATATAGTCGGGGCCGCACTTGAACGGCTGCACGCTGACATCCTTCCTTCGGAGTGCTCGGAGCAGTCCGATGGTGAGGGTAGTTTTTCCGCATCCCGAATTGGTGGCTGCAATGAGAAAATTCTGCATTAATTTCTGTTTTTGTTGCAAAGATATAAAAAAATTAGTACCTTTACGTCTTTTCAAGCCGTTAAGTTAGGCCGCACTCGGAAAAAACCAAATAAATTTGGTATTTTCACTCATTTGTACTACCTTTGCAACCAGAATGGTGATATTTTGGCTTTCAGCCAGAGTATAAAAGGGAATCCGGTGAGAATCCGGAGCAGTACCCGCTACTGTAAACCCCATTATCGGAAACACGATAAAAAGCCACTGTCCGCAGGGATGGGAAGGTGTGTTTTCGGGGGCAAGTCAGGAAACCTGCCACTCTACCCTTTAATTACGTGATCCACGGGAACATGGGCACGGCAAATAGATTATAACTGTCAAAAATGAAGAAAACGATGATTGTGGGCATGACGTGTGCCCTCATTTCCATGAATGCTTATCCGCAAAACAAGGTGGATAAGGAAGTTAATCTGTCGCCTGTTGTGGTAACAGGAACAGGTACACATCACCGACAAACCGATTCTCCCGTTCCTGTGCAAGTGATTACGCAGCAGGATTTGCTCAATATCAATGTGTCTTCTTTAGAAGAAGCGTTGCAAAAACTCAATCCCTCTTTCACTCAGTTTACTAACGGCATGGGCACTACGCTTTCGCTGAATGGACTGAGCGATGAATATTATGTGTTTCTTTTGAACGGCCGAAGACTGACGGGTGACGATACTTATGCAAAGATCAATTTAAGTTCGGTGAAACGTATCGAAATTCAGAATGGTGCCGCTTCCACACTTTATGGTACAAATGCCATCGGTGGTGTGGTGAATATCATTACCGATGAAGGAAAGGATAAGATAGAGGCAAGCAACAATATCCGCTTTTCCCAGAAGGGCGGGTTGAATGAACAAGCTAATTTGGATATCCAAAAAGGGATGATAGGCAGTTATACCAGCTATCGCCGGCAGGAACTGAACAGCTATCAGTTGAGTCCCTACGAAGAGAAGACCGATAAGAAAACAGGTGAGACAACTCTGGTGGAGACCAATAAAATAGCAGCGACAGGCTTTCATTCCGATATGATCAGTGAGCATCTGACTTTTGATCCTAATGACCGTTTGTCTGTCTATGGTGATGTAAGTTTTTACAATCATCATACCGACCGTCCCTATGATGTATATGCCTATGACATACACCATCAGACATTTTCCATGGGAGCCGGTGCCAAATACAAGATCAGCAAGAAAGCCTTCATACGTGCCGATTATAATACGGATGCCTATTGGTCTAAGAACGATTACTACAAGAAGAGTGGCTCCTTCGAAGCCGGCGAGGAAATCACTCGCAAGAACACCCGTAGTCATATTGCCACGTTGAAGGGTATCTTCACATTGGCAGACTGGAACAAGTTGTCCGTAGGTGTGGAGTATCAGACCGACATCTTGAAGAGCCAGAGTGATAATATCGACCGTGAATCAGCTTATACATGGGCCGCTTTTGCCCAGGAAGAACTGAAACTGGCGAAAGGACTGCAGGCCCTCGTTGGTATCCGCTATCTCTATCATGAGAATTTCAAGAATTACGCCACGCCTAATGTGGCATTAATGTATAAGTGGAAAGGACTGAATGTGAGAGCTTCGTATGCTGCTGGTTTCAAGGCTCCCTCCTTATCACAACTCTATGCTACCGATGTGGCCAAGACAACAGACCGCTACACCATGCCCAATGTGGAGCTGAAACCCGAGAAGAACCGCTATCTCTCATTGAATGCTGAATACAATCATGCCCGTTTCGGAATCTCCGGAAATGTGTTTCTCAATAAAATCCGTGACATGATTGATTATGTAACGGTTGCTACTGGCGATGAGTCGATGGAGCGATATGGTCATGAGGAGACCCGTCAGCGCCAGAATGTGAGTAAGGCTCAGGTGTTAGGATTCAATGTTGCAGGAAATGCCTATTTAGGTGCGGGCTTCTCCCTGAATGCCGCTTATACCCATCTGAATACCAAGGATGAGGAAACCGATTTGCCTTTGGACAAAACCATTAAGAATGCCTACGTAGTAGGTGCCAATTATAAGACCACTTGGAAAGTCTATACGCTGAATGTCAGTGTGAACGGACGCATCTACAGTCGCCGCTATTCAAAGTCGTACGGTTATGCCCCTCACTACAATATGTGGGATGTTGTGACACGCCATACCATCAAGACGAAGCACATTGTCTTCGAACCAGCTTTAGGTATTGAGAATATTTTCAATTGGGTGGACGACCGTCCTTATAATAGTAATTATGCCTCCCTGAATGCCGGGTGTATGCCCTTTGTCAGTATAGGTATTAAGTTTTTAAAGTGAAGAATGAAATATAAAACTCTCGTTTTAGCGCTGCTGGTTGGTGGAGTTTCCGTCTTAGGATGTCTGCCTGTCCGTTCTCAGTCAGTGATGACCGATTCCATTCATCATCTTGATGAGGTGGTGGTCACGGGAACGGGTACGGAGCATTTGCTGAAGAATGACCCGGTACAAACGGAAGTTATCAGTGGAAAGATGTTGCGCAATTTCTCGGGAAAGAGTCTGCAGGACATGCTTTCGATGCTGACGGCATCCTTCGACTTTAATGAAGACGATATGGGTTCACAGATGCAGATGAATGGTTTGGGCAACAACTATATTCTGATTCTCATCAACGGAAAGCGTATTCATGGAGATGTGGGCGGTGAGAATGACCTGAGTCTGATTGACCCGAACAATATTGAGAAGATAGAAATTGTGAAAGGTGCTTCTTCAGCCCTTTATGGCAGCGATGCTATTGCCGGTGTGGTGAATATCATTACCAAGAAACACGATCAGGAGGGACTGCTTCTGGAGAATACCACGCGTGTCGGCAGTTATGGTGATGTGCGTCAGCATAATGGTTTCGGATTCAATGTGGGGAAGGTGAGCAGCTATACTAATTTCCAGTTGCAACATACCGATGGCTGGCAGAATACCGCCAGTGAAGACCCGCATCAAACAGAATTCCCGATAACTGATTCACATAACAAGACCGTGAACCGCCGTACCAACTGGCAAGTAGCTGAACGTTTGTCGTGGACTCCTGTCCGACCTTTGGAGATTTATGCAGAAGGCAGTTACCAATGGAAGAAGATCTATCGTCCGTTGGGCAGTCATCCAGGAGTGGATATCCATTGGTATGACTTGAAATACCACAACGCCTCGGCTGCTCTTGGCGGTAAGTGGAAACTCAACCGTCAGGACTTCCTGACAATGGACATCACCTGGAACAAACATGCCTATTATTATGACTTTACGCAAGAATACCTTACAGACGGTTATATCGACGGGCATTTCACGAATTTCTATCCCTATTATCCAGGTGACCAGCAGTTGCAAAGTGACCAGCAGAGATTGATGGCCGAGGCAAAGGGTGTGTTCACACTACCCTATGAGAATCATCTTTCTGCTGGTTTGGAATACCGCTATGACTACCTGAAAGCACCCATGCGAGTGGAGAAGGGGACTGCCAGCGACAATCACGAGGCTGTTTATGTGCAGGATGAGTTCACCTTACTCAAACCCTTGAATATCACCGCTGGTTTGCGACTCAACCATAATGAGCAGTTCGGTTTCCGGTTGACACCAAAAATCTCTGGAATGCTGACATTGGGACAGGCTGTCCGTTTGCGTGCAACATGGAGCCAGGGCTTCAAGACACCTACTCCAAAGGAACTCCATTACCGTTATATCCGGCAGATGAGCGGCACCTATCTCTATCTGGGAAATGAAAACTTGAAACCGCAGACGAGCAATTACTTCTCCGTGGGAGGTGAA
Organism: uncultured Prevotellaceae bacterium; assembly: GCA_900316985.1. GTDB lineage: Bacteria > Bacteroidota > Bacteroidia > Bacteroidales > Bacteroidaceae > Prevotella. Next base: position 4,940 of record ONFE01000024.1, read on the forward strand.
TATACGTGGAACGGACTTTCTATCACGGCCACTGCATATTATAATAAGGTGAAGGATATGATTACACTGGTAACCATCCCAAACAAAGATGCGCCTGCAGAATATATCCTTCAGTATGACCCCGTCAAGACCCGCCAGTATCAGAATGTGGAAGACGCCAAAACCTATGGAGTGGATTTGACGGCCCACTACACGTGGCGTGAACTTTCCGTGGGTCTGGGCTATAGTTATCTTGACACCGAAGCTAACCAGTATGACACGGAACATGACGTGATGCGGCAGGTTATCATCGACGGTATGGCCCATCACAAAGGCAATGTCTTTGCTACATGGAACCATCCTCTTGAGAAAATGAGAAATTTGGGCATAGGTCTTTACGGACGTTTCTCCTCCAAACGCTACTATCAGATAAATGGTGATGGAAAAGGCTACCAATTATGGCGACTGAACACAAGTTATGAGTTCAACGCACGGAAGTTCCTCATTTTCTCATTTCCTCATTCCCTGAATTTCAAGATTGAGGCCGGTGTGGATAATATCTTCAACTATGTGGACAAGGCCTATCATGGTCTGCATCTGGGTACCACTTCTCCAGGAACCACCCTATACGCCTCGTTCACCATTCGTTTTGCTCAAGGAAAGAAAACCAATAATAAATTTAAGTCTAATTTAAATCAACGTAACAATGAAGATGAAGATTAAGTTTTTGATGTTAGCCATGATGGCAATTGTGGCTTCCATGAGTTTCACTGCTTGTAGTGATGACGACAACAACAGCAGCAGTTCAAACTACGACAGGTATCAGCAGGCTGTCAACAACACCGTGAACAGCCAGAAGAAGAGCGACAAGGTCATCCTTGTGGTGGCTTTCGGTTCTACTTGGGAACAGGCTTACGACACCTTCGACAAGGTGGTTGCCGACTACAAGAGTGCTTTCTCCGGATGGGATGTTTATCTCGCTTTCTCTTCAGCTATCTGCATCAACAATGCTCGTGCCGGTGAGAATGTGGCTCCCCGTGATTACTACGATCCCGAGCATTGGCTCACCGCTATCGGACTGGCTGGCTATAAGCAGATTGTCATTCAGTCGCTGCAGGTGATTCCCGGTGAGGAATATCGCCGTGTACGTGACACCTATGTAAAGGACTTCATGAACAACCGCAATGCCGACTTCACCGATGCCTATATGAAGAGCATCGACCGTCAGGTAGTAGTAGGTACACCACTGATGGCTGAGGAATCTGATGCTAAGAATCTGGCTGTCGTGCTGAATAACGAGCAGGACATCAAGGCTGCCATTTCACAGGGTATCGTTGCCTTTATGGGTCATGGTAATCCTGAAGGTTACGACTATTATGGCGGTAACATCCGTTACTTGCAGTTGGAGGATCATCTCCGTGCCCTCAATCAGAACTACTATGTAGGCACCGTGGATATGGATCAGACCTACGTGGACGACGTGATCAATCATATCGGTGGAGGTAATTTCTACATTGAAATTGGTGATGTGACCAAGAAGATGTCGTATGTGAAGAACAATGCCAAGAACGCACAGCTTTATCCTTTGATGTCAATTGCCGGTGACCACGCTCATAACGATATGGCCGATCCCGACGATGAGGAGAGCTGGTTCTCTATGTTCAATGCCGCAGGTATCAAGACAGCAGCCTACGAGACTAACTTCACCGAAGCTTGCTGGAAGCAGTATAAGAGTGGTGAGGAGTATATCCCCGCTTTGGCAGAACGTGCAGCTGTTCGCAAACTGTGGATGAATCACACCCGTGAGGCTATTGCCAAGCTGGGTACCGATGATGCTCTCTCAACTCCTACCACAGCTTCTGAGTAATTTTATATAGTAGCGTGTTATAAAATTAAAGGTGCAAGCCTTGGTCGCTTGCACCTTTTTTACTATCTTTGCCGAAACAATTTTCTACCTATGGGAAAACCAAAGATTACAGTAGTGGGCATTGGTCCTGGTAGTCCTGAAGATATCACACCTGCTGTTTTGCAGGCGGTCAAAGAGGCTGACGTGGTTGTTGGCTATAAATACTATTTCCAGTTCATTCAGCAGTATGTCCGTGAAGGTTGTCCCTGTATTGATACGGGCATGAAGCGTGAACGTGATCGTGCCTTGCAGGCTTTTGAACTGGCAGAACAGGGAAAGAATGTGGTCGTCATTTCAAGTGGTGATGCAGGAATTTACGGCATGGCTCCGCTGATTTATGAAATGGCGAAAGAGAGGAAAGAGGAGAGTGTAGAGAGGAGAGTGGAGATTGTTTCTTTGCCGGGGATTAGTGCGTTCCAGAAGGCGGCATCACTTTTGGGTGCTCCCATGGGACATGACTTCTGTGTGATTTCCCTCTCTGATTTGATGACGCCTTGGGCAAAGATTGAGAAACGTATTGTGGCTGCGGCAGAGGCTGATTTTGTGACGGCCATCTATAATCCCAAGAGCAACGGACGTTATTGGCAGCTTCACCGTTTGAAGGAACTATTCCTGAAGAGCCGTTCTGAGGATACTCCCGTAGGCTATGTACGTCAGGCAGGTCGGGAGGAACAGGTAGTTCATGTCACCACGCTGAAAGATTTTGATCCTGAAGATGTGGATATGTTCACCGTTGTCATTATCGGCAACTCGCAAAGCTATGTTATAGAGGAGAGTGGAGAGTGTAGAGTGGAGAGAGAATACTTGATGATAACGCCTCGAGGGTATTATCGGGAAGTTCCATCTATTCATACAGAGAAAGAGAGTACTCCCTCTCCAAATAAGGGACAGGAGATTATGATGGAGAGTTTCCGCACGATTGCTTCTGAACTGCAGCATCCTGATATTCCCATCTGGCGCAAATGGCCACTCTTGCATGCCATCCATACGACTGCCGATTTTTCGATGGAAGATATCCTCTATACCGATGAGGAGGCCGTTCCCCGTATCTATCAGGCTATGACTAGTATGGAGAAGCCTTGTATCATCACGGATGTGACGATGGCTGCCAGTGGTATCCGCAAGGCTGCTTGTGAGCGTCTGGGTATTGAAGTGAAATGTTATCTCCACGATGAACGTGTGGCTGAAATGGCTCAGTCACAGAATATTACCCGTACACAGGCTGGTATCCGTCTGGCGGTGGAGGAACATCCCGAGGCACTCTTTGCTTTTGGTAATGCCCCAACGGCTTTGATGGAACTCTGTGACTTGATGCGGAAGAAGAAGGCTCGTCCTGCAGGCATTATTGCTGCTCCTGTGGGATTCGTGCATGTCTGTGAGTCGAAATATATGGTGAAGGTGTTCCACGAAGTGCCTAAAATCATTATTGAAGGCCGAAAAGGAGGCTCCAACTTGGCAGCCACACTTGTCAACAGTATTTTAGCTTGGCCAGACGCTGAACTCTTAAAACCCGGAAGAGATGTCTAAACAATTCATCGTGATAGGAATGCCAGATGTTTCGAAGGCGATTCGTTTGCCCGAAACACTTCCTGATTGTGTCTTTTCAGGCGGCAAGCGTCATCATGAATTAGTGAAAGAGCTTATTCCCCAAGATGCCCAATGGATTGATATCACGGTTCCGCTGAGTGAGGTCTTTGCACAATATGCCCAGATAGAAAAGCCCATTGTGGTTTTTGCCTCGGGTGATCCGCTGTTCTTCGGCTTTGCCAACACGATTAAAAGGGAGATTCCCGATGCCGACATACAGGTTTTTCCTTATTTCAATTCCCTGCAGATGTTGGCACACCGGCTCGTGATGCCTTATCATGACATGACCATCGTCTCACTGACAGGTCGCCCTTGGCATGAGTTTGACCGTGCCTTGATGGAACGGAAGCAGAAAATCGGTGTACTTACCGATGGCGAACACACACCTGCTGCCATTGCCCAACGCATGTTGGAATATGGTTATGACTACTATCAAGTGAGCGTAGGTGAGCATCTTGGCAGTGAAACCGACGAACGTGTCACAACTCTCTCCCTAAAAGAAGCCGCAAAACAGGAATTCAAACGCCCCAACTGCTTGATTTTAAGTATCCCCCTTCAAGAGGAGGTTGGAGGAGACTTCCCCCTTGGCATCCCTGACAATGAGTTTGCCCTGCTTGACGGCCGTGAGAAGATGATCACGAAGGCACCTGTCCGCCTGCTCACCTTAGCTGCCCTGGAACTGCAGAACCGCCATTCTTTCTGGGATATCGGTTTCTGTACAGGTAGTGTTTCCATAGAGGCTAAACTCCAATTCCCCCATCTTCATGTGACAGCTTTCGAGATTCGGGAAGAGGGCAGACAGCTGATGGAGATAAATTCCCATAGGTTCAAAACTCCGGGTATAACCTCAATTATTGCCGATTTCATCGAGATTTCTACTGAAGGTCTTACTCCGCCAGATGCCGTTTTTATAGGAGGTCATGGTGGACGTTTGAAGGAGATGATGGCAAAAGCAGCCAATGCACTTTTACCAGGAGGTGTTATGGTCTATAACTGTGTGGACCCAAAAAGCATAACCGATGAACGGATTCGTACCGATAGTCAACAGATATTTGAAGCAACTGCCCGTGAACTGGGCCTTGTTTTAGAGGAACCGATCCGTGTAGCCATCAACGATTATCATCCCATTATTATATTGAAAGCACGAAAATCATGAAAATAGCGATAGTACCCGTATCTATAGAAAGCAGAAAAATAGCACGGAAGTTGCAGAAGGCACTTTCAGGTGAGACTAAGCTATTGGCCCGCGGCGAGGTAAAAGACACCTTCCATGAGTTCGATGCATTCATCTTTGTTTCAGCCTTAGGTATCTGTGTGCGCACCATCGCCCCTGTTATTAAGGATAAATATACCGATCCTGCCGTGGTTTGTGTGGATAGTACGGGGAAGAATGTCATTGCCGTGCTGAGTGGACATAAGGGTGGAGCAAATCAGCTGACGAAGGAGGTGGCTGCCGTTTTAGGGGCCAATCCCGTGATTACAACTCAAAGCGATAATCAGGGTCTGTGGGCTTTGGACACCTTTGAAGAGCAGTTCGACTGGGTGGTGGCAGAGGAAAAGGAGGACGTGAATGCCGTTATCTTCCAATTTGTCAACAAAAAACCTGTGGCACTCTATATGGATATCCGTGACCGGGGAACGGACTATTTGGAAAACACACTGCCCCCACACGTTACGATTGTGAAAGATGTGGAAACCTCCACATTGAAGCCTTTCCGTGCCTTGATTGTTGTTTCGCCTTTCAGGGTTTATCCCGATATGGATATTCCATGCGTGCATTTCATTCCAAAAGTGATTACCTATGGCATTGGCTTGGCTCATCAGGCGGGACCAGCGTTGGAGGTGATGAGCGATATCGATGAGGTAGTGGAGGCACATGGCATGTTTAATCTGGCCCGAGAGTATTGTACCATTGACGTGAAAGCTGATGAACCTGTTATAAAACTGCTGCAAACAGATCCTTATCCCGTCAGGTTTTTCACGGCAGAGGAACTGGCAAAGGTGGAAGTACCCACGCCCTCAGAAGTGGTTTCCAAGCATGTGGGAACACCCAGCGTTTGTGAGGCAGCAGCCATTTTAGGAAGCAACTATGGCAAGTTGCTGCTCACCAAACAGAAAGGAAAGAACTTCACGGTGGCTGTGGCTATCGATCGCAAATACCTCCGTGAAGGTCACGTTGAGATTGTGGGTGCCGGTCCTGGTGACCCTGATTTGGTGTCTGTGCGTGGCAGACGGTTGTTGGAAAGAGCTGACCTTATTCTGTATGCGGGCTCTTTGGTGCCCAAGGAACTGACGCTTTGTGCCAAACCTGGGGCTACCGTACGCTCTTCTGCTGACATGTCATTGGAGGAACAGTGCGATTTGATGAAGGATTTCTACGACAAAGGGAAATATATCGTACGCCTTCATACGGGTGATCCCTGCATTTTCGGGGCTATCCAGGAGCAGATGGCCTTCTTTGATAAGCACGGAATGGATTATCACATCACCCCCGGCATCAGTTCCTTCCTGGCTGCTGCTGCGGAACTTCGTTCACAGTTCACGATTCCTGAACGCTGTCAGACCATCATTCTCACCCGTGGAGAAGGGCGTACACCCATGCCTGAAAAGGAAAAACTCCATCTGCTGGCACGTTCCCAAAGCACGATGTGCATCTTCCTTTCGGCGGCTATTGTGGATGATGTGCAGCGCGAACTCTTGCAGGAATATCCTGAAGACACGCCTGTTGCCGCCTGCTATCATCTCACATGGAAAGACCAGCGCATCTATCGTGGTGTGCTGAAAGACCTGGCAAAGATGGTGCATGACAACAACCTTACGCTTACCACGATGCTTGTGGTAGGAGAGGCTATCGATAACCGTAGTGAGAATTCCAAACTCTACGACAAACGGTTTACTCACCTTTTCAGACAAGGAAAAAATGAATAATGAAGAAAACGATAAAACTACGCATATGAAAAGACTGATTTCTATCACATTATTGGTGCTGTTGACGATGACTACTGCCACGGCACAAACCTATTATACCCGTTTCTGTCCAGACAAGAAACTCGTGAAAGAGGCACGTAAATGGATGAAAAGCGGTGAATGGCGCAATGGATTCACGGCTGCCAAGCCCCATAAGAGTGTGAATGCTGTGGACTTCTATGAACAGTATCAGAAGAATCCCGAACAATGGAAAGCACTTTTCCGTTGGCTCTCTGAAACAGACGTGTTGGCTATTCCCAAAGGAAAGCATCCCATACCAGGCACGCAATTGGTGGCCAGTGTGGAGGATTCGGAAAATGGTCCTTTAGAGAAGCGTAACAGTGAGAGCCACTTTCACCACATTGATTTCCAGTGGACCGTGAAAGGAACGGAAGGTTTTGGTATTATCGATCATATGAGCAGCACGCCGAAAGACAAATACAAGCCCGACGTCATCCATTATAATTATGATGTGGAGAAGGCCCGTTTCTATGACAGCAATCCTAAAGAGTTCTTCATCTTCTTTCCATCTGACTGGCATATTGCCAAAGTGGCCACCAAGAAAGAGGACCAGACTCTCCGTGTGATTGTGATTAAAGTGGATTATATAGATTGACCCAAACGCATGATCCTGATATTCGGAGGCACTACTGAGGGACGACGGGCAGCCCAGATACTTGAAGAGGCTGGCAAACCGTTCTGGTATTCTACCCGTAGCAACGGACAGGATATTGAGATGGTGCATGGAATCCGAGTGACAGGAGGTATGAATCCCGATGAAATGGCCGATTTTTGCAGGAAGAACGCCATTCGTCTGATTGTAGATGCTGCTCACCCTTTTGCTACAGAACTTCATCATAATATCAGCGAGACTGCTCAGAATCTGAACTTGCAAGTCATCCGTTATGAACGGCAGTATGAACAACATACAGAAGATATTTGTTGGTGCAGGGACTATGAAACAGTCATTTTGCAGTTGAAGGAACACGGCATTCATCGGCTTTTGTCGTTGACGGGTGTGCAGACTATCAATCGGCTCTCAGGCTATTGGAAAGAAAATGAATGTTGGTTTCGGATTCTTGACAGGGATACTTCTCGTGAGATGGCTATAAGGGAAGGATTTCCTGAGGATCATTTAGTTTATTATGAACATGAAGATACGGCATCTTTAATTGCCCGACTGAAACCACAGGCCATTCTTACTAAAGAAAGTGGAAAGTCGGGTGGATTCCCAGAGAAGATAGAAGCAGCCCGAAAGTCAGGAACGCCTGTTTTTGTTGTAGAGCGCCCGACTTGTTCTTATGAAAATGTTGTCAATGGTCCTCACGGCTTGCGGCTGAAGATTCAGGAACTGTTACCCGATTTCTTCGAACTCCACACAGGGCTGACTACGGGTACTTGTGCTACGGCTTCTGCTGTGGCTGTTTTAGAGGAGAGTTTAAAAAAAGAGGAGAGAGGAGAGAGGAAAGAGGAGAGAGATTACTCGGAGAGAGAATACTCAAAGAAATTCGTGTTAGTTCGTATTCCCGATGGAGAAGATATTGAAGTTAAGATAGAAAAGATTGAGGGAGATACGGCTACTGTTGTTAAATATGCTGGCGATGACCCGGATTTAACGGATGGGCTGGAAATCTGTGCAAAAGTCAAGCTTTTTGATCTTCATGACTCCCAGCGTATTATTATAAAAGGAGGTGAAGGTGTGGGAACTGTGACACTTCCCGGGCTTGGACTTCCTATCGGTGCTCCTGCTATTAATGAAACTCCGCAACGGATGATACGCGAGAATCTGTTACCCTTGTTGCCTGAAGGAAAGGGTGCTGAAGTTGTCATCTCAGTTCCGCAAGGTCGTGAGGTGGGGGCTAAGACCTTTAATCCGCGTATTGGAGTGCAAGGAGGCATCTCGATTATAGGTACCAGCGGTATCGTGAAACCATTCTCCTCAGAGGCATGGGTCAGCAGTATCCGTAAGGAGATGGCTGTAGGACTGGAGGTTGTTAGGAGAGAGGGATTACGACCAGAGATAGTCATAAATTCCGGTGCCAAGAGTGAGGCTTTTCTCCATCAGCGTTTTCCAAAACTGCCTTTGCAGGCATTCGTTCATTACGGTAATTTCATTGGAGAGACTATCCGTATCGCGGCAGAATTGGGTGTGAGCCATTTGGTAATGGGCGTGATGATTGGTAAGGCTGTAAAACTGGCAGAAGGTAATTTGGACACCCATAGCCGTCAGGTGACGATGAACCGGAGTTTTATTCAGCAGATGGCTATAGAAGCAGGTTTGGATGCTTCCAGAATAGAAACGCTAAACATGGCCCGTGAACTTTGGACGCTTTATGACGAAAAGGAAATGGAAAGTTTTGGAAAAGTGATTTTAAGACATTGCCATGAACATTGCGACGCATTGCTGCCCAACGGGCAATTAGACATATTATTAATTTCAGATCAAGGAAAAATTATATAAAGGTAAAATATGAAGAAGATATTATTTGCGCTTTTGACTCTTGGTGTGATGGCAGGATGCAGACAGTCAAACAAACTGGCTGCCAATGCCGAGGGAAACATGCGAGACACGGCAACCGTCAGTCTTCAGTATGCAAAGGGATTTACCGTGGAGAACCAGCCTTGGGGAGCATTGGTGGAAATCAGTGACCCGCAGAAAGAAGACGGAACGACAGAATCCACCTATAAGTTCCAACTCGTCAGAAAAGGCGAAGAAAAAGTGGAATCTGTTGAGGGCTATACGCGTATAGAGGTTCCCGTGAAAGGTGTGATTTGTATGACTTCCTTGCAGTTGGCTGGTTTTATCAAATTAGGTGCACTTGGCTTTGTGTCGGGTATTAACAGTTCGCGCCATCTCTTTGATAAAGAACTGAAAGCACGTATCAAAGACGGCAGAATCGTGAAAATAGGCAAGGAAGGAAACTTCGACGAGGAATTAGTAATGGCCGCCAATCCCACCGCAATTCTCGTCTCTTTATCCAAGCGTGGGGGCTTTGACAAATTGGAGGATGTGAAAATACCGCTGATTCCATATATGGGCTATCAGGAAACCGATCCGTTGGCACAGGCTGAATGGATTAAGTTTGTGGGAATGTTGACAGGAAAGACGGCAGAAGCAAATCGTCTGTTTGCCGAAATAGAGAAGAATTATATGGAGGCTAAGGCCCTCATTCCAGCGGATGCCAAACGTCCAGAAGTGCTTTATGGCAAGATGCATGGAGATAACTGGTACGCGATGGGAGGTGAGAGTTTCATTGCCCGGATTATCAAAGATGCAGGTGCTCACTATTTCATGGAAGGTGATGAACGCACAGGTGGCGTGAATCTTGATTTTGAAACCGTTTATGCCCAAGCTGATAAAGGAGATTTCTGGGTTATTCAGAATAAAGGCAAGGAGCCGCAGACTTATCAGAATATGGAAGAGGAAAACAGTCGTTATGCCGACTTCCGTGCCTGGAAAGAGCATAGCATTCTGTGTTGTGATATCAGCGAAACACCTGTAAACGAACTGTCGGCTATGGAGCCGGACCTTATTTTAAAAGACTTTATCTTAGCTTTCCATCCCGAAGCCTTGAAAGATTATACGCCGAAATACTATAGAGTGATACGTGATAAGTGAAAATTGATAAGTGAGAATTGATATGAGGGCCAATTGGAAGTTTCTCTGTATGATTTTGCTGATTGCGCTGTGCTTTTTCCTGAACATAGCTATTGGAACGATTGCCATTCCCGTAAGAGATGCTTTTGGTATTCTTTTGGGGGAAGAGCATCAGTCATTGGTCTGGCAGAATATTATCCTGAAATCGCGACTTCCACAGGCTTTAACAGCTATGGTTGCCGGTGCGGGATTGGCCATTAGTGGTTTGCAGATGCAGACGGTCTTCCATAATCCGTTGGCAGGCCCTTCCGTTTTGGGTATCAGTAATGGTGCCTCTCTAGGTGTGGCTTTTGTCGTCTTGGCCACAGGAAGTCTTGGCGGCGTGGCGCTGAGTAGTTTGGGAGCCGTAGGCAATGCTGCTATATCGCTAGCTGCAATCTTTGGAGCCATGTCTGTGATGGCTCTGATTGTCTATGTTTCGCAGAAGGTTCAAGGCAATGCAACCTTATTAATAATAGGTGTGATGATCGGTTATGTGGCTACAGCCATCATTGGCGTACTGAAATATTTCTCCAATGAAGAGGATATCCGAGCCTATGTTGTGTGGGGGTTGGGTAGCTTTTCAAGAGTTAGTGGGAATCAGATGGAACTCTTTGTCGTACTGATGCTCATTCTGATTCCTTTATCTATGCTCACAGTCAAGACATTGAATATCCTACTTCTTGGTGAACAATATGCCCGGAATTTGGGATTGAATATCAAGCGTGCCCGTTTGTTGGTGATAGGTTGCTCTAGTATTCTAGTGGCTATTGTCACAGCCTATTGTGGTCCTATTATGTTTCTCGGTCTTGCTGTTCCCCATCTCTGTAGGGCCATTTGGCGCACAAGTGACCATCGGGTACTGATGCCTGCTACGATGTTAACGGGTACTGCTTTGGCCTTAATCTGTAATCTCATTGCCCGTATGCCAGGTTTTGAGGGGGCATTGCCCATCAACTCTGTAACCGCCTTAATAGGTGCGCCCGTGGTGGCAATGGTCCTTTTTAGGCGGAAATGAAGGAGATAATCTCTTCTAGACGGTCTTCTGCGGCTTTACGCCCAATGTTATAGGTTTCCCACATTTTCTCCCGGCTATGGGATACGTGGCCTATCTTGAGTTTCTCAGCAGGGCGGATGACCAGTGTGTTACCTTCCTCTTCTTTCTGTTTCAAGAAATCGAGTTGTTCGTTATACATTAAATGGCGCTTCTCAGCAGCCTCGATGAATCGGGGATATTTTCGCATCGTGAGCCGGATGAGAGGCAGGAATTTGTTGCTTTCTTTCTGGTAACCATCGGGCTGGGTGGTAATAACGATGTTCTTCTCATAGCCGATGCTACGGAAGTATTGCAGGGGGATACTGTCGGAAATGCCGCCGTCGAGTAGTTTCAATCCATTGATTTCCACTATTCTAGAAGCTAAGGGCATGGAAGCAGAGGCTCTAATCCATTCGTAGCATTCGTAGGAGCATTTCATCAGTTTCTGGTAAATTGCAAATCCCGTCTCTACATTGGTGCAGACGGCATAGAATTCCGTGGGGTTCTCGTCGAAGGCTTTGGTATCGAAGATGTCCAGATGCTCGGGGAGGTAGTGGTAATCGAACTCTCCTCCGTAGAGGTCGCCGGTTTTCAGTAAGGAGCGCAGGGAACAAAACCGCCAGTCTTTGGCAAATTGCATATTATAGCGGATGGCACGTCCTGGCTGCCGACTCTTGTAATTACAGCCGAAAGCTGCCCCTGCACTGACACCGATGATGCCGTCGAACTCTATTCTGTGCTCCATCATGACGTCCATTACACCTACCGAGAACAGTCCACGAAGGGCACCGCCTTCCAAAACCAATCCTGTTTTCATATTTTTCTTATTAATGTCAAGCCGTCGCGTAAAGGGAGGATAACCTGTTCCACACGGCTGTCTCTCGTCAGATAATCGTTAAACGACTCGATGCCTTGGGTCTGGCGGTCAGCTGCTTTGGGCGTTTCAAGCACATGGCCGTCCCATAGCGTGTTGTCTGCTAAGATAAAACCACCAGGACGGAGAATCTTCAAGACCATCTCATAGGTTTCCATATATGTACGTTTATCCCCATCGATAAAAGCCATATCAAACTGAATTCCTAATTTTGGGGCTTCGGTAATGGCATCTCCTATGATAAACACAATGCGGTCGCTGAAAGTGGAATTTTCAAGCCATGGACGTGTAAAATCCTCCATTTCATCGTTGATTTCGTAGGTCCATACCTTTCCGCCTTCCTCCAATCCTTCAGCCATACAAAGCGCAGAGTAGCCGCTGAAAGTTCCTACCTCCAAGACGTTTTTAGGGCGTATCATCTGCACGAGCATTTTCAGCAGACGTCCTTGCAGATGGCCGCTTGCCATACGTCCGCGAAGCAAGTGCACATTCGTATCACGCCATAACCGATAAAGATATTCCGGTTCTGGTTCGGAGTGGTCAAGAATATAGTCTTCCAATTGAGTATTGACTGTTGGCAATTGACCGTTGGCCGCTGGTTTGTCGTTTGTCATTTATCACCGATGAGCGCTTCAACAGCCAGGCGGTAGCTATCGAGTCCGAATCCTGCAATCACGCCTTTGCATGCACAGCTGATCATAGACTTATGGCGAAAATCCTCACGTGCGTTCACATTGCTGATATGCACCTCAATGACAGGGCTTTTCAGGGAGCGGATACAATCCTGCAAAGCTATGCTGGTGTGTGTGTAGGCTCCTGCATTGAACACAATACCATCATAGGTGAATCCTACTTCTTGCAACTTGTTGATCAACTCCCCCTCAATGTTGCTTTGGTAAAATTCCAGTTCCACCTGCGGATAGCGTGACTTCAATTGTGGAAGGTAAGCATCAAATGAACTGCTTCCGTAAATGCCTGGTTCACGTGTGCCCAAAAGGTTGAGATTAGGGCCGTTCAAAATTAAAATTTTCATATTGTTTGCAATACTTTCTTATTGGGGACAAAAGTACAAAAAAACTTTGAACTATTCTTAATTACAGCATTTGAAATGTCGCATTTTTGTCGTTTTTCGAACTGAAAGTTCAAATTTGTAACATTTTTTTTGGATTTTATGATTAAAACATTTATCTTTGTACGCCATATTCTATGTAACCAAGTAACCATGATTGATAAAAGAATTCTAACTACGCTATCAATTCTAACCTGGACATTAGGCATCTATGCTCAGTTTGGAAAACTATTTACATCCGATGACCGCTTGTCAAGCTCATTGATAAACGACATTCAACAGGACCGTAACGGATTTGTGTTTATAGCTACGCAGGATGGCCTCAATATTTTTGATGGCTATACGATGTATATTAATCATAAAGGGGACGGCTCCAATCTGTGCAGCAATTATGTGAACTGCATCTTCCAGGCTTCAGACGGTCGTCTGTTTATCGGGAATAGTTCGGCTTTTCAGTTGTTTGACAGAAACAGCTATACCTTTTTAAATGTTTCTCCTCAGGATGAAAAAGGTCAACCGCTAAACATCTATACGCAAAATATTATGGAACGTAAGAATGGAGACGTGTTGGCCAGTACCTCTGGTATGGGCGTTGTCAAACTCTTAAAAGGGCAGTCAATCAGTGTAAAGGCAAATCTTCCAGGGGGTAATTACATTCGTCGGGTTACTGAAGATCAGAAAGGTCGACTTTGGATAGCAACAGATAATGATGGCATCTACCTATATGATGAGACGAAGAAGCCACGGGCCTCAACGTTACATCTGCTTCCTGATGGAGAAAAAAATACAATATATGGTGTCTTCGAGGACAAGTGGGGGAATATTTACGCTGCAAGTATGATTAATGGGCTATATCTCTATTCTGAGATGGAGAACCGTTTTTTGCCCATTCCATCGACATCACGCCTTCGCGTTTCTTCCTTTCATGAGGGTGATGACGGATTGATTTATCTGGGGACTGATGGCACGGGTATTTTCGCATATAATCCTAAAGACCATTCTGCAACCATGTATTCATCAAATATACCCAGTGTTTCCATACCAGACTCAAAAATCCATGCAATCATGAAAGACCATGAGGGCAATATTTGGCTTGGTCTTTTCCAGCAGGGAGTATATTTCCAACCTTTGGTAGATGATGGTTTCCAGTATTATGGGAGTAAGTCATTAAGAGGAAATGTCATCGGTAACAAGTGTGTGATGTCTGTGTATAAGGATAAAAGTGGAATTACGTGGGTGGGAACAGATGGCGACGGTATTTACGGAATTGACAGTAAAGGTTCAAGAATTGCCCATTTCACCGCTCCTTCTACTATACTCAGCATCACGGAAGACGAGCATGGAACACTTTGGGTAGGCTCCTACTTGGGCGGTTGCGGAAGAATAGATCGGAATACGGGTGCTTATTCCTTATTACCTAATGAAGTGGATGCGGCGCGCCATGTGTTCTGTGTAAAGGCTGATATGCGTGGCCATTTGTGGATTGCCACTCATGGAATGGGTATTTATCGTTATGACTTAGCCACAGGCGAAAACCTTAATTTCCGTACAAGTAATTATGTGAACACTCTTCTTCCGTCGCATGATGGCAAGGTGTTGTACGTAGGTGCATGTGATGGCTTCTTGATTATGGATGCCAAAACGGGTAAACTTCTCTCCACCTCGCTGAAGGATATTCAAATATATAGTTTGTTTGAGTATCCTGACGGAACTGTTTGGGTAGGCACACCCGATGGTCTGTATAGGATATCCAAGCGTGGCAAGGATATGAAACTGTATACCGTTGAGGAAGGCCTTCCCAATAACACCATCCGTGCTATCCAGGGTGATGGCAAAGGAGTACTTTGGATCAGTACAAACCGAGGACTATCTCGCATGGATACCAAAGTTGAGAAATTCACCAATTACAGTACAGCAAACGGTTTGCAAGGAAATGAATTCTCTAATGGCGCCGCTTGTGTGTCAGCTGATGAATATGTTTTTGGCGGTAATAATGGAATCACTTGTTTCCGTGCAAGCGACATCAAGAATAAACAGCATCCTTTCCAGGTACAATTAGTGAACTTTTTAATTCGAAGAGAACCAGTAGTGGCTCACATGAAATCGGGTATTTATACCGTTTGTGACACAACAGTGCTTCACGCAGACCGATTCGACTTGAGTTATCGTGACAATTCATTCACGCTTGCATTCTCTGCCATGATTTTTGGCAATCCTGAGCAGATTGTCTATCAGTATTCTTTTGATGGTAAACCGTGGGTCTCTCTGAATCATGGGACCAATGAAGTGTCGTTCAGCAACATGGCTTCCGGAAAATATAAGGTACGTGTGCGCGCTATTTACCATGGTACGGAGAGTGAAATACGGGAGTTCATAATTGTAGTACATGCCCCTTGGTATGCCACCATTTGGGCATTCCTCTTCTACATTCTCTTGGGTGTGGCCGCTTTGTGGTTCTATCTGCGTTACCGCAAAACGCAAGAGCAGACACGTCTGCGTGTTCAACAGTTTATTCACTCTGCCCAACTGAATGAGGCCAAGATTCATGTCTTGGAGGAGAAAGAGGCCAAGCATGCTTCGGCTAATAGTATTGTAGCCGAAAAGATAGAGAATTTGCAGTTGAAATCACCCGATGAGAAACTCTTGGAACGTGTGATGTCTGTGATAAACAAGAACATTGATAACCCGGAACTCAGCGTGGAATTTGTAAGTGACGAAGTGGGTATCAGCCGTGCACATCTGCATCGGAAATTGAAGGAATTGACAAATCAGACTCCACGTGACTTTATCCGTAACATTCGCCTGAAGCAGGCTGCAAATCTCTTGTCGTCAGGAAACCAGAATGTAACTGAAGTGATGTATGCCGTAGGATTCCAGAATCCCGCTTCGTTTAGTACGATGTTTAAGAATTTCTATGGAGTTTCTCCGAAAGAATATACCCGTGAACGCCACAAGAAGATGGATGTAGAAGAGTAATCAGATGCTTATTCATTAAATTAAGTGTATCTGATACGTTTTCAAAAGTTCATGAGACGTAAAATGACTGCTGTAAAGATAATAATGCCTATCTTTGCAGCAGTTTGTTATTAGTTATTATCAACGGTTCAAAACAACCTCATGAAAATCAGTTATTTATTTTGTCTTATCTCAGTAGGTCTTAGTGGGGCGCTTATAGCGCCCCCTATGAATGCACAGACACTACCTTTCCAGAATCCTTCACTTAGTCATCAGGAGCGTGCCAAAGATTTACTTGGCCGTTTGACCCTCGAAGAAAAGGCTCTTTTGATGTGTGATGAATCGGAGGCCATACCACGTTTGGGTATCAAAAAATTCTTCTGGTGGAGTGAGGCTTTGCATGGTGCAGCCAATATGGGCAATGTGACTGTATTCCCCGAACCGGTAGCCATGGCTTCCTCTTTCAATGATGCCCTTTTATATAAAGTGTTTGATGCTGCCTCTACGGAAATGCGTGCGCAATACCATCATCGTATGGACAAGGGAGGTATAGATGAGAAGTTTCACAGTCTTTCTGTGTGGACACCTAACGTGAATATCTTCCGCGACCCGAGATGGGGCCGTGGGCAGGAAACTTATGGAGAGGATCCCTATCTTACAAGTCGCATGGGAATAGCTGTTGTTCGTGGCTTGCAAGGTCCCGAGGATTCCAAATACCGTAAGCTCTGGGCTTGTGCCAAGCACTATGCCGTGCATAGCGGTCCTGAATACACTCGTCATACGGCGAATCTTACCGATGTCACTCCCCGTGACCTCTGGGAAACCTATATGCCTGCTTTCAAGGCTACTGTTCAGAAAGCTAACGTCCGTGAAGTGATGTGTGCCTATCAGCGGCTCGATGATGATCCTTGTTGTGGTAACAACCGTTTGTTGCAACAGATTCTCCGTGATGATTGGGGATTCAAGTATTTGGTAGTAAGCGACTGTGGTGCGGTCAGCGATTTCTATACTAGCCATAAGAGTAGCAGCAATGCCACTCATGCAGCGGCCAAGGCCGTTTTGGCTGGAACAGATGTGGAGTGTGGTTTTGGTTATGCCTACAATAGCATTCCCGATGCTGTACGTCGTGGCTTCCTTACAGAAGCCGAAGTTGACAAGCATGTGCTCCGTCTGCTTGAGGGACGTTTTGACTTGGGCGAGATGGATGAGCCTTCTTTAGTGTCTTGGTCGAAGATTCCTTACACCAAGATGAATTGTAAGGAACATCAGCAGATAGCCCTTGATATGGCCCGTCAAAGTGTGGTCCTGTTGCAGAACAACGGCATTTTGCCACTCTCCAAGAAGAAAATCGCCGTCATCGGTCCCAATGCCGATAATGAGACTATGATGTGGGGTAACTATAATGGAACACCTAACCAGACTGTGACCATTCTGGAAGGTATTCAGCAAAAGGTCGGAAAGAAGAATGTGAAATACTTTGCCGGTTGCGACCTTACCAACGACCAGACCCTTGAAAGTTGGTTTGATCAGTGCTCTTTTGAAGGAAAACGTGGCATGAAGGCTACTTTCTGGAATAATCGTACCCGGGAAGGAAAGCCTGTGAGTTCCATACAGGTAACTCATCCCGTGAATGTAACCACCTATGGTGCCCATAATTTTGGACCAGGTGTGAATATCGTGGATTTCTCTGCCAAATATGAAACCACCTTGAAGGCTAAGGAGACTTGCAACATTCTGCTCGCCATGACAGGTTGTTCTGATTTCGAACTTTTTGTTGACGGCAAATCAATGCAACGTCATCATACTTGGCGCACCACGGAGACACGTACTGTGATTCCTGTGGAGAAGGGAAAGGAATACAAGATTGAGATTCTCTATGCCGATGTGCAGACATGGAATGCAAACCTCAAGTTTGACTTGGGCAAGGAGAGTCCGATAGATTATCAGGAGGCTATCTCGAAGTTGAAAGGTTATGACGAAGTCATTTTTGTGGGTGGTATCAGTCCTGCCCTCGAAGGTGAGGAGATGCCCGTGGAAATCAAAGGTTTCAAGGGTGGTGACCGCACGGATATCGAGCTTCCTTCCGTTCAGCGTAATTTCCTGAAGGCACTGCATGAAGCAGGTAAACGCGTGGTTTATGTGAACTGTTCAGGCTCTGCTATAGCCCTCCAACCGGAATCTTCTGTTTGTGATGCCATCGTCCAAGCATGGTATGCTGGTGAGCAAGGAGGTACAGCCATCGCAGAGATTCTCTATGGTGACGTAAATCCAAGCGGCAAACTACCAGTTACATTCTATAAGAACAGCAGCCAGTTGCCCGACTTTGAGGATTATTCCATGAAAGGGCGCACTTATCGTTATTTCAATGATGCGCTCTTCCCCTTCGGCTTCGGTCTCAGTTATACCACTTTCCAGATTGGCAGCCCTTCCTATAATGATGGCAAGCTCAGTGTGGAAGTGAGCAATACGGGAAAGCGTGAGGGAACTGAAGTGGTTCAGCTGTATTTGAAGTATCTGGCGGATGCAGATGGGCCGTCAAAGTCCTTGCGTGGTTTCCAGCGTATTAATTTAAAGGCAGGTGAGCACAAGACCGTTACCTTCTCACTGAAAAGCGAAGATTTCGAATGGTTTGACGAACAGACAAATTCAATGCGTCCGCTTGAAGGAGAATGGTGTTTGATGGTTGGCAACAGTTCAAATGACAAGGACTTAAAGCGTGTTACAATTAAAAGATAACAGTTGGGAAGGGAAATACGATGAAAAGATGTCTTTCATTTTTGTTGCTGATTCTTGCCGTTTTCAGTTCTAAGGCCAATGGCTTGCAGATTCCTGTTGACGGCGGATTCTTAAAAGTTTCTTTTGTCTGTGCTGATATTGTTCGGGTTCAGTTTTCTCCCGATGGACAATTTGCTGGAAACAAGACAGGTGTTTGTATTTCTCATTCCAATCAAAGTGTTTTTGAAAGTGTTGTCCAGGAGAGAGACTGGAAAAGTATTATTTCTGATAGCTTGGAAGTACGCGTAAATACAAAAGGGGCTGTTTCTTTTTATAACAGGTCAGGTCAGTTGCTATTGTCGGAGAATCTTTTTCAGCCTCGAACGGTTCAGCGTCGGTGGATAGAAAAGGTGAGTTATGATGAAAGTTCGAAGGCTGTTGTGCATACGGCCAACGGTGATGTACAGCAGATGCAGATAGCACGTCGGGATACCATTGGCTCAACATGGCGTTATTTCCTGAATTTCCAATGGCAGAAAGGCGAGGCTCTTTATGGTCTTGGTTCACATATGGAAGACTATATGAACCTTCGTGGCAAGCGGCTTTATCTCTGTCAGCATAATCTCAAAGCCATGGTACCGGTTCTTAATTCCACGGCTGGTTATGGCCTGCTGTTCGATGCCGGTTGTGCAATGCAGTTCTATGACGACTACGAACATGGCGTGATGCTGGATGCAGCCCGTGAAATAGATTATTATTTCATGAAAGGAGCCACGATGGACAAGACTGTAGAGCGTTACCGCTGGCTGACGGGTGAATGTCCGATGATGCCTCGCTATCTGTTCGGATATACGCAATCGAAAGAGCGCTATGTAAGTAGCGATGACCTGCTTTCTACGCTGAAGACTTTCCGTGAACGGCATATTCCTGTGGATATGATTGTTCAGGATTGGAATTATTGGCCTAATGGGCAGTGGGGAACGATGAAAATGGTTCCAGAGTTCTTTCCCGATAAAAAACTCTTAGCCGATTCCATTCATAAGATGAATGCCCGACTGATGATCTCCATTTGGCCCAATGCCATGAATAGCCCTCAGTGGGAAGACTTCCGTGACCGCAATTTGCTCTTCCCAGGCACAACGGTCTATGATGCCTTTAATCCCGCAGCCCGTGACCTCTATTGGCAATATGCAGATAAAGAATTTTTCAAGAATGGTTTTGATGCCTGGTGGTGCGATTCTTCCGAGCCCATAGATGCCGACTGGAATTCCTTCCCAGACTATTATGATGCTACAAACCAGCATTGGCGTTGGCAGCTAAGCACTGATGCCTTAAGTGCAGCATTGGGAGCAGAGCGTAGCCAACTATTTTCGCTCTATCATGCAATGGGCATTTACGAGCATCAAAGGGCAGCCACTTCTGTTAAGCGTGTTGTCAACCTGACACGTTCTTCCTATGCAGGCCAGCAACGTTATTCCACAATTACATGGAATGGTGACACCTATGCTTCATGGAAATCTTTTGCGCAAATGATTCCTGCCGGGCTCAACTTCATGGCAACCGGTTGTCCTTACTGGAGTATTGATGTCGGAGCCTTTTTTACCAAAACGTGGGAACGTCAGTGGTTCCGTCGTGGAGAATATCCGGAAGGCTGTAAAGATCCAGCCTATCGCGAGCTATATTGCCGCATGTTGCAATTTGCAACGTTCCTGCCTGTGATGCGTAGTCATGGCAGCGAAACACCTCGTGAACCTTGGCAGTTTGGCAATCCAGGAGAGCCCTATTATGAAAGCATTCTGAGCAGCATTCGTTTACGCTATCGGCTGTTGCCCTATATTTATTCTGTAGCAGCACGTGTATCTAAAGAAGGTTATACGATGACGCGTGCCCTTGCTTTCGATTTCCCAAAAGACGAAAAAGTTCTAAATTTGAAGGATGAATTCATGTTCGGGCCTTCTCTGCTTGTGGCTCCGATGACTGAGAGTGGCAATTCCCGTAAGGTGTATCTACCCAAGGGAAGTGGCTGGAGAGATTTTTATACAAATCGTCATTATGAGGGTAACCAATGGATTACGGTTGATGCCCCCATCTCTCAGATACCTTTATTTGTTCGTGACGGTAGTATCCTTCCACTTGGACCAGATGTTGAATATGCAGATGAGTCGCCTGCCCCTGTGGAGATCCTCGTCTATCCAGGTGCTGACACTTCGTTTACGCTATATCAGGATGCCGGAGATGGCTATGCCTATGAGAAAGGAGATTTCTCAACTCAGGTTTTCACTTGGGATGAAAAGGCTCAGCGCCTGAAACAAGGTAAGCGTGTAGGGCGTTATAAAGGGGCTATTCTGCCGAAAGAGAAAATAACAATAATCAGATAATTAAAAAAATGAAGAAACTACTCACGGCTTTCGCCTTGCTGATGCTCAACTGTGGATGGTTGATGGCTCAGAACCCGATTATTCGTGATCAGTTCACCGCCGACCCTACGGCACGAGTGTTCAATAACAAGGTATACCTTTACCCTTCGCATGACATCGTACCTCCAGAGGGACAGCGTCAAGACTGGTTCTGCATGGAGGATTATCATGTATTCTCTTCTGAGAATCTTACCGACTGGACTGACCATGGCATGATTGTCACCCAAAACAAAGTGCCTTGGGTAAGGCCCAACTCCTATTCCATGTGGGCACCTGACTGTGTTGAGAGGAACGGAAAATACTATTTCTATTTTCCGTCTACTCCTGCTGGATCCATGCGCGGTTTTGGTGTGGGTGTAGCCATAGCGGACAGTCCTGAGGGACCATTCATCCCTGAACCTGAGCCTATCAAGGGAATCAACGGAATTGACCCGTGTGTCCTTTTGGCATCCGACGGTAACGCTTACATATTCTGGGGGGCAGGGCGCTGTGCCAAACTCAAAGACAATATGAAGGAACTTGCCGACGACAATCCCAAGGAGACTGTTAAGTGGGGTGACCGCGAGTTTGAGATGCTCGGGGTGAACTGTCTCAAAGGCCTGCCCAGTCGTCAGGCTGAAGGTCCTTTCGCCTTTGAATACAACGGCAACTACTACCTTACGTATCCTTATGTGCGTGAAAACACCGAAGTTCTCGGATATGCTATGAGCAAAAATCCCATGGGCCCATATGAATACAAGGGACTCATCATGGCTGAGCATGCAAACGGCTGTTGGACCAATCACCACAGTATTGTGAATTACAAAGGTCAGTGGTATTTGTTCTATCACCATAATGCCTACTCTCCCAAAGACGACAAACGCCGTTCCGTACAGATTGAGAAATTATTCTTTAATCCCGACGGAACCATACAGGAGGTGAAGCCAACTTTGCGTGGTGTGGGTATCTCCAATGCCTTTGAGCGCATTCAGATTGACCGCTATTCTGCTATCTCTGAAACTGGAGCCAGTATAGAGTTTCAAGACACCGTCAATACCTTTAAGGGGTGGAATACACTGTTGACTGATGGAGGATGGATACAATATAATGATGTAAAGTTTGATGTAGAGCCCCAGATGGTACTTGTCAACGCCTGCTCTGAGAAAGGTGCCGTTGTCCGGATTCTGGTTGGAAAGGAATGTGTGGCAAAGGTGAAGATTCCTGCCCGTGGTCATTTTGAGTCCACCATCCAGAAACTCACCAAAAAGATTTCACCAGCAACTTCTGATATCAGGGTGGAGTTGGAGAGTGGTTCTGCCTTGATAGACTATATTCAGTTTTGTGCCCAGATGCCTGTAGTACAGACTAAATTCACGGCAGACCCAGCACCAATGGTGTATGATGGGCAGGTTTTTCTCTATACCACCCACGACGAGGATGACGCCCGCGGCTATGAGTTCAAGATGAAGGACTGGCTGCTATACACCTCTACAGATATGGTGAACTGGCAGGATCGTGGTGCGGTGGCTTCTTTGAAAGACTTTAAATGGTACGACGGTGACAATGGAGCCTGGGCTGAGCAGGTCATCGAACGCAACGGTAAATTCTATATGTATTGCCCTATTCACGGCCACGGCATCGGAGTGCTTGTGGCCGATTCTCCCTATGGCCCTTTTCATGATCCTATCGGTAAACCACTTGTCTGGCAGAAAGAACATTGGTATGATATAGACCCTTCCGTATGGATTGATGATGATGGCCAGGCATATATGTATTGGGGCAATCCACATACCTATTACATCAAACTCAATGAGGATATGATTTCCACTTCGGGTGAAATCCAGCAACTTCCTCATATTAAGGATTATCAAGAAGGACCTTGGATCTATAAGAAGGATTCGAATTATTATTTAGCTTTTGCATCTACCTGCTGTCCTGAAGGTATTGGCTATGCTATGAGTGATAAGATTACAGGACCTTGGCAGTATAAGGGTCATATTATGAACCATACTTACAAGACACGTGGCAATCATCCCGGTATTATTGACTATAAGGGTCGTTCTTATGTGTTCGGACTGAATTATGATTTACTCCGCTTGATAACAGACGAGCATTCTGAGCGTCGTTCTGTGTCGTGTGCAGAGATGCGGTATAATGCCGATGGCACCATTCAGGAACTCCCTTATTTCCGTGAGAATGTGCTGAATCCAGTGGCTACTTTCAATCCTTATCAAAAGGTGGAGGCTGAAACAATGTCATGGGGCTTTGGATTGAAGACCGTTGAGTCGGCTACGTTCCCCAAAAGCATTCAACTTTGCAATATAGATGATGGCGAGACACTTACGCTTCGCAATGTTGATTTTGGCAAGAAAGGTGCAAAGAAGTTTATGGCGAGTGTAGCATCAGCAAAGAAAGGCAGTACGATTGAAGTGCACCTTGACAATGCCGACGGACCACTTGTGGGTACCCTTGCCCTCTCAGGAACCCGGAAAGCCACATGCAAGTTGAAGAACCCCAGTGGCATTCATGACCTTGTCTTTGTATTCAAGGGTAATGCTAAAACCGATCTTTTCATTTGGGATTGGTGGCAGATGATGTAACTTTCAAATCCAAAGAAAATATATAAAAACGTAACACATAAATCTAACTAAAAAGATGAAGTATTCCATTAAAAAGTGGGCAATGCTGTTCTGGATGACAGCCGTCCTCATTCCTTCAAATGCTCAGCCAGGACGTCCTGCTCCTGCGCCTTCTCCTGTTGTGAATCCTGACAATACTGTAACGTTTAACTATCAGAATGAACATGCCAAACAGGTGATGGTCGATGTGCAGTTTGCTGGCCGCCATGAGATGAAGAAAGGTGAAAACAATGTGTGGACCGTCACGCTCGGCCCGACAGTTCCCGACATTTATCCTTATTGTTTCATTGTTGACGGTCATCAGGTGATGGATCCCCAGAATGCTGAGTGGTTCCCCAATGAAGGCTTTAAGAACAGTCTGCTTGATATGCGCGGAGACGGGAACCTCATTCATGCGCTCAAGAATGTGCCTCATGGTAAAGTGGACTATGTGAACTACTGGTCTGATGCGATGGGTATGTTTGGTAATGCCATTGTTTATACACCGCCTACGTATGATAAGGACTCCAAGAAGAAATATCCTGTTATGTATCTTATCAGCGGTACGACCGATACCGAAGAGGTTTATTTCAAGGTGGGTAAGATGAACTTCATTCTGGATAACCTCATAGCAGAGGGTGCTGCAAAGGAGATGATTATCGTGCTTCCTTACGGTAATCCTTCCCGTCTGATGGGGCAGGGTGACAGCAATCCTGTGCAGTTCGATCTTTTCGGCAAGGATTTCCTAGACAACCTGATGCCGTTTGTAGAGAAGAACTACCGTACCATCAACGATGCTGCCCATCGTGCAATTGGAGGTTTCTCACGTGGTGGCAATCAGGCGTTGAGTATAGGCCTGAACAATCTCGACCGTTTTTCTCATCTTTGTTCATATAGTTCGTTCACAATGCTGCGCCCCGGACAACTTGATGATGCAAAGGCATTGAACAGTAAGATTAAACTTTTCTGGTTAGGTGTGGGCACCGACGATTTTCTCTATGGTAACGCCAAACGTTTCATGGACGATCTTGACCAGCATCAGATTAAGAATATCAAGGTGTTTACGAACGACAAACACGGTCACACCTGGATGAATGCCCGCTATTTCCTCAACTGTTCACTTCGCCTGCTCTTCCAGGATGATCCTTACAAGGTGGCTAAGAGCAGTCCTGTGGGCAACGAGAAGGTGGATGCTCCTGCCCCCCGTCAGGATCAGCAGTTCACCCCGGGCGTAATGGCCCGCATGTTCCCCAAACCGATTGTTTCTCCCGAATACAATAAAGACGGTTCCGTCACTTTCCGTTTCAAGGCTCCTGAAGCTCAGAAAGTGGAATTGGAATGCCAGATGTTCAACGGAAACAAGCCTATGGAGAAAGAAGCCGATGGCATCTGGAGTATTACTGTAACTCCAGAGCAACCCGATATCTATCCCTATAGCTTCATCGTGGATGGTACACAGATGAACGACCCCAACAATGTGCTCATCTTCCCCAATGAGAATTTTAAAGGCAATCTTTGTGATGTGCGTGGACCACAGCCTTCAGTACAAGACATTCAGCGTGTGCCACAGGGTAAGGTTTCCTACCGTTTCTATCACTCCAAGAACTTCGACATTGACCGTCCGATGTGTGTCTATACGCCCGCTGGTTATGATCCTCAGGGCAATGAGAAGCTCCCCGTGCTTTATCTTATCCACGGTATGACCGATACTTACGAGACCTGGTTCAAGGTAGGCCACATGAACAACATTCTTGATAATCTCATAGCTCAAGGCGAAGCCAAGCGGATGATTGTCGTGATGCCTTACGCTAATCCATACCCCGAACTGATACTGCAAGGCAAGGAAAAGATGTACAACCCCATGGACACCAAGCGTGTAGCGGATGAAATCACGAAAGACGTCATTCCCTTTATAGAGCAGAATTACAATGTGCTTACCGATGCAGACCATCGTGCCATTGCCGGATTCTCACTCGGTGGTCGTCAAACTTTAGCAACAGGCTTCGGCAATCCCGATCTCTTCCATTATGTGGCTGCCTATGCTCCTGCTATTTTCGGTAACGAGTATGAAATGAATTTTACCAATGGTACCTATGCTCCCATCAGCGAGCTTAAGAGCAAGTTGAAATTCATGTTCCTTGGTACGGGTCGTGACGATTTCCTCATTCAGGCTTCCCGTGGATTTGAGAAATATCTTACAGACCAGGGACTGAAACATACTTTCTACAATCCTGGTGGTGGACACACGTGGATGAACTGCCGCGACTATCTGGAACTGACTGCAAAAGAATTGTTCAAATGAGAAAATATATGTTGATGGCACTGCTCCTTCTGGTAGCAGTGCCAACTTTGGCACAGCAGACACGTGTTAATATCCAATATGACCCGCAGCGTAATACAGAGGGGATTCTGCCTTTCAGCACTCAGGTGCTCTCTCCGGAGGTTCGTGATGACCATACAGTCATATTCCGGGTAAAGGCTCCCGATGCCAAGAGTGTGCAACTCACAGGTTCTATGTTTGTGGGTAAGGAGGCACGTAAGCGTGTTGATTTCACCAAAGGTGACGACGGCGTGTGGACATTGACCTTAGGTCCGCTGATTCCAGAGATTTATTTCTATTACATCATTATAGACGGTGTACAGAATATTGATGCCAACAACGAGTTCACGGGTCATGCCGCCATGCCTTCGTTCAGCATGCTGTTTGTTCACGGTGACAAACCAACATGGTATGATCCAAAACCCGATGTGCCCCATGGAAGCATCACCACGCACTATTATTTCTCAAAAGTGACTAATGGCCTACGTGATATGATGGTCTATACACCCGCCAACTATGACCCGAAGAAAAAGTATCCTGTACTTTATTTGATGGGCGGTTCCGGTGACCTCACGGAGACATGGGTGATGCATGGACGCGCCAACTTCATTCTTGACAATATCATTGCTGAAGGAAAAGCCCGTGAAATGATTGTCTGCTTCCCCAATGACCAGATGGTCACCCGGAGTCATCCGAAGCATACAGAACTAGCCTTTCCTTTGGTGGAGCGTGAACTGCTGGAGTGTGTCATTCCTTTTGTGGAGTCTCATTACAGTGTGATCAAGGACAAGCATGCACGCGCTTTGAGCGGACTTTCCATGGGTGGACGT
Organism: uncultured Prevotellaceae bacterium; assembly: GCA_900316985.1. GTDB lineage: Bacteria > Bacteroidota > Bacteroidia > Bacteroidales > Bacteroidaceae > Prevotella. The sequence continues at coordinate 31,829 of ONFE01000024.1, forward strand.
ATGACGCAGTATGTGGCACTTCGCAATCTGGATGTCTTTGGGTCAATGGGAATTCTTTCTGCTGCCATTGATCTTTCTGAAACCCCGGTTGTCAATGAGCCTGATGTCAATGATCGCATAGACTATCTCTTCATCGGCGGTGGAACTTACGAGACAGGCTTCATGGCACGTCATGAACGTTTGCATGAACAACTCGACAAGTTAGGCGTGAAGAACGACTATTATGTTGGTGGTGGAGGAGCACATGACTTAGTCACTTGGAGACATTTGCTTTACGACCGATTCCTACCCAATTTGTGGCGGAATAATTATAAATGGAAATAAAAAGATACAAACGGGATAAAGAGGTAGACGAAACCTCATTATTCCGTTTCTTTTTTGAAGTGTTTTCGTTTATTTTTTGTATCTTTGGCACAAGAAAATAGTTTCTTTCGACTTTGTGGAAAAATAGTAATAACAATAAAACTAATTTGACAATGGTAGATTTTAGTTATCATGCACCTACTGAGGTGGTTTTTGGAAAAAATAGTGAGCAACGGATTGCTGCTTTGGTGAAGAAGTATGGCGGTACGAAACTCTTACTCCATTATGGAGGCAAGAGTGCTGAGAAATCGGGATTGCTCGATGTGGTGCGTGGTCAGTTACGCGAAGCCGGAATTCCCTTTGTGGAGTTGGG
>ONFE01000147.1 GCA_900316985.1 uncultured Prevotellaceae bacterium
ATAAATAACTGGAATAACTGGAATTGGAATTGATGGCCGAAAGAAGAATATCTAACAAACTGATTTACAATGAAATACGATATCACTAAACCAACAGCTTTAGATTATTATGTTTTATAAAAAGTTGCGGAAAAAGGGTACACACCCTACACCCTACACTCTTATATCTTAAAAATCGCATTTTGACTTTTGGGCGGATGATACTTTGCATTCGGGCGGATGATGTTTTGGAGTCGGGCGGATGATACTTTGAAGGGCAGCGGATGATGTTTTGGCTGTTTTAGGTTTATATCTCCATAAGCGAAAAATGAAAACAAACCCTCTATCCCCTCTATGATTGATGTAAGCTGTTGTTTTTTAAGCTGTTACTGGTAGACAATAGGCCTTTAAACCCTCTATGATCCCTCTACCGCCCCTCCCTACTTTGCCGCTTTTTCTTGTTTTTCTTTTTAAAAAACCATTCAAGCGAATGCTTTGCTTCTGATGGGTGGAAGCATCGTTTCCAACAAGTAGAAGCCTTGCTTCCAATGGGTGGAAACAAGGCTTCCAATGGTTAATATCCGAAGACGAAACGAAGGCTCTGGTAGAGCTGCATCGCTAGGATATAGACGAGGAGCCAGACGGAAAGACGGCTCTGATAGGGACGGCGGAAATTGCGGAACTGACCGGTGGCCATGGCATAGGTGATGCTCCCGATGAAGACGAGAAAGGCCACGATGGGAATGAAGGCTGAGGAGAAACTGGAGGGGAACAGACTGCCCGTGACGCTGGCCAAAAGGGGATTGGGCAGGACGATGAGCATCACGATGACGGCCACGATGGCTCCCACGACGATGAGGACGAGCCACAGGGCGGAACGCTGACGGAGCATTAGCCGCTCTCCCTTCAGCAGCAGCGACATGGCATGCTGGAGACCTGCCCGACGGTAAGCGTTGAAGGCCACATAGAGAAGGACAATCCAGACCAGCAGCGGCTGGGCCATGTTCTCGGTGAAATGGCCGAAGAACCAGCGTATGCCTTCGGGTGAAAGCAATGAGCGCACGGAGGTCTCGGGCATCACGGCCGTCACCAGCCACGATGCAAGCACCAAGAGCACCTGAAGCGCTCCCAGAACGATACACAGCCTTACTACCTTCATCCGTCAGTCCTCTTATTCTGCATCAGGCTGGAGGTTGTCGATGTCGATGATGCGGAGCTCACAGGCACGCACCACGAGGCGGGTGGCATTGACGCCCATGCCGCCATTGCCGTCGGGGAAGAGTTTCTGAACGAGTTCGTTCTGGCGCTTCTCCAGACTCTTCACGCCGAAGGGCATGCCGCGGAGATTGGTGATCTGCTCCTTGGTGTAGCCGAGGGCGAGATGGCGGAGGAAACGCTCGTCGTACTCGTCAATCTCGTAGTCTACCAAGGCTTCCTGGCGCATCATCTGGCTGCCCACGCTACGCTTGAAGCGGTCGATGATTTTCTCGAGGATAGGCTGGTTGAAGACCATGCGCTTGCCCGACATGACACTCTGCACATCGCCACGGGTGAGGAGTTCGCCGCTCTTCAGGCAGATACCGTCGCATCCGGCATCGAGCACGTCAACCCAGAGTTTCTCGTTGAGAATCTCGCCTGTGAAGATGAGCACCTTGATCTTGGGGTAGGCCTCCTTGGTCTGACGGCAGATTTCCACGCCGATGGTGGTGGAGCCGTTCAGTCCGAGGTCGAGCAGCACGAGATCGGGTTGCTGCTGCTTGATGAGTCGCCAGTAGGCGGTCTCATTCTCGGCCGTTCCGATGATTTCAGCCTCGGGGATTTCATTACGGAAGATTCCTTCTGTGCCCTTCAGTTCGAGGGCTACGTCTTCAACGATGATTACTTTGAAATTGTCCATATATCTTTTGGTTTCAGGTTTACGAATTTCATTCGTGATTTTCGGCGGCGTCTCAGCAAAATGAAAACAAGTTTTCTTTTGCATTCGACTTGCACGAAAATTCAAGTTTCAGGATTCAGGATTCAAGATCCAAGTTGCAAGTTTACGAACTGCGCTCGTGCGTTTTCGCCATGGTGATGATGAACTGGGTCCCCCCACCCTCTGCGGGCTGGGCCACGATGCCGCAACCGTGACGGTCGGTGGCTTCGGAGTTCTCACGCACGATCTGGCGGCAGATGAGATAGGGTATGTTCTCACGCGAAGGCCGGAAG
>ONFE01000017.1 GCA_900316985.1 uncultured Prevotellaceae bacterium
GCGGACCAAGTGGCTTTTTCTTATTTCTGTTGTTTATAATCCCCAGTCGGAAAGCGTATAGGATTTCTCTACTTTATCCTCAATATCGTCGGACAGGTTACAGAAAAAATCTATACCAGTGAGCTGTTCCAACTCATCTATGCTCTTTACGTAGTTTTTCAGGGGTCTGCCTTTCTCATTTGTGGATGTATGTTCTACCCAGAAAGCCAAGGCCTTGTAGTTGTTGTTGGAAACTTTCGCCATAATGGCCATGAAGAAGTATTTCGGCACGATGAGACCTGTGGCTGTCGTGCTGTTGATTTTGCCATCGTCAATGGTTCCGCCCTTGCAGACATACAGCGTTTCGCGGTAGGGCTTATTCTTTTTGCTGTTCCATGTGCGCAGTTGGCTTTCCATGTCCTGCCAGATGCCTTCGTTGAGTGATTTCCTTTGAGGCATGATGTTGGAAAGGTAGAAGGTTAGCCTCCTTGGAGTTTACACGGTCCGCCGAAGCCACGATATGTCCTCGTTGGTAAGGAATAGTATAATACTCCTCAAGTTCCGTCCTTTCTTCAAGAGGCAGGTCAGGATCTGGTTGGAAAGGATCTGCATAACCATAGGTGTCTAAGTTGAGCTTAACCCAAGGATTACTCGTTTCGTAATTCCAGTTGTTACGGTTCCAGCCAGTACCGCTATTGCCGTCGTACCACTGGAAGCATGCCCATCGCTGAGAGCGTTTCTTCCGGTCATATTCCAGGATGTAGTTCACACCGTAGGTAGGCACAGTTCGAACTAAGACAACGTTATCAGCATTGTTTTTAATTCTTGGTACCTCTAGGCGTTGCCATTCTGAGACAGTGGCAGGGTTCTGATTCTTATTATCTGTGGAGGCCTGCTGCTTATCATCAATATGCGGCAGTTTGTCGTCATCACTACAAGCAGCGACGGCAAGCGTGAGGATGAGGGCCGGGAGGAGGTGTTTGTATTGCATAGTTGAAGATTTTAGCGAAAAGGAAATGCGCCAGCGTGCATATGCAACTACACGCTGACGCATTCCGCTTGTTTGTTTATCTTGAATAAAGATATTACTTCTTGGTGCTCTTAGCATAGCGGCTCATGAAGCGGTCAACGCGACCAGCCGTATCAACGAGCTTGCTCTTACCAGTGTAGAACGGGTGAGAAGTGTTAGAAATTTCAAGTTTTACCACTGGGTAAGTTTCGCCTTCAAATTCCACTGTATCTGTAGTCTTGCATGTGGAACGTGAGAGGAACATATCGCCGTTGGACATGTCCTTAAACACGACGGGGCGATAGTTTTCGGGATGAATACCTTTTTTCATTTTCTTGTTTATTAATTAATTAAATATATTTCGGGCTGCAAAATTACAAAGAATTTCGCAGCCCGCCAAATATTTCTGGAATTATTTTTATTTGATGATTTGTGTGCTGCCTCTGAAGAGCGTCACATCGTCAATTAAGACATCGCCGCCTGGAGTCTTGGAATTCATGATAACAATGGAGTAAACTCCATCGGAAGCCAAGTCAAAAGAATGTGTCACTTCTACCCAACTGGTGTTGGTGATATCGTTGACATAGTCTCCATAAGTATAATTGCCAACAGCCCCGTCGGTTACTGGAACATAACCAGGACGCACTGAAGCACCTGTGCTCGTGGCGGCCTTAGCATAGAATTTTAGTGTATATGAACCAGCCTTCAGCTGCAGTTCCTTATACCCTAATCGTTTGTTGGCACTCGAAATACCTCCCACTTTTACGGAATAACTGCCACCGTGGGCATCGCTACTCTGAGAGAGTGTTGCATTTCCTGCTGTTGAGGTCGTCTTCCAGTTGGTAGGTATATTGTCGCTCCATGACTCAAACGTTCCGTTATCACCCGATGAAGCTTCATCGGAACTACCTCCGCCTTGCTCGCTAGAGCTGCCACCACCTTCGATGCTTACAAAGTAGGCATTCATGACTTCAATCTTATCATTGTGGACACCGCGTGTACCGATGATGGTAATCTTGCTACCATTCTTAATGCCCTTGGCTGCTGCAAGATCCTGGAACTTCTTTTTCTCGCCTCCCTTTTCGGAGAGCAGTCCATAGACATATACAGAACCTGTTTCGTCCTTAAGGTCAAAGTTGCCGTATTGGTCACCGTCCTTGAGGTTCTCCACGGTTCCCGTGAGTTGATACCATACGTTTTCGTTTACTTCAGCAGCATTGAATTCTGCTACGGTTACTTTCTTGGCATCTGTTGACGGGGTGTTACCTCCACCACCCCCTTCGCCAGTGGCTTTGCCATTGACACTTACAATGTAAGCCGCACTCTGACCTGCGGTCTCGGGGGTATTGCCCTTATAGTTGTAGATAGGACCATAGACCACCACTTCGTCGCCCTTCTTAATAGTGAAGCCTGAGGGTAATGGTTTTCCGTCGGTGCCTTTCACCTGGAAGCATTTGAACTTCGCGCCACCTTCTGTGTCTGCTATGTCGAAAGTAATATTGTTATACGAAGCATCGGCAGTGGCGTCTTCCTGAGCTATTCCCTTGACATAGTACTTGTCGGTAGAAGGTGTAGTGCCAATCTCCTTACACTTGGCTATGGCAGCAGCCACATTGAACGGGTCATCCTTTGTTCCAGTTCCCTTGGCTTCACCAGTCTCGCCGCCACCGGCAATTTGTCCGTTGAGAGAGTAGATGTAATTTCCCTGAGTAAACTCGGGTGTCTTCTGGTTAAAATAAACTAATTGTCCATAGACGATAACTTTGTCACCGACCTTGATTTCCGTATCACTCTTGAATTTAGCTCCGCCGAGACTGTATCCACGATAAACTTCCAAATGGTTCGCAGTTGTTCCGTCATCGGAGATGTAGTAAGTGGCGTTGCCAAATTTGGTGGTGGTGTCTATTTCGTCTATTTTCGAGATGATACCCTCCACGTAAACATTATCTTCGGTAATCTTTCCTTCTTTAATGAGGTAAAGCGCACTTGCTACAGAATAGGGGCTTGCTGCTGTGCCGTCTCCCACAAGTAGTGGTTCTGGTTCATCTGTTTCGGAAGCAGCACTTGGCATGTCGTAAGGCATGGGTACGTCCTCACAGGCTGTGAATGTGAACATCGCAGCCAGCATTAACATTGAATAGATAATCTTTTTCATATTGTTGATTCTTTTTTGTTTTTACTCCTTAATAAGTTACGATTTTGATGTCGCTGGTCTTGCGAATCAATATTTGCCAAGTGTTGTTGTAGCGTGTGGCGATACCGGTGATTGTAACGGCTCCCTTAGGCATCACCAAGGCTCCAAAGTCAGCATAAGTACTTGTTCGGATAACCACATTGCTGCCAAACTCCTTCAACGTCTGGTTCACAAAGTTACCACCTGTTGCGGTTCCTGTGGTCAGGGTGCTTGTTCCGTCAGCATTGGAAAAATGCACATTTTTCAGCACCACGAGTTTTCCGCAGTTGTTGTTGTAGTCCTTGGCAAAATCGCTGGTGAACTCCACGGGCTGGATGGCATCGGGATCAATCTCATTGATACTGCTCACAATCTTGAAGTGCTGCTGCCAGATATCCTTTGACATACGTCCGATGCTTGTGCCGTTATAGGGAGCTCCCAGTTCGGGTTGTTTGCGGTAGCCGCCGATATGAAGTCCCTTCAGGTCGATGAGAATCTCCTGACCCTCAGGCAGGTAACCGTTCATTCCATTCTGATTGACGGCTACGAGCAACGCCCCTGAGGCATCCTGAATGGCAATCTGCTTATAGAGGTTGCCACCCACATCGTTGCCTGTTACGCGGGCTTTGATCTGAATGTCCTCGGTTATTTCCGCGTTCTGGTCGGTACTCGCGAACACGTTGGGATATTTCTTTATGAGCTCGGCAATGGTGATGACATTGTTTTCCGTGATGTTTCTGTTGCCATAGAGATAGGGTGAGAGATACGGCTCCTCCCAGTCACCGTCCATACAGGAAGAGAATAGCGCGCAAACGGCTGCTATCAGAATATATTTGATACTTTTCATATTGCTACGGATTTAGAATTTGTAAGTGACGATGAGCATACCGTTGGTTCCATTTGCATAGAACTTCTTCGGAGAGTTATAGAAATTGTAGGTACGGATGTCTTCGCCCTGCGCGTCTTTGTCACGACGGTTCTGCTCCATACCACCTGTTACAATCTTGATGTTGTTCAGGATGTTGGTGAGCATGAGGTTGATACTCAGTGAACCCTTCTTCAGATAGACGCTCTTGCCGATAGAGGCATCAAGCATGAATCCGCCTTTGCCTTTGGCCTGAGGAGCTAAGGTGGAGAGATCACGAACGCCGTCGTTGTCAGGATCTGGGAAGTCGTTGTAGAATCGCGTAATGGGCGAATAGTAGAGGTAAATCTGGTCAAAGTAGTTGCCAATGAGGTCAATATACCAACCGCTTGCATGATAGCTCAGGTCAATGCTGGCAGCCGTGAGTGGTGTGCCGCCTTCACGCATTCCTTTGTTCACGCAGATATCGTCGGTATAGGCACCGCTGTTGGAAAGCATATAGCGGACGTTGGCATTGTTGGTGTATTTCGCCTCACTGATGGTACCCAGGGTCTTGATGTCGAACTCAGAAGTCACCTTGAACTTCATGCCCAACTCCAAACCGTAGTATTCCTTGTTGATACCCGTGAGTGAAATGTAGGAGAATGAATTTTGGATGTCGCTATAAGCCATGCTGTATTCCGAGACGTCAGTCAGACGGCTATAGTAGCCGATCAGATTGGCGTGCAGCCATGAAGTCTGGTACTGATAACCGATTTCAGAGCTGAATATCTTCTCGTTTTTCAGGTTAGTCGTAAAGTCGTTGTTAACCTGTGGGGCAGAGAAAGCATTGCGTGCCTGAGGTGCTTTCCATTCGAAACCTACACCTGCGTTCAACATGTGTCCGCGTCCGATAGTCCAAATGGCTCCGGCCTTGCCGCCACCGTCCAGGAATTTTGCAGTCTCGCTTTTGCCGTAAGAATTTTCCGGAGCAAGTCCGTTGCGCATCTTACCATCGCGTTGAAGCGTCTGTCCGCCGATACGTCCTCCAATGAAAGTATGCACCTTGCGGAAATCCTTGGAAAAGACAGCCCATGCATTGGCTTTGTTCACAAGGATATTGTAGTCGTAGCCGAAGCGGTCGCCTTCACGAACCACGCTGTTGGGATTGTTCATATCATACTGTACCTGGTCGGAATTCTCTGCGAAAGTTCCCACCACGTAGGTGTTGATATTGTGGAATGAGGAGGCACCGAGCAGATCCTCCATCGTCTGGTAATGGAAGCCCGTGTTGGTGGAGAGACTGATACCGGCATTCAGTTTTGAGGTGTTGGTGAGTTGCTTGTCCAGAATGCTCGCGAGACTCAGGGAGAACTGGTCGTCGTGGTAAGCCTGCTGATAGTACATGGCATCGGCTCCCTGGATGCTGGCCATGCGGTTGGCGTAGTACATCTTGTCCCAGTTGAGTTGGCGGTTTGCCTTTGATGCACTCAGGTAGTTGTAAGCAGCATTCCAGTTGTCCAGGTCGATATCAGTTCCTGTATGTTCCCATACATTATAATAATAGCTGGGCATCAGGCTGTAATAGTCGGGAGCCGGATTGGTGGCGTTATTGTAGTTCAGTCGTGAACTGCTGAACATGGAGTACTTACCCAAGAGTGTCGTGGTAAGTTTTGTGTTGAGATCAATCTTATAGTCCCATGTGAGAAGACCGGCTGGTGCAAAGTCATGGATAATACGCGAATTACGCTTCTTCCCGTCCTGATAACCCCAGTTGGGATTGTAGAAGTTGTTGTTGGCCAGCCAGTACATCTCGTCGGTAGATGCTGCCTGTGCGGCACGTTCCGTCGGGTTACCCCATGTGACGAAGGAGATAGCGTGTGTTCCGTCACCAATTACCTTTTCCACACCGAGGAAGTAGGAAAGGGAGTTGTAGAAAGTACCTTCTGTCTGTGCCGTCTCCATGTTTGCCCAGCGGTAGGTTAGACCGGCGGAGAATGCCCATCCTTTCTCGGAAAGACCGCTATTGTAGGAGTACATTCCGCGGAAGGTGTAGTTGCGGTTTGCACCGGCCAACGATATTCTGTGACCTGTTGGCATGGCACTCGGACGGAAGTTGTAGTTGTTGCTGCCGGCCATGGAACTCAGACTAAAAGTGTTGTTCTCGAAAGGAAGTGCCGCCTCTACTCCGCGTGTCTGGTTGTTCAGACCTCCCACGAAGGAATAGCGGAATTCTCCTCTTTCCACGTCGTTTACCGGGTTTCCATTGATGTAGATTTCGTTGTATTTCGCACCAAAGGCTCTGTATTTGAACCTTGCTGCGCTGAAACGATAACCCACCTCGCTGGCATAAGCATTACTGTTAGAGCCAATGATGGTCACGTTTTGGGAAACGTTGTCATCTTCACCCAATTGTGCTTCCGTAAAGGTGAAAGCAGACTCGTTGATGACAGCGTTGTTGGCTTGTTCGTCAGGCTGAGTCACTGTCGTCTGAGCGAAAGTGAGCGGAGCATAGCACAAGGCAATTGCTGCCAGTATAAACTTTTTCTGCATAATAGATTAAATATGTTAGTAATTATGTTGGCAAAGATAATGTATTTTACTATAAATTCAAAACAAAATCAGAAATTTATTTTGAATTGTCTTTGATTTATGCTATCTTTCTAGAAGATAGACTGCATCTCAACAATTAAATAAAAAACTTTGTATTTTATTTTGAATTGTGTTCGATTTGTGCTATCTTTGCCAACATAAACCATGAACAGTGATGAAAATGAAAAATCTAAGACTATTATTAATTACAATCATGTGCATAGTGGCTATGAATGCCTCGGCACAGAAGAAATTCTCCGTTTATGGAGTGGGGTTCTATAACCAAGAGAATTTGTTTGACACTTGTCATGATGTGGGAAAACGCGATTTTGAGTATCTTCCCAATGGTTCTAACCGATGGAATGCACGCAAATATAAGAGCAAACTCCGTAATATGTCCAGAGCATTGGCGGATCTGGGCACTGACGTGCTGCCGAATGTAGGGTGTGCCATCATCGGACTCTCTGAGGTGGAGAATGCCAAGGCTCTTGATGATCTGACTGCAGAAGAGCCTCTTCGCGCACGCGGATATAAATATATATTGATAGAGGGTCCCGACCAGCGTGGCGTTGATGTGGCTTTGCTCTACAATCCTGCACTGTTCACGCCTACCGATACCGTCTATCATTATTACTATAAGAAAGACGTAAAAGAGGAAACGGAAGAGGAAGCTGCAGATGAGCTTCGTCTGTCGAATGAGGAACAGGCTGTGGCCGATGCTGTTGAGAAAGACCCGACTGTTGTTGATGTTTTAAAACCGGATATGTTACCGAAATATCCTGGGGGTATGGCAGAGTTGATGAAGTGGCTGCAGAAAGAAGTGAAGTATCCGACAGCCGCTGCCAAAGATAAAATCGAGGGAAGGGTACTCGTACAGTTTGTTGTTAATGAGCATGGTAAAGTTGTGAATCCCAAGGTGATAAAGGGCGTTCATCCTTTACTTGATGCTGAGGCTCTGCGTGCTGTAAGCGAAATGAAAGACTGGGAGCAGGGCGTGAAGGACGGAGTGGCTGTTAGGGTAAGATACACGTTGCCCGTGAGATTCGCCATAGGCGGAACAGATGTACCTGAGAATGTGTCCCACACCCGTGGATTCCTTACCATTACCGGAAAACTGGCAGGTGAAACCGTCACCATCATCGTGTGTCACTGGCCCAGTCGTTTCAGTGGCTCAGAGCGTCGTGAATGGGCAGGCCAACAAGTGCATAAGATTGTGGAAGACCTCTTGGCCAAGAATCCCGACAACAAGATTTTCGTGATGGGCGACCTTAACGATGACCCCACGAACAAGAGTGTGACCGAAGGACTTCGCGGAAAGGCTGAAATCAAGGATGTGAAAGAAGGCGACATGTATAACCCCTGGTATAATATTTTGGTGAAGGAAGGACAGGGAACACTGGCCTATGGCGGCTCGTGGAACTTGTTCGACCAGATTCTGATGACTCCCAATATCCTTGACCTTGAAGGGAAGAAAGACTACTCTTCTTTGAAATATTGGAAGTGCCAGATTTTCCGTCGTAACTACCTGTTCCAGACAGAAGGACGCTATAAGGGTAATCCTAAGCGTACCCATGCAGGTGGCGTATGGCTTGACGGCTATAGTGACCACCTGCCTACAATTGTCTATCTGGTGAAGGAACAGAAGTAAAAGCCCACCTATGTCCCTCCCAAGGAAGGGATTTTAAAAATGGATAAAGAAATACAGTCTGCTGACATCGAACAGCACCCTTTGAAACCTTTTATTCCCCAGCATGCGCGCTTACTCATGTTGGGGAGTTTTCCACCAGCCCGTAAGCGCTGGTCGATGGATTTCTTTTATCCTAACTATATCAACGACATGTGGAGAATCTATGGTCTTTGTTTTTTCGGAAACAAGGACTATTTTGTGGATTCCTTGCAGAAAACCTTCCGTAAAGAGCTGTTGGTGGATTTTCTCACCGAGAAAGGCGTTGCTCTCTTTGATACAGCATCAGCCGTGGTCCGAACTACGGGAACAGCCGCAGATAAGGATCTGGAGGTGGTGACTCCCACCGACCTGGATGCTTTGTTGCGACAGATTCCTGAATGCCGGGCTGTTGTGGTGACGGGACAGAAAGCCGCGGATGTATTCACATCTCATTTCCAGATTGTGCAGCCCAAAGTGGGTGGGTTTACGGAATTCGTATTTGAGGACCGACCGTTACGTTTTTACCGGATGCCTAGCAGTTCCCGTGCCTATCCTATGAAAATAGAACGCAAGGCTGCGTTCTATTTACGTATGTTTCAAGAGATAGGACTTCTTTAGCGGAGCTTATCCCAAGTGTTCCTTTTCGGTAATGGTCTCAATGTATTTGCAGATGATACCGATACCTTTCAGGTTCTCGCCACCTTGCGGGATGATGATGTCAGCGTATTTCTTGGTGGGCTCGATGAACTGCTCATGCATGGGCTTCAAAACTGCCAAATAGCGGTTGAGAACCATATCTACAGTACGACCACGTTCTACGACGTCACGGAGGATGTTACGGATGAGCCTTTCATCAGAGTCGGTATCCACAAAGATTTTCAAGTCCATCATGTTGCGCAGTTTCCGGTCAACGAGCGTCATGATACCTTCAATAATGATAACAGGCTTGGGCTCCACATGAACGGTTTCTTTCTGGCGGTTACTTTCCACATAGCTGTATGTGGGCTGCTCAATGGCTTCGCCACGTTTCAGTTGGGCTATCTGCTTGTGGAGCAGTTGCCAGTCGAATGCGTTCGGGTGGTCGAAATTGATCTGACGTCGTTCTTCGGGTGTCATTCCCGTCGTGTCGTTATAATAAGAATCAAGTGGAACCACAGCCACGCAATGAGGTGGCAATGCTTCAACGATTTTCTTTACTACGGTGGTTTTTCCGGAGCCCGTACCTCCTGCAATTCCAATGATGGTCATTTTTTGATTGGGTGTTAGGTGATGGGTGTTAGGTGTTGGTGGATGGCAGGTTGTCTTCCACGATTACCGCGTCCTCTATTTCTGCTTTGGCTGCAGCCTGTTGTGCTGCCTGAATTCGATCGTATTGCTTATGGCATTGGCTGATCTTGATGGCATTGATACACTCTATCACTCCATATACAATGAGTGCCCAGCCAAGAATGCGGAAAGGCATGGAGGCAAAAAGATCAGGTTTTACGATCATCGCCACACCTAAGGCAAGGAGTAGGATGGGCATCACCCAATAACCAGCTCCGATGGAAGCAAACTTGTGGGCCATAGCCAGATTGAACATCATATTCAGGGCTCCTAGTACCAGCAGTCCTGAAACGACATACATCATGCCGTGTACAAAGGTTGTGGGCATAATCGCAAGAATGATACCAAGTACCATGCTGCCTATTCCCACGATGGGGAAAGCGGGTAGGAGCGAACGCTTAATGCCTTCTTCAGTAGGAGTTTCCATCTCATCACCCCGCAACTCTGACATGGCCTGCAGACGGTCGGCAATATTCATGGCCCGCCGTTTCTCCACGTAGTAGGCAATGATTGAAATAAGCCCGGAAAGGAAGAAAAGACCGCCAAAGGCGATAGTGGTCCAATGGAGCAGTTCGTTTCGGTACATTACGAGTAGATAGCCGAACACAATGGCCAGCAGGGCACGGAATATGGAACTCTGTATGATTCTCATAAGGTGTAATTTTGATGCAAAAATAATAAATCCCATTGATAAATCCAATTATTTTCGTAATTTTGTGCCCGACATGACAAAATTATACCTGATTCGCCACGGACAGACCGTGGATAATCTGAATCAAATCATGCAAGGACAGACGCAGGGAGAACTGACGGATGAAGGTGTCCGTCAGGCGCAGGAGCTGGCTTCCCAGTTTGCAGACACACTGATTGACGTCTTTGTGAGCAGCGACTTGAAACGGTCGGTGGACACTTGTCGTATTATTGCTGCTCCAAGAGGGAAAGAGGTGGTGCAGACTCCCTTGCTGCGTGAGCGTGACTGGGGCAGTTTTACAGGTCGTTTTATACCAGATTTGAAAGGAGAGGTATGGCCCGATGATATTGAGAGTCTTGATGAACTGAAAGCCCGTGCACTGCGATTCCTCGATTTCGTAAAAGCCGAATTTCCAGACAAGGTGGTGCTTGCTGTAGGACATGGTATCATCAACAAGGCTATTCAAGCCGTATATCATAAAAAAGCCATGCAGGAGATTCCCCGCATGGCCAACGCTGAAGTTCGCGTTATCAAATTATGACTCTCAATACACAATCTTAATTACCTTAAACTTTTTATACAACATTACTTTTTCGTCTTTCTTTATTGGAGTGTCTTTTTATCTGCGTCCACCGTGTCCGCCGTGACCACCACCATGGCTGAAGCCTCCGTGGCTACCACTGAATGAACCGCTGCTATGGCTGCCGCCTCTGAAACCACCCCCGCTGAAGGAACCACCGCTGCGACTTGGAGCGCTGCTACGACTGATGGAACTGCTGCGGTTGATAGAGCTGCTGCGTCCTATGGAACTGCGCTCTATTGAGCTGCGGCCAGAGGAGAATGAGCTGCCAGCTGATCTTGAACTGCGCTCAATCTGTGGGCGGTTAGCCTGACGAGTGCTGCTCATGCGGTTGTAAACACCGTCGCTGTTGCTTCTCATAGAACTGTTACCGCGGTTTATGTTGCCAGGGTTGCGGTTGATATTCCTGTCACTACGGTTGATGCTTCTGTCACCACGGTTGATTCCAGAGTTACGGTTGATTTCTCTGTCGACGCGGTTGTGGATACCGGAATTGCGGTTAATGCTTCTATCGCTGCGGTTGTTGATACCTGAGTTACGGTTGCCTCTGTCGCCACGGTTGTAGTTGCCGTTATGGTTACCACGGTGGTTGTCTCTGTGGTTGCGGTCGAAGTTGCCGGAACGTCCGCGGAAATCACCACGATCAAAGCCGTTTCTCATACCAAATCCACGATGGTTGCTGGCAATACGATGGTCGCGACCGAAGGTGCGTCCGTGATACCATCCACGTCCTCCTACACGATGCCATGCATGACCGCCACGATAGGTGTACCAGAAGTGGGGACGACCGAAGTAGAAGTAGGTGCGGTGCGGATAGCGGGCATAGATGCCAAAGTGCCAGTAGCCGGCGTCCCAGTAAAGCGGACGATAGAAATAGCTTGCTGCACAGAAGGCGCTATACTGCCAGTCGAGCAGGATATAACTCAGGTCGAGGTTTCGGCGTGTCCAATACTCTCCGTAAAGATCAGCCTGTGATTCAACACCGAGCAGGTAGTCAAGGTTCACCTCGTAGGCGGCCTCATACTGGTCCTCCGTGAGGTTCAGCTCGTAAGCCATTTTGTCGGTTAGGAACAGGGCCTGCTCGCGGGCCTGCTCGTAACTCATTGCCTGTGCTGAGATGGTCATTGTTACCATTGCAATCAGCGTCATCATCAACTTCTTCATATTCGTATGGTTTAAATGGTTTATAATCGTTTTATTCTTTATCTGGTGCAAAATTGCGAAGAAATAATGAGGCTTGCAAAGGATTTTCCCTACTTTGGCGGGGATTTTCCCTACAATGTAATAATTACTACTTTTTGCCGTTTACTTTATATAATATAATAAGGTGAGAATGAGAAAACTCATGCGCAATATGAAGGCGGACTGAAACCTCTCAAAGGCATCGAGTATAAGGCTGAGGCACAGGCAAGTGTTTCTGACGGTAAGACTCCGCTTTGGCTTAACGCGAACAAATACGGTCTTTCCTCATTGGAGAAGACCAATGGCTATGTGCGTGCTTCCGTTATCAGATCATTGGCTGTGGATTCAGCTCGTCGTTGGGGACTTGGCTACGGACTTGATGTAGCAGGCGCCTATCATTACACCAGCAAACCTATCATCCAACAGGCTTTTGTGGAAGGCCGTTGGCTGCATGGCACACTCTCTATCGGAAGCAAAGAATATCCCATGGATCTGAAGAACAACCGTCTGTCAAGTGGTTCTCAGGCTTTGGGCATCAATGCACGTCCTGTGCCACAGGTGCGACTGGCCTTGCCTGAATATTGGACACTTCCGTTCTTAAATGGTTGGTTTCACTTGAAGGGACACATTGCCTACGGCAAGACCACCGACGACAACTGGCAGAAGGATTTCACGCATCAGACCTCCAAATACACCGAGAACGTGCTGTATCACTCGAAGGCCGGTTATCTGAAGATTGGCAATGCGGACGTTTTCTTCCCGTTGTCTGTAGAAATGGGATTGGAGATGGCCAGTATGTTTGGTGGCACCACCTATACGATGAAAGACGGTGCGATGACTCCCATAGAGTCACGTTCCAATCTGAAAGCCTTCTATCGAGCCTTCATTCCCGGAGGTGGTGATGTCGTGGAGTTGGGCACTGCTTTTATGAACGAAGAAGGAAATCATTTAGGCAGTTGGCTTCTGCGCGTTAACTATGATGCCGACACCTGGCGTTTCAGTGTTTATGCTGACAAGTATTTCGAAGACCATTCTTCTATGCTTCAGGTAGATTATGATGGCTATGGAGAGGGTGAAGAATGGAACGTGAAGAAGAAACGCCGTTTCCTTCTTTATGATTTCAAGGACTGTCTGCTGGGTGGTGAACTGAATCTGAAATACGGTTCATGGTTGCGTGACATCGTGTTCGAATATATCTATACGAAATACCAGAGTGGTGCTATTTATCACGACCATAATGCCACCTTCCAGGATCATATCAGTGGTCGTGATGATTTCTACAACCACTATATTACTACTGGCTGGCAGCATTGGGGGCAGGTGATGGGCAATCCGCTCTATCTCTCACCCATTTACAATGAAGACGGAACGATTGAGGTGAAGAACAACCGCTTCATTGCCCTGCATCTCGGTGTGGACGGCAATATCTTGGAGAATCTCGGCTATAGGCTGCTGGCTTCGTGGCAGGACGGAGTCGGTACTTACAATCATCCCTTTACCAGCCGCCGCTACAACACCAGTTTTATGGTGGAGGCCGACTATCATTTCACGCAACCTAAGTTACGCGGTTGGAGCATCCGTGGTGCCTATGCCATGGACTTCGGGAAGATCCGCGGCAACAATGCAGGTTTTCAGTTGACAATCACCAAAACAGGACTTTTAACCCAGCGCCCAAAATGAATACAAACAATAGAATCCCCAAATTCTCATTCTCTCATTTTTTCATTTTCTCAATTTCTCAACTTCTCATTTTCTCATTTACGAGTTGTGAACTGGAGACTTCCCATAATGGGAACCTTGACGGTTTCTGGCATTTGGTGGAGGTTGACACTTTGCAGACAGAAGGTGTGAAGGATACGTCAGAAGATCTCTTATTCTGGTCGTTTCAGGTGAATCTTCTGGAACTGAGCGATCATAACTACAACAACTTCACCTATATGGCCCGTTTTGATCATTCAGACGGGAAACTTCAGGTGACAAAGCCGTGTAAATACAATCGTTATGAGGGGAATGAAATGCTGACCGAAGAGAGTGTGAACGCTGTTGCCCCCTACGGGCTCAATGCCTTGGATGAGACCTTCTTTGTGGAACAACTTTCCAGTTCACGGATGACACTCCGAAACGGAATCCTCCGCCTGCATTTTAAAAAGATGTAAAGGCATTCACGGCCCTTACCACTTCCGCAGCCTCCTCCAACGTCATAGCCTGACTGATGGGGAGGCTCAGTTCTTCTTGGCTGATACGTTCGGTAATGGGTAATGGCAGGGTATTCCACTCTTTGTAGCATTCCTGTTTGTGCGGTGGAATGGGGTAGTGAATCAGGGTCTGGATACCATGTTCAGTTAGGAAAGATTGAAGGTCATCGCGCCTTTCACAGAAAACGGGAAAGATGTGATAGACGTTCTGCATGTCATCTACTCTTTTCGGCAGGCGGACAAGCGGATTCTTGATGTGGTCGTAATAAAAGGCCCCTATCATCTGACGGTGACGGTTGTCCTCGTCCAGATAGTGTAGCTTCACGTCGAGGATGGCAGCCTGCAGTTCATCCAATCGGCTGTTGCGACCTTTATATTTGAAAACGTATTTCCGTTCCGAACCATAGTTCCCCAAAGCCCTGACGATGTCTGCTAGTTCTTTATCATTGGTCGTTACGGCTCCACCGTCACCTAATGCGCCCAAGTTCTTTCCGGGATAAAAAGAGTGGCCGGCGGCATCGCCTAATGAACCTGTTTTAATCGGGTGTTGGGTGTTTGTTGTTAGGTGTTGGTGGTTTCTGTTTGTGCACCCATGTGCCTGTGCGTTGTCTTCCACTAGTTTGAGATGATATTTCTCGCAGAGGGTCTTGATGCTTTCGGTATAAGCACAACGGCCATACAAATGCACAATCATAATGGAGCGGGTCCGTTCGGTGATGTGTGCTTCGATGAGGCTGTCGTCAATCTCCAGTGTGTCCATTCGCGGTTCCACCAGCACAGGTACCAGCCCGTTCTCCGTAATGGCTAAGATGGAGGCGATATAGGTGTTGGCAGGAACAATCACTTCATCGCCTTCCTGCATGACGCCCATCTCCAAATAGGCACGATAGATGAGTGTCAAGGCATCCAGTCCGTTGGCCACTCCGACACAGTGTTCCGTTCCAATATATTCTGCATAATGCTGTTCGAAGCGGTGTGTCGCTTCCCCTTGCAGATACCATCCGCTTTCAATCACCTGCCTGGCTGCCTCCTGTATTTCGTTGCCATGCAGTTCGGTCACCCGTTTTAAGTCCAAGAATTTAATCATAATTCAGAACTTCTTTCCGAAAACAATACTGATGAAAGTCTTGAAGAGGATTTGGAAATCCATCCGCAAAGAGCGGTGCTCTAAATAATAGAGATCCAGTTCCAACCGACGGAGCATCTTCTCCATCGTGTCGGTGTATCCGTTATAGAGTGTGGCATAGGAAGTGACGCCCGGACGAATCTTGTAAAGTTGTTCGTAGCGAGGGTCTATCTCCATAATCTGACGGATGTAGTAGGGACGTTCAGGACGTGGACCGATGAAAGCCATGTCTCCGATGAGCACGTTCCATAACTGCGGCAGTTCGTCCAGATGATGGTCGCGCAGCTTCTTTCCGATGCGGGTGAGGCGCTCGTCCTCGTCGCCAGTAAAGAGGTGATAGCCGTCTTCCTCGGCATCGGTATGCATGCTGCGAAACTTGTAGATATAGAATGGCTTACCGTGGAATCCGATACGGGCCTGTTTGTAAATGACAGGACCACCGTCTTCCCTTTTGATGGCAATATAGCAATAAAGGAAGAGTGGGGAGAAGACAATCAGACAGATGGCAGCCAGCAGGCAGTCGATTAGCCGTTTCATTTGGTCGTTTAGTTCTTTCATGCCGGGATGCCTGTCTGTTTGTCTAACTTCTCGTAGACGGAGTGGTTACTTACATATTCGGGAACAATCTTCTTCATGCCGGCCACGGTAGCCATATCGTCGTAGAGATAAGAGTCGCTGATGAGCTGGTCAATCTGCTGCTTCACTTCATCGAAATTGTACTCTCTGACCTTCGCCACCTTGATTTTCTCGTGATGGGTGGGAATAGTGATTTCCTGGTCGTTGAGCACCTCTTCGTAGAGTTTCTCACCGTCGCGCAGACCGGTATATTTGATTTCGATGTTCTTCGCACCACTGAGTTTAATCATACGCTTGGCCAAATCGGCAATCTTCACGGGAGCACCCATGTCGAATACGAATATCTCGCCACCTTCGCCCATCGTACCGGCTTCCAGCACCAGTTTGCAGGCTTCGGGAATCAGCATGAAGTAGCGGATGATGTCAGGATGTGTCACCGTGACGGGACCGCCGTTCTTGATTTGTTCGCGGAAAAGGGGAATCACAGAGCCGCTGGAACCAAGCACATTGCCGAAACGGGTGGTGACAAACTGTGTCTGTCCCTCATGGCGGCCTTCCTTGATGGCCTTATCGAGACTCTGCACGTAGATTTCACAGATACGCTTCGAACAGCCCATCACGTTGGTGGGATTCACGGCTTTGTCAGTGGAAATCATCACGAATTTCTTCACGTTGTATTTCACCGCAAGGTCTGCAATAATCTTAGTACCTTCCACATTGTTCTGAATGCTCTCACAAGGATTGTCCTCCATCATGGGCACATGCTTGTAGGCTGCGGCATGGAACACATAGTCGGGACGGTATTTCCGGAAGAGGGCTTCCATGTGGCGCTTGTTGCAGATGGAGGCCACAATGGTCTCAGCCTTGATGTCAGGATACTGGTTGGCCATCATCAGCCGGCAGTCGTGCTGTGGTGTCTCAGCCTGGTCTATGAGAACCAACTGTCGGGGACCAAACTCAGCTATCTGTTTGACTATTTCGCTTCCGATGCTGCCTGCAGAACCCGTTATCAGGATACTCTTGTCTTTCAGCAATTCCTCGATGGCCGTCAGGTCAATCTCTATCTCATCGCGTGGCAGCAGGTCTTCGATGTCAATTTCTTTCAGCTGGGCCGTAGAGATGTCGCTCTTGCCGTCCCATTTTGTAGCGGTATCCATCGTGTAGATGGCAATGTCATTCTCAATCATCGCGTCCACCATCTCAGGGCTTTTCACGAATTTATCCCTTTTCAGTGGTGATACGAAGAGCGTGTTGGCATTCTCCAGTTCCATCATTTTGATGATCTTGTCATTATTCTCATACACTTTCACGCCCATCAGCCGTTTGCCAATCATGTCATCGGCATCACTGATGAATCCTTTCAACTTGAAAGTGGTGTTGCTGGGTGATGACAGTGCGCGGGCAATACTCAGTCCGCCGGTCTTCACTCCATAGATGAAAACGCCCCTGGCATCTTGGTCAGTCTTGTAGTATTCGTACATGTACTTCACAATCATGCGAACCGACCACATGATGACTGTTGCCAGTACGAAAGTGATGGCCAGTTCGCGCATTCGGATAGGAACGAACCACTGGTCGAAACTGAAGAACTGCCTTAGAATGGCAATCAGGCCTACGCCAATCAGATTGGCAAAGGCCACGCGATGGATGTCAGCGAAGGAAGTGTAGCGCATCACACCGGAATAGGTGTGAAAGGCGCGGAAGCCAATGAGATAGAAAAGCAGGTAGAAGATGAGGGTGCCCATCAATGGCCAGAATGTATTTGCCGTAGCTGTGGCACCATGGTCGATGATGTAGCAGAATAGTCCGCATCCGATCACCACCATGCAGTCGAAGAGCAGCACACACCAATAGGGGAGTGCATCCTTCGTGAAATACCAACTTGATATCCGTCCAATTAATCTTCTCATAGCTCGTATTTATAATACGAAGGATTCATCGTTTTATTGTATTTCAACGCAAGATATTAATGAAAGTTAGTCCAATTATTTTGAAATACTCGTTCAGGTTCCTGTTTTCAATATATCGCATGTTCAGTTTGATCTTGGCGGGCATGATTTCTTCCACATACACCCGGTCGGGATCTTCGGCATTTCCGAGGATTTCGTTCTCATCCACATACTCTATGGAGGCATAGTCGGTGATGCCTGGTCTTACGCTGAGCACGCGGCGCTGCTCCTCCGTGTAGAGGTCTACGTATTTCTTCACTTCCGGTCGCGGTCCCACCAGACTCATATCTCCCTTCAAGACATTCCACAACTGTGGCAGTTCGTCAATCTTGTACTTCCTGATGAAGTAGCCCATACGGGTGATGCGTGAGTCGTGACCTCCCACGGTGATGAGCCCCTTCTTGTCGGAACCCGTGCGCATGGAGCGGAATTTGTAGAGGCCGAACAGCCGTCCGTCCTTGCCCACACGCTGCTGGCAATAGAATCCGCCGCCTTTGCTCTCGCACCTTATCAATATATAGACAATGAGGAAAAGCGGTGAGAGTAGCAGCAGGCCGATGGCCGAGAACACGATGTCGCAGAATCGTATCATGGGCAGATGACTTCCTTGAAGTTCCGCAGCATGAATGCCACCTGTTCGTCTGTTAGGCGGGTGTGCAGGGGTAGCGTCACCTCATTCTCAAACTGATGGTAGGCGTTGGGATAGTCCTTGATGTCAAATCCCAAAGCCTTATAGGCAGTCATCATGGGCAGCGGTTTATAGTGAACGTTGCAGGCTATTTCGCGGCGGGCCATTTCCGTGATGACCTCATTGCGGAAAGCTGAGTCCTTGCCAAGCAGCCTGACTAGATAGAGATGCCCCGAAGAAATATGTTCTTCGTTGTAATGGTCAAGCAGAGCCACGTTGCAGTCTTTCAGGGCTTTGTCGTAAGTCTCAATCAACGTTCGGCGGCGAGCCAGCAGTCCGGGATACCGTTTCATCTGCACCAGTCCAATGGCAGCCATCACGTCCGTCATGTTACATTTATAGGCCGGTGATACGATGTCGTATTCCCATGCCCCCAACTGCGTCTTGGCCAATGCGTCCTTGCTCTGTCCATGGAGGGAGAGCAGTTGCAGTTGGCGATATAGTTCTTCGTTGTCGATGCCTTCGCGGCTGCGCCAAGTCAGCGCACCGCCTTCTGCCGTGGTGAAGTTCTTCACGGCATGGAAACTGAACGATGTGAAATCAGCCACCGAACCAATCTTCTTACCGTGCCAGGTTGCGCCGAAGGCATGGGCAGCATCGGCAGAAACGATTACACGACCGAAAGCCTTCTGAATGTAGTTGCGCGGATGGAAAAGATGCTTCTTGCTCTCCACGACCTTGAAAATCTTGTCGTAGTCGCAGGGAATGCCGGCAAGGTCAACGGGAATCACCACTTTGGTGCGTTCGGTAATGGCATCGGCCATCTTATCGTAGTCCATTTCGTAAGAGCCGGGCTTAGTATCGACCAGCACCAGCCGGGCACCCACATGGCATACCACGCTGGCCGAAGCCGTATAGGTATAGGCTGAAGTGATGACTTCATCGCCTTCGCCAATACCAAGAATCCTCAGCACAGACTCCAGGCATGCCGTTGCCGAATTGAGGCAAACAGCCCGTTCTGTCTCGCAGAACGTGGCAATCTCACGTTCCAATTGTTTGGTCCGTGGCCCCGTTGTGATCCATCCCGACAGCAGGGCATCGCGTACCTCGTCGGCTTCCTGTTCGGTTATATCTGGTGGAGAGAAAGGTATCTTCATGATAATTTTGTTATTGAATGATTCTTTTCTGTTCTAAAAAATTATTAAGTGCAGCAACCTGTTTCGGCCTGTTAAACTTCATTTCTGCACATTGTTGGCAAAACTTACTCTTTTCTTCAATCATTGTGGGATTACTGACAAGACACCGAATAATCTCTTTGATTTTTTCGTAATCTTTCACTGGAGTAGTCCATCCAATGTTATTTGTCTGAACAATTCTCTGTCCTTCGCCCTCACCTGAGAAAATGATGGGCTTGCCTGCTGCCATCGATTCATATATCTTCGAAGGAACAGCACCAAAAATATTTTTGACTAAAGGAATGAGGGTGACGTCTGCATTAACCAAAACATTAGGGATTTCTGTGCTTTCTACAGAACCATGATAATAAATGCCGTTGTTGGGGTTTTTGGCCAGATAATTCTCAATAAGTTCTTTCTCTCCCCCAGAACCGTATACATGGAACTCTGCTCCTAATTCTTCAAAGTTGATATTTCTGATAATGTCGGAAATACCTTGGGCAAATCCAAGTAGTCCGGCATATACAATGCGTAGCCCCTTCTTGGGAATTGTACGTTCTATCCCGTTAAACCGAGTGGGATCAACGCCATTGCGGAAGAGATAGGTGTCTCTGGCACCATGTTCTTTTATGTATTCAACGATTTCCTCAGACTGTCCCATACAAAAAGAGGAGTGCCTGTATGCAAAACTTTCTATAGCTGCCAAAACCTTATATGGGAGACTGTCTTTGCTGAAAGCTCCCAATTCAACAGCCGATAGAGGCCATAAATCAGATACGTTGGTAACAAGTTTGGCACCCGTCAATTTGCTTAAAATCCAAGCAGTTACTGTCAGCGTAAGTGGTGGAGTTTCAACGATGATATAATCAGGACGTCCTTTCCTCAATTTCCAAGTAGCACACAAAGCAGTAAGGGAAAAAGATACCATATTGAGGAAACGTGGTAAAGCCTTACGGGATGTCGAAGTGTATAGCCAATACCGTTTTACGGGTATGCCGTCAACACTGTCATTGCATGAGAATTTTTTCTTGTAATGCTCATAAATAGAACCGGTCGGATAGTTAGGCATACCTGTGATGACATATACGTCCTGTCCTAAGTTTTGCAGCTCCTTCATCATTTCATAGAGACGATTTTGGGGCGCACCCATTTCAGGTTTGAAGTATTGAGACAAAAGTGCTACCTTCATAAGTTGCCTTTCATGATTTCAACGATACGTTCACAGGCTTTTCCGTCTCCGTAGGGATTGAGGGCACGACTCATGTGTTCATATGCTTCCTCATCTTCAATTAATTTGGAGACGGATTTAATTATCTTGTTGTAGTCAGTACCGACGAGTTCAACGGTTCCTGCTGTTACTGCTTCGGGGCGCTCTGTTGTGTTGCGCATGACCAGCACGGGTTTACCGAGTCCCGGCGCTTCCTCTTGAATACCACCGCTGTCGGTCAGAACGATGGTTGACTTCTCCATCAGGAACACGAAGTTTATGTATTCCAGAGGTTCAATGAAGAACATGTTTCCTAAGTTTCTCAGGTCTTCGCCAAACACTTTGTGGATAGGTGTGCGGACATTGGGATTGAGGTGCATAGGATAGACAAAATCAACATTGGGGTATTTTACGGCCAAGTCGCGAATGGCTTCACAGATATGGATGAATCCTTCGCCGAAGTTCTCACGACGGTGACCGGTGATGAGCACCAGTCGCTGGCCTCGTTCCAGTCGTGACACATCATATCCCGACTTCAGGAGGGAATCCTTGAGGTCGGCTTGCAGTTGTCGGTTATTGTTGATTTTTTTGACTACCAAGTGCAGGGCATCAATAACAGTGTTACCCGTTACGAAAATTCTCTCCTCGTCTACTCCTTCACGTAGTAGGTTTTCCTTGCTAAGTGAGGTCGGGGAGAAATGGAAAGTTGCCAGACGCCCTGTCAGTTGGCGGTTCATCTCCTCAGGCCAAGGGCTGTAGATGTTTCCCGTGCGCAACCCGGCTTCCACATGGGCTACGGGAATCTGTTGATAGAAGGCAGCCAATGCGGCGGCTGTGCTCGTGGTGGTGTCTCCATGGACGAAGACCACATCAGGCTTTTCAATGGAAAGCACGTCGCGCATTCCTGACAATACGCGTGAAGTGATGTCGTACAGGTCTTGTCCATGCCGCATGATGTTCAAGTCGTAATTTGGTTTGATATCAAAAATATGAAGGACCTGATCAAGCATCTCGCGGTGTTGGCCTGTTACGCATACAATGGTTTCATATATATCTTTCCTTTGTTTAAGAGACAGGACAAGGGGTGCCATTTTAATGGCTTCCGGCCTTGTTCCGAATACTAATAAAAGTTTCTTCATGAATCAGTCACTTTATATATGGTAGACGTCAGGAAGATTGCAGATATTGTGACAGTCAAGTACCACCTTTCCTTTAAGTTTGTCCATGTTCTTCAGGATATGGTCGTGCTTTACCATGATAACGACGAGGTCAATATCCTTGAGAAAGGTGTCGAAGTCAAAATATTGGTTTTCTGCTATTGTCTTGTTTATCAGGGGGTCATAGACCTTAAGCGGTCTGGCCAGATGGCGTTTCTGTGATTCCAGCATCTGCAAGGTAGGGCTTTCACGGCAATCATCGACGTTTTCCTTGTAAGTAAGACCATATAGGCCGACTCGTCGATTATCGGAAATACCGTTCTTTTTCATTATCTCATAAATGCGGTTCAGCACGAATTTTGGCTGGCTGTCGTTGGTCTTCATCGACTCGTCGATTACTTTGGCGATGGAAGGATAGTCACCCACTAAAAACCATGGGTCAACACTGATGCAATGACCTCCGACGCCCGGTCCTGGTTGCAGGATGTTTACTCGTGGGTGCATATTGCAAATACGAATGATCTCATAAACATCCATGTTGTCATGGCGACAGATGCGCGACAACTCGTTGGCAAATGCAATGTTGACGGCCCGGAAGGTATTTTCAACCACTTTGGTCATCTCTGCCGTCCGGATGTCAGTGATGACAATCTCGCCTTGGCAGAAACTGGCATAGTAGTTTTTGACTTTTTCGCCAACGGCCTTATCATCTGCACCGATAGTGCGGTTGTTATGAAGCAACTCATACACCATATTGCCAGGAATGATACGTTCCGGAGCATGTACGAGGTTAATATCGACACCTGTCTGGAAACCGTTCTCCTTGATGACGGGGCGTATAAACTTGTCCATGGTTCCAGGGCTCACTGTTGATTCTATAACGATTATTGCTCCTTTGGGACACACCTTCAAGACGTTTTTAACGGCATCTACAACATATCTGGCATCCACTTTTTTTGAAAACTTATCATAAGGTGTCGGTACCGAGATGATATACATATCCGTCTGCTGATACTCAGTGGTGAAACGGATACCGCTCTGTAGTGCCTGCTGGAAAAGTTCTTCCAACCCCTCTTCCTTGAAAGTTGTTTTACCTGCATTCAGCAGGTCAACAACATCTTTATTGTAGTCGGTTCCCACCACATCAATGCCGTGTGATGACATCATAAGTGCAGTGGGAAGTCCAATATATCCTAATCCAATAACGTTTACCATTTTATGAAATGTATTCAGGCTGTTCAGATTCAGCCTGCAAAGTTACCATTTTATTTTGTTATTTTATATAAAATAAACTACATTATGCGTTATTTATTGCACTTTTGGGGTAAAATCTATAAAAACGAGCCTCACTTTACATTTCATGCCCTTATCACTGCAAAACAATCAGGTGTTACTCCCTCAGTTTCACCCTGTACATCATGCCACTGCTGGTGCGGCGACTCTCGAAACGATATTCGGGACGCTTCAGGAAACTACCGATTTTCTGGAAGGAGGCGGCATCTTCGTGATAGCCTTTGAAGTGGCTCTTCAGTAGGGCGGATATTTCTTTCAGCGACATCCACTGACCGTCTTCATCCTTTCGTGGCCTCTGAATGACCGACAGCAGCATCTCGCCCAGTCCGTTCAGCTGCTGGTATTGCAGGTTGTGCTGCATCAGCAGTCGCTCCTCTTCCTTGGTCAGCCAGTAGCGCTCGCCCTTGTCGATTTCATGGCGCAACTGGGCATAGAGCATGTCGTGATAGACGGGTGTCTGGAAATCGATGTCACCATCGATGTTCACGCAGATGAAGCGGCGTGCGCCGGTGGGGTCGGTGAGTGGCATCTGCTCGTTGGTGGTGCCGATGAAAGATGCGTAACGGCGGTGGCTTTGGTAGGCTTTGCCGTAGGGTGGACGGTAGTTCAGGTCGGTTGTCGAGACGAGATACTTCAGCACAATCTGCTGCCGCTGGGTAATCTTGTCGAACTCGTCGAGATTGATGAGCGCAAACGAGGTGAGGCCGAGGTTCAGGTCCGACTCGTTCTTGAAGTTGATGCGGTCGTTGTAGTAGTTCATCAGTTCAGGGGGCAGCAGCAGTCGGCAGAAACTGGTCTTTCCGCAGCCTTGACGGCCTATCAGCAGGGGTACGAGGGCGTTGCCCGTCATTTGTCCCTTGCCCAACCACATGGCTACCATCGAGCGCATCCAGATGTGGAACAGATGAGGCCACTCGGCCCAGTCGGTGGGTATACGCTTTGCCAGTGGCGTCACGCGGTCTTCGCCGTCCCAGAAGGTCAGCCGTTCCAGGTATTCGTTGATGGGGTCGTAGAGCCGGATGTCGTTCGAGTTGACGTAGCGGCGGATGTCCTTGTCCCAGCATTTGATGCCGTGTTCATGGGCGCGCATCGTGATGCTGTTGCGGGCCTCCTCGGTCAGGTCCTGGTAGCTGAATCCCAGTCCCCTGCGCTCGCGGTATTCGGCCACGCCGCGCATCACGTTCTTGCGCAGGTCGTAGTTGGCATTCAGAAAGAGGTTGACTTTCATCGTCAGCAGCGTTTCGGGCGGTATCTGGCCCGTCAGCGGAAGGTGTTTGCGCGCCTTGTAGTGTTTGCTCAGCTCCCGGCGGTAGGCGTTTTCGAACACTTTGTCCACCAACTGCGGGTCGCTGTTGAGCCATGAGCGCGATTTGGCCATCTGGCGCGCCAGTGCCATCGGGATGCCTGTCTGCTGACAGTATTCGGCCAGCCGCGTCAGCACTACGTGGCGCTGCTCATCCTTGTCGGCAATGCCCTCGGCATCGTCCATCGCCTTCGAGAGATTAAACTCGTAGGCCGTCCTCACCGACACGATGCTCTCCGTCTTCATCTCGTATTCGTATGGGTCGCTCAGGGCATGAAGGTTGGTGCTCGTCACGGGTTCGGCACGGGCATAGATGGGTGTGGCCAGCGGGTTATAGACCACTTTGGGGTCGGCGGCCATATAGCAGATGCGCTCGGGCATCGGATTCAGTTTCTCGATGGTCACGCCCAGCTGTCCGTTGTAAATCAGTCGGGCGCGCTCATACAGGTTCTGGTGGAAGTCGCGCGTGCTCTTCTCATCCCGTGGAAGTCCGCCTCCCTCGTTGGGAAACAGCTCTCCCCGGCAGACAATCTTTACCGACTGCCCCTCGGCACCCACAAATGCCATCAGCGTCTGCGGCATCTCGGCTGCCCCGCGGCGCACGGCCTCGGCTTCTTCGATGCCCGGCAGGTTGTTCACTTCAAGCAGCACCAGTCCTGAGTAGCCTTTCACCAACCGGCTCTGGTTCACGGTCTCCATTTGCAGGGCAATGCAGATGCGTGGCAGTTGTTTGGTTCGTGTGGTGAACTGTGTCAGCGTGCCGTCTTCGCCTCGATGGTCTTTCATGATGGGGTAGTAGTGGCGCATGGCCTCCACACCTTCCTGGTACTGGCAGGAACGAATGGTTTCCACCAGATTTTCCATTTCCATCAGCCGCAGAGTCTCGCGGTTGCGGTATTGTTTGATGATTGTAATTCTTGTGTCCATATTAATCATTGTTTCGTTTTATCATAGTCGGTTGCGAAGATACAAAATTCTTTTGTCATTTGCAAACTTTTACTGAGAATTTTTTCAAAAAATAGATTAAGCCTACACATCTCCGTCTATCTATTTATATTTCAGTATTTTAACTAGTGTATGTAGCCTACATGAGCCTACATAGAGCCTACATACTAAACGTATTTTTGACCTTGTTTCATGTTATGATGCTTTTCTTTGACTCATAGTTTTCTTTAGTTCTACTGATTAAAACTATTAGTTTTCCTTATTAAAACTGTCAGTTTTCTCCATTAAAACTACCAGTTTTAATCATTGGAACTGATTCAAAACTCCTTTAGAAACAGCACGTTATAACGCTTTTTGCTCATTAATCAATCTTTTCATGCTACGTATCTGCATAGCGATGTAGGCTCAGTGTAGGCTTGTGTAGGCTGCCTACATTAGTTAACACGCAAATAATCAATGTTTTACATCGATTAGTGTAGGTATAACCTATTTTTCAACAAATTTTTAGATTGAGAATTTTTCAAATCACAATGCCTAACTCGGATTAACGGTACAGGCAAAACAGTTTTTGCAAAAAACAATAAAAACTAATGTGTATATTGAAAGAAGTCATTAATTATTTGTATTTTTGCGACATGGAAAAGAAACTAATAACGAACCTCGCCTCTATGCCGGAGCCCGACATCATGCGTGAAAAGGCTGAACACTATCTGGTGTGTTTTATCGACGGCTGCCCTCTTCATAAGACTTGTCTTCGCTGGGTGGTAGGGCAGTATGCCAATCAGCAAACGGTTGCGTACACTGCCATCAATCCTCGCAATCCGATGATGGGTAATGACAGATGTCCGAAATATCGTGAGATGGTGCGTGTGAAGATGATGCGCGGAATGACTCAGTTCTACCACGAGATGCCGGGCTTTATGGAGAGAGACATACGCAACAGTCTCATCGCCCATTTCGGTAGAACACGTTATTTCCAGATGCGCAAGGGCGAAGTGCTTATCAATCCCGAAGACCAGCAGTTCATCGCCCAAGTCTGCCAGAAGCACGGCTGGACGGCCCCCTTGATTTATGACGGGGAGGACGAGGACTGGCTGTGGTAATATTAACTACTTGATTCTTTTCTGTAGCCTGATGTTGCTGGGGAATGAATAAGCGCGTTTCAGACGTTGCTTGGTGCGGACTTTAAAAGGAGACTCGTGGAATTGGAGTATGGTCCCGGAAGGGATGAGACTCACGTTGCGAATGGAGATATCAGACAGGTGTTCCAGTTTTTTAGAATAGTTATTGCCGCCCATGGGCTTGAAGAGGTAGAAATCGGCGATGCCGTTCGTCTTCAGGGTTAGTCCGTCGATGGTTATATTTGGCCAGCACTTCTCTTTCAGTTCGGGGCGGCTGTTGGTCGAGTTCTCCAACTTTCCGGCGCTTATGATGCAGTTGTGATTTCCGTCAAGTTCCATATAGCAGTTGCGCATCACGAGATTGTAACCCGTGTAGGCATTGTAGGAGGATTCATGGAGCACGGGATAGAAATGCAGGAAACGGCAGTTCTCGAAGAGAATGGTGCCAAAGACGGATGAGAACTGGTTGTAGGTGTTGATGTCGTCTAATTCGTTGCGGAAGATGCAGTTGTGGAAAGTGATGTCGCGCCCGTAGCAATGGATGTCGAAGCGGTTGATGTCGCAGTCTTCCAGGGTTATGTTGTTGATGTTGTTGTTGCCGAAAACGCCCCAATGAGCCACGGCTTTCAGTCGGCAGATGGTGCAGTCTCGGATGTTCTCCAAGGCGATTCCGTAGCCCACTTTGTTGTAGTCGGAATAGGTGCCTTGGATGGTAATATCCGAAAGAAGCACCTGGGCTGAGTTAGCGATGGAGATGGCGCGGTCTCCTTCCTTGGGCTTGTTCTTGTGATTGTTGGGTGTAATGATGTTGATGTTCTTGATAATCACGTTGTTTTCAAGACTTACGGCAAGCAAGTTTGTTACGCGGGTGGAACCTGAAGCCCGTTTCAAAGTGAGGTTTTGGAATGATTTTTCGCTTTCGCTGATATTCATAGCCTTGCTTAGGATAGAGGTTGACGGGGTTTGATAAGGAGCCGTTACGGTGCCCTGTGCTTTTCCGTCACGTATAATCATGATGTCTCTGCGTATGGCAGATGTGCCATACCCTTGCCGCTGGCTCACCCATGGGGTTTTGTCTTCCACGACGACCATCTTGTTCCCCTTGCTCAGCGACGGGTTTTGTGAGAAGTCGCCGCTATCGATTGCTTTGGGGCCGACGGGTGTGTCCTTGGCGGTGGCATCGGGCCAGGCAAGCGCGAAGAGCAAATGGTCTTTGCTGTTGTTGCGCACCACGAGGGTGCAGCCGTTGAAGTCGGTGCGGTGGGAGAGCCAGATGGTCGGGGCACCGGGCGTTATGGTGATGTGGATGGTCTTCCGGGCCGGATATACGATGGTGACATCCTTGAAGATATAGGTCTTATGGAACTCGGCAAGGGCGTTGAGGGAATCGACTCCGTTGCGGCAGTTTTTCCAAATGGAAACAGGCAGGTTGATGGTCGTGGCATGGGCTATGCCTGTCAGACATAACGATATAATAAGCAAACTGATGCGTTTAAGTGCAGTCTTCTTTTTTTCCATTCAGTTTAAAAGATGGTTTTGATTTGTGAAACGAATACGGCAATGAGCCTTGTGGCGAAAAAGAGGAAGTTGTAGTGCCGCACGTCAGATAGGTAAATCCGGATGTACGCCTTCCAAGTCTTTGTGATGTTTTTGAAAACTACCTGTTTTGAATGCTTTGAACGACTGGCTGAGCCTGTCCGTTCGTGGCGGATATAGACAGCGTCTGAATTGGCTAACCTTATTGTTTTCAGCCTGTTGGTGATTGAAGCCATGAAAAGGGAATCTTCGCCGATGCTGAAACGGGTGTCGAACCGGCGGTCGCCTATGATAGAGAGTGGAATCATTTTGCAACATGAGGATGAGAGGAAACTCCTTCCCCGGAGTAGGGGGGCATAGCCATGGGAGGCGAACCGCTTGTAGGCTTTGGTGATGTAGTCGTCGTGGAAAGTGCCGCTCTTTTCGTCATAGTCCTGCACATTGGAAACGGTCAAACAATCTTCAGACGTCTTGGCCATGAGTAATGACTTGAGATAGTCGGGCGAAACCTCGTCGTCGTCATCGATGAAGCAGACGTTCTGGCCTCGTGCATGATCCAATCCTAAATTCCGGGCATTGGAGACCCCCGGGGTGTCGGTCTGCAGGAGGCGTACCTGTATTTGGGGATAGGGCAGGAACCATGACTGGATGTTCTGATGATAGGGTTCATTGCATCCGTTCAGCACAATGATGAGTTCAAAGCGGCTTTTGTCCAATGTTTGTTGGGCAATGGACCGTATGCACTCCCTGAGGTAGGCCTGCGGCTTGTAGGATGGAATGATGACGGTGATATCTATTGGCATAATGGATTCTTGAGGTATTGCCTGAAGTCTTTCAGCACCTTCATTAAAGCGGGGTTCCCTTTTCCTAAGGCCGTCCTCAGTTGTTCGCGCCATAATTGGATGTTGGTGCTCTGCAGACGGTTGTGGATGAAGGATTCCTTGGGGTAGCCTTTCTTTTGGAGCATGGCGCAAACAGAACGGAAGACTCTCTTTTCATATTCCAGGTCAGGCTGACGTTCTTTCGAGAGGTGGATGTAGTGCAGGCTCGGGTTGAAGGTCATGTGGCAGTCGAAGCGCTTCAGCATCCGGTGGTGGATGTCGTCTTCTTCTCCGTACATGAAAATGTCTTCGTCGAAGAGTCCGACTTCTTCGAACATCTGCTTGCGGATGAAGAAACAGGAGCCGGAGAGGTACATGTAGCGGCGCAGATAGAGTCCGGTGCGGTTGCACAAGGCCGTAAGCACGGTTGCCAGGTATCCGTTCATCATGCTCGTGCAGGAAAAGGAGTTCGTGCTCGGCTCTATCGGCGAGAGCATCTGCTTCATGCCGTACATGCCCAGGCGGCTGTCGTCGTCAAATGCATGTAGGACTGTCTGGAACACAGGCTCCATGAGTCTTACGTCCGGGTTCATGATGAGGATAACGGGAGCCGAGGCCCTACGGATGCCCATGTTGTTGCCCTGTCCATAGCCGCCATTGCAGGCGTTCTTCAGCAGAATAATGCTGTCGCCAAAGCGGTTGCGGATTTCTGAGAACATGGTGTCTGTCTGCCTGCTGTTGTTATCGACAACAATGATTTCAAGCTCATCAGCGTTGATGTCAGAATGCAGCTTGATGGAATCCAGACAGTCGTAGATGTCTTTCTCCGAGTTGTAGGTTACTATGATGACAGACAGCCGTTTCATGGATTGTCTCGTTTTAAAATGTTGTGTATTTTGTAATATAGTTTGACGGCCAGTTTATGACGATAGTCGCTGAAGAAGATGTTGGATGTGGCTCGTGCCATTGTGCGGTGGTCTTTGACGTATTTCAGACCATAGAACTCGCGGTTGCGGCGGCAGGCCTTCTCTTTGGGCTGACTGAAAATGTAGGAAAGGAATTCTTTCAACTTTTCAATCTGGCGGGCCTTGTAATACTCTTCATCGTTGAATACCGGTTCGCGAAGCATGGCGTGGTAGTATTGTTCATCGGTGTCTATCCGCCGTACAATGTCTGCCACTTCTTCAACAGATGAATAGTCTGGCACATTGATAAAGGCACGGGTATTGAACACACGGGCTACCTCGGGATCACCCCAGTAAATGGGAATACAGTTGGCAGCAAAGGCCTGAACCAGTTTTTCGGTGGTATAGCCTGGATGGGCACTGTTCTCACATACGATGGAGAACTTATGGCTGGCATCGAATGCCTGCTTGTCGGCCACCGGCCCGCCGATGTTGTTATTCCATCGTCCGCCGGAGTCCACTTTCTTGTACTTGGATAGTTCCTCGAATAGCGTCTGAAATATGGGGTTGCGTCTGGAATTGCTGACGGTGATGCTGCAGAATCCGGTCTTTTCCTTTGCTACAGCCTCGGGATTGAGCAAGTGCTTCTTTTCACTCAGTTCACAGATGTCCTTATACAGATAGTAGAGCGGCAGCCTCATGTAGCGGTCACCGTATTCCATCCAGTCGAATCCGATGGCATAGTCGCAGGCGTTGAAGTCGGGCGTGAGGTTCTCGCCTGTGTAGAATATCTTAATGCTGTCGTCGGAAGCGAACCAGTGCTTTTCCGACTGTACGGAGAAAAACACGTAGTCGGCATGCTTGACATCTGTGATTTCGACCTCGGTGAACTCTCGGATGTATTTTGTGAGCGGATTGGTCTCAGGATTGAAAGTGTCCCAAAATCCTATAAATGCAATTTTCTTCATCTTTGTCAAGTTTCTGAATTTATGGAATTTGACTGTAAACGTGAGAGATGCCTTTGGAAATGGTTTCCCACGAGCGGTTGCCTTGGATATAGTCTTCAGCAATGTTTTTCCGCATTTTTTCTAGAAGTGAAGTGTCTGTGAGTAGGGCCTCAATGGCTTGTGAGAGTGCTTTGCTGTCTTTGGGCGGCACAATCATACCATGGCGACCGTCGGTTACCATTTCTGACAACCCTCCCACATTGGTCGCAATGACCGGGGAGTTGAGTGCAAACGCCGACATGATGACACCGCTTTGGGTGGCATCGATATATGGGCACACCACAAACGCAGCCTTCCTGATAAAGCCTACCAGTTCTTCCGTGGTAATATAGCGGTTGTGAAGTTCCAAGAAGCCGGCCTCCATATATGGCGAAATATCGAAATAGATGGTTCCCTTACCTGCAATAATCAGTCTGGCATCAGGACGCTTAGCATGCACTTCCTTCATGGCTTCACACAGTATGTCGATTCCTTTGTAGCTGGAAATGCTTCCGAAAAACAACACGTATCCCTCAGTCGCCGGGTATTGGGGCTTCGTTGACTGAAGATGAGTATAGATGCTCAGTTGTGAATTATAGACATGTTTCTTTTCCAAATGATTTCGACTGATGAATACCTCTCGTTGCGACTGGTTCAGGATGAGGAAATTAGAAACCAGTCTGAAAGCCAATCCCCGATGGATTTTGTTACGCAAGTCGTCGTTGCTCGAATGGCTTAGCGGGTCATGTACGGTGAGCAGCATTCGTTTGCGGAGGAAATACAGACACAGTTCGCCAAGGTTTAATGGTGAAGTGATATGCACGACATCGACTTTTTTCTTAAGCAAGAACAACGTGAGTTTGATGATTGCCCAAATACTTGAAGGGGAATAGTTTTTCGTACTGGGCATGTTTACAATGTAAGTCTTCGACAAATCCACAATATTTCCTAATGCCTCCATTCCTCTATAATCCGTAGCGGGAACTACGGAACTGCATTTTTTCAATCTATCGATATTGAGGAGCGTCAGTTTCTTTGTGTCATCACTTACCTTTATGATATAGATGATGTCGTTATTCTCTTGCAGATGTTGAATGAGCGGTGCATCGCAGTCGGCAAAATGAGGAACCGATATGTAGGCTATCTTCTTCATTAAGTAAGGGCTGTTAGTATTTGTTGCATCATCTCATTGTAGCTTTCAAGGCATTGGGCTGCAAACTGTTCCGATTTCACAGTGTCGAAATTCTTCACCATTTGAAACACTTTATCTGCGTCAGGTACCTGTGGGTGGCGCGAAAGACTATCCGTACGATAGTCCTCGAGGCCGGCCTGGCTGAGAATATGTTTAATCTTGCTGGACTTGCTGTTCGCAACGAGACCGTTGAGATGTCGAGTTCCATAGGTGTCGAAACTGTAGAATGGTACCTGGTTGTGGAGCGATACCACGATAGGGTGCATGTTGTTTCCTACATAGCCTTGCGAATACTTTATTATGGCATACCAGTCAATGGGTGAGAGTGGAAGTCCAATGGAGTGGGGAAGTGAGCCAAAACTGTTGCCATGGGAAAATGGCAGCATGACGCAGGTTACTCCTTCGGCTTCGGCAAGTCGTGAAAAGGTTTCTATCCATTCTTGTGATACAGAAGGGCTGCTCTTGTCAAGGAAACTGAGCAGCATGTATTTTTCCGGAAGATGGAATCTGTTGAGGATATCTTCTCTTGAGGGAATCAGCGACTTGGCATTCTGATTGAAGGCGAACACAGGGTCGGGCGTTATGGGGGGAACAGTCTGGTTCTTAGTGAGATAGACCATCATGTTACGCGTCCAGGTGTCTCTTGCCGAAATGTATTTGTAACTGAGAATGCGTTTTCTCATCTCCTTGCGAATGCGTGAGGAAATCAACTTGTATGAAGAATCCTGGCAGGATGCCGACATCACGGCCATCGGGATGGGATGGTCGAGATAATCCTGCCATACTCCCCAAAAGGGATTTGGATATTCGCGGTCGGACGTGTTCTTACCAATAGAGATGATGCGTTTGCAAGGGAAAGTGATTCGCTCGAAGAGTGGATGACATTGTGCCACAGCATCACTTCCAACGATAACGGCATCAATGCCTTCTTTTTCTATGATTTGTGCCACTTCCTGCGAGTTCCTGCATAGGTCAGTCTCTTTCCATAATTGCTTGCGAACGGATGCCTGACATTCAAACTGAGTTTTTGGGGTACAATTGCGGTAGTATCTTTCTAAATCTTCAGGAATCCAGTTAATGATTACAGGAGTTTGTTGATGGTTTAGAAGATACATATATGAAGAGAACAACTGTAATGTTGCTCCGAAGTTACATGCAGAATGATATGCCAACAAGCCGATTCTCATAGTATTTATATAACTATAGAAAGCGGCTTTTATTGTATGTCCTGGTCAAATATCCTTGAATAGAAGACGTGCTCCGTAGAGATGCCATCTATAAGAAGGTGTTATCCACGCACGGGTGGTAAGCAGGTTGCAACGGGTACGATGATCGAAGCCTCCTCCGTTGACAACGATATTCAGTCCGTCACGAAGATAATAATAGGCTCCGAATGCTTCGCTGCTTGTCAGATTCTTGTCGTATTCAATTCCAAAGGACACGCCTCTCATCTCGCTGTCGTCCATCAGTCGGGTTACCCAATAGTTTACTCCTCTGTCATCGTTGATGGCTCCATTGTCATTGTTGGTAATTTCAAAGGGTGCATTGTAGGGCTGATAGGCTCCTTCGTGTGAGGCAAATTGATAGTCTTGCATGTTGCTGCATACATACATCTGGCGGTTCAGGAATGTAATATCGGGAAGATAGTGCCACACGTTTCCTACGATGTTTTCTATCCAGCGGTATCTCATGGGATTTCGTTCACGGGGCGACAGTCCTCTTTCAATCATGTTCGCGCGTCCCATATAACTAAAGTGTGGAGCACTACAGGTTTCTGTCCAGTTGGTGCTTTGTGCACAGCTGCCGATGAAGCAGTCTGTTGTAATGTCGATGGGCGGACCGTCGAATGTGTAGATGGTTGAACGGCCGTCGTCTTTTAAGTCGGTGAGTCTGGCGAAGGTAAGAATATTCCTCTGGTTGCCCTTGCATATACAAATATTGGTACCGACGTTCATTTTCTCAACTCTGCGATGTTTGCATTCAATCGTGTTGGT
The DNA here is from genome assembly GCA_900316985.1 of uncultured Prevotellaceae bacterium. Lineage (GTDB taxonomy): Bacteria > Bacteroidota > Bacteroidia > Bacteroidales > Bacteroidaceae > Prevotella. The sequence goes on from ONFE01000017.1 coordinate 34,152, forward strand.
ATTCTTCTTTTCTGTTTGGGCATAGTACCTCATGTCGGTATCCCATTCTTTCTCTATGGGCTGCTGATAGTCGGCGATGCCATAGCCGAAGATGGCATTCGTGTTGCGACATCCAAATTCTACGGCAATCAGCGAGAACAGCATGTCGACTGTTCGCATGTCGTAAAGGGTGTATTGGGGACCGCGTTTTTGTGCAGCATCGAGAAATTGCTGTGCGGTGATGTTGGAGGTGGGAATCACATTGGCAACCGACCGCAGCAGACTGTCTTTTCCCATATAGCCCTCGAAGGCTGAGACATATACGGCATCGAGTTCCTTCCCGTTTTCGATAAAGGCGGGATGAGGCTTGTCGCCTTTTCCCGAAACAACACGGTATTCATAACCGTTTTCAATAAATTTCTCAACATAGAATTTCGGAATCCTGACGAAAACGTCACCGTTGTTTCCGTCAACTGAAAACGAAGGGTCGTCGTCGAACGTTATGATGGTTTCCTCTCCCAGTCTCTTTATGTTGCATCTTTTAATCTCGCTCCAGGGATAAACCTGGTCATAATCAGATTTTCCGGGGCTGCTGCCAACTCCGAATCTTGCTCTCAGCCCTTCTGCATCAAGACATCGTTCTCCCAAATCGTACGGGTCGTCTGTCTTCCAGCGCACGCCATATCGCTTGCCAATGGAATCCGTAATGGTTCTGTACTCCCAATCTTCTATGCTGGATTCTTCATCTTCTCCATAGGGAACGTCTTCATAGCACGACACCCCAAAAAGAGCAAGAATCCCGCAGATAAATACATTGGTGGCAATTGTCAGGATTTTGCCGATTTGTCTTGTAGAGTAGTAATAGTATTTTGTTGGTTTCATCATTTTATTATAAGTTTTCTGATTTTCAGTAAAAAACTCTTGAAGAATTGTTTCTCATTGTCGTCAAGCACAAAAAGATATCCGAGTACGCAATAGAGAATGACGTCCAACAGGCATGCCAGGCATAGTCTGGAGAAAGACGGTTGGAACAATCGGGTACATCCGTAGAGTGCCAGGCCGGTAATCACAACAAGGAACAGATTGGGAGCGATGGCGCTTTTGAAATATGCGAACAGCGGGATTCGCTGCAGATGCCATGCAAAGTAAGCCCTGAGGGAGAGCACGAAAACCTCGACGATGCATATTGCCATGAGTGCGGTGTCGGGCGCACCGCCTCTTTTCAGAACATAATATGCGAACACTAATCCGCTCAGCGTTGAAATGCAGATGGTGATGGTGTAGGCTTTAATCTTTCCCGATGACTGGACGGCCGACATGAATCCCGACGATGCTTGCGTGATGATGGACAACACGATGACGAGGCGGGTGAAGGCAATCGTGAAGGGAGGAATTTTGCCAATCCAGATTTTGAAGATGTAAGGCAGTTCTATTACGAGCGGAATGGAAATGGCACAAAGGATAAACACCGAGTATTTGGTCAGCGCAAAGGTGAGGTTTGTCAGTCGCTGGTGTTCGTGAAGTCCCTCGCTTTCCATCAGTTGCGGGTTGATGCTCTTCTGGATGGTTGCCGAGAAATAGTTCAGCACGCCGTTCACTTGGTTGGCAATGCCGTAGGATGCGTTGATGATGGTGCCGAAGAAGGAGTTCAGTATAAGTGCGACGCCCTGGTTCCTTCCAATCAGGGCAAACGATGAAAGGGTGTTCCATCCTGCAAAGCTGGCAATCTCGACAAACAGTTTCTTGTTTCTCAGCGAAGGGAAGTGAATGTACAGGTCCTTGTATTTGTAGTGACAATAGAAATATTTTATCAGTAGGATAACCAGCGAGATGACAGCCGTGAATAATCCGTAGATTTCCAGTCGTCCGGCGGTGAACATTGTAAGTGAAAGTGCCAGTATGAGTCTCAGTACGGCCTCGATGATTCCTGTGATGGAAAAGAAGAGCATGTTCTCGTACGAGTTCAGGACCGCGTCGAAAGGAACGGTAATGACCGTGAAGAAAATGCTGACGGAAAGGAATTGGAAGAGCAGGTATGCCACTTCCTTTTGGTCGTCACCGATGTTGAGCGCATAGTTCATCAGCAGAGGTATCGAAATCTCGATGAGCAAGACGATGACAATGCCAATCAGAATGTGCAGCAGAATGCTCAGGTTGTATACCTGCAGCAGTTTCGTATTGTCTCTCTCGCCTATGGTGACCGACAGGTAGCGTTGCGTGGAGACAGTCATGGCACTGTTGATGAACGCCAGCATGGCAATCACTCCGGCAATGAGATTGAAAAGTCCATAGTCTTTGTCGCCCAGCGCATGAAGCACCAGCGGAACGGTGAACAGTGAGATAGCCATGCAGATGACTATCTTCATGTACAGGACGACGCTGTTGAATATGATTCTATGGTTGGATTCCATCTTTTCTGTATTTTCCAATTATATAGCCGAAGGTCAGCATGAATATATTAGCCCAGTAGTAGATGATGATATGTGAGATCATGGACTGGATGAAATAGATGATGAAGAGCATGGCCATTGGCGGAGCATACGGCGAGCGGTTGATAATCATCTTAACGACGTAGAAGCCGAGAGTGATGAAGGCAGCCAAGTAGAGCAGCAGTCCCACAATTCCAAAGTCGTACGTCACTTCCAGAAAGTCGTTATGGGCCGATAGTTGCAGGGTGGAATCGTGCATCACGGCATTGTAGCCGTTGCCGAACAGCAAGGTTGTAGCTTCTTGCCCTTCAATCATCGACATCGTTTGTTCCCACACCACCAGTCGTCCGCTGCCCTGGTCCCTGTCGATGTTTTCAAAGCGGTTCATGATGTTCTCGCTGCCAGAGTCGTTTGTGGCAAACAGCACGAATATAGTTCCGAGCACGACGATGGCGAACAGGCTGCCGATGAAGGCCGACAGCTTGAATTTGTTGCGCACGTATTGTGAGATGAAGATATAGAAGAACAGCGAGATGGCCAGCGCCAGGATGCCGGAGCGTTTCAGCGAGGAGAACAGTACTACGATGACGATGAAGATGGCTGCCACTTTGATCAGTCTTGGCTTGATGAGCAGCAGCAGCGGAAGGGTGTAGAGCAGATAGTAGGAACTGATCAGATGGGCCATATCAAGGAAATTGATCTCTCTGAAAATGCTTATGTATTGCTTGATGAGCAACAGAAAGATGATAACAAACATGATGTAGTCTTCTTTCGTCCTGTCTGTCTGAATTGCTGTGTTATGCGCCGAAACCAGGGTGAAGGCGGGAAGTGAGAAAGAAAGAATGTAAAACGCTATCTCCGTGATTTTCGTTTCATTGGTGAGCATGATGGGCAGTATGGCCCATGTGAAGAAAATGGCATACAATTTGATGGGGAGTGGGAAATTGTAGAGATGATAGCTCTTGAAAAGCAGTTTGCAGATTGAACCCGCCCATACTAAGAATGTTGCCGCCTGGACAACACGTATAAAGGCAGACCCTTCAACTCCATGCTCCATTCCTCGCATATCCATATAGTCGGCCAGGCCTAACATAAATAATGCGAAAAGAAAATAAAGATGGCAGAGGGTATTAACCTTTACTTGCATGGAAATCCAGCTCTTGGTTTTATTTTTTTATCAGAATGTAGCTGCAAGTGGCGATAAATGACAGGAAAAGCATGATTAATACGAAAATCATGCGCTTGGGACCAGACGGTTTTACGGGTACTGAGGCTCCTTTTATCATAGTGAAAGCCGGGGTACGCTCTTGTACTTTGGCCTTGGCTGCCTGATATTGGGTGACCATGGCAGTATAGTTGTTGTATTTCAGCTGCATGTCGTTCTCCAGGTCGTTCTGTTTGGCGCGGTAACTCTCCAGAATGACCTCGCTGTTCGCATCGGAATAACTGCCGTAGAGGCGACGGGCTTTCTCATAACTGGTTTTAGCATCTTCCATCAGCTTTTTATAATAATCGAGGTCTGTCCTTGCTTTGTTAGTGCGGTATTCTGTAATGAAAGCCTGGAGCCTTGTGCGTACTGAGTCTGCGAGAGTCTTGCAAACGAGTGCGTCTTGTGCTTTTGTGTTGATGGAAATAACACCTGTCTTCTTGTCAATTACAAGAGCAATATTACTACGGACTGCACCAGCTATTTCATCGTCTTTCCTTGAGAGTTTATAGGGATTGAATTTTCCGCCCGTCAGTACTGCATTCTTTTCCTTTGATTTGAAAAGGTTCTTGATGGGATAGAGGATTTTACTCCACCAAGGGGATTTCTGATGCTTTTTCAGATATTCGTAGTAGGAGGTTTTGATTTCTCCATCCTGTGTTTCAACCTGAATGTTGAACAGATCGCAGACAAACTTGTTGTCTTCCATCAAGTCGGGGTAGAGTAGGGGGGTGATGGCATCAGTGGTCTGCATGTCGCCAAGGTCGATGCCGAAGGAAGATGCAATGGAACCTAATGTTCCCCCGGACATGGAATTCTCCATTTCCGGTGCCATTTTCGTATCCGAGGTGTAGTAACGTGGGATGCAAATGATGTACAGGCATGAGAGAACAAAGACAATGGGAAGAACTTTCACGAAAAGCATCTTCCGCTGCCATATCTTCTGAAACATTAGGCGGAGGTCGATGACCTCCAGTTCTTTATTGTCGCTCATAATCGTTCTTCGTTATTTCAGTACGTTGGCAATGGTGGCAATCATGGTGGCAATAGATGCTGCACCGGTGCCGAGGCTGATAGTTTCAGCAAGACTCATACGGGTGCGCGACTTTCTCGGTACGACAATCTCACAACCTGGCTGAGGCTTGGCCTTATGGCTCACTTTGGCCACCTTGCCATTCATATAGATGATGTATGCGTTGCGTTTCTTGGCATCGCTCGAGAAACCACCGGCTTGGTCGATATAGTAACTGGTGCTCTTGCCTTTTTCATAGGCGACGGTGTTGGGATACATTACCTCACCGTTAATCTTCACCGTTCCGTTGTATTGTGGCACGATGATGCGGTCACCTTCGCGCAGTTCAACGTCTTCGTCACCGCCAGGATTGGCAAGTGCTTTGTCCAGTTCGATACCTACATAGTAGGTGCTGCCGATGTTGAATTTCTGCAAGTCAGTAGCCGCGGAATTAATCTGACTCAGTGCAGAAGCATTGTTACTGGAAGCTATTTCTTTCAGACGGTTGTTCTCTGCTTCTTCGCGCTGCTTTCTCAAGACTTCTTGCATGCGGAGACGTTCTGCTTCATTGATGCGGCGTTCCAGTCTGGCTCCTTTCACGTAGGCCAAATCATTAACACCGCCTGCGGCCTGAATAAGATCGCTTAAACGAGATCTGCGCTTGGACAGAGTATAGGTTCCTTCGAACATCACTTCGCCGGTAACCTCTACATTCTGCTGTTTGTTGAAGCCTGGGCTTTTGCGTACATAAACCTCGTCAAACGGTTGCAGCTTGAATCCGTTCTCTCCATCAATCACGAAACCGTCTTTCAATGCAAAACTAAACGTGCGGGCAATGACAGAGTCGGGTGACAGCGCCTTGGGATTAACGATTCTCCGTGCCACGTCCACTTTCACGGTCGAAGCCGTCTGCTTCAGACCTCCTGCTTGCAGTACAAAGTCCTCTAGTGTCTCGTTGGCCGCATATTTATAGATGCCGGGATAGTGTACTTCGCCGTGGATGGTAATTGTCTGTTCCTCCATCATCTCTTGCTTGGTGGGGATGAATAAAACATCATTTGGCTGTAGTGGGATGTCGGGCACATTGCCGCTGAGGATTCCTTCCACGTCAACAGATACCACCTCAAGTGTACGGTCAGCTTTCATACGGTGCATCACGGCATGGGCTGTGAAGGCTTCTTCCTTTAGGCCTTCAGCACTTTCCAAGAGGGTACGCACACTGTTAATCTGTCCGCCTACCTGATACTTACCAGGACGGAAGACGGCACCTTTGAGTTCCACCATGTTGCTGTATCGCTCCAGGATTGAATCTACGGCTACGGAGTCTTGGTCGGCCAGATGGAATGAACTGAAATCGAACTCTTCCACACTGTGTACAGAGTATTCACGTCCTGTCTTACGAATCAGGCGTACCTGCTTAGTATAGGCATCACCCGAGAAACCTCCCGCGTATTTTAGAAGTGAGGCTACACTCTCGTTTTTGCGCATCTCATAATACATCGGGCGCTTCACTTTACCTGTGATATTGACCAGGCAGTCATAAGGCCCGACAACGATGACGTCATTATCGGCCAAGCGGACATTACCTGTCAGTTTGCCGTTCAGGATGTAATCGTAGATGTCAACCACAGTGACGAGTTGGTTCTGGCGATATACCTTGATGTTACGAAGAGTGCCCAGATCGTTGGTGCCGCCGGCCATATAGAGTGCATGGAATACGGTGGCAAAGGCAGAAAGGGTATATGTGCCCGGTGTCTTCACCTCGCCCATCACGTTCACCATAATGGTGCGCGTTTGTCCAACCGTAAGTCTTATCTGACTGCTGCTGTAGCGGCTGCCCAGTGTCGAGCGCAGATGAGCATTAGCCTGACTGACAGTCATTCCGCTTACCGTCACTGGCCCGTAGCCCTCAATGGTCACTGTGCCATCAGGTGAGACAGTACTCTGTACGGTCTTCTGCGAAGCTCCGTAAATATCGATAAACACAGCATCACCCGGTCCTAACCGGTAGTTTTGAGGTGTGGCGATATTCATGTTGGGCTCAAAGGAGAGTTCCTTGTTGTTGAAAATATCGCGGCCGAAGACTTTTTTCTTATTCTTGTCACGCTCGGCAATAAGCTGTTCGAGCATGGCTGTGGTGTCAGGGATAATACCATTGATCTCCTGTTGCATGGTAAGCCAGTCGGCATTTGTGTCGTCGTATATAATCGGGCCTGTCTGTTGAGTGAGGTCCTTAATGCGATATTGAGGCATATTATGCTGTTCCGTGTAGTCCTCGCGCGTCTTGCCGTTGGGCTGTCTTGAACGGTCGTCAGTGGACCTCGTATCGGAGGAAAGATTTCCCAATCCCTTGCTATTGACTTCACGTTCATACTTGTTGCGAACCCTGCGAATCTGCTGGATATCCACGCCACGCTGCATCAGTTGAGTCACGATCTGCTGGTTGGAAGTTCCTGCGGCATGCTCTTTGACAACGAACTGCATAATCTGTTCATCGGTCATGGTAGACTGCGCAAGGGCAGTCAGTGTGAAAAATGCCATCAGGTAGGAAAGAATAATATATCTCTTCATAATCTGTCACATATTTAATATATAACCATAAAAGGTTGCTTTTATTGCAAAAAGCGGACAAAGGTAGTTAAATTTTTCGGTTTTTCCTTGCGTTATCGGAAAAAAACGCTAATTTTGCAACTTGAAAACATACTAAAATAGGGGATGACTGGATTTGACAGCAGGCCGAGATGGTATGTAAGCACGCGGAGCGTTGGCTAGTGGCTCCTTAATCCTACGAGTCATCAAAATTTATCTGGCAACAACAACTATGCTCTCGCTGCCTAATCGAAGTACAGTAGATTACTGGCTTAATTCTGTCACTAGGTGACAGAACGAGACGTCGCTCAGATGCCCTTTTTCCGAGGCTTTCTGGTTTAGCGGCGCAGCAATATCGGGAATAGTCGGCAATGGCCTCGCATTGTAGGCGAAAATTTTGAGGATAAGGCTGTGGTTGGTGGCCCGGGTCTTGCCGCAGCACGAAAATCAAGGCCGGGATAAGCGTGTAGAAAGCGTATGGTTTCCTTGTTTGGACGAGGGTTCAACTCCCTCCATCTCCACGAAGCGATTTCGAGGCTCATCTCTTGCAGGTGAGCTTCTTTTTTGATAATCCATCGGATGGCTGAAGAGGAAAGACGGTTTTGGAAGAAAGATGACATGCAGTGGTTCGTGCTCAGGGTGAAATGGGTTCCGGTGGAACGACTTGAGCAACTGCTGAAGGATGAAGGTGCAGAGACCTTTATCCCCCGTCGGTATATGCTAAGGACAGACCCTCGAGGACGAAAACACCGTGTATTGAAAAATGTACTGCCTGAATTGGTTTTTGTCCATAGTACCTATAACTTTCTGCAGCCATTTAATAAGAAAGTTCAGGCTAAATATGGACTGGCAGTTTCCTTCTGTAAGTTACGGAATGGTGAACATAATCATGTGATGGTTGTACCTGATCGTCAGATGAATCCTTTTATCAAGGCCGTGACAGAGATGGAGGAACGTATCACTTACTTACAGCCAGATGAATTGGAACTGCAGAAAGGGGACACGGTTCGTGTGCATGGCGGTCCGCTTGACGGGCAGATTGGTGAGATTGTAAAACTCAAAGGTAAGCGAAAGAAACGTCTGGTGCTCCGCCTGATGGATTTTGCGGCCATTTCCATCAGTACGGTGGAACCGGAATATGTGGAACTCATAAAACCGGATGAAGTATGATAGAGTCGATACTTGTTATACTACTGACAGCTATTGCGCCTGTTGCCCTACTGATGTGGTGGGTGAACAGGAAAGACAGTACCCGACCAGAACCTAAGAAGATGCTGGTGAAAGGTTTCTTCTTCGGATTGGTTTCCGTGTTCCTTTCTTTAGGCTTCTCACTGGGCATTAATGAACTGGGACTCAGTTTTGCGGACAGTACCTCACTTGAAGGTCAGATAGCGGAGGCTTTCTTTGGTGCTGCCTTACCTGAAGAGACGGCCAAGTTGATTATGCTTTGGCTTTTGTTGCGAAGAAACAAGTATTATGATGAGTATTTTGACGGTATTGTATATGCTGCCTGCATCGGACTTGGTTTTGCCGGATTTGAGAATATCTTCTATCTTGTGGATGAAGACGAATGGTTCTCGGTAGGTGTGGTACGTGCATTTGTCTCTGTGCCAGGCCATTTGAGTTTTGCTGTGGCTATGGGCTATTTCTACTCGCATTGCAAGTTTGGAGTGAATAAAAATCTATGGACTTACATTTGCGTATTACTGATTCCGGTATTGGCCCATTGGATTTTCGATGCACTACTGATGGGGGCCAGCGTGGTGAGTGACACAATGAGTCTTGTCTTCATAGTCGTCTTCAGTTTCTTCCTTCGATTCCTTTATTACCGCACGATGAAGAGAATTCATAAATTGGAGGATATGTGAAACAACTAGGCGTGGCTATTCCTCATCTGTCAAATCTTCCAGTTGTTGGTCGTCTGAACGCGGAATACGCTCGTCGTCTTTAGCACCCAAAGCCACTATCTTACGTGCTGGTGCAAGCATGTTCTGTCGACCGTTGAATAGGTCATCACATTCCTTATAGCGTTTTTCAACGGCTTCAATGCTTTTGCCTAAGTCGGCATAGCGTTTACAGAACAATCCTACACGCTTGATGAGTATCTCTGCATTCTTATAGACCTCTTCTTGATTCTGTGTCTGGTCAAACTGCGTCCAAGCCATCTTGATCATACGGAGGATGACGGTGAGGTTGAGTTCACCGGCAATACAGACATTCTTCTTCAAGGCTTCCGTCCATAAGGTTGGATCGTTTTGCATGGCAGCCTGAAACGCGCCTTCGAACGGAACAAACATAATCACGAAGTCGATGCTGGAATGTTGTTTGGGAAGATATTTATTATAGTTCTTGGCTGCCAGTTCGTCCACATGCTTACGCATACTCTCCAAATGCTGTTTCAAGGTGATATCCCGTTCTGTGTCATCCGTAGCATTTACGAAGCGTTCATAAGCAGTAAGTGACACTTTGGAGTCGATGATGGCATCTTTCTGATCTGGGAAATGGAGAATAACATCGGGACGCATGCGCTGTCCGGTTTCTTCATTAATAATGGTTTCGCCAGTATCGCTTTTCATCGTCACTTGTTCCTCATAGTCACGGCCTTTGCGAAGTCCGGCATTATCGAGAATAACGCCCAGAACCTGTTCTCCCATACTCCCCTGGAACTGTGTGTTATGGGTTAGTGCATTGGTCAGTCGAGTGGCTTCATTACCTATCTCCTGAGCACGTTCCAACATATTCCTGATTTGTTCTTTCACGCTGGCCGTATTCTCCTGAGCTTTGTCGCGGGTGGTCTGCACAAGGAGATGCAATTCGGCAAGTTTTTCCTTGAGTGGATTCACAACCCCCTCCATCGCCTTTGAGTTGTTCTCCTCCAGTTCTGCCGACCGTGATTTCAGAAGTTGCTGCGTCACGTTGGTCATCTTTTCCTGCATTATCTGCATCTGCTGTTGCAGTTGGGTATTCATCAGTTCCTTTTGTTCGCGGATGCGCTCAGCTGATTGTTCGCGGAGTTCCTGAATGCGTATGTCTGCTTCCCGGTTCTGTTCCTCCAGATGCTCTTGGCTCTCCTTTTCCAGCCTTTCCATTTGTTGCAGAATCAGCTCGGCTTCCTTGGATTTGGCAGAAAGATTCATGTTCAGTTGCTCCCGTTCATGAAGGAGTCGGGTGAGTTTCCGGTTAAAGATCATCCACGTGATGATGGCACCTGTAAGCAGTCCGATAATAGCCAATAATATTTCCATGCTGCGAAATTACGAAAAAAAACTCAAAATGTTTGCAGATTCTCGAAATAATTGTGTAATTTTGTAGGCAAACAACTATGCTATCAACTATTACAAGGAAGAATGCTATGGATATCATAACACAAGAGAACTTCAACCAGAAGTATCTGGACAGTATTGAAGTAAGACAGATAGACCATTTCGTCTGTAAGGAAATGGGGCGGCAGATACATCGCTATATCAAGGGAATGTCGGGCCGCAAATGTATTATGGAAAAATTTGAGGAAGCACTCTCCACTCTTACTGTACCAGAAAAAGAAAAAGCTATTGCAAGATATATCGATTTGAACCGTAAAAGTATCAGTGGTCTGGACTTTAAGGTAGTGTTGGCACGTGCAGTCGCGAATTATTGTGACACTTTCGACTATATGCTGGCTTTTATCAACAACCGTGAGAAGATGCAGTTTTATTTAGACCGTATCCTTTCAAAGTATATCTGTTTCCACACAGTGTTTGAAAAAGATGGAAAGTTTGGTATCAAAGACCACGAAGGGGAAGTGTTGGTGAGTGCCAATTATGATTTCCTTCGCACCTGTTATACCTACGTTGATGACCTGATCACGATGCCTATCATAGCCGAGAAAAACGGAAAGTTGGGACTGATTCTGCCCGACCGCCACGATACCGTAGTTGCAGATTTCATCTATGATGATATTTCCCTTCGTGATGAATATCCTTATTTTGAAGCAAAAAAAGGCAGGAAAAAGGTACTTTTGAACGATAAAGGTGAAATAGTCTGAAAAAAGTATGCATTAGTTTGTGTGAATCGCAAACTTTGCGTATCTTAGCACCACAAATTTAATATTTATGGCAAACAACCACAATAATTATTGCGTGATTCTGGCTGGTGGAAAAGGACGTCGTCTCTGGCCGTGCAGCCGTGAAAAACAACCCAAACAGTTCTTGGACTTCTTTTCAACGGGGCGCACGCTGCTGCAGTCCACTTTTGACCGCATCACCAAGATCATTCCTCCTGAGCGTGTGCTTATCAGCACGAACCAGGAGTACCAACACCTTGTAAAAGAACAGCTACCGGAACTTCCCGATCTTAATATCCTTGCTGAACCTATTTATCGCAATACTGCCCCAAGTGTGGCATGGGCATGCCATTGGGTTTATGCGAGGGATCCTGAAGCAAATCTGCTTGTTGTACCCAGCGATCAGGCAGTTTTTAAAGAAGAGGTTTTTCAGCAGAACATGTTGAAAGGACTGGAACTTGTTGAGAAATTTGACCATCTCCTTACGATGGGTGTGAAACCGTCGCGTCCCGAGCCTGGCTATGGATATGTGCAGTTGGGCGACAAGACAGATCAGGATGATGTGTGGCGTGTGAAGTCCTTTACGGAAAAGCCCGACCGCGAATTTGCTAAGATGTTTATGGAAAGCGGCGAGTTTTTGTGGAATACGGGCATATTTCTTTCCAATGTCAAGTATCTGCGTTCCTGCATGTGGAAGGTGCTGCCCGTGGTTATCCGTACATTGGAGGATGAAGGCCACGACCATACACCCGAAGAGGAGCATGCCTACATACAGGAGAATTTCCCCTCATATCCGAATCTCTCTATCGACTATGGCATTTTGGAAAAGAACGAGAATGTCTATGTGATGAAATGTGATTTCGGATGGGCTGACCTAGGCATGTGGCATAGTATCTATGAGAGTTGGGCCAAGGGAGAGGGAGACAACGTGGTTATCGATTCGAAAGTGGTGCTCGATGACAGTAAAGGCAATATTATAAAATTACCCGCTGACCACGTGGGTGTAATCAACGGGTTGGAGAATTTTATTGTTGCTGAGAAGGACAACGTGCTACTCATCTGCCGGAAAGAAGATTCTAGTGCACTGGTCCGTAAATATATCAGCGAGGTGCAAATTCGTTTCGGTGAAGAATTTATCTAAAACTCAGCACGAATCTTGCTTGCTATCTCTTGGAACTCAGCCTCGCTGAGTTCCAGTTTTTTACGGCGGAAATCAGCGTCACCCTCTGTCTGCATAGGAATGAGGTGGATGTGTGCATGGGCGACTTCGAGGCCAAGTACTATCTGGGCAACCTTTTTACAAGGGAAGGCTTTCTGAATGGCGATGGCCACACGCTTGGCAAACTGCTGATAGCGAGCCAGTTCATCATCTTCCATATCAAAAAAGTAATCCACTTCCCGGCGTGGAATTACCAGTGTGTGACCTTTCACTAATGGGTTAATGTCAAGAAATGCATAGAACTCCTCGTTCTCAGCGCATTTGTAACTGGGAATTTCACCAGCGGCAATCTTACTGAAAATATCCATAATCTAAGGGTGTTAAGATAAAGTGATGTTAATATGAAATTTTCTCAATACGAAGCTTGATGGTGCCGCGTGGAATCTTCACTTCCACTTCGTCACCCACCTTATGATTCAACAGTCCCTGCGCAATCGGAGTGCTGATGGATATTTTCCCCTCACGGAGATTGGCTTCGCTCTCAGAGACTATCGTATAGGTCATTCGAGCCTTGTTGGCCAAATTGGTCATTTCCACCTTACTCATAATCTGGACGGAGTCGGCACTCAGACGGCTAGTGTCAATGATTTTAGCTTCGGCCAGTGTCATCTTCATCTCGGCAATCTTAGCCTCTAGTTTTGCCTGTGCTTCCTTGGCGGCGTCGTACTCGGCATTCTCGCTCAAGTCTCCTTTATCGCGCGCTTCAGCGATGGCAGCCGAAGCCTTCGGACGCTCTATGCTTTCTAATCTTTGCAGTTCGGCCACGAGTTTATCATAGCCTTCTTGTGACATGTATGCCATAATTCTATTCTTGTTTTTAGTTATTTTATTACAATTATTTAGACGGGATAGAAAAAACTAAGAATTCCGACATCTTTCTCAATGTCGGAACTCTGTTACCTGTTTTTATTTTATCCGTTTGCAAAGATAGACAGTTTTTTTGAAACGGCCAAGCGTTTTTTCGTAAATTTACATCGGCAGGAATGTTTTTCCCGAAAAAATTTGGTGGTTTCATGGAAAAGCATTACTTTTGCACCGCATTAAGAAACATGGGGGATTAGCTCAGTTGGCTAGAGCGCTTGCATGGCATGCAAGAGGTCATCGGTTCGACCCCGATATTCTCCACTTAGAAGCCTTCCCGTGGGAAGGCTTTTTTCGTTCTTTTACTGTCCCCCCAACCGTGTAAAGAATTCTATGATTTCTTCCCATGTCTTGAAGGTGTTGTCTCCAAAATGTAACTGGGTGCCCATGAAATCTTTGCAGGGTATGGCATCAATCAGATAGTCGCCTAGCAGGAGATTACGCTGGTTAGTGAAGATAAGGTGTCCGAAAGCAGGGACGCTGACTATATCTTTTGTCCATTCCTGTACACCTTTTATATATTCAGCGTCATACGAAGGGCTTGCGGCTACGATAAAGAGATTATAGGATTCCAATAGGTATTTGAATGCTTTCATTGCTGATGAACGCTGCTGTCCGCGTTCGTCACGGAGCGCATCTATGGCAATGTATATGACAGGTCGTTCCCTGCCTTCTTGACGGTCGTCAATCCATCGGATGACCGGGATGACAGCCTCAGAGAAAACACGGTCGTTCATGCGGTGCTCACCGTGAAACCAGATGCCCCTGTCGTAATGCTCCATGAAAACAGGGTAGGTATGCACCAATGGATCCTCGTCGCCAAATAGTCCCCACACTTCGCCCTTCTTGCTGACGTTAGCGAAGCATTGTTCCTGCACTGTCCTGTATTCCTTCACCATGGCCTTGGTGACGATAAACTCCTGAACGCCGTCTTCACGTGGATTCAGAAAGGTCTGCTTGCCCACCATGCCGTGGGCTCCCATCGTGTCGGCTATGTGGAAAGCCGGATTCACCAATATGCGGTCGGTACCATTAAGCTGTTCTGCGTACATGCCGCCCATTGAAGTTCCTATGATGAGGTCGGGCTGCTCTTCGTCTTGTTTACGGTGGAGTAGGGCAATGGCCTCATGAGGATCAACGGGCAAGTCGAAGGCTACCACGTTTGCTGACGGCAGCATCTCACGTAGGCGAGTAACGGTACCGCTACGTGCCGATGAGCCGAAACCATGCACATACATGATTTTCTTCCCCTTCATCAGTGTGGGGTATTGCTTGATATAAGGATTCTCCATAGTTCTTCAATCAATGACAAGGGAAAGTCAAGCTTCAATCTTGCGGTATTTCACACGTTTAGGTTCTTCGCGTCCCAGTCGGCGCAGTTTGTTCTCTTCATATTCCGAGTAACTGCCCTCAAAGAAGAATACGTTGGAATCGCCTTCGAA
>ONFE01000142.1 GCA_900316985.1 uncultured Prevotellaceae bacterium
CGACAATTATGTGAAGGAAAAATACAAGTTCGGGCTTTCTGCCGGTGCAGAACTGTGGTATCAGTTTCATAACAGCCTTGCCCTTTCCGCTGGTCTTATCGAGAGCGGACAAGGCACTAAATGGGAGGATTATACTTCTGAGTACCTAGATAAAGAAGGGAAAATGGTTAGAGATGAATATAGTATCAGCATGAGCACCCAAATGCTGAACATCCCCCTACTCCTCCATGCCTTTGTTGCTCCGGGACTATCCTTCGAAGTGGGCGTTCAGCCTGGATTCCTGTTGAGTGCCAAGAACAAAATGAACGATGAGGAGGGCGATATGAAATCTCTGATGAAGACCTTCGACTTGAGCATCCCCATTGGCATTAGCTACGAATACATGAATCTCCAACTTGACCTCCGCTATAATCACGGCCTTACCTCATTGGGTGATTTCTTCGACAAGGGCCACAACCGCTCCATCGTGCTTACCCTCGGCTATGGTATCGATTTTTAGGATTCTTTCGCTCGACAAAGCAAATTAAAACAGTTTTATTTGCTTTTGTGCTCGCTTAATCGTACCTTTATGTCTCTTCGAGCCATGAAGATACTCACGCCGGAATATAAACGTTTATAAAAGAAAATGGCATTAAAATGTGGTATCGTGGGATTGCCCAATGTGGGAAAGTCCACGCTTTTCAACTGCCTCTCAAGCGCAAAGGCGCAGGCAGCCAACTTCCCTTTCTGTACGATAGAACCCAACGTGGGTGTAATTACCGTGCCCGATGAGCGACTCACCAAACTCGCTGAACTGGTACATCCGGGACGCATCGTGCCCGCCACGTGTGAGATTGTGGATATTGCAGGCCTTGTGAAAGGCGCTTCGAAGGGAGAAGGTCTCGGCAATAAATTCCTCGGAAACATCCGCGAAACAGATGCGATCATTCACGTTTTGCGCTGCTTCGATGATGATAATGTAGTACGCGAAGGCGGTGCTCCCGTGAATCCTATTGAGGACAAGGAAATCATCGACACCGAACTGCAGCTCAAGGACCTGGAGACCATCGAGGGACAACTGGCCAAGACACAGAAAGCAGCTGCAGCTGGCAACAAGGACGAAAAGGTGAAAGCCGCTGTACTGCAGGCTTATAAGGAGGTGTTGGAACAGGGCAAGAACGCCCGATCGGTGACCTTCGAAACGAAAGACGAACAGAAGGTGGCTCACGATCTCTTCCTGCTCACGGCCAAACCGGTGCTCTACGTCTGCAATGTGGACGAGGCTTCCGCCAAGGACGGCAATGAATACAGCCGCCAGATAGAGGAAATCGCCAAGTCGGAAGGAGCTGAAGCGATGGTCATTGCCGCCAAGACGGAAGAGGATATCGCCTCTCTGGAAACCTACGAAGACAAGCAGATGTTCTTGGAGGAATTAGGTTTGGAGGAAAGTGGCGTGAACCGCCTCATCAAGAAAGCCTATGCGCTGCTGAACCTCGAGACCTTCATCACCGCCGGAGAGATGGAAGTGAAGGCCTGGACTTATCATAAAGGCTGGAAGGCTCCACAATGCGCCGGTGTCATCCACACCGATTTCGAAAAGGGTTTCATCCGCGCCGAGGTCATCAAGTACGACGACTATATTCAGTATGGTTCCGAAGCCGCCGTCCGCGAAGCCGGTAAAATGGGTATCGAAGGCAAGGATTACGTCGTTCAAGATGGTGATATTATGCATTTTAGGTTCAACGTTTAAAGACCCACCCCTATTATATGAACATATTATTATCGGCCATCACTAATTACTCGTCCCCTATAGGGGAGGCTGGGAGGGGTCTTCTATTCATTAATTGGAACCCCTCACTGAACTTCGGTCCGTTCCGCTGGTACTCCCTTTGCTGGCTCATCGGACTGGCGCTCGCCTACTTCATTGTGCGCCATCTATTCTATGAGCAGGGCATTGCCGAACGCACCATCAAAAAGAATGGCAAGAAGGAAGTGGAGAACGTCTTCGACCCGCTCTTCATCTATTGCTTCTTAGGCATCCTGATCGGTGCCCGACTGGGGCATTGCCTGTTCTATCAACCCGACTATTTCCTTACTTCCGGCAAACACATCGTGGAGATGTTACTGCCTATTCACTTTATGGCCGACGGCGGATGGAAATTCACCGGCTATGAAGGCCTTGCCAGCCATGGTGGGACACTCGGTCTGATCATTGCCCTCTGGCTTTATGTACGGTATAGCAAGATTAGTATTTGGACCGTTCTCGACAATATTGCTATTGCTACGGGAACAACGGCTTGTTTCATTCGTCTGGGTAACCTCATGAACTCAGAGATTATCGGAAAGGTGACAGATGTGCCCTGGGCTTTTATTTTCGAGCGTGTGGACAGTTTTCCCCGTCATCCAGGACAACTCTACGAGGCCATTGCCTACGCCATCCTGTTCTTTATTATGTGGGCAATTTACAAAAGAAGTAAGAAAACTGACACACCGAAAGTGGGAACGGGTTGGTATTTCGGTTTCTGCCTCACCTATATCTTCACTTTCCGCTTCCTGATTGAATATACAAAGGATGTGCAGGAGGCCTGGGAAGCTGACATGCTGTTCAATATGGGCCAGTTGCTCTCCATTCCATTTATTATCATCGGTTTGTATTGCATGATAAGAGCCAAAAAGAAAGCGTCAATCAAACAATAGGCGTTCAAATACACAAAA
>ONFE01000074.1 GCA_900316985.1 uncultured Prevotellaceae bacterium
ATGCCTGATTGCTTTTCCACTAATCCGCCTTTATCCCCACGACAGACTGCCGTCATTGAGGCCGTCCGGAAGGAGTGACATAGGGAGAAGTTAGCGTGCAGTCTTCTCGTCACTCCATTGCCATAGCATTCTCTTAGGCTTGCCCAAGAGTATACTACGGCAATAAAAGGACAGCCCAATAACGAAGCAGTCTGCCGTGGGGATAGTGGGCGGACAATGAACCAATCGTAAGAAAAAAGAAAATCGTTACCAAAATGGACTTGGTAACTAAAAGACATAAAACAGCCAAGGAAAAGGTAACAAAAACCTATAAAAACGTTAAGTTTCTGCCCGTTTCTTTGGTGGTAACAGAATAAATGATTATCTTTGCACTCACTAAGAAGCGTTCTTTGGAAATGTGTATAACGAGACAGAATATGTAATTCAGCTCGTTGATTTCTAAAGAGTTATGATTTTTCCCGTAACAACCATCGGAAATAGTGCTTTCTCTGATTGCAGGAGCCTGACCTCCGTGACCATCCCCAATTCCGTGACCAGCATCGGAGGAGAGGCTTTCTATTATTGCACCAGCCTGAAGAAAGTGATTGTCAAAGATATTGCAGCATGGTGCGCCATTTCATTCAATGGTTATGATAGTAATCCTTTATTCTACGCTCATCATCTTTACAGAGATGATAATACAGAAATCATGGACTTGGTTATCCCCAATTCCGTGAATTCCATCGGAGACTTTGCTTTCTATCGTTGCACCGGCCTTACCTCCGTGACCATCCCCAATTCCGTGACCAGCATCGGAGGCTCGGCTTTCAACGGCTGCACCGGCCTTACCTCCGTGACCATCCCAAATTCTGTGACAACTATCGGATTTGGTGCTTTCGAAGGATGCACCGGCCTTACCTCCGTGACCATCCCCAATTCCGTGACCAGCATCGGAAGTCAAGCTTTTGATGATTGCACCGGCCTGACCTCCGTGACCATTGGCAATTCCGTGACCAGCATCGGAATCAATGCTTTCGAAGGTTGCACCGGCCTTACCTCCGTGACCATCCCCAATTCCGTGACCAGTATCGGAGGCTCGGCTTTCAACGGCTGCACCGGCCTTACCTCCGTGACCATCCCCAATTCCGTGACCAGCATCGGAGGCTCGGCTTTCGGTGGTTGCAGCGGCTTGACCACTGTGACCATCCCCAATTCCGTGACCACCATCGGAAACTATGCTTTCTCTGGTTGCAGCGGCCTGACTTCCGTGATTTCTAAAATGGAGAATCCTTGTTCAATTGATGATCGATGTTTCCCTGATGATGTGTTCTATAATGTAACGCTTTATGTACCCAAAGGAACTACAGATAAATACAAGTCAAGGCAATATTGGAGCAGATTTGTATTTATCGAAGAAGGGGAGCCTGGTAGCAGTACGCAGCCGGAAGAGAAGAAATGCGCCACACCCAGCATCAGTTATGCCAATAAGAAATTGACGTTCTCTTGCGCAACTGAAGGGGTGGAGTATCATTATACCATTACCGATTCGGACATTAAGTCGGCCGTTGCCAGCAGCATAGACCTCTCTGCCACCTATAACATCAGCGTGTATGCCACGAAATCGGGCTTTGAGAACTCTGATGTTGCTACAGCCACTTTGGTATGGACGGAAGCCGTGTTTACAGAGACCACTCCTTCAACTTCTTCAGCCAAGGCCATTGCAGAGAGCATCCCCATGCTGATTTCTGCCCAGAACGGCACCATTACCGTGAGGGGTGAACAAAATGGGCTCCCCTTGACCGTATATACTGCTGACGGCAAGATGTTAGGCTCTGCCACGATGAAGGATAGTCAGGCCTCCATCTCTACCAACCTCCAACGCGGAGAAATCGCCATCGTGAAGGTTGGCTCAAAGAGTGTGAAGATTAAAATGTAACCCCCTCCCACTCACCGAGGGGAGAGAGGTTATATAATTAAGGTGCACCCAAAGCAATGATGTGACCCCGAAAAGTTGGACGTTAAATTAAACGTTAAGTTACTAAATCTCTATAGTAGTGAGCTCGGCATTGCGCCGGGCTCATTCCTTTTAATCTGAGTTTTATCCTTTTATTATTATACCACCAGATGTATTTCTTCAGTTCTCTTTCAAAATCCGCGCTGTTCGCGGCTGATGAGATTCTTTTTCTCGGAGAAGCCGACTTGGGTGATGTTGTCATGACAAAAAATGGGCGGTTTTCAGGTGTGTGCGTGCACCGTTTTTAACATAAAAAAATGTGGTGCGCACACAACGTTAAAGTCATGTTAAAGAGGATATTTTTGTGTACAACTTTTCGATTTTTGATATATATTTGCAATGCATTTCAGAAATGCCTTGCTTTAGAAAAAGTATGACGATTCGGTGAACATCAAACGAAGGCGAAAGCCAAAAAGCGCAAGATGACACAGACAGAAATTCTGAGATGTAGTTGCGATCTTTGAAAGCCTGGGAAGATAAAAAGGAAGGAAAGGCAGAAGCAGCAATGCAAGAATGCCTGACTACCGGATCTTCCTCAATGAGGAGAATTGTTGCGATGACGACAGAAAGAAACTCTCGGCACCTGAAAGACGTTAGACAGAAGTGCGATGAGCACAGAAGAAAGATGAAAAAGGTACTGAAAAGTTTCAATGAACAAATGAGTGAGTGAAAATCACGAAAGGGATGGACGAAACGAAGGGCCCACGGTAAACGAGCCTGTTGCTCTTAGTTCAGAAAGGAGAGTTCGCAAGAGCCGACCAGTTCCAATCGGAAGGTTGGTATGGAACCAAGAGACAAGAAGAGAACGTTAACTGAAGTTCGCACAGACCTTTGTGAACAATGCTTACAAAATAGGCGACCTGGGGAAACTGGCAACGAAAGTCCATTGGATAAATGGAAAGTGAACAGTTTGTCAAGAAGAACCTAACGTAGTGATCCGCGCGAAAGCACATGGTAAGCTACAAAGAAATGCCGTCGAGATCATCAAGAAGAGAAGTAACGAGGGTGCCGAAAAAGCATCAAGGGACAATCTGATAGGATGTTGAAAAAAGCAATGAGAACTCGTCGGGAAAGGCTTTTGAAAGCAATTGAAGGAATCAGACATACAAGCAAGGTGAGGCAGTCCGGAAGGGCTGCCTCTTTCGTTATATATGCCGCCTTGGCGTTCCCCGACCGTTTTTTCTGTAC
Source organism: uncultured Prevotellaceae bacterium (assembly GCA_900316985.1). Taxonomy (GTDB): domain Bacteria; phylum Bacteroidota; class Bacteroidia; order Bacteroidales; family Bacteroidaceae; genus Prevotella. The sequence goes on from ONFE01000074.1 coordinate 3,182, forward strand.
TGCAAACGAAAATCTCCCTCAAAAAGTTCCGTCTTTCCAAATAATTCCGTACTTTTGCACATAGAATGGAAGAACGACTGATTTTCACCGAAAAGGAAAAAACGGAAACGCTGGAACTGCTCCACCAGTTGAAGGACATCCTTGCCACATCGCTCCAAGAGGGCGACGAGGCGAAGATGCATACCTACATGAAACGGCTGCTGGAGAACAATGGGATGCAGCGCGACGTGTTCGGCCTCAACCCCGTCCACCAGAGTATGAAGACCGCCATGCTGGCTGTAGAAGAGGAAGGACTGAAGCGCGACGGCGTGCTGGCCATCCTGCTCCACACGAGCGTGACCAACGGCTCGCTGACGCTGGAAGAGGTGGAGGCGGATTTCGGCAAGCAGGTGGCAACCATCATCCGCGGACTGGTGCGCATCCAGGACCTCTACAAGAAGAACCCCGTCATCGAGAGTGAGAACTTCCGTAACCTGCTGCTGTCATTCGCCGAGGACATGCGCGTGATTCTCATCATGATTGCCGACCGCGTGAACCTGATGCGGCAGATCCGCGACACGGAGAACGAGCAGGCCAAGCTGCAGGTGAGCCAGGAGGCCAGCTACCTCTATGCGCCGCTGGCCCACAAGCTGGGACTCTACAAGCTGAAGAGCGAGCTGGAGGACCTTTCGCTGAAGTACCTTGAGCACGATGCCTACTACATGATCAAGGAGAAGCTCAACGCCACGAAGAAGAGCCGCGACGCCTACATCGAGAAGTTCATCGCTCCTATCGAGGAGAAGCTGAAGGAGGCGGGGCTGAAGTTCCACATGAAGGGACGAACGAAGAGCATCCATTCCATCTGGCAAAAGATGAAGAAGCAGCAATGCGGTTTCGAGGGCATCTACGACCTCTTTGCCATCCGCATCATCCTGGAGACAGAATCATCTGAGAAACAGGATGGGGTTTCAGGTTCCAAGATTCAGGTTTCAAGTAACCGCATGCGCGAGGTGTCACAATGCTGGCAGGCCTTCGCCATCATCACGAATATGTACCAGGGCAATCCCAAACGATTGCGCGACTGGCTGACTGTTCCGAAATCCAACGGCTATGAGAGCCTCCACATCACCGTGCTCGGGCCCGAGCAGAAATGGGTGGAAGTGCAGATCCGGACAGAACGGATGGACGAGGTGGCAGAGAAAGGTCTGGCTGCCCACTGGCGCTACAAGGGTGTGAAGGGCGAGAGCGGACTCGACGACTGGCTCAACAGCATCCGTTCCGCGCTGGAGAACACCGACGGCTTGCAGGTGATGGACGAGTTCAAGATGGACCTCTATGAGGATGAGGTGTTCGTGTTCACGCCCAAGGGAGAACTCCGGAAATTCCCCAAGGGTGCCACGGTGCTCGACTTTGCCTACCAGATACACTCCAACGTGGGCAACCGATGCACGGGAGCCCGCATCAACAACAAGGTGGTGAACCTGCGCCACCAGCTGCATTCCGGCGATCAGGTGGAAATCATCACCTCCAACAACCAGACGCCCAAGCAAGACTGGCTGAACATCGTAAAGACCAGCCGCGCCAAGGCGAAAGTAAGGCAGGCCCTCAAGGAGACGCAGGTGAAGGACGGCATCTTCGCCAAGGAGATGTTGGAGCGACGCATGAAGAACCGCAAGATTGAATTCGAGGAGAGTGTGATGAACCACACGGTGAAGAAACTCGGATTCAAGGAGACGCGCGACTTCTACAAACAGATTGCCGACGGAGTGCTCGACCCCAATACGGTCATCGAGAAATACCTCGAGGTGCAGCAGTATGACAACAATGAGCAGCCCCTCGCCCCCACCCGCTCGGCTGAGGAGTTTGAATACCAGGATCCCACGGCAGAGATGGTCTATGGCAACGAGGACGTACTAGTCATCGACAAGAACCTGAAGGGCGTGGAATATTCGCTGTCACCCTGCTGCCATCCAATCTATGGCGACAAGGTGTTCGGATTCGTCACCATCAACGGCGGCATCAAGATTCACCGCGAAGATTGTCCCAACGCCCCTGAACTGCGCAAACGCTTCGGCTACCGCATCGTGAGGGCCGTATGGAGCGGCAAGGGACAGAGCACTTACAGCACTACGCTCCGCATCATCGGCAACGACGACATCGGCATCGTGAACAATATCACAAGCATCATCTCAAAGGAAGAGAAAATCATGATGCGCTCCATCAATATCGACAGTCACGACGGCCTCTTCTCCGGCAATCTGACGGTCAACGTGGAGGATACTTCACGACTGGAAGCGCTGATTAAGAAACTCCGTACGGTGAAAGGTGTAAAACAAGTGGGAAGATTATAAACAACATGAACGAGCATACAATCAACGAGCCCAAGAATGGGTTTACTTTCAATTGGCTGAACCTCTTCCTCGGAGCAGCCATTTGCTACATGATGACCAATGGAGCCATTACCGACGATTGGACCTTCTATCTCAATCTGGGCATTGCCGTTGTCATTCACGAATTGGGCCATGTCATCATGGGCAAGTCTTTCGGGTGCGCCATCAAGGAGATGCAGGTGTTCTTACTCCCCTTCGTAAGCTACAAGCCCAGACACCTCTCGTCAGGCGACTCATGGCGGAATATCAAATGGAGCCTGGGCACTCTCCCGCTGGGTGGCGTCACGATGTTCAGGTCACGGCAATCAGTCTACGAAGACTATTCAGGCAGCGTCTCTCCCTTTATCGAAGACAAGGCCGCCTGGCAGCGCATGCTGATCTCTGCGGCAGGCGTGTTGTTTAATATTGCCACATTCCTCATTTTTTATTTTGCCCTGCCTTTCATGTCTGTCGAATGCAACGAACTTTTACGCCCGTTGGCAGGAATATCCCTACTGCTGGCCATACTAAACATCCTGCCCGTTTATCCTCTCGACGGCGGGGCAATCGTCTTTGCGATTTACGAAATGATGACAGGAAGGAAGCCATCGCCAACATTCACAAAGATATGCGGCTGGATAGGGTTCGTCTTCATCGTACTATTCTTCTGGGTATTTCCGGAATGGCTGGGCGGCATCATCGACAGCGTACTCAAGCTGTTCTTTTAGGATTAAGAATAAAGTTTTTCAGAACAACTTCTGCAGCTCCACGATTCCCTTGTCGGTGCAATAGCCGCGCATGAGCACGCTGACGTAGTTGTAGAAGATTTCCCGCATGGGAAACCGCTCATAGATTTTGTTTTCCATTACGTGGTTCATCACGGCCTCTCCCATTTCAAGCACAATTTCATAATTCAGCGAAGACTTGAAATAGCCGTGCTCCACACCTTTCCGGATAAAATTGATGGTATGGCTGGTCTGCGCTTCCTTGCATTGGTCCAGATAGGCTACGATGGGTTTATAGCGCGACAACTCCCTGAAAAACAAAGGGTTGATATCCTTCAGCTCTGCCATTTGCATACGGACGAACTTCACCATGATCTCAATCTCATTACGCGGTTTCTCATTGATGAAATCATCCAATTCCTGACGTCTCTGCTCATTGTCCATCTTCACGCCTTCAAGCAGCAATTGCTCCTTGTTGTCGTAGGTTTCATAAAGCGTCCGCTTGGAGATGCCCAGGGCCTGCGAGATGTCGTCCATCTTCACGTTCTTCACGCCCCGCTGCTTGAATAGGAACATGGCTTTACGCAAGATGCGCTCACGCAACTCGTAGCGATAACTTGTAATATTGCCATTTTTATGCATACTTAAACCCTTTTCGGGGCGAAGTTACGAAAAAAAACTGAAACTTTATTTTTGTTTGGCAGTTTTTTATTAATTTTGCAAGCGATTACGGTAAAAAGAATCAATTATATAATACAATTATGGTAAAAATCTCAAAAGAAGCCGCTCTTCTTTATCACCAGAACGGACGACCGGGCAAAATTGAAGTGAAGCCCACCAAACCCTATCGCACACAAACAGACCTTTCACTGGCTTATTCGCCTGGCGTTGCATTTCCATGTCTGGAAATCCAGGAAAACCCCGACGACGCCTACAAATACACCGACAAAGGGAATCTCGTAGCCGTGATTTCAAACGGTACGGCCGTGTTGGGACTTGGCGACATCGGTGCCGTCAGCGGAAAGCCTGTGATGGAGGGTAAAGGCCTCTTGTTCAAGATTTACGGTGGTATTGATGTGTTCGACATCGAGGTGGATGAAAAGGACCCTGAGAAGTTCTGCGAGGCCGTGGAGAAAATCGCCCCCACGTTCGGCGGCATCAACCTGGAAGATATCAAGGCTCCTGAATGTTTCTATATCGAAGAAAGACTGAAGCGCACACTCGACATCCCCGTGATGCACGACGACCAGCACGGTACGGCCATCATCTCTGCCGCAGGACTGAAGAACGCGCTGGAGGTTATCGGCAAGGACATCAAGCAGGTGAAGATTGTGGTGAACGGTGCCGGCGCTGCCGCCATCAGCTGTACCAAACTCTATATGGCCATCGGTGCCCAGAAGGAGAACATCCTGATGCTCGATTCAAAGGGTGTCATTACCAGCGACCGTGAGGGACTCACCGACCAGAAGAAATTCTTCGCCACCGACCGCCGGGATGTTCACACACTCGCCGAGGCCGTAAATGGTGCCGATGTATTCGTAGGCCTTTCAAAGGGCAATGTGCTCTCGAAGGACATGGTGAAGACAATGGCCAAGGATCCCATCATTTTTGCACTGGCCAACCCTGTGCCTGAGATTTCATACGAGGATGCCATGGAGGCACGCCCCGACGTGCTGATGTCGACAGGACGTACCGACTATCCCAACCAGATTAACAACGTAATCGGATTCCCCTATATCTTCCGTGGTGCACTCGATGTGCAGGCAAAGGCCATCAACGAAGAGATGAAACTGGCCGCCGTACACGCCATTGCCGACCTGGCCAAGCAGCCCGTGCCCGACGTGGTGAACGACGTCTATAACGTGAACAACCTGAAGTTCGGCCGCGAATACTTCATTCCGAAGCCCGTCGACCCACGTCTGATTTCAGAGGTCAGCGCGGCCGTTGCCAAGGCTGCCATCGAAAGTGGCGTGGCCCGCAAGACCATTGAGGACTGGGATTCCTACAAGCGTTCGCTCTCCGTATTGCTCGGTCAGGAGACGAAACTCACCCAGAAGCTCTATGCCACGGCCAAGGCTCATCCCCAGCGCGTGGTCTTCGCCGAGGGTATTCACCCCACCATGCTCCGTGCTGCCGTTCAGGCAAAGGCCGAAGGTATCTGCGAACCCATCCTGCTGGGTAACGACGAGGCCATCGGCAAGCTGGCCAAGGAACTCGACCTCTCCTTGGATGGCATCGAGATTGTGAACCTCCGTCACCCGAACGAGGCTGCTCGCCGTGAGCGCTATGCTCAGATTCTCACGGAAAAGCGCCAGCGCGACGGCTATACCTTCCCGGAAGCTAACGACAAGATGTTCGAGCGCAACTATTTCGGTATGATGATGGTGGAAACGGGCGACGCTGATGCCTTCATCACCGGTCTCTACACGAAATATTCCAACACCATCAAGGTGGCCAAAGAGGTCATCGGTATCCGGAGCGAGTTCAAGCATTTCGGCACGATGCACATCATCAACTCGCCGAAGGGCACGCTCTACATCGGTGACACGCTCATTAACAACAATCCCAACACGGAGGAGCTGGTGGATATAGCCCGCCTTTCGAACACCTCCGTTCGCTGGTTCAACGAGGAGCCACATATCGCCATGATCAGTCACTCCAACTTCGGTAGTGACACATCGGCAGGTTCAAGGAAAGTACGTGAAGC
>ONFE01000007.1 GCA_900316985.1 uncultured Prevotellaceae bacterium
GAATTTAAAGTTTGAAAATCTAAATTCTAAAACTTAACTTTTACCTTTTAAAATTCCCACTTAAAAATTTGGAGATTCAAAACTTTTGGTTTACCTTTGTAAAATCTTAGCAAAACGGGCTTTTGCCCTCAAAAATCATACTTGTCACCAAAATGAAGGATAGAATCAGAGAGATTATGGAGAGTCAGCACATGACTCAAAAAGTGTTCGCAAGTTTCATCGGTTTGAGTGAAGGATCACTTAGCGGCATCTATTCCGGACGTACCCGTCCTACCCTTAATGTCGTTGAACTCATCAAAGAGAAGATTCCTGCCATCAGTACCGACTGGCTGATGTTTGGTAAAGGTAAGATGTACACCTCTGAAAATGATGTCTCTGATGCCCCTTCCACGGATACTCATCAGCCGCTTCCCTTTAACGAATCCCCCACTTCACCGTCAGGTGGGCTTTTCAACCCACTTGAAAACGTCGGTGTAACACAGACACTTAATAATCCCGTCAAAACGGAAGTGAAATATATTGACAAACCGAAACGCCAGATTACCGAAATCAAGATATTCTTCGATGACCAGACGTTTGAGAGTTTCGTTCCCAAGAAATAAAAAAAAATGGGGCTGCCGCTGCAGCCCCTTTACTAACTTAATAACTAACCTATAATCTAACCAAAACTAATGAATCTAAACCTAAATATCTAATGAGAAAATATTATCTGTTTCTGTCCTTTTGACGATACAAAGGTACGAAGGATTAATCAATCGCGTATCATTTTTGATTTTTTTCTCTTTCTTTTGTTGCGACACCAGCCTTATTTTGCGACAAATCGTCCTAATGCCCTCTGAATCTGTCGCGCCCCCTCTTTTTTCATCGTTTTGTAATCTGGCAGAGCGGCTATTATGGTTCGTTGTGAGGGGGCTTTCTGGAGTCGGAATGTGGTCCTGGACCATCCTACAGGCATAGTGTACCTGCTTGCGGAGAAGATCGAACCGTATAAATTTGACTTCCTGCATTTCGAACCGTCCAAAATTGAGCCGTGCCCGAATTGCCTTTCGGCATTCCGAGCACGGGGTTTCTTAACGCTAAAGGAAAATAGATAGAATGTCTTCCTGAAGAAGTCTTGTGAGGATTAGTCCCACATGCGGAAGCTCTCTCCAAAGTCGCCAGCACCTTCGAGGTCCCACTGGTAATCCTTGCGTACCTGGTTGTAATCAACGTTCTTCTGCTTGTCGGTCTGTTCATTGACCGTTACTTCCACTTGGTCCATCTGGCCCAGGATCGCCTCCTTGTTTGTGTTGTGGCCAGCTTTCAGTGAAATGCCATAGACAGCTAATACAAGCCCTAAAGCTAAAACCTTGTCAAACATTGATATCTTCATAATCTTCTTTTTTTAAAATAGTATTAATGTTGTTAATTCACTCTTGTCATTCGACGCTTGTCTCTTGACTTTGCAAGGGTGCTTTCGTGAGCATTTCCTCGCTTTTTCTGATGCAAAGATAAGGCGGATTCTCCCCATGTCCATCATTTTCCTCCTTTTTCTCCTCCATTTGTTGCGACATGGCCTCCATATTGCGACAAATCTCCCGAATACCTCTGAAATCTGTCGCAAACACCCCTTTTCGGGGCCTGTATTGATGGAAAAAGAATCGGATGGTTAATTGAGCGTCGGCACTTCGAAGTTCCCGCAGACAAAATCTTTCGGGCTCACCTTGAAATAGCCGTGCTTGCCACGGATGAACTCCAGCAGCTTATTATAAGTAAGGTTTTGGGCCAGCAAATCGGGATTTCCCACGATGATGAGATGCTTGCGTGCACGCGTCATCGCCACATTGAGTTTACGGTCCACGATGCTCCCGTCAAAGTCCTCGAAAACATTCGATGTGAGGAAGTTCAGCTGGTAGTATTTCTGAATGGTGAAGCCATAGATGATGTAGTCGCGTTGGGAACCCTGGAAGCGCTCCACTGTATCGATGGTGATGCCTTGAAGGGCTTTGATGCCGTATTTTTCGATGGTGCTCCTGACGGTGGCTATCTGGTTGCGGTAAGGCACGATCACGCCCACGGTCTTCTCCGCATCAAAGTCTCCGGCGGTCATCTCGTGGATCTTGACCACCGTGGCGGCGATGATGTCCGCCTCGTTCTGGTTTACTTTGTCGGAGGGTGATGATTCGGGTGCCTCCGTGGCAATGAAGGCAATGCGCCGGGTGGCCAGCAGGTCGGTGATGCCGTTCTGCCCCTTCCCCTTGTATGCCAATTCCTCCTTTTGGTGCTCCAGGGGCACCACTTCCAGCATATTCCCATAGAAGGCCTCGTTTGGGAAGAGGGCGATGTCAGGATGCATGCGTCCTTGCTTCCTCAGCAGATACGACACCTCGTTATCCCGGTTGTAGTCTTTCCGGTAAGTCCTGAGCAGGCGCTCGAAAAGGGAAAGGCGGCAATCGGTCAGTTGGATGTCCCTCAAAATCGGTTCCGCCACCTCCGATATCTGCCTTGTCTGTTGTACCACGGCCGGCAACTGCTTGTGGTCGCCTATCATCACAATCTTCCTGACGGCCGGTATACCGTTGTTGTGGGCACTCAGGATACCGATGAGGTGAGGCTCCAGAATCTGGGAAGCCTCGTCGATGACCGTCAGCGTGAAGGTTTTCATCTTCAGCAGGGAAAGGTGCGAATTCATCGAGGTCGTGGTACTGACGAACACCCTTGTGCTGACGATGGCGTTCCTAAGCATGTCGATATTGTCGCAACCCTTCACCTTTTCGCTCAGCAGGTGGTCCCTGTAGGTCTCGCTACAACTCGTTTCGCCGCCGATTCGGATGAAGTCGATGCCCTCTTCCATGAGTTTGCTACAAATCTCATCCACGGCCCTGTTGGTATACGACATCACCAGCACGGAGGAGCCCTCCTCCAGCAGCTCCTCCTTGACCGTGTTGAGCATGCCGTAGGATGTCTTGCCCGTTCCCGGCGGACCGATGATGAGAAAGAGGTCGCGGGCTTGTTTCACCCTGAGGGTCAGTTCGTTGAAAGGGCCGTAGTCGCCCTTGAGCGTCACTGATTCGTCCGTCTCGGGCTTCCTTTGCAGGAGCAGCAGGTCCCTTCGTTCCTTGGGCGCCGAGAGGAAGGCGTGCATCCCGCGGTAGAGCGAACCGTAGGATGATTCCATAAAGTCGTGCTCGATGGCCCATAGCTTCTGCCGTTCTCTCACGAAGGCCCGCTTGTCGGATTGTGCGGCCTTCAAGATCAGCGTTATCTCGTCGGCCGTGATGCTTTTGATGGTGCACCTGAAGATCATGGTTTTCCGCGCATCCGGTTCCTTGCCTTGTCTGTAGGGATATAGGATCACGATGTCGCCCGTCCGGAAGTTCGACATGTCATTGTCGGGAGTCTCCGAGAATTTGAGCACCACCTCCCTCACTTCGCCTTCCGTCTGTTCATTGGGCGAGGCCAGCGTCAGGCGGTCGTAGATGTTTCCCGCCAGCCGTTTGTCCTCCAGCGAATCATGCCATTTCGAGGCGAATCCCGAGTTTTCCTTCGTCTTGTTGCCCAGCTTCGACATCATGTGCTCGTTGGCAATAAACGTCAGGAAGCGGTAGTAGTAGGCCTTTTCCAGTTCCGAGGCCTGGTGGATGGGGTCGAGCAGGGCCTTCAGTTGCGGGCGCAGGTAGTTATCCCAGAGCTTGCCTTGCAGGTGCTTGCTATTGAGTTGCTCGGGTGTCAGACGGTCCAGGATTCGGTATCCGTCGGGTTTTGTCAGATACATGTCCGCCCATGCGATGCCGTTCCGGATGCTGATGGCACGGAAGAGCAGGTCGGGAGCGAATCCCAGTCCCTCCAGGCTCTCCTGGTATTTGGAATAGAGCAGGAAGGCGTGCAGCTCCTCCTTGTTCCTTTCGTAGGTTTCGCGGAAATTATAGCGTATCAGCGCCATGTAGAGCAGCAGCTGTACATAGTGCTCCTCGCGGTGGCGGGGCCTCACGAAGTTGTCGAAGGGAAACTCCCCCTTGCCTGATTTCTGCTCGATGAGGAATTTGAAGTCGAATTGCAGGTAGTCCATACGTCCCTGAATGCCAAGCATTTCCGAGAAGAACGAAGGCTCCACGAGTCCGTCTTTCGAATCGAAGTTCTGGAAGTTCCCTTTGCGCATACCGTCGTCGAGTGCCCGCTGGATGTTGTCTTTCTGCCGTCGGGCTTCCGCGTGAAACTGGGTGCCGGGATTGGCCTCCAGCAGACTGATGGCATTATCCTTGAAGAAATCCCTCACGCTCAGCCCGTAGGTATGCGTGCCGGGCCGTTGATGGATGGTCTCATCGAGCAGCTGCCCTGCCAGGTTACCTAGAACCGTAGCCTCCGTTGCCTGAGAGGGCTCCATGCGCTTCATCAGGTTTACGTAGGGCGATTCCGCATAGGGCGTGAAGCATCTTGCAATGGCCGAGATGTCCACCAGGTAGTCGGGTTCCAGGATGATCAGTTCGGGATAGAGCACATCGTCCTCCCGCCTCGGGCGCACCAGGTTGAGTTGGGCGTTAGGGTAGAAGAGGGCCTCCATATACGACCAATCGCCGTGGTTGTAGAAACCTGTCTGGCGGTAGTTCACTTTCAGCAGGTCGCCGTCTGCCTCCTCTGCGTCCACGTAGATGTAGTCTTTGTCCCACGAGTCGATGATCACGCGCATGCATTCGCTTTTCAGTTCCCGCTGTTGCTGCTCGCGCTCCTCCCTGGGGAAACGCGCGGAAAGCGATTCTGGAATCACGGCCTCATATACGCACGCTATGAACCGGCAGAGGTTTCTCAGGTCCTGAAGATAGTTCTCCCTGAGGTCATCGTCGGTCAGTTCCTCCCTCTGACGGAGCCTGGAGCGTGTGTGGTTGGCGGCTCTTACCAAGGCCTTCGGCGCCTGATGCTCCTTCAGCAGATAGTCGGTCTTGGCGAAGGTACCGCTGAAGTTCAGTCTGGTGGCATTGATTTTCTGGTCGATACATCTCTGGAACACGCGGCTATAGACGCCATACAGCCTCCGGTAGTCGGGCAGCAGGTGCAACCCATCTTCCAGCTCGCGGAAGAAGTCGTTGGCTTCCTCCGGCTTGTAGAACTCATTGGCGATGCCGGGTGTCGTCTCGGATGCTTTCATACGGCTATGTTCTCCCGTACATATTTCACACTCTCGATGTACTCATCATCGGTAGAGAGGTGCTCGATGATCATGGGCATGCGGGGATTCTCGGCCGTGGCCAGACGGGCATAGAGTCCAATGTCCAGCGTGCCCTTCCCACAGGCGCATTCTTCCAGCTGGAACGTGTATTCCTGCTTCAGGAGGATGTCTTTCAGGTGGCAGCTCACGATGGTGCCGTGAAGCTTCCGGAAACATTCCTCGAGAAATTCATCGTTGAAGAAATATCTTCTTGGCGAGGTAATCATGTTCACCACATCCAAATGGGTGCCGAACTCCGCGCGGTCCACGTCCTCTATCAGTCGCAGGTACTCGTCGGGACCGCTGGGAATCATCCACGGCATCGACTCGATGCAGAACTTGGTATGACGGGGACGGGCCGAGTCAATGATTTGCCGTATCATGCTGACAGCCATGTCCCATAGTTCACGGCTGAAGTTCTTGCGGTAGCCGCCGTCCCATCGCGGATGATGCTTGTCAACCATCGCCCCCACCATTGGGTCCCATATCACGTCGATAACGCGCACCACGAGGAACATCACGGCCACCGTGGCCGAGTCCAGTCCATATACGTTATTGTAATAGAACAGCAGCCAGATGCTGACCGTCTGGTAGATCAGGTTCTGCGCCAGGTCTCCCGAGCAGAATCCCAGCCGTTCCCGCCACGAGAGTTTGTAGTATTCATTATTCGGATTTCCCATATGTCTAACTGCTTGCGGATTTCATCCTCCAGTCGATGGCCTCTTCAAATTCGTTTTCTGCCCACAAAGATACAATTTATTTATAATAAAACAGAAGAATAAAGAGTTTTTCCACGCATTTTTTTACAAAGAGACCCTCCCTCATGAGAGAGGAGATGTGCCATAGTTGTTAAGAGTTTAAAGTTTAAAGATTCAAGATTCATGATCCAAGTTTCAAGTATTTTCTCATTGCAAAGATACAACTTCTTGCTGACGCGATGTCCCCTTAAGGGTACCTTATGTGGACTTACGGGGTACTTAAAGGGGAGTTATCGGTCCTAATGTGGAATTAAGGGTACCTTATTGACTACTCCCGATGCTTCCACTCATCGGAAGCCGTGCTTTTAATCATCAGAAAGACAGCTTCCAATCATCAGAAACGATGCAAGAGATGGTCAGCCGCGAATGTCCAAACGTCCAAACATCCAAACGTCCATTTTTTGCTTTTCGTGGTGCGAGAGTCGAGTATAGTGATAGTTATATATTTATATATAAATATATAACTATATTAATATAATAACAAATTCTTATCTTTTCATTCTATCATCCCTCTCCAAAACGAATTAATGGACGTTTGGATGTTTGGATGTTTGGAAGTTTCGCTCTTTTTGCACTAATTATCGCTTCAAGTGGCGTCAACTCCCCGATTTTTTTATACTTTTGCAGAGCATATGGATATTGAGCATTTTTACAGGGAGCGGGGCCATGGGTTCCCGTTGATCCTGCTCCACGGAAACGGGGAGAACAGCGGATATTTCGAAGGGCAGATGGAAGCGCTGTCGGGGGCTTATCATGTGTATGCGGTGGATACGAGGGGACACGGCCAGACGCCAAGGGGCGAGAGGCCCTTTACCATCCGCCAGTTTGCGGAAGACCTGCTGGGATTCATGGATGCCCATCAGATAGAAAGGGCTCATCTGCTCGGCTTTTCTGATGGCGGAAACATTGCCATGCTGTTCGCGATGAACCATCCTGAAAGGGTGGAACGCCTGATTCTCAACGGGGCGAACCTGGATGCCGGGGGCGTGAAGCGGAAGGTGCAGATTCCGATTGAGATAGGATACAGGGTGGCCCGGTGGTTTGCGGGCTGGAGTGAGTCGGCCAGGAGGCATGCCGAAATGCTCGGTCTGATGGTGAACGACCCTGACGTGAAGCCGGAGGAGCTGACTGCCATTCGGGCGAAGACGTTGGTCATCGCGGGTACTGACGACATGATCAGGGAGGCGCACACGCGACTGATAGCCGACAGCATTCCCGATGCGGAACTGGCATTCCTGGAAGGTGACCATTTCATCGCGAACAAGCATCCCGAGGCATTCAACCGCCGGGTGATGGCCTTCCTGAATGGTTAACGGTGAGGTCGCCCTTTAATAATTTACTTAATGACTTTCTTGCCGTCGTGGATATAGACGCCATGCTGAGGCGAAGTGATGGTCTGACCGTTCAGGTTGTACCATCGGCTTTCCTGCTTTTTGTTGTTTTGGAATTCATTGATTCCTGTGGCTTCGGTCGTGTGTGCAAAGTTGAACTGGCGGGTAAGTGAGATGCCGTCTTCGGTGGCTGTAACCTTGATGGAAAACAGCTTGTCGCTGGCCGTAGATGGGGTGACAATAAGCAGGTTGCCGTTGATTGTGCCTTCGATGCCTTCGGATATGGTATAGGACGGAGCAGAATATCCCGCAAACCAATCGGCAAGATTGATTTCCGTACTTTCGGCCACTTGGTAGTTTGGCTCGGCCATCCAGTTGAGGTAGTCTTCAAGGTTGGTATAGCCGTCGCCGTCGGGGTCTTCGTTGTTGTCGGCATTATGGGGATTGGTTCCCTTCAGTTCTTCAAACCAGTCTGGCATTCCGTCCTGATCGGTGTCCCAGTCAGATGGCCGGCTCTCTGTGGTGATGCCGAGTTTTTCCAAGTCAAAGCCTTCGCACCCCGAGTCTTCCTCGGAGTCTATCAGACCTTTCTTTCCTGAGCGGCTACCCACGGTTGAGGTGGTGCCGTTGAGTGCCTCACGGACCATTCGCTTATCGTGGTTGTCAAAGCGGGGTAGGGTGCAACCGGCATCGGAAAGTACGTTCTTGAAAGCCGCCTGTGCCGTTTCGGCGTTGCTTTCAGGATTGAAGAATGCAAACGGAGAGGTGGGCAGCGGGTCCCAGTCAACCACTTGTCCGCCCGATGTGCTGTATTTGTAGGTGGTTCCTTTTTTGTCTTCTGTCAGCTTTCCGTTGTTCTTTTCCTGACGGATGTTGCCGCTTACATAGACGCTCTGCGTCCCTTTTCCGGTGCCTTCCAGCTGGAGGGTCATCAATGTCGACTGGCTGGTGGAAGGCCCCATCTTGTAGTAGTTGTTTACGAAATTCATCTCGTGGGTTCCTCCGTCGGTAGCGCGTCCACCCCAGTTATAGACCACATTATTATAGACGTCATGATGGCCGTCGTAATATCCGCTGCCGTCGAGTCCGCCTGATATACTCCAGTTTCGGCCTTCGCAATGGGCAAGCAGGTTGTGGTGGTAGCTTCCGCAGATGCCGCCCATCTCACCGCCTCCGATGGTTGCGGCAAAGCCATGAGCCTTTCCATCGCTATAGTTGGGATGTCCGGCCACGTTGAGAGCTTCGCTGATGAGCGTATGCTGCAGGGTGAGACTCTTGCCGCCTCTCGAGGAGAATGCCTCGTCGATGGTCCACGAGATGGAGCAATGGTCCATGATGGAATGGTCGTTGCCCGCCATGCCGAGTCCGTCGAGTCCGATGTTGTCGGGGTCTTCATCGCTGATGTGTCCCCTGCGGTTGCGGATGAAGCGCGTAATGCCGTCGCTGGCCATTCCGAAGGGTGCACCTCTTAGCATGATGCCTGCTCCGGGAGCGGTCTGTCCGGCTATGGTAACATATTTATCGCCACATGTGAGTCGGCTTTTCAGATGGATTTCGCCCGACACGTCGAATACGATGGTGCGCGGCCCGCTCACTTTCTTGATGCCATAGCGGAAAGATCCTTCGATGGGGGAGGCGTCATCGCCGTTATCTTCCAGATTCGTGACGTGATAGACCGTGCCGTCTCGGCCGCCGATGGCATATTTTCCGTAGCCTTCTGCACCGGGGAATGCCAGGTGGCGGGGGCGGAATGTCCAGAGTGTGCCCTTGCTGATTTCGCCATTGGCCATCTCTTCATCGATGCGCCAGTAGTAGGTGGTCATCGAGTAGAGTCCGCTGACGGTATAGCTGTCGCTCGATGTACTGCCTATTTCAGAGAGACTTTCCGCTGAAGAACCGAACATGACGTGGTGTTTGACGGCTGAGGTGGCCGGCGTCCATTTCAACGTCACGTTTCCGGCATCGGCGTCTACATGATAGTCCGTATTGGCAGGATAAGGCTCCTGTGCGGTTTTCATGTTGTCCACGACGTCGAAGGCCAGGGCGTTGATGGTGACCGAAGTGGTTCCGTAGGAAGTACCGTTCACTGGTTTGGAAAGATAGGAAACGGTAACGCTTTCACCATCGTTCACCAGGAACTCCACAAACGATTGTCCGCAAGTGACGGTTGAGACATCGCGGATGGTCTGCTTAATACCTGTCAAGACGACGGTGCCGTTTACAAGCACATCAATGTCGGGGGCGAGTAGTCCCTCAAAGTTGTTGTGATAGGCCTGCAAAGTGTGCGTTCCGGCAGAGAGTCCGCTGATTTTGACGTCAATCTTGACGGCTCCGCTTGTTACGATATCATGGCCGTTCTGGTAACCCACCAGTCCGTCGCCGATAAGCTTGTATCCTTTGTTCTCCACACCGTCTTTCCAATAGTTGCTCGAAACGTATCCGCCGGCATAGTTGGCATCGCAGCTGATGGTGAGCGTGACGCCGTCGAAGGTGCCGATGGCTTCCTTGGTATCGGTAACAGTCCAGGGGGAATAACCTGTTTCAGTACTTACTTGTTCGTTTCGGCCGGGTTTGTTAAAATCGATTTTTTGAGCAAACAGTCCGCAGACGATATTGATAGCCGTGATTGTCAGGAGGAGTCTTTTTTTCATTTTTATATTCTTTTCTTTACTTTTAAAACGTTTTTTTTCGTGGCTGTACTCAATTGTGTCTATTTTAAAATCCTTTTATCATATGCTTTTATCTTTACTCCTTTGTATTTTTGAATAAAAAAACCAAATACCCAAATTAGGTATCTGGTTTTCTTTTTTAGTATAAGAGTTTTGATGAACTATGGTTTTACGTAATGGATGAGCTGGGCCATGTACTGGATGAACGAGCGGGTGCTATAGCCCAGCACGGGCTTCTCGGGGGTGTAGGGGGAAGTGTCATACTCGTCGCCTACGAAGGTTGTACGATACTTGGTTTCATCAGATGGCGCCTGGTTTTCGGGCATGGGTTTGTAGACGTTCGAAATCTGGCTTAGCGGCGTGAGCCATCCTCCGCCGGGCTGTTGCGTGCGGATGATTTCCTGTACCGTGAGACCGCCTCGGCGCATGCCGCCTTCATAGGCTTTATAATAATAGGTGGGAACGGCGATGTTCTTCTTCGGATAGAGCAGGGGAGAGGAGGCCGTCACTTCCTTTACGTTGGCCTTCATCAATGCGTGATAATCGTGCTCCAGGGCATCGGGGTTGATGAATGCACACGAGCCGTAGTGGGCGATGGTGCCGCTGATCTCGCCGTCGGTATAGTACTCTCCGTTGCCTACGTTGCTTCCGCGGCGGTGGACGTACATCGGCGTGCCGTCTTCAGGTAGGAGAAAGCGCGGAGCCAGGAATCCCTCGGTAATAGGGCGGTAGTAGGTGTAGCGCCTGGCCACTTCGTCGGGTAGCCGTTGGGAACGGAGGAAGTCGATGGCTGCAGGGATGCCTTTGAGGAACTTCTGCTCGCCGGTGAGCCGGTAGTAGTCCATCATGGCCCTGACCATGCGCACGGTGGTGCCGGTATTGACCGAGCGGGGCTCATAGCTGCGGGCATGGGCGGGCTTGAGCGTCTTCACGAAGTATTGGTCGCCCCATCCGGCCAATGGTGCGGGCTGCTGGAGGCGGAGTGTGAGGTCGAGTGCCTTGTGGATGGGACGGAGCAAATCTTTGCGCCCCAGTTCCTGATAGCATTGGATAAGGAATTCGATGTTGGCTGGCATCACGTCGTCGTTGAGGGTGACGAAGGATGAATAGTCTTCCTTGCCTCGGAAGGGATGGTCGTACATGAGCGGATAGCGCTGGGGCCAGCCGCCGTTGGCGTACTGACTCTCGAGCATGAATGCGATGACCTTGTCGAGTGCCTTGCGCACCTCGGGGTCTTTCTTCTCGAGATAGACGCGAAGCATCAGGGTGGCGCAGACGGAGGTGGCCTCGTCGTCGAAGGTGCTGTTGCCATAATAGTGCTGGAACTCCTCCAGACGCCATGCCTGACGGCCGATGGTGCGATAGAACTCCTTGAGCTGTTGTTCGCCCGCGAGGTCTTCCACGTAGTTCCATCCGCCTTCGGGATGCTGGACGGAGATGAGCACCCGGGCAATCTTCAGCGCCTGTTCGTAGTAGTATTCATCGCCGGTGGCATGATAGGCATCGAGCATCAGGTGACCCACGGAAGGGGTGCTGGGCGACTGTATCCAGACCATCGTACGGTAGGGGGCTTCGAGTTCTCCCCACTGGCGGCTGCGGTCGGGCAGGTAGTTCCATACGAAGGCTCCCCGGTAGCTGATGCTATCCATCATGAAGGCCGTGGCGCGGCGCATCGCTTCCTTTGCCTCCTCGATGTCGAGATTGCGGTACGTAAAGTGGGTGAAGGTGGCCGTCCCCTTGCCGCAACAGAAGATGCCCGGCAGTACCGACTGGAACTGATAGAGCGTGTTGTGGTTATAGCCTGAGCAGTCCATGCCCCAGGTCTCGCGTTGCCATCGTTTTCCGTCGTAGCTGTAGGAACCGGTCACCACGTGATTATCGTTTCTGAGGCGGAGCCACATTCTGCGGGTGTCGCCCTGTGGGTGCATGCCGCCCCCGCTCTGGCCGCCCTTGCGGTAACGGTAGCGGCGTTGGCCGTCGAAGGCTGTTCCCATGTGGAACACGCTGTCGTAGTAGAGCACGAGTCCTGCACGCGTCTCGGCATCGCTCAGTTCAATCTCGGCCTCAATCTCGTAGCGGTGGTCGCCGGCTACGAACATCAGCGGGGAGGAATTGCCGGGAAGGGTGCCTTTGGCCTTCAGGCGGATGCCGCTCGTGACATATTGGATGCGCTCCGGCTCGTTGGCACGATAGAACTTCCAGGAGCCTCCAACTCCACCAAAGGGGGAGAGTATTGAAGCGGACTTGGTGCTTCCCCCTATCGGGGGGATAGAGAGGGGGGCTTCTATGGGCCCTACGGGGTCGGCACTGAGTCCCTCATGGTCTCTGATGAGCGGGCGAAACCATCCATCTTCGGTCATTTCCAGAGGTTCGAGGAGCGTCTGGCGTCCCAGGTCGGTAAAACCATTCTCGTAGGCGTGATAGACGCAATACCAGCGGCCGTCGGGGGTGTCGATGAGCGAGCCGTGTCCGCGGCTCCACCAGCGGTTGCTGTTGGCATAGGTGTGGATGAGCGGATTGTAGGGGCTGTCCTCCCAGGGACCGTTGATGCTCTTCGAGCGGGCCACGACCACCATGTGGCTGGTGGGAGGTCCGGCCGTGCCGCCTTCGGCATTCAGGTAATAGTAGTAGTCGCCGATCTTGCGGAGCTTGGGACCTTCTAGGCAGAAGCCCTCGGTGAGCCATTCCTCGGGATATTTCCATCCGGGATAGACTACCTCTTCGGTGCCCGGCACCACATGGAGTCCGTCAGGGGTCAGTTTGGCCCGCTTGCCGGCACTGAGAAAGAGCCACCGTTGTCCGTCTTCGCCCACCACGTGGCAGGGGTCGATGTTTGCCACTCCCAAATCCACGGGTTCACTCCACGGGCCGTAGGGGGAGTCGGCGGTCACTACGAAGTTCATGCGGCTATTGGGCTTCAGGTCGCGTCCGGCCTTCTTGCGCACGGCATCCGACGGATAGGCCACCGTGAAATAGATATAGTACTTGCCGTTATACTTGCAGATATCCGGAGCCCACACGGAACCCAGGAAGGTGTTGAGTGCCGAGCTGATGGGCTCCCAGTGGACCAGGTCGCGGCTATGGAAGACTACGAGTCCCGGCACGTAGTCGAAGGCACTATGCGTCATGTAATAGTCCTCGCCGTCGCGCATGATGGTGGGGTCGGGATAGTCGCCAGCCAGGATGGGATTAGTGTAGGTGGAACGCTGGGCTTTGAGTGTCGCCGGTGTGCTCCACAGGGCAATAAGGCATAGAAATGCGATGATAGATTTTGTTTGCATTATTAGTAGATCTTGTAGTTCGGCACAAATATAAAGATTTTTTTTCTATTTTGGAGTAATTTGTACGAAAAAATTCTTATCTTTGCCGTCGAAAGCAGAAAAAGAGAATAAACTACCAATAATTAATCAAAAAACAACAACGTATGGAAAAGATTCTTTTAGTTTTAGTGGCTGCCCTTGTGCTCCTGTTCATAGGTTGCAAGAGCCACAAGTCGGATAAATGTAATGAAGAATGCATCACCGACAGTACCCACACCGCTGCTCCTCATGGCGTGATTACCACAACCGACGACGGACAGGTGGTCTATACCCGCGACATCACCACCAAGAGCGAACCCTTCGTGTTTGACAAGGACCAGGAATGGGAGCGCACGGGAGATCCCGGCGAGGTGTATCGCAAGGTGATGGGCTATAACGACAATCTGATGATGGTGAAGGTGAAGTTCAAGAAGGGTTCTGAGGGCAAGCTCCATAGCCATCCCCATTGCCAGATTACTTACGTGGAGAGCGGCGCCTTCGAGTTTACCATTGACGGAGTCACCAAGATTGTGCGTGCCGGCGATGTGCTGATGAAGGTTCCCAACGTGGAACACGGATGCAAGTGTCTTGAGGACGGTGTGCTCATCGACACCTTCACGCCCATGCGCAGCACCTTCCTGAAGAAATAAAGTGCTTCGCAAATGTAGAATGTAGAGTGTAGAATGTAGCATTTTCGTGCAAACGAATGCAGAGCCAAGTTTTCTTGAGCTATGCTGAGTGCAGCCGAAAATCATGAATGAAATTCATAATTATGATTACTTTTCAAGGCAGAATTCTGTGTAGATTATGGGCTTGCCTGGTAATCATCATTCTACATTCTACATTCTCAATTCTACATTCAAAAGAACTGACCGACACCATTCCGCTGACCTTCGAATACAACATGCCCGTGGTGAAAGCCCTCATCAACGGTCAGGAGCGGCGTTTCCTGCTTGATACGGGCTCTTCGGCAAGCATCCTCATGCTCGGCACGGGCGACGGCTACGTCTTGGCGGGTGACAGCATCGAGATGGAGGACGCCTACGGGGAAAAGGAAATGACTGGCTATACGCAGGCCGATTTCTGTCTGGGGTGTTTCGAAGGGAAAAAGAACTTCTATTTCATGCCCTACAACGAGGTGTTGCACGGACTTTTCGACGGCATTCTCGGCATGGACTACCTGGAGTATATGGGGGTGGTCGTGAAAATCGACGTGAAACGAGGTCATCTGATCGTGACCACCGACAAGCGGCTCTTCAACCGCGAAAAGCGGAAGAAAACCACCTACAAGCGCGACAAGACCGACAGGTTGCCGAAACTGAAGGTGAAGATGAGTCCCGGCGGAAAGGTAAAGAACGTGCTCTTCGACACGGGATTCAACGAAATGCTGGAATTGTGCATGGAGGATTTTGAGCGGCTGATGAATTCACGTCGCGGAGAGGACTTCCGACAACAGCTCACGGGAACGGCTTACGGAGGGAATCAGGGAACGGCCTTGCAACAAAGGGATTCCGTGGGAAGGACCAACTTCAGGCTGAAGGAAATGAAGGCTTTGAAAACGAAGTTGTATGACATTGACGCACATGCTGAAGTAACATCCGATAGTAAAGTTGGGGCCGCCATCCTGAACCATGGGGCCGTCATCATCCATGCCAGGAAGCGGAAAATCTACTTTCTCCCGAATGGGGAATGAAGGGGGGCAAAAAAATTGAGTCGCCCCCAATGATTTGAGGACGACCCGGCGATCTTGATTTCAGGTAAAGAAGGGTAAAAAGTATAAAATTATGTAACTGATGCAAAGGTAGGGGTTTTTCAGGGAGTGAAAAACATTCTGGGTGTTTTCTTACTTCTTTTGTTGCGACAAACGCCGAAATTTGCGACAAATCGGGGGAATGGCAGTAAAATTTGTCGCATTGAGAGATTTTTTCTCCGATTTTTCCATTTTTGGGGTAAAAAAGTAAAGGGACGCGCATCGTTGGATGTACGCCCCAGGAACATATAATTTGAAAGATTTAAAGATGTATCAATCTTCGATGTCGATGACCTGATAGCGGCCGTTGAAGGAGATGCCCGTGCCGTTGGCGAGTTTCACATCGGTGAGCCCGTGGTCCTTCCTGATTTTCTGGATGGCGCTCTTCGGGTAGTTTTTCTTGATATAAGTTTCAATGGCTTGGGGAATGAAGAAGGAGGGAACCCGTGAGGAGAAGCATTCGACACCCGTCCATTGGCCGTTGCTGTTGAACTCTATCTTGTCTCCGTCTTTGAAGAAGACGTCGTAGTCCTTGAACATAAAGCCGTCTGACATGGTCAGCGAGATCAGCTTCTGATCGAAGTGGGAGTTGACAACCGTCTGTGCCGTGAGAGGCAGTTGATTGAAGCGAATGGCTTTGGCATTGCCTGCCATTGCGGAGGTCTGGATGACGATGACTACGAAAAGTCCGAATAGTATTGTTAAAACCATAATAGTAATATTTTTATTGTTGTTTCTTGTTTTCATTTGCAAAGATAATTAGGTTTCCGGTCAGGTTGGTGAGAATGGCATGTATTTTGGTCATAGTTGTTGCGACACCAGCCGTTTTTTGCGACAAAACGCGGATGGACGTAGAATTTTGTCGCGTGTCAGGGTGATTTTTAAGATGAAATGGGGTTCGGAACCATACATTTTGTAATCAGAACTTCTTTTTTGGCCAAAAACTTGGATAACTTTGGAATTTTTTTGTATCTTCGCAACGTAAACCAATTAAATAAGGTAAAGAAGATGAAAAACAGATTTCTGATATTGCTTTTGCTTGTGGCTGTAGGAAGCCTGAGTGTCTTACATGTGGAAGCTCAGAAGGCGGCCGGCAAGCTTGTCTATTCGGTGGCTACCGACGGATATGTGAACGTGCGCCAGGCTCCTTCTGCCAAATCCGAGGTGATAGGTGTTTTGGCAACTGGTCGCAAAGGGGCTGTCTTGCTGAGTTCAAAAGGTACCTGGTGGAAAGTTCGTGTGGACGATGTGACGGGCTATGTAAACAGCAAGTACGTACAATTGGGTACGAAGCCAGCCGTGGTCAAGAATCTTCCAGAGTTCCACTATGAGGTAGTGGCTACCTGCAATACAATGAAAGAGGTGAAGGATTTCTTCTACTATTGTCCCGATGCCTTGGATGGCTCGCCTGTCTATCGAACTAACGAGAGAGGAAAGCAGGTCTATAAAATCTGTATAAGTTGCCATTCTACGCGTAGTGCTGCCGAGAAGGCCTGCAAGGTGACGAATGATTTATTCGGCAATGATTTTGCGAAGGTATGGACCACGAAGGGACTGGCTGAATGCGTCTATCTGCCCATTACACCCGCTGATAAGCGTGCCATTCCGCTGACGCCAGGGGAATAACGATGACGTCAATGATAACGTTAACGATAACGATAACTTGAAATTTGAAACCTGAAACTCTATGAAAAAGTATTTGATGATAGTCGCGATGATTGTGGCAATGCTGACGGGATGCGCCACCAGCGCCGAGAAGCTGGAGCGTCAGGCTCGCGAGGCTGCTTTTGTAGAAGAGGCCTTGCAGAACCGTCACTATACGATAGACATAAACATGATGCATCCCCTGAGAGGGAGGGCTGTCAATGTGACGAGCAATTACTCGGTGGAGGTGAGGGGCGACACGCTGGTGTCTTACCTTCCTTATTTCGGCAGAGCCTATCAGGTGCCCTACGGAGGTGGAAAGGGCCTGAATTTCATTGCTCCGATTACGGGTTACCAGAGTGAGACCGTCCACAAGGGCAGGACTCGCGTGATGCTGACTTCCGAGAATGAGGAGGACAGTTACCTGTATGTGCTGGAGATCATGAGCAATGGTAACAGTTCCGTGGAGGTGCAATCGCGCCAGCGTGACCGTATCTATTATACGGGGCAGATGAATCTCTGGCCTTGACGTCAACAATAACGATAACACCCCCCTCCAACCTCCCCGAGGGGAGGGGATAGGAAGGGGACTTTAAACTTTAATCTTTAAACTTTAATCTTTAACCTCAAATGAAGAAGTATTTGTTTTCATTGGTCTTTGCCTTCTCGGCGTTGGCAATGCTGAACGGATGTATTGTTTCCGAGCAGAAACTCACGGATAAGGTTCAGGCTGCCATCGTGGATGACGAGCAGTCGAAGGGCAAGACACTCGAAGTGACGGAGTTCTCACTGGGCGACAAGACTGGCAAGAACTACCAGGGGGTGCTGAAAGGCAAACTCGATGGTAAAGAGGTAGTCTATGACGTGAAGGTGACAGACGAAGGCGATGACTTCGACGTGGACTGGACCCTCAGGCCATAGACTTCCTTGTGCTTTTCAGGTGATTATTTGACGTTCCCTTCGGGCGTCGGTTTTCAATTCCATTGATGCTGGGCGGCCAATGCTATAAACATATAGTGAGAGGAGGCTCCGCCCAGGCAGTATTCCGTTTGTTGCCAGAGGAAGGGAAATTCCAACAGCTCGGGGAAATCGGGACGGATGAGTGCCGTGCCTGATACCACTCCTCCGGGGATATACGACCAGTCGGCGCGATTCAGGCCGTAGGCCGTTGTTGCCGATTGGGAACCCACGATTCGCTTCTTTTTCCTTGTTTTGCGCCTCGAAGATTTCCTTGGCAATATTGAGACAATGTACGGAGAGGGTGTCGTTGAAGCCCTTCATCACCCTGGAGATGGCGGCCAGCTGGGCTGCCGTCTGCATCTCACGCACGGGATTGTTCTCCGTGAATATCCAACGGTCATCGGCATTGCCTTTCTTGCCGTCGGTCATGGCGGCGGCATCTCCCAAGAGCACATACTGGCGGAGGTTGTTGCAGATAATGCCTCGATAGAGACGTCCCAAGGAGAGATAGCTGTTCACCACGCTGAGCGCACCGTTCTCCACTTGTTGCAACAGGTCGTTCTTGCCGTCGGGCTCATGGATTTCCGTCACGCGAGTGTTCTGGTTGATGGATGTCACATCGAGTTCCGGATGCTTACACCAGCCTGATGGCCCTCGGGATAGATATCATCGAAAGCCATCACATCCACTCCCTCCGCATTGAAATAGCCTCGGTCGTTGAGCTTGAATGTCTGGGCGTTGATGGCCGTGGTGCCTGTAATGAGAGCACCGCAAATAATGAGTTGTCGGAAATGGTTCATAACGGATAGATAATAGGTTATAGAACGGGTAGCAGGTATTCCCAGATGAGATCGATGTAAGGCTGATAGAGCGATGATGAGGTGGTGAGTACCAATACGGCGTCACGGTCAGGGAATACAAAGATGTATTGTCCGGCATAGCCATCGGCACGGAAGGCGTTGTGGCGGCATATCCACATCTGGTAGCCGTAGCCCTGTACCCACTCGTTGTTGTCCTTGCTGAGTCCGGCCTTCTCTATGTCCTCGAAGCGTGTGCCGGAGGGTGCTGAAGGCACCTGGTAGCTCGACATCTCCTTGAGCCATTCGGCTGGTACTATTTGCTGGCCGTTTCATTCACCTTTCTGTAGGAAGAGCTGGCCCATCTTCGCCATGTCCTCGGTTTTCAGGTGAAGGCCCCATCCGCCGCAATTGATGCCCTGCGGACTCTCTTCCCATTCGGGGCGCTGGATGTGCAACGGCTGGAAGAGGCGCTTGTCGAGATAGTCGATCAGCTTCTCGCCCGTCACCTTCTGGAGGATGGCCGAAAGCATGTAGGTGCCCACGGAGTTGTAGAGATAGTATTCGCCGGGCTTGTGCTTCACGGGCCAGGCCAGGAAGCCCGTCACCCAATCCACCTTGTTGACGGTATCCTTGTTCACGCGTGGCTCCTCATCGTGGCCGCAGGTCATGGTGAGCAGGTCGCGTATGGTCATGTCGTTCAGATACTCGCTGGAATCGGCAGGCAGTTGGTCGGGGAAGAAACTCACCACCTTGTCCATGAGGTTCAGTTTTCCCTCGCTGATAGCCAGTCCGATGGCCGTGGCGGTGAATGTCTTACTGACGGAATGCATCACGTGTGGCTTGTCTGCCGCCTCTCCGTTGAACCATTTTTCGAGCAGCACCTTGCCATTCTTCACAATCATGATACTATGCAGCTGAATGGAATCGGGTGGGGCAGGACGGCTCTTGGTTGCTTCCACAAAGGAATCCACGGCTGCTTCCATCTCTGCCGTGGCCGTACCGCGTGGGAGGTCAATCACTTCTTTTTGGGTACAACCTGACAAAGCCATGGCTGTTAGGAAAAGGGAAAACAAAACTTTTTTCATAATTACTGTAGTTGGTAGTAAGTTTAAAATTGTTATTGTGCAAAGATAGGGATTCATCATAAATGTACAAAAAAATATCGCGGGAAAAATCCCCGCGATTACAAATCACTACCTAAAAAGATACTAAAGGCTACAAAGCAGGAAGAATACCGGCACCTCCTTTGCCCTGTAAGACCTCAGGTACCATGCTTGCCTCCATGGGAGTATACTTATATGGCATGGTTACCTTGCCCTCTTCCTCAACGTTGAATGCATCAATGAAGACGTTGCCTTTCAGGTTCCAGGCAATGGCGTCTTTCTGCCGGAAAGGATTTTTCACGCCCTTGTTGAAATAGCAGCCCTCCACGAGCATTTCACAGCCCTTACGGGCATTGGCGGCAGCACTGTTGCCGGCACAATCGTATAGGCAGTTGAGCACATGGATGGTACCCCAACGTGCCATGGGCATACGCTGGTCGCACCCTTTGCCCCAAATGCAGCAGGCATAGGTGACGTTGAGGTTGTCAACGCCTTGATTGGGATTGTCGCTGGCTCCCACGAGATTGGTGTTCATGTGCATATAGGAACGTTCGCTATAACTGAAGGTGCACCATGAGACGGTGATGAAGTCGGCGTGCGAGTTGATGTCGAAGTTGGCATCCATACCATCCTGGAATGCACAATGGTCCACCCAGAGGTGAGTGGTGCCGGATGCCGTGAGCAGGTCGTCACCGCTTACATCCACGGAACCGGGGCCTTCAAACCGGATGTTGCGCACGATGATATTGTCGCATCCCCTCAGACTGAGGATGCCCGAGTTGCGAAAGTCTTCCTTGGAGTCGTTCAGATAGTCAATCAGCAGTTGGCGGACGTGGTATTCGGCTTCCTCCCTGACTCGGTTTCCATTGCTGAGTGTATAGCCGTTGCCTGAGGTCTTCAGAGCCTTTACGTTGGCTTCATCAAGCTTTTCCCTGATTTCCGGTGTCATTTTGAAACGGGTGGTCAGCAAGGCGCCGTTGCAACCGAGGAGAGTCTTGTTCTTCAGCATCTCTACCCGTATGGTCTTGTCGATGATGAAGGGGCCGTTGCTGCCGTCGAGCACCACGATATCGTTCTCCTTCAAAGCTTTTAGGATGGTCTTTGCCATATCGCCGCCGTTGCTTTTCAGGGTAATGCTCTTTCCGCCTTCTCCGCCGTTGAGATTGAAGCATCCGCCTTCAAGGCTGGTGCACACTGCCCACCCGAATGGCTTTCCCAAGTCATATTTACATGTCTTCTGAGCTTGAGTGGAAAGAATGGGGAGAAGTACTGCCCATAGCAATGCCGTCAAATACTTTCGATTGAATAATTGCATCTTTCGATTTGTTTAAGATGAGTTTGTCTGGTTGCAAAGGTAAATCATTTTTTCCTAAAACCAAGGAAAAGGTGCTGGAATTTGAAATAAATTTCAAAATGTATGGAATGTTTAGGGTTTTTATTTGTACTTTTGCAGAGAAAATCTTATAGAGAATGAAAAGACAATTGTTGATGATATTGGCGATGATAATCTGTGGACTGTCATTGCAAGCACAGGGATTTGATCAGCATGATGCTGATGAGAAGTATGCCACGGAACTGGTGAAGGTCGGTGAAACGGCTCCCGATTTCAAGCTTAAGACACCGGATGGTAAGGCTTTGAAACTGAGTAAATTGCAAAAAGGCCGATGGACTGTTATCGACTTCTGGGCTTCGTGGTGTCCTGATTGCCGTAAGGATATCCCGAGTGTGAAACGAATGTATGAAGACTTTGCTCAGAAAGGCGTCCAGTTTGTGGGTGTCTCTTTTGACACAGACAACGAGGTCTGGAAGAATGCCATTGCCCAATACGACCTGAAGTTTCCGCAGGTAAGTGAATTGAAAAAGATGCGCGAGTCACAGGTGGCTCAGGCATACGGTGTGAAATGGATTCCGTCCATGGTGTTGGTGAACCCGGATGGAAAGGTGGTGCTTTCCACGGTGATTGCCGACAAGATGGAACGCACGCTTACCGAAACGTTTGCCCCAAAAGAGCGTCTAGTAATCGGGACTGTTGAAAAACTGACGATTGACGGAAGCAAGGGGAATTTGGCTGCCGTTATCCAGAAACCTCATTTGGCGCAGGGACAGCAGTGTCCGATGGTGATGCTCTGCCACGGATTCGGTGGAACGAAGGAAGGACAGCTTTTCGACTTGATAGCTGATTCTCTGGCCATGCACGGCATTGCCAGTATTCGTTTTGATTTCAATGGACACGGCGAGAGTGAGGGCGACTTTGTGGAAATGACGGTTCCCAACGAGATTGAGGATGCCAAGAAGGTATATGAATATGTACGCGATCTGCGCTATGTGGATAAGGTGGCGATTCTCGGCCATTCCCAGGGAGGTGTGGTGGCCTCGATGACTGCCGGAGAACTCCCCGATGACTTTGCTGCCGTGGTGCTGATGGCTCCTGCCGCCGTGCTCCGCGATGATGCCATCCGTGGAAATACGATGGGCAAGACCTATGATCCCTATGGTGATTTTGAATACATTGATATTTGGGGCAAGCATTTGGGACGCGATTATGTGAAGACGGCCTTCCGCCTGCCTATCTATGAGACGGCAGCACATTATCAGGGACCGGCAATGATCATTCATGGTACGGGTGACCGTGTGGTGCCATATACCTACGGATTGCGCTTTCATCAGATGTGGAAGGGCTCGGCTTATGAAGAGTTGGAGCAGTTCGACCATGGGTTTATGCAGAATGTCTATAGGGCGGCACGTCTTGCTAGTGATTTCCTAATAAAGAATCTTTGAAACTATATATGTTAAAGAGAATCTGCGATTTTATAGCCCGATGGATGGGCGTGCTGGTATTGGTGTCAGCCGTTGTGGCTTTGCTATGGCCTGAACTGTTCAGTGGCATCAAGCCGACGGTGATTAATCCGTTGCTGGGACTGGTGATGTTCGGCATGGGACTTACGTTGCGACTGGAGGATTTCAAGATTGTCTTCAGTCGTCCGAAAGATGTGATTACGGGATGCCTGGCTCAGTTTTTCATTATGCCGTTGCTGGCGTTGTTGCTGACACGTATTTTCGGCCTGAGTGATGAACTGGCATTAGGAGTCGTGCTCGTAGGTTGCTGTCCGGGAGGCACGGCCTCGAATGTCATCACCTATCTGGCAAAGGGCGATGTGGCTTTGTCGGTGGGTATGACGGGTGTGAGTACCCTTCTGGCACCCTTCCTGACGCCTTTGCTTACATGGCTTTTGGCAGGCCATCGGGTAAATGTGGATATGGTGAGCATGTTCCTCAGTATCTTGTGGGTGGTGATTCTGCCCATCGTGCTGGGTCTTTTTGTGAGAAAGGGCCTGCCGAAGTTTACGGAGCGCGTGGTGGCTTATCTTCCGGCGTTCTCGTCGCTGGCCATTGCAGCCATCGTGGTCATCGTGGTGTCTGCCAATGCCGCCAAACTGATGGTTGGCGGATTGCTTATCATTGCTATCGTGATGCTTCATAACCTTTGCGGTCTGGGCCTTGGCTATCTGATAGGTCACGTCCTGAAGTTGGAGCATAAGAAGCGAGTGGCCATCTCCGTGGAAGTGGGTATGCAGAATTCTGGATTGGCAAGTGCATTGGCGGCCGCTCATTTTGCAGTCTATCCTCTGGCTACAGTTCCCGGGGCCATCTTCAGTGTGTGGCACAACATCTCCGGTGCCATTGTTGCCAGACTATATAGTCGTAATATAAAATAGAATATGATGAAGAAATATATTTTGGATTTATCGGTGAGCGCCTGTGAGCGCATCAACGAGAAGTATGTGCTGCTGAGGCTCACCGACGACCAGCCGCTGCCGGAGATGGTTCCCGGGCAGTTCGTAGAGGTTCGTGTGGATGGTTCGCCCTCGACATTCCTGCGCCGTCCGATTAGCGTGAACTTCGTTGACAGAGAGAAAAACGAGCTTTGGCTGCTGGTGGCTACCATCGGCGACGGCACACGCCGTCTTGGACAGCTGCAGGCAGGCGACATTGTGAACTGTGTGCTGCCTTTGGGCAATGGCTTTACGATGCCCACGGAGCAGAAGAAAGTGCTGTTGGTGGGTGGCGGCGTTGGGGTGGCTCCCTTGCTTTATTTCGGAAAACAGCTGAAAGACCGCGGTATGGAGCCTACTTTCCTGCTGGGAGCCCGTTCTGCCAAAGACCTGCTGATGCTGGAAGAGTTCGAGAAGTACGGTCGCGTGTTCGTCACTACCGAGGACGGGACGGCTGGCGAAAAGGGCTTTGTCACCCAGCATTCGCTCCTTCAGAAAGAATCGTTCGACCAGATCAGCACTTGCGGCCCCAAGCCCATGATGGTGGCTGTGGCGCGGTTTGCCCGTAAGGAGGACGTATTCTGCGAGGCTTCGCTGGAGAACCTGATGGCCTGCGGACTGGGAGCATGCCTCTGTTGTGTGGAAAAGACCACCGAGGGTAATCTTTGCGTCTGCAAGGAAGGTCCCGTGTTTGATGTTAAACGCTTAATGTGGTAAGGTATGGCAAAACTGAATGTAAAGATAGGAAAACTGGGACTGAAGAATCCCGTGATGACTGCCTCGGGCACGTTTGGCTACGGCGTTGAATTTGCCGACTTTGTGGACCTCAGTCAGATTGGCGGCATCATCGTGAAAGGCACCACGCTGAAGCCTCGCGAGGGCAACGACTACCCCCGTATGGCCGAGACTGCCCAGGGCATGCTCAACTGCGTGGGACTTCAGAACAAGGGTGTGGATTATTTCTGCAAGCATATTTATCCTGAGGTGAAGGACATCCAGACCAATGTGCTGGTGAACGTCAGTGGCTCGTCGCCCGAGGACTATGCCGAATGTGCCGCCCGTATTGATGAGCTGGAAGGCATTCCGGCCATCGAACTGAACATCTCGTGTCCTAATGTGAAGCAGGGCGGTATGGCCTTTGGCGTCACCTGCGAGGGGGCTGCCTCGGTGGTTCGTGCCGTTCGCGAGCGCTATCACAAGACGCTCATCGTGAAACTCTCGCCCAATGTGACGAACATTGCCGACATTGCCCGTGCCGTTGAGGCCGAGGGTGCCGATAGCGTTTCGCTAATCAATACGCTGATGGGCATGTCGATAGATATTGAGAAACGCCGTTCGCGGCTGAGCATCGGTACTGGCGGACTGAGCGGTCCGGCCGTGAAGCCCGTGGCCGTGAGGATGGTATGGCAGGTAGCCCGTGCGGTTAAGATTCCCGTGGTTGGCCTTGGCGGTATCATGACTGCCGAAGACGCCATCGAGTTCCTGATGGCCGGTGCTACCGCCATCGAGATTGGAACGGCCAACTTCATTGATCCTGCAGTTACTATAAAGGTACGCGACGGTATCAACGACTGGCTCGACCGTCATGGTTGCAGTTCGGTGCAAGAAATCATCGGAACCGTGGAAGCCTGACAGCTCTTACGAAACAATAAAAAAGCGCCTCATCGGAATGATGGGGCGCTCTTTGTTTGCTTCCTTTCTTTTATTTCACTCCTTCAACGGTATAGCCCGCATCGCGGAGCAGTTGCAGGATTCCCTTGTTGCCAGGCAGTTTCTCGATGCCGAAGACGAAGAGGGTGGGGGCTCCCTTCATGATGCCGGGCATCTTCTGCGCCCATTGTGCAATGCGCTCCTGACAGGCATTCACCTCCTCGGCCGTAGCGTCGCAGTTGCCGCCGATTTTCTCGTTCAGGGCCTGCTCGATGGTGTTCATGTTCTGCATCATGTAGCCGTTGAGCACGTTGTCCATCTGCTTCTGGTAGAAACTCTGATTGTCCACCAGGCACATCATCTGCTCCTTCTGGCGGCTTTCCGAAGCGGACTTGTATACAACATTGGCATATTCCTCGATGGTCTCCATTCCGAACATCGGCATGTTGTTCTTCTTGGCCAGCTGCACGAAGTAAGCATCAATCTGCGACATCGGGTCGAACGTGCCGCGATGGTTCGAGAGATAGAGCCAGATTTTCATCTCGTGGAGCAGCGCTGCAGGCGTTTTCTTCTCAATCTTGGCAGCCAGCATGCGGTTGCGCAGATCCTGCTCCTGCGTCTTCATCAGGAATCCGTTGAAGCGCTTCAGTTCGTCAGCGCTGAGCAACTGCTGGATGGTCTTGCCGTCAGCCAGTGTTGCGGCCTCTTTCACGGTTTGAGAGGCATCGGCCGTAGCTACGTCCACATTCAGTTCACCGTACATCTGATCGGTACCATTGAGGGCATCGCTGATGCCGTTGATGAGTTGCGCCATGGCAGCGGGAGCCAGGCGGTGCGTACCCACTACGTAGGAGGGCTTTTCAAGTTCATTGCCGGAAATCTTGTACATCAGCTGAGCCGATGAACCAATGGTGCCAAGCACCAAAGCCATTGATATAATTATTCTCTTCATATATGAATGTTATTAAAAAAAACAAACTTCGTTGCAAAAGAGAGCGGCCAAACAGCCGCTCTCAACCAACACAAAAACTAAACTAGACTTAACTAAACAAGAACCAAGTTTCACAACTCTAATCCTTGTCGAGTGCAAATATAGTTATTAACTTCGTAATTGAATCATTTTAAGTTGTATTTTTAACACATTTTTTCAACGTTTGTTGATTATGGCGCTTTTGTTTTTTAAAAAAGAGTCAAAAACAACCATCGCGGCCATTGCCTCAACAATAGGTACGGCTCTGGGCAAAACGCATGGGTCGTGGCGTCCCCGGGCTTTGAGTGTCGTGGGATTGCCTTCCAGATCAACGGTTTCCTGTTCCATCAGCAGCGTAGCCACGGGCTTGAAGGCTATCCTCATATAGATGTCCTCACCATTGGAAATGCCACCTTGAATGCCGCCGCTGTGATTGGTGCGCATCTTGACAATCCTGCCGTCATCGTTACCGTTAGGATTATCGTTGAAGAATACGTCATTCTGTTCAGAACCGAAAGTGCTCACGCAGTCGAATCCTTCTCCGTATTCGAAACCTTTCACGGCATTGATGCCCAGCATGGCAGCACCCAGTTGGGCGTGAAGTTTTCCAAACTCAGGCTCTCCGAGACCTGCAGGACATCCCTTGATAACACAGGTGATAATTCCTCCCACAGTGTCGCCCTTGGCTTTCACAGAGGCGATAAGCTCCTCCATTTCCTTGGCCTTATCGGCATCAGGACATCTCACGTTGTTGTCCTCCGTTTTGGAAAGGTCATACTTACGATAATCCTTATCGAGAGCGATGGGGCCCACCTGTGAGGTGTAGGCTTGGATACTGATGCCCAGCTGTTTCAAGGCCAGTTTTGCAAAAGCACCTCCAACGCAACGGGCTATCGTGATACGCGCGGAAGAGCGTCCGCCTCCACGATGGTCGCGGATACCATATTTATTATAATAGGTGAAGTCGGCATGCGACGGACGGAAGAGACAGCGCATATTCTCATAATCCTGAGAGTGCTGGTTCTCATTGCGTACGATGAAGCCGATAGGGCATCCCGTGGTTTTGCCTTCGAAGACACCACTCAGCAGTTCCACGCGGTCGCCTTCCTTGCGGTCGGTGGTGATGCGGCTCTGTCCGGGCTTGCGCCTGTCCAGTTCCTGCTGAATGAAGTCCATATCCACCTCAATACCTGCAGGCATACCGTCGATGACGCCGCCGATGGCTGCTCCGTGGCTCTCGCCGAAGGAAGTCAGCGTAAAGATATTTCCGAAAGTGTTGCTCATTCTTATGCTTATGTTTTTAACTGAATCCGAAGGCACTAAGGCTGGTTGTCAGTCGCAGCCGCCACAGTTGCCGCCTCCGCAACCACCTCCACAACCGCCTTCGCCACAGCCTCCGCAACCTCCGCATCCGTCGGCACCGCTGATCATGTCTATCATCTGGCGTATTTCATTTTCGCGGGCATCACGGTTCTCGATGACCGTTCCCACGAAATGGAGGTTCTTGCCTGCCAGCGGATGGTTCAAGTCAACGGTCACCTGCTTATCGGTGATTTCCGTCACGCGTCCCCAGAAGCGCTGTCCCTCTTCATTCTGCAAGGGAATCTGCGCATCCTTCTTTACATGTTCGCTGTCAAACTTTCCGTCTACCACGAAAGCCTCCTTGGGGAGTTCCACGATGCGCTCGGGGTCTGCTTCGCCGTAGGCATCTTCCTTTTTGATGACGAAGTCGAAAGTCTTTTCCTCGGCCGTGGCCAATATCTGCTGCTCAAAAGCATCCAATGCCACTCCGAATCCGCTAAGGAATACAAAGGGGCGCTCTTGGGTGGCTTCCTCGATGAGTTGTTCAGCACCGTCGTTTCCTATATAGAGTTTATAGGTGACGGCAAGGAATTTGTTCTGTTGATTTTCCATTTTGTTCCTTTTTCTTTAATCTGGTTGCAAAGGTAAATAAAAAATCTGATATTCTTTAATTTGCGTAGAAAAAACGGTAAAAACCTTCAAACAATGCCCCATGGGTTGTATTTTCCGCTATCTTAATGGCGGTGAAATCTTTTTCAAATAATTTCTGAATATGCGTCTACGTGTAAGAAAATTATTAACATATTCAAAAAACGATGGACTATTGCTCCTTTTTTTATATATTTGCACCAATCATTTAGTCTTATGAAGAAAGATTGGATAGATTAGGAATCAACATTAAGATAAATATAGAATTATGAAGTACAAACGATTATTTGTAAGCCTTATGGCAATAATAGGCGTGCTGACCCTTTCGGCACAGTCAAGTATTTATGTTTTTAAAGTGCAGGACGATGTGGGACAGGAAGTTTCACTCTCTGATTACAAGGGAAAGGTGCTGCTGATTGTGAATACCGCCACACGATGCGGATTCACACCGCAGTACAAGGAGTTGGAGGCGTTGTATGAGAAGTATGCAAAGGATGGCTTTGAGATTCTCGATTTCCCCTGCAACCAGTTCGGACAGCAGGCTCCCGGCACTATTCAGGAGATTCACCAGTTCTGCACGGCCAACTTCAATATCGAGTTCCCGCAATTTGACAAGATTGAGGTAAATGGTCCTCATGCGCATCCACTCTATACTTGGCTGAAGACACAGAAGGGTTTCGGCGGCTTTGACGTAGCAGATCAGCGGGGTAAGATGATGGACGGGATGCTCCGTAAACAGGATGCTGATTATGATAAGAAGGCTGACATCAAGTGGAACTTCACCAAGTTCCTCGTCTCACGTGACGGTCAGGTGTTGAAACGCTATGAGCCAACTGACAAGATGAGTGCCGTGGAGGCCGATGTTGCGATGTTGGTAAATCCTGTGCTGAAGAACATGATGGATCGTCGCTCCATCCGCAAGTATCTCGACAAGCCTGTAGAACACGAGAAACTGGAGGTTGTCGTTAAGTGCGGTATCAATGCACCGAGCGGAATGAACCGTCAACCGTGGATTATCCGTGTGGTGGAAGACCAGAAACTGATTGCCGACGTGAACAAGGCAGCAGACAGAAGTCTTTTCTACGATGCCCCAGCCCTTATCTGCGTTTGTACACCTGCCAATGGTGGGGGCGAACTGGATGCTGGCTTGTTGGGTGAGAACATGATGTTAGCTGCTCAGTCATTGGGATTAGGAACTTGCTGTCTTGGTGGCCCCGTGCGCTTTCTCGTTTCGAACGAAAAATGTAAGTTCTTCCTTGACCATCTTGACATTCCTTCAGATTACAAGCTGAACTACATCCTTGCCATCGGCTATCCTGGCGAGCAGCCCGATGCCAAGCCTCGCGATGCCTCGAAAGTGAAATATATAAAGTAGATACCTATTTCTGATTAATCTGCTTTTGCAGGTCTTTGCAGGTGTGTAATACTTAAAAATCCTTTTTTTTAGGTATTGCGCACCTTCTTTATTTGACATACCTTTGCGCCCAGATTTCAATATTTATCAACTATGACAAGAAGTATTAAGATTTCCGTTCTGTGGCTGCTGACCATCTGCGGTTTTGCCTGCCACTCCATATGTGACGTACTGCCCTTGTTCTGGGGCAAGAATATGGCCGTTGCTGCCACCGACGGCAATGTTGATTAGGGCATGATTGTATTTATGATGACGCTCTCGTTCCTTATCCCTACCTGCGGTGTGCTTTGTATGCAGGCAAAGGCTAAGACCGCGAAAATCATCAATGCCGTATTGGCAGTGCTCATCGCCCTATTCAACATCGCCCATGCTTTTATGGAGCTGCCCTCCGACAATGCCGGACAGTACATTATCATGCCAATGATGATTGTCGTCGGTATAACTCTCGCATGGTATAGTATTAAATATGTAAAGGAGGATTGAACGATGGGATTATTGAAAACTTTATTCACCAATTGCGCCTGTCCCAAAGGACAAATGGGACGCGCTATGCTAAAGTTTATGAACCTCTGTCATGCTCCGCTGACGAATTGGGGATTGAAACTCGTCGGTATCCAAGACGGCTGGACAATGCTTGATATTGGCTGTGGCGGAGGAGCTACCTTACAGCGACTATTAAAACGGAGCAAGGGGGCGCAGGTCTATGGCATCGATATCTCTGAAGAGAGTGTGGCGAAGGCAAAGAAGGTTAATGCCAAAGTGCTCGGCAAGCAGGTCTTTGTGACTCAGGGTTCTGCCGAGAAACTTCCATACGATGACGGGAAGTTCGACCTCGTTACGGCAGTCGAAACTGTTTATTTCTGGCTCAATCTGCCTAATTGTCTGAAGGAGGTGCGCCGTGTGCTGAAACCAAGTGGAAAGTTTGCTATCATGGTGGAGGTTGTTGACGGCGATTCCGTGTGGACGAATGTTGTTGAAGGTATGACGGCTTATTCGCCAGAGGAATTGAAGACAAGACTAGAAGATGCAGGCTTCATCCAAACAGAGATCCATCGTATGAAGCCATCGAATGCCACGATTATCGGCGTGAAGGGGTGACATTTTTTTCTTTGCAACCGAGTTGCGACAACAATAAAGTAATTTTGCAGCCGAAAATCAAAGGATAATAAAAATGGCAGACAAAATTAAGAGTTCGTATAAATTTAGCAAAAGTTTCTACGATGATGCGATTACCCAAGGGAAATGGTGGAGTAAATTATACTTCAAACTTCTTTGGGGCGGTGTCGATGATAACGAGATTGCCCGCAGGGTGCTGAACTGGATTCCAGATGATTTCAAGGGTAAGATGCTTGACGTGCCTGTGGGTACAGCTGTGTTCACAACTGAGAAGTACAGAAGGATGAAGCAAGCCGTCATCACCTGTCTGGACTATAGTAAGGATATGTTAGAACAGGCAGAGTACCGATTCCGAGGGGCAGGCATTACCAACATCAAGACGATGCAGGGCGATGTAGGCGCACTGCCCTTCGTAGAGGGAACATTCGATTACGTGCTTTGCATGAACGGCTTGCATGTGTTTCCTGATAAGGACAAGGCATACTCAGAGATTCTGCGCACACTAAAACCGGGTGGCGAACTGTTAGCCTGCTTTTACATTGCTGGCGAACAGAAGGTTGCCGACTGGCTCGCAAAGACCGTGATGACCCGTATGGGCTGGTTCACGCCTCCCTTCGACACTGCTAAAGGCGTACGCCGGCGGCTGGAGCCATACTATGACATTCTCGATTTTCATGTAGAGGGAGCCATGCTTTATTTCAGGGCTAGGAAAAGATAGGATTTTACAAGGTTATGACGACAACATTGATTATAGGATTGCTGATACCGCTACTAGGCACGATGCTCGGCTCGGCTTTCGTGTTCTTAATGAAGAACGAGATGTCGGAACGGTTACAGAAGTCGTTATTGGGTTTCGCATCGGGGGTGATGGTGGCGGCATCGGTATGGTCGCTGCTGATACCTGCAATGGACATGGGTAGTGATAGCGGCAGGTGGGCGGTGTTGCCTGCTGCAGTCGGTTTCCTGTTGGGAATGGAATTCCTGTTGCTGATTGATGAACTGACGCCCCACTTGCACATCGGCACGGACAAGCCCGAGGGTATGCGGGCACATCTGTCGAAGACGGTGATGCTTGCCCTTGCCGTCACCATCCACAATCTGCCTGAGGGTATGGCTGTCGGTGTGGTCTTTGCCGGGGCTGGGAATGGTGCGGCCCATATATCATTGGCCAGTGCCGTTGCTGTCTCGTTGGGTATTGCCATCCAGAACATCCCTGAGGGAGCCATTATCTCTATGCCGATGCGTGCGGCTGGAAATAGTCGTTGGCGGTCTTTTATCTTAGGCTCTCTGAGTGGAGCCGTAGAGCCTGTTGGAGCCGTTGCAGTCTTATTGTTGGCTTCACTATTGATGCCCGTTCTTCCCTATATGCTTGCCTTTGCTGCAGGAGCCATGTTCTATGTCGTGGTCGAAGAACTCATCCCCGAAGCCTCCGCTGGTAAACATTCCAACCTCAGTACTATCGGCTTTGCCGTTGGCTTCGTGTTGATGATGGTACTCGATGTGGTGATGGGATAAGGTCGTTTTCTTCTATTTCTGGAATAACGACATTTTTTGATTTACGTCAAAAAAACGGCAGAATCCTTCAAACAATGCCTCCAAAATGCTTTGTGACGACGGAATGCTCCTTACCTTTGCAGCGGAAAACAAGAATAAGCCTCCGTCAGAAAGGGGGCATTTAGGGTAACAAAGTATTATTAATTAAAGGTAAAAAGATTGATTATGAAAAAGATGATTTTGATGGCTGTTGCCATGCTCAGCATGAGCGCAGCATTTGCAGGAAACGAGGACGTGAAAGCTGTTCGCAAGGCCTACAACATGAACGTCAACTACGACCGTCTGGCCAAAGTCCTTAACCTCACCGGCGATCAGTATGAAGCAGTGGAGTATGTTCACGACAACTTCTGCAACGAGATGCGCCGCGCCTCTTATGCTTCTTCAGAGAAGCGTCAGGCACGTTTCGAGAAAGCTCTGCGCAAGGACCTCAGTGGTATGCGTAGCGTACTTAACCGTGACCAGTACCGCACTTACGTGATGCTGCTCAATGTTACTCTCGTAAACCGCGGTTTGAAATAAGAAAAATAGACGAGAGAGAGTTTTTTCAGATGGTGAAGACCGTTTCCCGAACAGAGTAGGGGAGCGGTCTTCCTTTTTTTATAATCTAAATGAGATTTTGTTTTGATTTTACGCGCATTTCCACTATCTTTGCAACCAGAACGGAGGGAATACTCCCGTCCCTAAAACGGAAATCTTATGAAGACCCGCTTCCTGCTTGCCAGTCTGCTGCTGGTTCTCTTCCTGCCTTTACAGGCACAGCGTCCTGCCTATGGCAAGATGTCGCCGATGGTCAGGAAAATGGTTCGTCAGCATGAACGTCAGCTTCGTCGGATGCCTGCTGCTGCACCCGCCCAGAACGAAACTGACGACTTTCATACCTGCGTATTTATGCGCATCACCGAGAACGCCTCAGAAGTGATGGCCCTCCACCAGTGCCGTCCGCTGGCTCAGTATGGAGACATCTACATCGTCGACGTGCCCCTATCTCAGGTAAGTGTCCTTTCCTCCCTGTATGAGGTGAAGCGCATTGAGGCAGAGCCTATGTCGAAAGTACTGATGGATACCACGCGCATCATCGTTGGCGGCAAGGCAGCCAACGAAGGTCTCCGTCTCCCGCAAGGCTATACGGGCAAGGGTGTCATCATCGGTGTGGAAGACATTGGTTTCGACCTGACTCATCCCACTTTCTACAGTCGTGACCTCTCCACTTATCGTATCAACCGTTTATGGGACATGCTCGCCGACGATGGCGACAACTCCACCTACGTAGGGACCCAGTTTACCACCCGTGAAGCCATTCTTGCACATGCTCATTCACGCGACGGACTCGACCAAACGCATGGTACCCATACCGCTGGCATAGCAGCCGGCAGCGGCTACACGTCACCCTATCAGGGCATTGCTCCTGAGAGCGAACTCTGTCTGGTCAGCAATGCCGTTACTGAAGATACCGTCTTTATCGCCAAGGAAGACTTCTACCGATTCACCACCGCAACTGATGCCTTGGGCTTCAAATATATCTTCGACTATGCCGATGAAGTGGGGAAGCCCTGCGTCATCTCCTTCAGCGAGGGCTATACCGACATGCTTCGCACCAGCAATCACCTCTTTTATGAAGTCCTCGAGCGCATGACG
The DNA here is from genome assembly GCA_900316985.1 of uncultured Prevotellaceae bacterium. Taxonomy (GTDB): domain Bacteria; phylum Bacteroidota; class Bacteroidia; order Bacteroidales; family Bacteroidaceae; genus Prevotella. The sequence goes on from ONFE01000007.1 coordinate 33,559, forward strand.
GGGCCCGGTCGTATATTCGTCACCGCCGCAGGCAATTCCGGTTACCTCCCTTCATACGTACTTAAGCCCCGCGGTGTAGAGTCGGCAGGCTGCTTTCTCCGCGACAACGGTAACCTGATACGCCACCAAATCAGTGCCAACGGCCCCTTTACCTTCCAGATCAGCATCTACGCCGATACTTCTTCACCATATATTTATAAGGCTAATACCGAGCAGATTCTGGAGCGCCCTGACTCCAACCTCACCGACACCATCCAGGTGGGCGGCGAGCAGTACGTCATCGACATCATCGCCTTCCCCAATCCTTTCGACGCTTTTGCCACAGGCTATGAACTGACCATCACCGGCCCCAGGTATTTCGCTTTCAAAGTTCCTTTCTCCCTACAGGTGATAGGGAAGGAGAGCCGGGTGGAACTCCTGCGGATGTACGGCGAGTTCACCACCAATGACCTCAATCCCGCACTCCATGATGCCGTGCTCGGTCACCACATCCTGGCACCCGCCAGTGCGCCTGCGGCCATCACTGTGGGTTCCAATGCCTACGTCACGGGCCATTACAACTATCTCGGGGAGTGGAAAAACAGTAATGGCGGCGTTGATGGTGTACGGGCAGATATGTCAAGCATAGGCCCCACACTCGACGGTCTTATCAAGCCCGATGTCATGGCTCCCGGGCAGAACATCATCTCCTCCTACAACAGCTATTATCTTGAGAACCACCCCCAGGCAGGCGATATAACCTGGGACGTAGAGCATTTCCAGTACAACGGGCGAACCTATCCTTGGAACAGTAACAGTGGTACCTCGATGGCCTGTCCTGTGGTGGCTGGTGTCGTAGCCCTCTGGCTCCAGGCCTGTCCTACACTTACTCCCGACGATGTGCTCCACATCATCGCCACCACTTCCACCCATCCCGATGCCACGCTCACCTATCCCAACAATGAGTATGGTTATGGACAGATAGATGCAGCCGCCGGTCTCCGTTACATCGTGTCCACAGCCATCAGGGAAATGCCTGCCGACACTCCAGCAAGGCAGACCACCTACAACCTCATGGGGCAGCCTGTTGGCAGCCACTATCGCGGCATCGTCATCCGTGGCGGCAGCAAATATACCCAAAAGTAGGTATTCCTGCAAAACCATCATTTTTAGGTATTGCCTGTTATTCATTTTCGCCGTATCTTTGCAACCGAATTAGAAAGAATCTCATATACATAAACAAAGATACATCAACAAGACGAAAATGAGTAAGACAGTAGTAGTTTACGGTTCTTCAACCGGCACGTGCGAAGCCATCGCAGAGAAAATCGGCACCAAACTCGGGGCCGAAGTAGTTAACGTACAGGACTTGAACGACGACGTTCTCGCAGCCGACAACATCCTCTTGGGTACATCCACCTGGGGAGCAGGCGAACTGCAGGACGATTGGTACGACGGACTCGACGTCATCAAGGGCGCTGACCTTTCCGGCAAGACCGTAGCCATCTTCGGATGCGGTGACTCAGCCAGTTACGGCGACACTTTCTGCGGAGCCATGAAGGAACTCTACGATGCCGCCAAGGCTGCCGGTGCCAACGTCATCGGAGAAGTGTCCACCGAGGGCTACACCTTTGACGACAGCGATGCCGTGGTTGACGGACAGTTCGTAGGCCTTGCCCTCGATGACATCAACGAAGACGACAAGACCGACGGTCGCATCGATGCCTGGATAGCCCAACTGGGAATTTAAAAACAAAAAGCAAAAGAAAACGACAATAAACCATGCAGCAAGCCGAGATTCTGCCCGCCGACATGAAAGTGCTCATGAACCATATCTACGAACTCAAGAAAGGAGTCCGCAACATGGTGCTCTTCACTTTCAATAAGCGCTATGAGACCTATGCCCGTACCCGTTTGGAACATGCAGGCATCGCCTACATCATCCAGCCCGTGGGCAATGAACGCCTCAATCTCTTTTTCGGCAAGAAACAATGTCTCGATGCCATCCGGATGATGGTCAACCGCCCTCTCAATCAGCTCACTCCCGAAGAAGACTTCATCCTCGGTGCCATGCTCGGCTATGACATTTGTGCCCAGTGTGAGCGCTATTGTGAGCGAAAGGAGCGTTGCAACCACGATTGTGAGCATTGTCGCTGCGCACAATAGAAACAGACAAGAAATCTTGTTCGCTAAATAAAATTCATAATGTTTTTGTATAATAGGAAAGGGCTGTCCGTGAGGATGGCCCTTTGTGCTTTATGAGTACGCATTTACATGAGGGCAATCACTTCGCGCCCGCGTTGCCCCATCGTCGTTTAAGGGTGATTCAAGATTTCAAAACATACAAAAACAAGAAAGGCGGTCATGCTCTTTTTTTAATTGATTTGCAGCCAGTTATAATCGGTAAATCATTTATGGTATGAAGAAAAACCAATTACTGTTTTTTACTGTTCGCGTGGAGTACCGCAGGTGTACAAGTACAGAATACCGTACATAACATTTCGGCCGATATCAGCGATTTCGTGGTCCTAACAGATGACGTGTACGAAGTCATCCTGTAAGTACGCTATTTCAGAACATACAATTTCGTGGGGACGCGAGTAGATGGTTATGAACAGCCCCTCGCTACGAAAGAGACCGCCGCCCTGAAGAAAGCCAGCGAGACCCTGAAGGAACAAGCCTCCCGTGAAGTGTTCATTGTTGTTCTGTACAAGTTTGTAAAGGTGTGACAAAATAGTTGATGGTTTAAAAGTTTATAGTTTATGGTTCTGTGTGTCGGTCAAGAGCGGAATTGAACTACGCCGTTTTTTATAATATGGAAGGGCTGTCCGTGATGAGTAGCATTCGCGTTTATGGAAGAGGTGGAGCCGTATGTTTTTGATTAACCACAGATTATTCTCTTTAAGGGGGAGGGAGTCCTTGACGGGCTTCCTCCCCCTTTTTTGCTCTACAGAGCATCAGAGGGTGAGAGATTATTAATTACCGTTAAATACGGTGGTACGCTTGTGGTTTTCTCTTTTTATTTTTATCTTTGCAATACAATATTTACAAAACTACTAACATGAATATGAAAAAGTTTCTTTTATTTGCAGCAATTGCTTTGCAGAGTGTATATGCTTTTGGTCAGGAGTTTGTTGCCGGACTTATCACGCCTCCATTGGCGAAGCAGGTCATGTACGGCGGAAAGGAAGGCAAGTCTTATGCCGTGATTATCAACACCAATCTGAGCAAACGCGAGATTGTGAAGAAAACGACCGACTATCTGGTCAATTTCCAGTTCGTGGACAAAAAGGACCTGCATCTGGACGAGATCAATTCTAAGACTGCTGAATACGTGGTGCCTTTCGAATTTCCCCAGTTGTGGTACATCTCCGGCGTGTATAATATGAATCCACTCGTGTTCCGTGCCGACATTCGGTTTGAGTTTCATTCCAACGGCAATGTGATGATTGTGGCCCAGGACCTTGACTCTTATTTACTGACCTTAAACAAGACCTATTATGACAAGCCTGAACAGCGAAGTAAATATGCGAAGAAGTATTATGAGGACGCTCAACTTTACAGCGCGAGCAAGGGACCATTCTCGAAGTTCTTGGTCTGGGGAAATCTGGGGCTTGACGGTATGTCAGAATTCTACCGCCAGTCGGATGAGTATTTCCAGAATCTCTCAGAGAACTATCATCAGATTCTGAAACTTGAAGCGACTGGAGAAGGGCTGTTCCTGAACTACAAGGAAATTGTGGCCGAAGGCAGTAAGGTGAAGTTAGGCGGCAATGAAAAATACAGGCAGCATCAAAGGGATTTGGCAGGCCGGGATGCGTTGGCTGGTATGACGAATGCCAGATGGGAAAAGGCCGTTAGACCAGACTTTGACCGTCTGTTCAAGCAGTTTGCCACGGCTTTGGGCGGACAGATTCAGGGTGTTGCCGAGGACGGTGAGCAGACCTGGACGCTGGTGGACGGAAAGGTACTTCCCGTTGACCCCAAACAGCAGAAGAAATACTTGAAAGACGGCCTTACTTATTGACTATGGACATGGAGATTATGAAGAATCAATTGCGCTTTTCCGTGTTACTGACGGTCATGCTTGTTTGTGGCGGATCCTGTCTGGCACAGTCGTTTGACACGCTGAAGAAGAACACGGCCAAGAAAAACAATGCGCAGTTGGAACAGTTGCTCGATGGCAATGATGTCAGCGGCATGAGTAACTGGCTCAGCAGTCATCCGCAGGAGGTGGATGACTGTAGTGCTTTCGCGATGCTGCCGAACGGGATGAAGAGTGCCAAACCGCTTATCTATGATGCCACTGAGCGTGCATTGGCTGGTAAGGTGAATCCTGAGATGGTGAAGACGGTGCTCAGGTTCAATCCTCAACTCATCATTCCCTATGACGGGAAGACGGCCATCTATCTTATCCTCGATTTCCTGGCCACCCACCATTCCAGGGAGTGCGTGAAGGCCGAGATGCTGCTGGGCTACTTCTTCCGCTATGAGAACTTCGACCCTGAACTTCGCTGCGGTAGGCTCCTGCCGCCACTTGCCTATCTCATCCGCACCAACTATGAGCATCTGGGACGCCGCTATCAGGCGGGTTACATCTCCGACAATGTCATCAGGGGCTTCATCGAGCGTGGGGCTATCATTGACACCTATGCCAAGGATGGAAGCACACTGATGGCGTATGCCATCCAGACAGATAACAAGTACCTGCAGAAATTCTTCATCGACAACCATATCGACGTGAACCACGCCGACCACAAAGGGCATACCGACATCTATAATGCCATCAAGAAAAGAGATTTGGCTCTGCTGAAGAGTATGATTGACAAAGTAGGCGGCCAACTGGACATCAACTCGCTGCAGAACGATCCCGAAGAGATACGCGAGAACATAGACCTCTACAACTACGTGGCGGCTCACTGTGCCCCACAGGTGGCCACCTACAACGAGGCGACGCTCTTCCGCAGCAAATTCCCAGACAGAAAGCAACTTGTGCAGGCAACCTATGAACGTCTTTGTAAAGAGGAACTGGCTCAGGCGAAGGTATTTGGCGACGTGATGAAGGTGCGCGATCGCTATCCTTCGCTCTCCAAACTCACCGACCCTGCCAAACGTCGCATCTACGACCGCGACTGCAAGGCTTTGGAGCAATTGCTGACTAAGACCCTGCGGCAGGCAAACGACCCTAATCAAGTGGCTGGTATGAAAACAGACCCCTCCGTCAAGGAATTTCTTGACAATTATGTGAATAACTATCAGTATGACCCAGCCAACTTTGTACCGATGGCGCAGGAAATCAATACTTTCTATGATGTGCACCGTCACCTTTTCTTCGAATTTCCTTCACCTATCGGAAGAGCCCTCGCCAGTTTCTTGGGAATCAAGTACCACACAAGTGAGCCAATTTTCGAAGAATCCGTTGTGAATAACAGCAGGAACTCGCTGCGTATGGCTGCCTCATTGGCTTCCAAGACAAAAAGCCGCTACGGATTCTCATCGTTTTATAATACTGTTGCCCAAAGGGTAAAGGAGCGGGAAATAAGTTTGAATCACTTCCGCGAAAGCCAGTATCACCTTTACTGCGAAAAGAAAGTGGAATACCAAGAACGCCAGGCTCAACTCAGCCAGGAGATGGAAAGAGACAGAATTATGAAAACTCATGAGAATGCAAAAATCCCTTCTTATGAGACTGATGGTTGGGAAGAAGAGTTCCAACTTATTGGCAAGAACACGCCTTACATAGAAGTAAAGTTGAAAGGCACTTCGAAATCGGGCAGGATTTATTATTCGGAAGGCAGCGATTATCCATATTACTTCAGTAGTGGTCTCTTCTCGACCGAATCCTATAGAAATGCCTATGATGCCTGTGATGCGATGGCAGTCTATCTGGCCTATGGCGTGGTGAGAGAGATAGGACACGATTAGCATGCAAGAATGCCACTCTGCAGATGTGCAAAGTGGCATTCTTTCTAGGTAATGACAGATGGCTTAATCTTTGGCTGTGATGACCTGACGCATCTTTCCTTTTTGGTTGGGGGTGTTGAGGTTCATCTCCATCACCATTTTCTTCACCCACCCGTCATCGCCGATGTCATAGGTAGCCTTACGGGTCATGTCCATCTTGATGGTGCCGTTGGAAATCATGCCTTCAATCATTTCGCTCATCTGCTCGGGATTGGTTTGTTTTGCCACGGATTCAGGCATCATGCTTTCCATCATTTTGATCATATAGGCCTTCATGGATTTCATGTCGACGTCGGCCTTGGTGTCCTGCACGATGGTTTTGCCGCCGTTGAGGATGGAATAGGTAGTCTTTGTCTTGAAGAACTGTGCATATATACCATCTTCCACCATGCCATTGGTGATTGTCTTTCCATTGAGTGAGACGATGCTGGGTGTCTGGGTGAATGATTCAAACAGATACTCGTCGGTGAACATCTCCTTCATGGTTGAGATAGCTTTCTGCATGGTGGACTTAAGCATCTCATTATCTTTCATTTGCGGGCTCTTGTTGATAATGGAATTGAATAATGAGTCTATCAGAGCATTGCATTTTTCTTTCAATTCAGCTGAATTCTTGATAGCGGTAAGACAGCCTTTCTTGTCGGTGAGCAGTTCCACGTTCATGGAATTCAGTAGTTGCATGATGTCGGGTGACGAAATGGTCTGCATCATATCAGTGGCGTCAATCTTGTTGGCCTTAGACATCATGTCGATTTGGAAACCGTCGGCAGTCTTGGAGACCACCTTGTAGGTCAACTCTCCCGAAACGTCCGCGGCTGCCGATCCTGGAGTGGTGGCTTCACCCTTGGAGATGTAGTTTTTCTGCATGCCCGTTTTGAGTACGGGTGCGATGGTCACACTTTTCTGTGCCTGTGCCATGAATGCAATGAGCAACATGGCTGTTGTCAATAGATTCTTCTTCATTTTTTTTAATTTTTGGAGGCTATCAGGTCGTAGCTGATGTTGTCGCACATCATGGAGCATCCCACTACTGCTGACTGGCCCCGATTGTTATTGTAATTGTTTAATTCGTTGTCTGTTACTTGTTCGCTCTTCGCCATGACGGGCACATTGCGCACGATCTCGCGGGTGACGACCTTCGTGGTGAAGATGGTGTCATGGACCACTTCGCGGACGACCTGTGGCTCGTTGCTTCTGGCCATCAGCACTTCCTGCCTGAGTGAGTCGATTTGTGCTCGCTGGGCATCGTCGTTAGAGGGTGAAGCTGAGGGATGGACACCGAAGCCGAGCATGAATCCTGCGGCACAGGCTGCAGCTGCAATCCATGGCGTTCGGCTACGCTTGGTTTTCAGAGGATTTTCAGGCGTAGTAAGCCTGCTTTCCTGTCTTGCTCTGAGCGTCTTGGCTGCAGAGATGATATCGTCATTATTAATCTTCATATTCTTTCAGTTTATTTCGGATAATACTCATTGTCTTGTGAAGTCGGCTCTTGACCGTTCCCTCGGGGAGTTGCTGGATTTCGGCAATTTGCGGCACCGTGAGGTCTTCTTCGTATCTTAGGGAGAAGAGCATCCGAAGGGGAGGGGAGAGGGTCGTAAGCACCTGCTGGAGGGCTTCCTCGAGCCGTCGGCGGTCCATCTGCACTTCCACCTGACTCTCGGTGACGGGCTCGGCATCAAGACGGGCCAGATAGTCCTGTTCGTGTCCAAGATGTCGGTATTGGTTCTTGCAGTGGTTGTAGGCCATGGCAAACACCCATGTGGCTACGCTTTGGCCTTCCCGGTAGCGGAGACGCGCTTCATAGAGGTGCATCATCACGTCCTGTACGGCATCTGCCGCCCTTTCAGCATCTCCTCCCAGCTGACCGAAGAAGAAACCGTTCAATCGTCGGGCGTAGCGTCGGTAGAGTTCATCGAAGGCATTACCGCTGCCGCCCTTGACCTGCGTCATTAGCTCCTCGTCGGTTCTGTTTTTTGTATGTAGGTGGAACAGGGCCATTATTGTTCGATATTAAAGAAGCTATTCACCGAGAGGTTGCTGTAGTGGTTCTGGCAGGCACGGTAGAGATTCAAGAGCCATTCCACCCTGTCGGCGCGGTGCTCACGGTAGTAGGGCATCATGTCCATATAGATGGCGGAGTAGTTGAGTGCCAGCATCCCGGGGGTGAACCGGCGGTATTGCCTTTTGTCTTGATTTTCGTTGTAGGGTTGAAGCGCCAGTTTCAGGTAATCGGTCAGATAGCGTTCCTCGAGGTTATGTATCTTGACGGAAATGTTATCGTAGGGAGTAACCGAGTAGTGCATGGTCAGTCCCTCATTGTAGATACACTCCTTCATAGCGTCGGGGAATTCTTTGAAGAGCGGTGAGTCGGTGAAGGGGAAATACACTTTGCGGTCTGTATGTTCAGCCACCCACTTGATGGTCTGCTCATAGACCTGTTCGGGCTTCCAGGTCGTTGGGGGCATGGGAATGTCGAGTCGTTCGCAGGTGGCTTGGTCAAGGCCTCCCGTTTCGGTACATACAAGCACCTTGTCACGATGCACCATGAGCACACGCTGGAGGATCAGCTTTCCAATCAGACTCTCTGCAGATGACATGATGATGACACCCCAGTCTTCCATTCCCTGCAGCTCGTTGTAATTGTACATCAGCACGTCCAAGGGGTATTGTCCGCTTTTGTAGTAGCTTTTGAGCAGGTGATCGAGTGTCTGCATGTCCTTCTGTTTATACACGGAGACAATCTGTCGCTCATAGTCGGCAGCTGTGGTGTTGAGTTCCTGGGCGTTTGCCTTGAAGAGCATCATTGTCAGGAGTGTGAGTGTAATGAACGTTGATTTCATTGTGGCTATGTTGCTTTGGTTTTCGTAACTGCATACACCCCAATCGGGAAATCGTTCACGGAAAAGGCATTTTTTTTAGTTTTTTCTGAGTGGTATGCAAAGCGGATACAATGAATGCCACTTTGCAGGTCCGTGCAGAGTGGCATTCGCGTATATAAAAGAGGTGTCAGATTTTGTCGAGAGCCTGACGGATGTCGTCGAGGATATCGTCCACGTCTTCAATGCCTACGGAGAGGCGGATGAGGTCGGGGGCTACGCCTGCTTCACGCAATTGTTCATCGCTCAACTGCCTATGAGTATGGCTGGCAGGATGGAGCACGCAGGTGCGGGCATCCGCCACGTGAGTGACGATGGCTATCATCTGCAGGGAGTCCATGAAACTGATGGCAGTTTCGCGGGTGCCATTGAGTCCGAAGGCCATCACGCCGCAAGAGCCGTTGGGGAGGTATTTCTGTCCGCGCTCGTAGTTCTCATCGGAGGGAAGTCCGCAATAGTGTACCCATGCCACACGTGGATCCGCTTCAAGGAATTCAGCCACGCGCTGGGCGTTGCGGCAATGCTGTTGCATGCGCAGGTGCAGGGTTTCGAGTCCGAGGTTGAGCAGGAAGGAATTCTGGGGTGCGGGTATGCTGCCGAGGTCACGCATCAACTGGCTGACGAGTTTGGTGAGATAGGCTTTCTTGCCGAAGGCCTTCGTGTAGGTGAGTCCGTGGTATGACTCGTCGGGGGTGCAGAGTCCCGGGAACTTTTCAGCCTGCGACTCCCAATCGAAGTTGCCGCTGTCGACGACGCATCCGCCCACTTGTGTGGCATGTCCGTCCATGTATTTTGTGGTGGAATGGATGACGATGTCGGCTCCCCATTCGAAAGGTCGGCAGTTGACGGGTGTGGCGAACGTGTTGTCCACGAGAAGGGGCACGCCGTTACGGTGGGCGATGCGAGCGAACTTCTCAATGTCGAGCACATTGCAGCCGGGATTTGAGATGGTTTCTCCGAAGAGCAGCTTGGTGTTGGGTCGGAAGGCTGCCTGGATTTCCTCTTCAGAGGCATTGGGGTTGACGAAGGTGCACTCGATGCCGAGTTTCTTGAGCGTCACGCCGAAGAGGTTGTAGGTGCCTCCGTAGATTTCGTTGGAGGTGACGAAATGATCGCCGGCCTCGCAGATGTTGAACACGGCATAGAAGTTGGCAGCCTGTCCGCTGCTGGTGAGTACGGCGCCTACGCCCCCTTCGAGGGCTGCTATTTTGGCTGCCACGGCATCGTTGGTTGGATTCTGCAGGCGTGTGTAGAAATAGCCTTCTTTCTTCAGGTCGAAGAGCATAGCCATTTCCTCGGAGTTATCATACTTGAAAGTGGTGCTCTGGATGATGGGGAGCACGCGGGGGTCACCGTTCTTGGGCTCCCATCCTGCCTGCACACAAAGTGTGGCTGTCTTTAGGTTCTTCTTCATAGATTTTTTGTTGTTGCTTGTTTTGTGAGTGCAAAGATACGATTAAGCGAGCACAATACCAAAAAGAAACTTGTTTATTTTTGAATTGTCGAGCAAGAGTATCTTCTGTCAAGATACATTTTTTTGATTAAAATTGATACGGAACAGAAAAAAAGTATTATCTTTGCAAAAAGAATAGTTATCCTCAAATGTAATTGTAAGATGAAAAAGGTTTTATTGACTATTGTGCTCATTATTGCCCTGCTGGCAGTAGCATGCGCGCTGACAAATCCCTCCAAGGAGAAACATATCGACGCCATACAGGAGGCCTACATGGGCAACCTCGACAGCAAGAGCCTCGACTTCCTTGACGGAAAGTCGCTTACCAAGATCGTGCTCAAGGGAACGCTCGACTACAAGAGCTACGGCGTCTGCAGTACGGGCAGGATTCTCGACAAGGATGTCTCCTTCGGCATCCTCGGGCATGTTTTCGTAGTGGATAAAAAGAACTAAAACCAAATAGCAATGAGAAAATTGAGATTGATGATGGCCACCGCACTCGTGGTGCTGATGGCTGCCTGCGGTACGACACGTACGGTGCCCCTCACCGGCAGGACACAGAAAGTGGCTGACAATGCGCAGATGCTGAGTCTTTCCTTGCAGGAATACCAAAGCTACATGAAGACGGCCAAGAAGTCGACCAATGCGCAGAACACCGCCATGGTAGAGCGTGTGGGTAAGCGACTGGCTGCCGCCGTGGAGAACTATCTGAAGAACAACGGCTACGAGAGTGAGCTGCAGGGCTATCAGTGGGAATTCAACCTGGTGCAGAACAAAGAGGTGAACGCCTGGTGTATGCCCGGCGGAAAGATCGTGGTCTATGAGGGACTGCTTCCCGTGACACAGACGGAAGCCGCACTGGCCATCGTATTGGGACATGAGATAGCACATGCCGTTGCTATGCACTCGGCAGAGCAGTATCAGAAGAAACTCAATCAGCAGAGTGGCCTTCAGGCTGGTGCCGTATTGGCACAGGTGCTCGGCGTAGGTTCAACGATGACCTCCGTGGGCGTGCAGGCAGCATCGCAGTATCTGAGTTTCCGCAACCTGAGCTATTCACGCGACCATGAGACAGAGGCCGATCATCTGGGACTCATCTTTGCCGCTATGGCTGGCTATGACCCACAGGTAGCCATCGACTTCTGGGGCCGTATGGGAACGAGCAACGTGCCTGAGTGGCAGAGCTCTCACCCCAGCAACGAGAACCGAATCGCCGCCATCAAGAAGGAGATGCCTGAGGCCCTGCAGTACTACAATGCCTACAAGGCCGCAAATACTCAGGGTACAACGACGACGAAGAAAGCTGCCACAACTACAACAAAGAAGGCTGCCACTACAACGAAGAAGAGCAGCGGCAAAGGCTTTAAGATAGGCGGTTGAACTCTCTGTCGATGATCCTCCGTGCACCGAGGCCTTCACGCGTGAAAAACATGGAGGCCTCGGTAAGCCGTTTCTGGTGCAGAAAGGGCTATACGGGCATTACCATCTTCGGACATATCTTCACCCGAACACAGGAGGATGCCGATAAGTTTAACAGCAAGTTCGACGCATTGAAGAACCATGAGATGATACATGTGCGCCAGGCACAGTCGCTTTATGACAGTTGGTTTCTCTTCTATGTGCGCTACCTATGGTTCTCGCTGATGGCAGTCGGTTATGTACGCAGGATGAAAGGCGCCATGTACTATCTGAATCCGTTTGAGATAGAAGCCTACCGTTACATGTGGGAGCGCGACTATCTGGAACGTTGTAGCGAAGGGGCTGTGGGATGGCGCGAATACGCTCATATGTCGCTGGCTGCACGTATGCGTTACGTGAAGAAATACAATATTGCGCACTGACTGCAAACTTTTGCGAACTGATGCTGAAAATGTACATTTTTGCGAATGCGTTTTTTTGGCGGGTTCGCTTTTTTCTTCTATCTTTGCACTATGATTGAATTCCAGACATCGAATTTCGTGCTGAGCAACCGCGAGTTGTTTCTAGTCATCATCGCAAGTGTGATCTACGTGGTGCTTTTTGTGGTGACCATCCTCAACAGCCGCCGTAAGATTCTCCAACTGCGCGAACGTATTAATAAGGTTCACGCGTTGAAGGAGGAGCAGGAGGCGCAGAGCGAGCAGAGTATCGAGGCCAACCGTAAGAAGATTGCCGAACTGGAGAACCTGCTGAAGAAACTCGGTGATGAGAACTCAATGCTGAAACTGGAACTGGAAGAACGAAAGGCCAAGCTCGACTACGCCAATACGCTCGCCATTATCGACAATGAGAAACGTCAACAGGCAGAGTCGGTCATCTTCGGTTCTGACATATATGCAAAAATCAAGGACCTGATCGACCGTGGACAGACGATGGGCAAGGATGACTGGAAACGGCTGACGGAGCTGGTGGACAGCATCTATTCGGGGTTCACTGGAAAACTTTACAGTTTATATCGGATGAACGAGCACGATTACCACGTGAGTCTGCTCATTAAGATCCACTTACAGCCCAAGGAGATAGCAACGCTGACGGCTCATAGCAAGGAGAGTGTGTCATCGACCCGCAGCCGTCTTTACCAGAAGATTTTCGGACAGAAAGCATCGCCCAAGGAGTGGGATGATTTCATCCTTTCATTATGATAGAAGTAAACTTTTTAAATAGATTAGATTATGATAGAGTATTTCGCAGACCACATGTGGCAACTATGGACGGTGGTAGCCGTCGTTTGCCTGATTCTTGAATTGATGAACGGTGATTTCTTCATCATGTGTTTTGCTATCGGCGGAGTCTGCTCTGCCATTGCCGCTGCTGTTGGTGCCGGTGTTTACTGGCAATTGGGCATCTTCGCCCTGTGCTCAGTGCTCAGCCTCTTCTTTGTACGTCCTGCAGCCCTTCGCTATCTGCATAAGAACGATGACCAAAGGGTGAGTAATGCCGACGCCATTATCGGTCGTGAAGGACGTGTGGTGGAGACCATCGAGGCCGACGGTTTCGGACGTGTGGCCATCGATGGCGATGTATGGAAGGCTGTCACTGAGGATGGTTCGCCTATAGAGAAAGGCCAGAAAGTGACCGTTGTCTCCCGTGAGAGTATTATTATTACCGTAAAATTATAAATTTTTAAAACTATAAAAATTATGGTTAACACTGGATTAATTGTATTGATTATTATTGTGGTCTTGGCACTGATTCTTGTCAAGAAGAGTCTTATCATCATCCCCCAAAGCGAGACGAAAATTGTGGAGCGCCTAGGTAAGTATTACGCTACGTTGCAGCCTGGTATTAACCTCATCATCCCCTTCATCGACCGCGCCAAAGATATTGTCACACTGAACCGTGGACGCTATGTTTATTCGAACACTATTGACCTCCGCGAGCAGGTTTACGACTTTGACAAACAGAATGTGATCACGAAAGATAATATCCAGATGCAGATCAACGCGCTTCTCTATTTCCAGATTGTGGACCCCTTCAAGGCCGCCTATGAAATCTCGAACCTGCCTAACGCTATCGAGAAACTGACGCAGACGACTCTGCGTAACATCATCGGCGAACTGGAACTTGACCAGACACTGACCTCACGCGATACGATCAACACCAAACTCCGCGCCGTGCTCGATGATGCTACCGACAAGTGGGGCGTGAAGGTGAACCGCGTGGAACTGCAGGACATCACGCCTCCTTCAAGCGTGCTTAACGCCATGGAGAAGCAGATGCAGGCAGAGCGTAACAAGCGCGCGCAGATTCTGACCTCAGAGGGTGAGAAAGCCGCAGAGATTCTGTCGTCTGAAGGTGAGAAGACGGCTATGATTAATCGTGCCGAAGCCGCCAAGCAGCAGGCCATCCTGACTGCTGAAGGTGAGGCTCAGGCCCGTATCCGCAAGGCCGAGGCCGAGGCCATCGCCATCGAGAAGATTACCGAGGCAGTCGGCAAGAGTTCGAATCCTGCCAACTATCTGTTGGCCCAGAAGTATATCACAATGATGGAAGAACTGGCCAAGGGTAATACTACGAAGACGGTCTATCTGCCATACGAGGCTACCAATCTGATGGGCTCTATCGGAGGCATCAAGGATCTCTTCAAGGCTGAGTGATTAATCTTGAAACTTGAATGAAAGTCTGTATAGTATGTGGAGCACGCCCTAACTTCATCAAGGTGGCTCCGTTGCTGAGAGCCTTGACCGACCGACAGCGGGATTTCTCACTCGTCTATACGGGGAGTGAGAACGACCCTACGTTGGAGTCAACGCTCTTTGAGGATTTGCAGATTCCACGCCCTGATGTGTTTCTGGGCGTGGATAGCCAGAGCCTCAATGAAATCACGGGGCGCGTGATGGGAGCATTCGACCAGTATCTCGAAAAACATCCCGCCGATGTGGTCATCGTTGTCGACGACCTTGCCTCCACCATGGCCGCCGCCATCGTCACCAAGAAACGCGGCATACGGCTGGCTCACCTCGTGGCAGGCACCCGTTCCTTTGACATCACCATGCCCAAGGAAGTGAACCGTCTGGTCATCGACGGTCTTTCCGACTTGCTCTTCACTGCTGGTATCTCATCGAGCAGCCACACCAACACCGAGGGCGTTTCGCAAAACAAAGTGTATATGGTGGGCAATATCCTCATCGACAACCTCCGCTACTGTCATAACCGCTGGCAGCGTCCGGCCCTGATGGAGGAAATGAAGCTCCAGGAAGGGAAGTACATCGTGCTGACCATCAACCGCAAGGCTCTCCTCAACGACCAAGAAAACCTGCAGCGCATGCTCACCGCTATCGCCCAGAATGCCGCTGACGTGCCGGTAGTTGCCTTTATCAGGCAGGTTTCAGGTATCCACCAACACCCATCACCCATCACCTATCACCCATCACTTCCCTACCTAGAATTCGGCTACCTCACGGCCCATGCCCTGGGCGTGATAACCGACAGCGGAAACGTAGCAGAAGAAGCCACTTTCAATCATGTGCCCTGTATTACGCTCAACAGCTACACCGAGCATATAGAGACCGTGAAAGTGGGAACGAATGTCCTTGTAGGCGAAGATGCGGAGTTGCTAGGGAAGCAAGTGGCCGAAATGGTCAGTGGCAATTGGAAGCACGGCGAACTTCCCGACCGTTGGGATGGACGTACCGCCGAGCGCATCCTTCAGATTCTTGATAATGGATAATGAATAATGAAACACAAAGACACAAAGGCACAAAGATTTAAAGTTTTCTCTTCATCGACTAAATTGAATTCTTTGTCTCTTTGTGTCTTTGTGTTCAAATAAATTATTAGAACCTAAACCGCGCTACTAACGGCAGATGATCGCTGAAGCCCCGTTGGTAGCGCATTCCATTGTAATTACGGTGTGGCTGTTTGCCCCCGTACTGAGTATCCTCTTCCAGTAGGAAATCAGGGTCGTGAACATACACCTCCTGAAAGGCAGGAACCAACGCACTGCTCACCAGGATGTGGTCGATGTTCTCCCATTTACCTTGATATTTATAGGTGGCCTTTGCCCCGTGATGTCCCATGGCACCCTCCGAGATGTTATGCAACCGCTGACTGTGGAGATATTTCAGCAGCGGGTCGTTATCCCCGTCGTTGAAGTCTCCCGCTACGATGATTCGCGGCTGGGGATGGAGGCTACGGATGGAGTCGATGGAGGCCATCAGGCGTTCGCCTACTATCCGGCGGTTAGGGCGCGTCTGACGTTCACCCCCGAAACGACTGGGCGCATGGACTACGAAGACATGGAGCGTATCACCGCTGACCGTCTCACCGCAGGCATAGAGAATATCGCGCGTAGGGCGCATCCCTGAGAGCGGCTTTATCCTGAGGGCATAGCTCCGAATGAGGCCGAAAGAAGCAGGGGAGTAGAGCAACGCCACATCGATGCCACGGAGGTCAGGACTATGCGTAATCAGGTATCGGTAACCTGCATTTCGAAGCACCGAACGTTCCGTCAAATCTTTGAGGACCGAGTCATTTTCAACTTCGCATAGGGCGACCATATCTGGCAGTTGCCAAGAGGGAGGAGACCCACCCCGGCCCATTGCTTTTCCCTTCGGCCAGCGACCGTTGGTTCCCGAGCTTTGCTCGCCTACCCGTAGCCTTTCCCTACTTAGGGAGGGAGTTTCCCCGCAAGAGATGATTTCCTGTCCGATGTTGTTGAGTTTCCGCCAGTAGCGCCCTTTGTTCCAATGGCGTGGGCTTGTCACCGTCCATTCCATGTCGTCCTTCCCCTCTTCGTGTCGGTAGTTGAAGAGGTTCTCGCAGTTCAGTTCCACGAATGTGAACAGCGTGGTCAGCAGTATCCAGCAGAGATTCATGAATGATCAGTCTTTATCTGGTGCAAAAATAACAATTATTATTCACACCCCCGTTGTTTTGTCGGTTAAAAATGGCATCTGTTATTCATTTTTCTTGTTGTTGTGTACTGATTTTATTTACAAACATTTTTCTAAAAAATGGGTTAAGCCTACACTACCTAATTCAATTACTTATCTATCAGTTTGTTATATAATGTAGGCTGCCTACATAAGCCTACATCATGTCTACACAAAAACGATAGTTTGGACTATTTTTGATCGTATAGTCAGTTCTTTGTGATAATAGTTTTCACGAGTTCCAACAAAGTAAACTGTCAGTTTTATCCATTAAAACTACCAGTTTTCCTCATTAAAACTATCAGTTTTCATTATTGAAACTATTTGCAACTCTTTGTAAATAAGTTGTTTATGATGAATTCTAGGTTCATAAGAGACCGTTTCCTACCTAATAGTGTAGGCTTAGTGTAGGCTTGTGTAGGCAGCCTACATTAGTTTATCGATTGATTATCAATAGTTTATAATGAGTAGTGTAGGTTTTAGCTAATTTTCATAAATTTTCTTGTTAGAGTAGAATTTGCAATCACATGAAATCACGATTCTTTTTTAATCTCCAAAGATATCTAGACATTCCGGTGCCTTGTTGCCGGAACAGGTAGCAGCTCGATTGGATGAACTTTGTGAGGAATAACTATTTGCTTTCCTAATCTTCCTCACTTTCTTCCACGATGGTGTCGGCATCGGCTATGAGCTTCAGGAGATAACCTTGAATGCGACCAAGACCGTTGCCGCGAGGCCATGCATTGGAGCCGGAGGAGTATATGCGCGTGCCGTCGGAGAACTTTGCGGCGAAATGCCATCCTTCGCCGTCAAGGACTTCCATTCGGGGCGTATAGTGCTCCTTGTACTTGTACATCTTCTCTTCGATGATAATCTGCTTGAAGGAATCTACAGCTTCCTTGCTAATCTGTTTCTGGAACAAGGGACCGTAGTTTTCTTTCATCGCAGTCAGCACATAATTTCCATTGGAGTCCTGCTTTACCCGTCCTTCATAAATATAACCTGCCATCGTACCGCTGTGGGTATAATCTACACTCAGTAGTTCGCCTGTGGGCTCAGGGGTTCCGCAGCCTATCAGACTCAATATTCCTGCAATCATACAAAACATACATTTTTTCATAGTCAAAACGTTTATTTCTCTTTGGTTGTTATATCTTTATTCGCTACCCGTTTTCTTCTGCCCATCACGCGCTCTTCTATTTTCTGGAAGATGATGAAGAGTGGGGGGACGATGAAGAGCAGGGCAATGGTACCGATGAGCATACCGCCGATGGTGCCCACGCCCAGAGAGCGGTTACCATTGGCACCTACACCCACGGAGAAGGCGAGGGGAAGGAGACCGAAGACCATCGTGAGTGAAGTCATCAGGATAGGACGCAGACGGGCCTTTGCTGCTGAAAGGGCTGCCTCGGTGATGCTCATTCCTTCACGGCGGCGGGTGGAGGCGAACTCGGTGAGGAGGATGGCGGTCTTGGCAAGAAGACCGATGAGCATGATAAGGCCGGTCTGCATGTAGATATTGTTCTCGAGTCCCCATATCTTCGCGAAGATGAATGAGCCTGCCAGTCCGAAGGGTACGCTGAGGATGACAGCCAAGGGGATGAACATGCTCTCGTAGAGGGCGCAGAGGATGAGATAGACGAACACGATGCAGAGGAGGAACACCATCCATGTGTTTCCCTTAGCCGAGGCTTCCTCGCGTGTCATGCCTCCATATTCGAAGCCGTAACCTTCGGGCAGTACTTCGGCGGCCGTCTCTTCGATGGCTTCAATGACTTGTCCCGTGCTGTAGCCTTCTTCGGCAGTACCGCCCAGCATGATGGAGGGGAATAGGTTGAAGCGTGAAAGGGTCTCTGAGCCATAGATACGTGTGAGGGTGACGTACTGTCCGATGGGTGACATCTCGCCTGTGTTGCTCTTCACGTAGATATTGTTGAGTGACTGCTCGTCCATGCGGAATTCGGGAGAAGCCTGCACCATCACGCGGTAGAGTTTGGTGAAACGGTTGAAGTTGGAGGCATAGGAGCCGCCTATAGAAACTCCGTTCTGCTTGCATCGGGCTGCATCCACGTCGAGTCGGTATTGAGGGTATTTCGTGGAGAAATTGGTGTAGCAGCGGCTAATCTCCTCACGCTTGTTCAGGGCATCGATAAATTGGTTGGTATAATGCACGAGGTCTTCGATGGTGCCGCCTTTCTTGTCCTGTACGTGAACCTCAAAACCGTTGATGCGTCCGAAGCCCGGCAGCATGGCCTGGGTATTGACCTGAATCTTGGCATTGCTGATGTCGGCCGTACGCCGGTAGATTTCTTCCATCACGGCGTTCACGTCGTCGCCTTTTCCCTTTCGTTCATCCCAGTTCTTCAGTTTCAGCGTGAAGTTTCCGTTGGATGATGATTGCTCGAAGCTGGTACTGTTGCCTGCCACGAGGGAGTAGATGCGGAGTTGTGGCATGTCCTTGATGCGTTTCTCCACTTCTTTCACGATCTTGAAGGTCTCCTGCAGATTGGTGCCGGGCGAAGCCTGAATGTTGATGAAAACGGTTCCCATATCCTCGCTGGGTACAAGTCCGGTCTTCGTGGTCTTCATCAGCAGCGAAAGTCCTGCGATGGCTACAAGTACCATGGCTACGGACAGCCAACGGTGGCGGAAGAGGACTTCCACGGCAGCTTTGTATTTAGTGATCAGCCGTTGGAAGGCTGCATCGAAGGCCATGTGGAAACGGCTGGAGAACGAAAGCTTGTCACCGTCTTGAGCATGGGGTGTCATAATCAGTGCGCAGAGTGCTGGACTCAGCGTCAGCGCGTTGATGCACGAAATGGCCACGGCAATGGCCATCGTTAGTCCGAACTGCGTATAGAATTTACCCGTCACACCACCCAAGAAACTGACGGGAATAAATACGGCCATAAACACCAGGGTGGTGGTGATCAGTGCCGAGGTAATGCCATGCATGGCGCCTACTGTTGCCTCATAGGGGTCTTGCTCTCCGTCATCGAACTTTGCCTGAACAGCTTCCACCACCACTATGGCATCATCAACGACTGTTCCGATGACGAGCACGAGGGCAAAGAGCGTGAGCATGTTGAGCGAGAAACCGATGGCATAGATGAAGGCGAAAGTGCCCACGAGGGATACGATGATGGCCACGGCTGGGATGAAGGTGGAACGCATGCTCTGAAGGAATACATAGACCACAAGAATAACCAGCAGCAGGGCTTCGAGCAGCGTCTCCACCACGTTCTTGATGGAAGCGTCGAGGAAGTCTTTCTTGCTCTCCAGGTCTTCGATGACGATGCCTGGCGGCAGACTCTTGCGGATTTCCTCTACCTCGCGGTCTACGGCCTTGATAATCTCGTTAGCATTCGAACCACTTACCTGGTTGATCATGATGTTCACGCCGGGATGTCCATTGGTCTCGCCGATGAAGTTGTAGTTGATGGAGCCCAGTTCCACCCTTGCCACATCCTTGATGCGCAACACGTCACCGTTGGGTAATGCCTTAATGACCATGTTCTCGTAGTCCTGTTCCTCCTCGTATTGTCCGCGGTATTTGAGCACATACTGGAAGGTGGTTTTCGAATCGGCGCCGAGTGTTCCGGTGGCGGCTTCAATGTTCTGCTCGCCCAGTACGGTATTGATATCCGATGGTGAAAGGCCATACTGCGCCATCTTCGCAGGGTCGAGCCAGATACGCATGGAATAGTCGGCACCGATTACGTTCACATCGCCAACGCCCTGAATACGTGAGAGTACGGGCTCGATGTTGATCTTGGTATAGTTGGAAAGGAAATTGCGGTCGAAGGAGTCGTCGGGAGAGTAGAGGGCCAACTGCTTGATGTTGGTGGACTGTCGTTTACGAACGTTGACGCCCGACTTCGTGACATCGCTTGGCAACCGGCCCAATACCGTAGCCACACGGTTTTGCACGTTGACCATGGCCATGTCGGGATCAGTACCCTGTCGGAAAAAGATGCTTACATTGGCGGAACCCGTGTTGGAGGCCGTGGACTGCATGTACATCATACCCTCTACGCCGTTGATTGCCTCTTCGAGCACCACCACCACACTTTTCTGCACAGTAGCGGCATTGGCACCTGTGTAGTTGGCATTCACACGCACGGTAGGCGGCGCTATCTCGGGAAACTGCTCGAGGGCCAGACGTGAGAGTCCGATGAGTCCGATGAGCACCAGCAGTACGGAGATGACTCCAGCGAGTATGGGGCGGTCAATGAATGTCCTTACTTGCATTACCTTTTTACTTTTTTACCTTTATTTCTACACCGTCTTTCACGAGTCCGGCACCTTCTGCCACGATGATGTCACCCGGTTTCAGTCCGCCCGTCACAATATAGTCGGAACCATTGTTCAGGCGGAAGACCTCCACGGGTGTGGATTTAGTCTTGCCGTCCACAATCCGATAGACGAAGACACGGTTCTGAAGTTCATAGGTGGCAGATTGCGGAATCACGATGCAGTCATTCTGTACGGAAGAGATGACCACTTGCGCATTGCCGCCGTTGTGGAGCAGATGTTCGTTGTTGGGGAAGGTGGCTCGTATGCGTACGGCTCCGGTGTTGTCATCCACGATACCGCTGACAGCATCGATTCTTCCCAGATGGCCGTAAGGCTTTCCATTGCTCATCAACAGTTCTACGGAAGGTGTCTGTTTAATGAAATTGCTCATGGTGCCATATTGCTGCAACAGGTCAATGCTCTGGTTCTCTGTGATACTGAAATATGCGTAGATCTCGCTGTCGTCGGAGATGGTGACCAATGGTTCGGAAATGGAACTGCTCACCAGGGCACCTACATGATAGGGAATCATACCAGCCACACCGTTCATCGCACTACGTACCACGGTGTAGGAGAGGTTGTTGCGGGCATTGAGTTCCTGGGCTTTTGCCAGCGAAAGGGCTGCCCGTGCCTCCTGTAGGGCATTCTGCTGGGTCTTCACTTCGAAATCGGACACCACTTTGTTATTCTCCAGCGCACGGGCACTCTCCATGTTCAATTGTGCCGTGGCCAGACGGGCCTTTGCACTCTCCACATTGGCGGATGCTACCTGCAGGGCAGCGCGATAGGGAACCTGGTCGATGATGAATAGGGGCTGTCCTTTATGCACCTTGTCGCCTTCATTGATGCAGATGCGCATGATGTTTCCGCTGATTTGCGGACGTACCTCCACAATCTGCCTACCCGTGAGTCGGGCGGTGTAACGGCTTTTCAAAGTTTGTGTGGAGCGTTCTACTTTCATGGTTTTATAGTCGGGCTTCGATTCAGGGCGTTTGCCTTTCTCCGTACACGAAAGGAGAAGCATTCCTGCCAGTATCCAGATGAATGTTTGTGTGATGTATTTCATGAGTGATAAAAACTTTCAGTTTTTTGACGTAAAAAATGCCCCTTTGTTTAAATAGGATTCCCGTCTTTTAGGATTAGTTAAGATTTGGGCAAACAACAAGGGCTGCATCATCTTCATGACACAGCCCTTTGTTTTATTTCTTTATCTCAATATCGCGCCTTACATTGTTGCGTATTTTCGTAAGGTATCTTTTCATACCATCAGCGTCCTTGTTGTCGATGATTTCTAACAGTTCCTTCAACTCCGTACGTATCTGAGCTACGTTCTCGGAAGTATAGGGATTGAAGAGCACTTCCTGCAGGAGATAGTCATCCTCGTTGAGCACACCCTTGGCGATGCGCATGTGGCGCTTGAAGGTGGTTCCCGGTGCATCCTGATGCTTCATGACAGCCGCGAATACAAAGGTGGAGACGAAAGGAATGGAAAGGGAGTAGGCCACCGTGCGGTCGTGCTCCTCGAAGGTGTACTCGTAGATGTTGAGTCCCAGACGGGTGTAGAGGTCCTTGAAGAAGATGCGGCCGATGAAGTCACCCTCGTTGATGATGATGGCATTCTCCTCGGAGAGTTGGTTGAGGTTGGCAAATGTGGGGCCGAACATAGGGTGGGTGCTCACATAGTGCATCCCTGTGGTTTCGTAAAATTCTTTCAGACCTGTTTTCACGGAGGAGATATCGCTGAGGATACACTCTTTCGGGAGATGGGGAATCACTTCCTGGAAGGCAGGAATGGTGTATTTTACCGTCACGGCATTGATGCAGAGTTCGGGCTGGAACTCATCGATTTCTTCGAGTTTGGTGAAGCGCAGGGTATTATAGGTAAAACGAAGACGCTTGGGATCGCGCTCATAGACCGCCACTTCGTGTTCGAAACTGAGCAGGTCGATGAAGAACGATCCCATTTTTCCTGCTCCTAATATTAGTATTTTCATATTGAAAGACTATATATAATCTGGTATGAGTACCTACTCCCCGCCCTCATAGGGAGGGGCAGGGGGAGGGTCTTTTTTATTTTATTTGTTTATTATCTCTATCTGCTGGCGCACACTCTCTTGGTGAATGGCCTCATAGATGGTCTTCACAAATTCGGCATCCATTCCGCAGAGCACGCCCTGTGCACCGCGCTTGTCGAGAATCTCGTTATAGCGCTTGGCCTGTAGCACGGTCATGTTGTGTTCCTTTTTGTATTGTCCGATTTCGCGGCAGACGCGCATCCGCTTGGAAAGGATGTCCATGATGGAGTTGTCTATCTGGTCAATCTGCTTACGCAACTGGCTGATGCCTTCGGTGGTGATAGTCTCATCACGAATCACAAGCAGCGAGAGAATGTAGTCGAGCACATCGGGAGTCACCTGCTGTTTTGCATCACTCCAGGCCCCGTCGGGATCGCAATGGCTTTCGATGATAAGACCGTCAGCACCCAGGTCCATGGCCTGCTGGCAAAGGGGAGCGATGAGGTCGCGGCGTCCACCGATATGCGAGGGGTCGCAGATGATGGGCAGTTCGGGAATACGGCGACGGAGTTCGATGGGAATCTGCCACATGGGCGTGTTACGATAGATGGTCTTGTCATAGCTGGAGAAACCACGGTGGATAGCTCCGAGTTTCTTTACGCCGGCACCGTTCAGACGCAGGAGGGCACCGATCCAAAGTTCCAAGTCGGGGTTCACGGGGTTTTTCACGAATACCGGAACGTCCACGCCCTTCAGGGCATCAGCCAATGCCTGCATGGCGAAAGGATTAGCCGTGGTACGGGCACCAATCCATAGGATGTCGATACCATATTTCAAGGCCAGTTCCACGTGTTCGGGTGTAGCTACTTCGGTAGAAACAAGCATGCCAGTTTCTTTCTTTACCTGTTGCATCCAAGGCAGTGCCTTCTCACCGTGGCCTTCGAAACCGCCTGGTTTTGTGCGTGGCTTCCAAATACCGGCGCGGAAGTTATGACATCCGAGACTGGCCAGTTGTTTGGCAGTGTTCATCACTTGCTCTTCGGTTTCAGCCGAACAAGGGCCTGCAATCACGAATGGGCGGACATTGTCACTTGGAAGATTTAGCTTTTCTAATTCGAGTTCCATATTGTTTTGTTTTCTTGATTATTTTTTAGATGTTCTGGGATTCTAGAAATTCTAGATGTTCTAGATATTCTAGGGGGACTAGGAATTACCATTCAAGGGCTTTGATGCGCTGCAGGGCTTCACGGATTTTGTCATCTTTGGCGCAGAGGGAGATGCGGATATAGCGCTCACCGTTGGAGCCGAAGATGAAGCCTGGCGTGATGAAAACACGTGCATCATGGAGTACACGCTCAGTGAGCTCTTCCACATGTTGGTATTTCTCGGGAATCTTACCCCAAAGGAACATACCCACCTGCTGCTTGTCGAAGGTGCAGCCAAGGGTTGTCATAATCTCCTCGGCAATCTCACGACGGCGGCGGTAGGTCGTGATATTTGCCTCACGATGCCATTCTACATCATTGTTCTGCAGGGCTTCAGCAGCAGCCAATTGGATGCCGCGGAATGTTCCGCTGTCGATATTACTCTTGATTTTCAGAATCCACGAGATGAATGCCTTGTTGGTGCAGCACATACCTACACGCCATCCGGGCATGTTGTGACTTTTTGACATAGAGTTGAACTCGATGCAACAGTCTTTGGCACCAGGTACCTGCAACAGAGAGAGGGGCTTGTCATTGAGAATGAAAGAGTAGGGGTTGTCATTCACTACTACGATGCCGTGCTTTTTGGCAAAAGCCACCAAACGTTCGTAGGTCTTCATCTGAGCAGCACCGCCAGTGGGCATGTTGGGATAGTTGGTCCACATCAGTTTCACCCGTGAGAGGTCCATTTTCTCAAGGCCTTCGAAATCGGGCTGCCATCCGTCGTTTTCCAACAGATTGTAATTGACCACTTTGGCACCGAGTATTTTCGAAAGAGATGTATAGGTGGGATATCCGGGATTGGGAACCAACACTTCATCGCCGGGATTGACAAAAGCCAAGGTGGTGTGCAAGATACCTTCCTTCGAACCGATGAGCGGCTGTATTTCAGTCTTGGGGTCCAGTTCCACGCCATACCATTTCTTATAAAAGGCAGCCATTGCATTGCGCAGTTCGGGCGTTCCCATTGTGGGCTGATAGCCGTGGGCATTGGGATCGTTAGCCACTTCGCAAAGCTTGTCAATTGTACGCTTTGAGGGCGGCATGTCCGGACTACCGATAGCCAGGCTCACGATGTCTTTTCCTTCGGCATTGAGTTGAGCCACTTCTTTCAGTTTGCGACTGAAGTAGTATTCTTGTACAAGCGAAAGCCTGTCGGCTGGCTGGATGTTAGGCTGATTGTTTTCCATCTTGATATTCTCCTAATACTTTAAGTTCTTTTGTTAAAGGCATGATAGCGTCTATCGACTGGCGATAGCGGGTAATGTTGTCGTACATCACGTCGATGTAGAACAGGTATTCCCATTCGTGACCGATAATGGGCAGCGACTGGATTTTTGTAAGGTTGATTTTATAGAAACTCAGAATGCTGAGCACTTGCGAGAGCGAACCTTCCTCATGAGGCAGAGAGAACACTAAAGATGCTTTGTTCGCCTTGTCGATAGGACGAAGGAAGTCGGCCTTGCGAGGATCGCATTCTACAAGAAAGCGGGTGAAGTTGTGCTTGTTGTCCTCGATGTTGTTTTCCAGGATCTTCATGCCGTTCATCTTGGCAGCTTCCGCGTGACAAATGGCCGCCATTCCCCGTAATTGATGTTCATGGATATACTGGGCGGCTCCGGCGGTGTCCTCTACTTCTACGGCTTTCAGGGTGGGGTGGTTGCTGAGGTATTGGCGGCACTGCATCAAGGCCACGGGATGGGAATGAACCTCAGTGATGGTGTCCCAGTTGTCTTCAGGCAGACAGCAGATGCAATGGGAGATGTGAAGCTTGTGTTCGCCTACGACGGCGGTACCAGAGTCGCGTAACAGTTCATAGTTGTGGAGCAGGCTACCGGCGATGGTGTTTTCGATGGCGGTCATACCGATGCAGGTGGGGTCGCGCTTGATATTCTCGAACACCTGTTCGAAAGTGGAACAGCAGATTAATTGAATCTGTTCACCCTCAAAGTACTGGTGTGCGGCGATGTCGTGGAACGACCCGAGCTCTCCCTGTATGGCTATTCTCTTCATATTTTATTCTTAATTCTTAAATTCTACATTCGAAAAAGTCCCACCTCATTGTTGTGAAGCGGGACCTTAACGTATTTTGTTTTCGTTTTGTCTATAAGTTGAAATTTACACGCAACTTCCCGCTTCACAGTTTCCTGCAAAGTAAAAATAGAAGTAATAGAAAGATGCGTATGACTTATTCATAACTCTATTGATTTTTAAATTCGGGTGCAAATTTATAACTTTTATTTGATTCCGACAAACTTTTTGCAAGATTTTTTGCGTTTTGCCTTACATTTTTACTTTTTAGTTCGGATATGGATTTGCCGCCTTATTCTTCTGTCTTCTCAATTTCCTGTAATTTCGCCAGATCTTCCTCAGCGCCTTGCTGGTCACCCGTCTTCTTTTTCAGCTCGGCTCTTTCCCGGTAGCCTTCTATGGAGAACGGGTTTTGTTCTATTACCTTATTATACCACGAAAGAGCCTTGTCGTATTTTCCCTTGGCTATTTCCACCTGAGCTTTCAGAATCAGCACGTCTTCAACGTCATCAGCCCGTTCCATCAGCCACTGGCAGTCTTTCTCGGCTTCATCTGTTTCGCCTTGTTCCAGCAGCAGATGTGCCCTCATCAAATAGGCGTCAGCATAGTTCTCGTTTTGGGCAATGGCACGGGTGAACATGGCAATGGCATTGGTAATGTCTTCCTGGCCCATACACGCTCGGCCGTAAAGATAATACACCTCGGGATTCTCCTTCGAAAGTAGTAACCCCTTTTCACAAGCCGAAGCCATGGCGCCGTAGTCTTCCATCAGGAATGCCACCTGAGCCATCCTCAGCAGGATGTTTTCATTTTCGGGCTCTGCTTCATGTAATATTTGGAGTTGCTCATACGAAGCCGTCAATTCATTATTCTGCAAGAGTGCCTGCGACAGATAGTCGCGGCATTCCAGATCTTCCCTAATGTTCAATGCGTGGTTCAGACAACGAATGGCCTGTTGCCATTGTCCGGTTTTCAGGGCCTTGACACCATCATATTTCAGAATGTCGAAATTCTTCTGTTCGTCAGCCAGACGTTTCTCTTCAGAGTTCTCTTCCTTGACTCCGAACAATGCTTTCAGGAAATTCATGTTGTTTTGCTTTTAATGATAAAGACTACTCATAATGACGCACACGGACATCCATGCCTTCTTTCTGAAGTTGCTCCGCAGTGGCGCGGAGGTCAGTCTGACTGTAATGATAGGGGAAGAGTACGTGAGGCTTGATGACACGGGCAGCACGTTGCAACTGGTCTGTGGTCATTGTGTAGGGCTGGTTGCAGGGCAGGAAGGCAACGTCAATGTCCTTTATAGATGCCATTTCGGGAATATCCTCCGTATCACCGGCAATGTAGATACGCAGTCCGTCAATGGTCAGAATGTATCCATTGTCGCGTCCTTTAGGATGAAACTGCTGATGCCCTTCGGTCGTGTTGTAGGCCGGAACGGCTTCCACCAGAATATCACCCACCTGCATTTGGTCACCGTTTTTCATCACCTTGCCATAACCAATCATTTCCGCGCAACGCGCATTGGTGATGAATTGGGTTTTGTCATTAGTGAGTGTGGCTATGGCTTCCTTGTTGAAGTGGTCGCCGTGTTCGTGGGTTACGAAGATGTAGTCAGCCTTCGGCATCGAGGCGTAATCAGTAGTACGGTTGCCAAGTTTGCCGACCGGATCAATCTCAATTTCCTTTCCATCATAAACAATGCGGATGCTGGCATGCATCAGGGCATAGAACTTGACGGTCTTGCCGCTCTTGGTGAGGAAAGTGTCAATCTCCGTATTGTCGGTAGTCACTTCCTTTCCTGCTTTCTGCCAGGCGAGGATGCCTCCATCAAGATTCGTCACTTGGAAACCGTTTTGAACAAGGATATTAGCGGCGGTTACAGAGCGACGTCCACTGCGGCAATAGACGGCTATACGACGGCTCTTATCGAGTTGCTTCAAAGCATCTTCCTTGAATGAAGACTGCTTCACGTCGATGTTGATGGCATTAGGGAGATGCCCTTCGGCGAATTCCTCTGCTGTGCGTACGTCGAGTATCTGAACTCCGGAACTATCGGCAAGTCGGGAAAAATCCTCTACGTTTGCGTTTTGAAACAACTGCTGGCTACATGCCGTGTTGGCACCCAGTCCTAATAAAACCATCAAAGATGAGAATAACTTTTTCATAATCTAATTCATATTTTGGGACAAAGATAGGAATTTTATGAATGTCTTCCAAATTTTTTATTACTTTTGCAACGATGAAAACAGAACAACGGGTAAGGAAACTGTTTGAGCAGGCGTTGAAGCGCTATTCGCTGATTGCGGATGGCGACCGCGTGCTGGTGGGCCTTTCAGGTGGCAAGGACTCCATGTCGCTGCTTGAGTTGCTGGCTAAGCGTTCACGCGTCTTCAAACCCCGTTTTGAAGTGGAGGCTGCTTTTGTCAGAATGCGTAATATTCCTTACAAGAATGATGAGGCGTATCTGCGGAGTTTTGCGGAATCACTTGGAGTAAGACTGCATATCTTTGAAACGGAATTTGATGAGACAACCGACGAACGCCATACGCATTGTTTCCTTTGCTCCTGGAATCGCAGGAAAATGCTTTTCAAGGCGGCTCAGGACTTGGGATGCAATAAGATTGCCTTGGGGCATCATCGCGATGACTTGATGGAGACGGCCTTGATGAACCTGACGTTTGAAGGCAAGTTTCATACGATGCCGCCCCGTCTGCAGATGGAGAAGTTTCCCGTTGAGATCATTCGTCCGCTTTGCCTGATGAGGGAATCTGATTTGCAAGCCTTGGCTGATCTTCGCGGCTATCACCAGCAGGCTGTGAGGTGTCCTTATGAGGATGCTTCCCACCGTGCAGATATGAAGGAGATGATTGCGCACTTTGAGGCCATGAACCCTGAATTTGCCTATACCTTTTTTACGGCCATAGAGAGGACTTTCCCAGAACAGCGTGACCTTAAAGATTTTCTTAAAAAGAACAAAGAAGTTTAAGAAATTTGGCAGGAGCGTATGAATGTATTACTTTTGCTCCCGATGAGACGCATCATGACCATAGCAATGACTGCCTTGATGGCCATAACAGCCAGTGCGCAGGAAGGAGCCCCCTCCTTACCTCCCCCTGTAGGGGAGGCTTTCGGGGTCGCGGGTTACAAGGAGGCGTTGCCGCTTGACACGCTATATCTGCCAACGTTAAACCGTTACGGACAGATGCCCATCAATATGTATCCCTATAGTTTATGGGGTGGCTACCATAATTGGAACCTCCATCAAGGGCTCAATATGAACCTTGATGCATCTGTGTTCGGTTCGTGGGGTGGCAGCAAGTATCTTGGTACGGGTTTCTCACAGGATGTGTCTCTGATGTACGCTGTTCCTTTGAGTAAGAAAATGTCATTGGCGATAGGCGGCTATTTCAGCAATACGCTCTTTGCACATGACACTTTCCGTGATGCGGGCATCAGTGCAGTCTTAGGCTATCGGTTCAATGAGCATTGGGAGGCATACGTCTATGGTCAGAAATCGTTGGTGAAAAACTATTTCCCGATGCCGCTTTATGGGATGGGATATGTGGGCGACCGCATAGGGGCGGCTGTTAAATATAATGTGAATCCGACGATGAGTTTCGAGGTGAATGTGGAATGGATGGAAACGCCTGCCTATCCAGGACATATTTATATGATGAGGCCCAACCGTATGGAGCCTACCACCCACGGAGCGCCACCGCCTCCTACACCATAAGTTCTATTTTTGGAACAGAATCGGAATCTCATATCTATTTAGATATACGTAACTGATAGGAGTGTTGATTTCCTGAATTTGTTTATCTAGTTGCCGGCGCTGAATTTCATAGGTCTTTTGCCGCTTGTGGAAACGGATGCCGGGGCGGAAACGTAATCTCTTCTCTGTACTAGTTCGCACAAAGGCAAACTTTCCAATCCAGTCGATATACTTGGCGTTTAGTTCAAAACGGCCATTGGCAACAGCTCCATCAGAACTGAGGTTGGCGTGCAGGTTCTTGAAGTGTAAGAATCGGTAGTGGGCATCAATGACATCCACCTTGGCCACACCGATAGGCAGTTTTCCATTTCGCATGGTTCGCATAGCAGCCGTTCGCACCTTGGCATAATCAACCTGGAAATCACCCTTGCAAGCCATATAGTTTACGGTTTTCACATCGAAGGCTTTTCCAAACTTAATGGAATCAGTAATGAAATTACCTGTAATGTTTTTCTTCTTCTCGTCAAGGGTGAAATCAAAATCAATAGGGCCGACAGCTGAACTGAGTCTTCCATGGAATTCCTCCTTTTTCCAAAGTATGCGGAAATGGCCTTTGTAACCGATATCACCAAGTGCATCCACCTGTTCCATCATCAGTTTTTTCACGGGGAATTGGTTGATGACTTTCATCTTGGAGTTTCCGAGGGCATACATACTGTCGACATCGAATCTGACAATCATACCGTATTTGTCTTTCATATCCACGATCTTACCCGTGGCCCATATTTTCAGTTGTTCATCCAGGGTGTTTACCGTGACGTTTTCAAAAGCCATGTCATCGCTAGTACCGCTAACCCGCGTGCTGATTTCCAGTGGGAGCGTAAAGTTTTTCAGGATAGGGGCAAAGGTATGTGAGATGTCCTGAAGCAATACTTCGCCCTCCACTTTGCCTGTTTCAAAATGGAAGGGGATACCTTTCTGCTTGTCGGCAAACTGGAAATGTGCTACATGGCTTTTCAATTCTGAGTTTGGCAGGCGTAATCGGATATTCCTAATATCTGCCATGTCTTTCCTGATATCGGCATCTAAAAGCAGATAAACGACATTGATGCCTGCTGCTTTGTCCTTGATGCTGCATCTGGTCAGGGCTGCTTTTACCCCTTCTTTTCCTATCTCTTTGATTTTGATAGTCATATCGGAGTGCAGATCAAGATGGTTTATATCAAAGAAACCACGTTTGGGCTTTCCGATATTCTTGCGGGGTCGATGGTTGTCTGTGACGTAGCGTAAGCCACTGATGGTTAGTAGCTTGTCTGCATCCTGCTGCTTCATATTGAGGCTGTTGATACTGAACAGATTGTCCACCATCCCCTTCTTGGTAAAGGAATTCCATTTCACCAACAGGTCGTAGGCTTTTCCTGTAAGGTCTTTGTTCAATATGAGTTTGTGAAGCGAACAGTCAGTATGAATGCCAGTTGCCCGGTTGTGCAATTGGGCTTTCAGCTTGTTCACCTCAATCACGTTATCGTTTTTTTCAGTCTTCAGGTCCATTGAGAAATTGGCATCCATCTCTCCCCATGTAAGATGACCCTGAATCCCATCAAGTGCTGCTTTTTTCTTGTTGCTTTTAGCGGATAGCCTGGAGATGTCGATGTTCAGTCCCGATTCTTTGTCAAAGGCATCTAGTTGGGTGACTAAGATGTCAAGCGTATCTTTGCTGTAATGGTTGAGTAGCATTTTTAAGTTCCCTGTGATGTTGAGGTGTCCTGCATCGGGGGCGGGCATTTTGCCTTTAATGGCTTTCCGTGGCTGGTGGTTGTTGTTTGCAAATTTGAAGCCTTTTACGGTTACTTGTTTTTGGCTGCTGAGATTCTTGATGTTGAGGTCGGCTATACTGAAGTGGTTGTCCGTCTTTCCTTTAGCATCCCGTGTACTCCAGTTGGTAGATAGTTGGCTTATTCTTGTGCGCTCTTTATTGGATAGCGCCTTCAGTCGGAGGTTTTGAACGTTCAATCCGGAAATCCGGTCATAGGCTTGTCCTTCGGTTACGGTTAATACGATGTCTTCTTGCGTGTTTTTGTTGAGTACGGCTTGCAGGTGCGCGGTCATGTCAAGATGCCGTAAGCTGGGATATCCCTTCAGGAGTTTCTTTTCTTTACCATGCTGAAGCTTTACCGTAGCATAGTGAAGGCCGCCAAGATCCAGCTTATAGCTGTTGCCTTGGCCAAGTACATGCACTTTTTCAATTTCTGCCTGATAGTGGGATTTGTAACCCTTGGCATTGGTCACATGCCATTCCGCCTGCAGGTCTTCAATGGTTCCCTGTTCGTCTTTTTGGTATTGAGCCTTGCTCAGTTGCAGGCTACCGTTTACCCATCTTCAATCCGTCGAGCTGTGTGGAATTGGTGGTGTGCCTGACTGTCATTTGCATATCGTTGATGCGCATGCCAGAGAACCGTTCTGTCAACTTGCATCGGGTCATAGTGGCTTCTGAAGTTCCGGGTGCAGGTCGTTTCAGGGCTATCTGCATATCACCCTCAACTCGGAGGTTTCCTAAATCAGGGATACCTGTCTTGTTCTGGCGGGGCGTGTGGGTTTTGCGTCCATAGCTGACTCTTTGCATGGTTAGTAGCATCCCGTCATCGAAAGGGTTTACGTGGATGTCTTCAATGATGGCCTGATGGCTGGCTTCACCTTTTCTTTTCTTTGTTGTCCATTCGGCTTTCAGGTCGTGGCCGTCTATACTCTTTCCTTTTTCAAGATGGGTATCCCTCAGGCTAATCACGCCTTGTTCGAAGCCTTTGTTACCTTCTATGCGGAACGAAAGGTTTTTGATGTCTGTCGATTTTTTGTTGCCTTGCGCCGTGAGTCTCATCTCACTTAACTTATAACCGCTGTTGAGTTCCGTTATCTGTAATTTCGTAATCGTGGCGTTCAAAGAGTCGATGTCGAGATAGTTGAAATCCATTTCCATGCTCGCCTCTGCCTTGATGCGGTCTGTCGTGTAATGGATGCCACTAATGTTTAATTGACGTTTGGTAAAGATGATGTCAGAAAAACCTATGCTGTCAATTCTAAGCAGATGGGTGCGTTGTCCCTTAGGGGTCGTTTCCACAACAGTGGTATTTAACCGTTCCAGCCATCCGTTCCGGCCTTTGCGATAGTACAACCTTTTCAGGGAGAAATGGTTGTCGTTGTAGGTGATGCTATTGTTTTCAACGAATAGTTTCTGGATGTTAAGCACCAGTTTTTTCCCTTTGTGGGGACGATCTTTCTTAAAGGCATCAATCACGAACTGATAGTTGGCAGGCTCCTTTGTGGAAGGTTTGTAAAAATGTGCATGAAGTCCGCTAATGTTCGCATCGTTGATTCTGATCTCGTTGAAAAGCAGGGGCCACAGCCTTGTCTGTACGCCAAGCTGGTTTATCTGAAGCATCTTGCGTTTCTGACGGTCCTCAATTTCAACACCTTGCAAAGTAATCTGAGCGTGCTTGAAATCAATATCTGCATCGTTCACACTCACTTTTGTCTTTAACTTGTCAGTAAGTAATATGGTGACCTGTTTGACCACCTGCTGCCTGAATGCCTTGCTGTTTAGCGTGATGATGGCAACGATTATCAGGACAGCAAGGATAAAGCCAATGCCGCCGCCGAAGATTAATATGTAGCGTTTCCATCTCTTCATATGTGAAGTATGCTATGCAAAGGTATTAAAAAAATAATGAAAAGTTCGTTTTCCACTCATAATGTTTTATAAAAGTTGTCCCATAAGGCAGATTCTGGGTATTTTGCTTTTGTCATTTCAGGAAAATATATTAATTTAGCACCCACTTAAAGAGATGAGACAAATCAAAATTGTAATTTGAAATTCTATGGCCAGAAAGATTATCATTACGGTGGCACCTGTCTGCCACGTAGGAAAAGAAATACCGGCAGGGAGTAAGAATCCGCTGACGCCGGAGGAAATCACTGAAGATGTCATCAATTGCTATAAGGCAGGAGCCTGCGAGGTGCATCTGCATACGCGTGACCTGAATGGCAACCCCACATTTGAACTGGATGTCTTCAGCGACACCATCCGCCGCATCCGCGAACAGTCGGACATGATTATCCAGAGTTCCACGGGTGGACTTTCCTCTCTTTCGTTGGAACAGCGTTGCGTCTGTCTGAATGTGCCCGAGGTGGAAGTGGCTTCCCTTAATCTGGGCTCGGTGAATTTCGGTGAGACGGTCTACGTGAACACCATGCCAGAACTGCGCTACTGGGCTAAACGGTTGGATGAGACCAACACCATTCCCGAGATGGAGTTCTTCGATCTGAGTCATGTGGAGACGGCAACACGTTTGGCCGACGAGGGTGTACTCCATCGTCCGTTGCATTATAATTTCTGCTTAGGTCCCGGTGGTTCCAGCAATCTGGCTGCTACAGGCCGTAACCTGGCTTTCCTTACGCAGGCAATGGAGCCCGGCAGCAGTTGGGGTATCACCCACGACTCCATGAAGGATTTCTCGTTCCTGGCTTGTGCCATCGGCATGGGCGCCTCCGTGGTTCGCGTCGGATTCGAGGATAGTTTCTATTATGCTCCCGGCAAACTTGCCAAGACCAATGCCGAGTTAGTGGAGCGGTTGGTGGAACTGATTCGTATGCTGGGCTGCGAACCTGCCACGCCCGAAGAAGCCCGCCAGATGCAAGGCATTCCATCGTTAAAGTGAAGAGTGAAGCAATCGTTTTCTACAGAAAACGCTTTCAAAATTAATGAATGAAAGAATGAAGAGTGAAGAATCTTTTCGCCTCGTCATCCTCGACGATGACCCCACTGGTATACAGACCGTGCATGGTTGTCTGCTGATTACGCAATGGGATGAGGCAACCGTGCGGATGGCTTTGCAGCACGAGCAGCCTTTCTTTTATATGCTCACCAATACGCGGGCGATGACTCGCGAAGAGGCTGCTAGGGTGGTGCGCTCGACCATGGAAACGGTATTGGAAGTAAACCGCGAATTCGGTTATCGGTTGATATTCATCAGCAGGAGCGATTCCTGTCTGCGCGGGCATTTCCCATTGGAAACCGATGTGATGCGCCAGGTGCTTCGGGAGTATGGCGTGGAGGTCTGGCCCCGCGTGCCTTTTTGTCCGGCGCTTATCGAGGCAGGTCGCGTCACCGTCGATGGTGTTCATTACATGAAGGATGGCGAACGGCTGATTCCCGTTTCCGAAACGGAGTTTGCGCGCGATAATGTGTTTGCCTACCACACCTCCGTGCTCAGCGATTATATTCGTGAGAAAGGGGCCGATCCCGCAGAGTATCAGATAGTGAATGCCTCCACCTACGAAGAGCTGTATGCCTTTGCCGACAGCCTTTATCATGACATCAAGGATTTCTCGGGAGCTGTGGTTATCCGCAGCAGTTCATCGCTGCCCAAAGCCATGAGCGGCATCGGCGACAAGCCGTTGCTCGACTGGAGTATGCTGAAACATGATGGCGTGGGTTGTTTCATCGTGGGTTCCCATGTCCAGAAGACCACCCGCCAGTTGAATGCCCTCCTTTCGGCAGAGGGAGTAGCCGGAATTGAAGTGGATGTGGAGCGTGTGCTCCGCGATGGTGAAGCGTTGACGCAGGAAATGCTTTCGGCGATGAAGGATAGGGCAGGAGAGGGGCTTACCCCTGTGGTCTATACCTCGCGCCGTGAAGTTCGCCTCAATGATGCCGATGAGCGTCAGCATTTAGGTCAGCGCATCTCCGACTTTCTAGTTTCGCTGGTGGCCCGTCTTCCTTTCGTCCCTTCATATCTGGTGGCCAAGGGCGGCATCACTTCCAATGACATTCTCACCAAGGGACTGGCCCTGAAGTCAGCCGAGGTGTTGGGGCAAATTGTTCCCAATGTCCCCTGCGTGATGACCGACCATTTCCCCTACATCATCTTCCCTGGCAATGTAGGCTGTGATGATTCTCTTCGCGAAGTTTATGAGAAATTGAGAAAATGAGAAATTGAGAAAATGAGAAATTAATCCACCACTTCTCCCTCCCTAAGCAGGGAGGGCCGGGGTGGGTCTCTCTTTCTCTTTATTTCTCCAAAGTCTCCACAACTTCTTCCAGCAGGCTGATGATGGGCAGATGTTGCGGACAGGCACTTTCGCATTGTCCGCATTGCACGCAGGCCGAAGCCTTCTCGCCGCCGGGACGCCAGCCATAGTCGTTTCGGGCCTCGCTGAGCTGGCCATACATCTTATAGACGTTCATCACGGCAAAAATCTCAGGAATATGGATGTCCATCGGACAGCCAGGAGTGCAGTAGTGGCAGGCCGTACAAGCTATACCGGCATATTGCTTTAGGGCCTGGTTGACTTCTTCCAGCACGTGCTGTTCTTCATCGCTGAGTGGCTGGAACTGACGCATAAACGACAAGTTATCCTCCATCTGTTCATAGTCTGACATACCGCTGAGCACCATCATCACGTTGGGCAGCGAAGCCGCATATCTGATAGCCCATGAGGCAGGCGAAGCTTCGGGGTTGGCTTTCTTTAGGATGTCCTTCACGGCCTGTGGTGGATTGGCCAGTTTGCCACCCTTTACCGGTTCCATCACGACGACGGGTACGCCGTGACGTGTCGCAATCTCATAGCATTGGCGGGAGCAGATCAGCGGGTCTTCCCAGTCGGAATAGTTTATCTGCAGCTGCACAAACTCTGCATCGGGATGGTCCGTGAGCAACTGTTCCAGATGTTCCGGCGTGGAATGGAACGAGAAACCGTAGTGGCGTATCAGCCCCTCCTGCTTCAGTTGCTTCATGTAGTCCCAGATGCCGTATTGGTCGAATTTGTCCTTATTGCCCTCGTCGATGCCATGCAGCAGGTAGAAATCGAAATAGCCCGCTCCGGTGCGTTCGAGGCTTATCTGAATCTCGTGCTTGGCTTCCGCCTCATTCTTGCAGGCAAAATCCGAAGCGTTGAGTTTATCGGCCAGATAGTAGCTCTCGCGTGGATAGCGGTCGCAGAGCGTGGCCTTCGTGGCCGCTTCCGATCCTTAGTAGATATAGGCCGTATCAAAGTATTTGCCACCCGCCTCGATGAACGCGTCCACCATCCGTTTGGAGAGTTCCAGGTCGATAGTGTTAGTCCCTTCAATCCTGGGCAGTCGCATCATGCCGAATCCCAGTTTCATGCAGTTTTCACTCAATAATGTTTTCATATTAATCCGTCGCTTGTCTTATTCGTTAGTTTCAATAATACCTGCCGCTGATGTCTGCGAAGATGTAGCCGAAAGCCTTGTAATAATACTCTGCCAGGTCTTTGATCTCTTCTTCGCTACGCCAGTCGTTGGGGTCTGATTTTATCTCTTTCAGCAATTTGTTGTTTGACCAATAGAATTGGAACGTCGTCTCTTCGCCGTTGCGCTTCTCTTGGCTGCGGGCATATACCACGGGGTCCTCCCTCATGTCGTCGCTCTTGTTCATTTCGAATACAAACTCTTGTTGCATCGTGAAATCGCCCGCCTTGAAATTGCGCAAAATCAAATACGGTTTGTTGTTCACCTGCAAGGCTCCATCCTCAGCCGAAGTATGGTCTTCGTAGTAATAGATGGTCACTTCGTCCCGGATATCTTGTCCGGCATACCCTTTCTCGTCGCGCAGTACGATGGACACGTTTTTGCGCTGGTGATCATCTTTCCCGTCCATGCCCATCCGTTCATGAACCATGTTTCTGTACTCATTGATCTCCTGCACTTTTTTGTTCGTGTTCTGTGCTTGCACACTACAGAAAGCCAGCGCGCAAACGATAGTCAATAATAGGTGTTTCATGTCGTTGAGTTTTTTGTTTGCAAATATAAGCATTAACGGGCATAAATGCAAAAAATGCTCGCTTTATTTTTTGCTAAGTCGAGCGGGGAGAGACTTCTCATAAGGTACGCAAAGCTAAAACACCGTTTAGTAACATGCAGAAAACTTAGTGGCTGTGCGTGATACTGATTTCCCCAAAACAATATGAGAATCAGTTTCACTCCTTCACTCGCATGGAAACCATTAGTATTCAGGGTTATAAAGGTGAAACCGCAGTTTCACTTCAGTTTCACTCTTCCCGCTGATGTCATCTCCCTATTCCTCAGTATGCAAAAGATGCCTGATTGAAGAGTGATTAGGCCTTAATCACTCAGCAAAAGCCTATTTATGAACCCGCCCTCCCCCTCCCGGAGGGAGGAATTTACGAGTGATTGTGGTGAAGCTGAAGTGAAAGTGCAGTTTCACTCGTATCAAGCAGAATTTTAAGGGGTTACAAGCAAGTGAAGGAGTGAAACCGAGATACGCTGCGTATTGGAGGCGTGGCCAGAGAATCGTGTTCACGTTAGCTTTATTGATTCTTAACCTTTATAGGTTTCCAATTTGTTTAGAATCTTTTGTTCTGAGTGAACCATGTTAGAAAAATAATCCTCAAAGGAGTCCGCATTGAAACATACGTCCATGCCATAGATAGACATATCGCCTCCCTTACCATTGAGCTTTTTGGCTGGGAGCTTTGGTGAAGTCCAATCTATAGGAACTATATATCCTCCATTCTCCCGATCCAATACATGCATATATGAGATTACTTGGTACAAGTCTTTTGTCTGAACCTTACTCCAATCGTCATACCATTTGTATTTCGCATCAAGCACCATATCTGGACTCAAGAAATCAGGATAGCACCAGCCTGAGCCGTCTGTGAACAGACTCTTATGCCCAAATCCTTGTTTGTTTCTTGGATGTTCAAAGCCTATGTCTGCAAGGAATGTGTTTAGATACTCTTCCCATAACCAAGCACCATCAAACAGAACTCCATAGATTTCATCATCGTCTCGCCCATATTTCAATTCCTCTTGCCGCAGAATTTGCATGCAAAGCTGTTGCAATGGGCGATACTCATTATAATATGGATGGCTGATGGGGCGAAGATTCTCGTTAATTACCTTCTGCCGTTCGTTTCGATTATAAGATGATGTTACTTGGCATATGGCCTTTACGGCATCTGTCGTATCATCATCATTACGAAGGATATCTCCCGAATACCTATGGTGCGAGATATATTCTATAGTATGACGAATTAACTGTGTCAGATGATTGTCTTGGGCATACTCACGAGTTGTGTATGCTATCTTGCCAGCAAAAGGTATGTTCTGCCTGATATGGCGAGAGATGTCAATCCTCCCTTTTACATTGGCATCATTATACTTTCGGGTCTGATACTCTCTATACATACCTTGTTGCATAGCCCGTTTCAAGAACGTAGGGAACAAGTATATAAGGAAATCAAAGATGCTTTCCTCATCGGAGTTGAATTGCAAGTCAAACAGATTGACGGCAAACACCTTTCGAAGCATGTAGTGCAGGAAATAGTCGTTCTTGTCCTGCGTGAAGCGAGAACTGATGCTTACCTTTGTGTCGCCACAACCTATAAAGCCCATGATATTACCCGTGACAATTGTTTCACCTTTGATTTCAAAGATATGAGCATCGCCTATCTTATCCCCATAGGCATCTAAGTCTTGGGGAAATATCAGCAAATTAGGATGCTCCTTTTGGCAAAGGTCAGTAATAGAAGGCTCAGCCAGTTTCTTGAGCGTTTCAAGATGGCAAACTTCTGTTTCAGCCAAATGCCGTTCAGAGTTGTCCTTTGTCTGTATGGGCAGGCTACTCATTTAGACTCTTCTTGTTGTATGCGTCGTGTAACTTCTCTAATAATTCTTTTGCCCTACGATTACCTCGCAGGTATTCAAAGAGTAAACCTTTCAGATGGTTTTCCCATAGGCAATCGAAAGCATTGGCTTTTTCCTTATAGTCGAGATACTTTCTGAAGTAGGCAGCACCTATTTGATAGGCTTCATCTAAGCCTTCCGTCTCAGCGATTGCTTTATTCAGACTGGACATCCTTTGCTTGATTTCATCTTTCACAAGTACAAACTCAGGATCATTTTCAATCATGTTGGTATAACTCTCCTCTGCCGTCACCTCCTGCCATGCAACCATACTCTCTACCGAGCGGTCAATATCGTTCATCGTGCCTATGATATACACATTCTCAGGGACATAGAAACCATCTTTGAATACATCGCCCTCTTCTATCATATTCTGATATTGAGTATTTACCTTGCCTTTCTCACCTCTGTAACCAGGGTCTATAGAGAAGAACAGTTCGCCAAAGATTTTAGAGATTTCCCCACGATTGATTTCGTCGATGATGAAAACACATAATCCTGATTTTTGCCCAATTCTCTTTAGAACTTCGTGAAGAATAGCCCAATAATATGTAGTGTTGCATCCGCCTATAATTCCCCTTATCTCTTCATTTACATTTCCGATGTTTAACAATTTTTCAATAGAATTATATACTTCAAATAGTCTTCGAAGTCTTGGCTTTGAAACACTATTTACATCTACAGAGTCATTTTTTGCAGAGACCCACTTAATTGTGCCATCTTGACTAACAGAAAGCAGTGTCGATTGCTTTCCTGACTTAAGCGGGATGGTTTGAACTGTTGAGTTCTTGATAGCATCAAATAGTTCGTCATAAGCTCTGTCAAATGCTGAAATCTGGATTCTTTGCAATGCTCTTTTACAAAACTCTTTAAACACCCCATCCTTTCGTTCAAACCCAACATTTCCGGTCCCGTAGTTTTTCGGTCTAAGTCCTTCCACAAAGTCCGTATAATCATATGATGGATGGAACTGCACAAATCCTATTTCTGCATTTATTGCCTTTGCAATGGCTTTCGCCAAATATGTTTTTCCCGTTCCTGGTGCTCCTGTTAAGATTAGATTTTTATTCGTCTTCAACAAAGAAGTGTATTTGTCTAACATACTTGTTTCTCTTTCATTATTTGTTGTCATGCTATATCTTTTGTCAGAATTCTTCAAGCTAATATAAACATCCCAGATTGTTCTTTTCTGTATGGTCTCTCCAAGTTTCCTTTTCAGAAACTCCATGATATTAGTACTATTATCTACCCAATCCTCATTTGCAGTCAGAGGCTCATCTGGATTAGAGAAAGGTCTAAGTAATTCCATAAACTCTTTCGTGTTATCCTCATTGGGAATTCGAATAAGAATATCAGGACAAAAAGTAATGAGCATTCTATTGATGGCAGCTTTTGTGTTTCTACCACCACCTTGAATAATAACATTTCTCATCGTGTCCCTTACATCCTTTATCTTTTCAATCCTATTTCCAGAATCAGGATTAATAATACCCTTTAGAATTGGAAGAAATATCTTATTCCAGTTAGAGACAAAAGAACGCCTTTCATTAGTTTCTCTCTCTCCGTTTCTTTGCTTAATTCTGTCTTGCATTTCACCCCGATCTATGCCTGCAACAGGTCACTGGTTGTATTGGATTTCACATAGTTTATCCACTTTGAGGTAAACCTATGGAATTCACTAACATCTATATCAGGCAATTGTTGACAAAACTCCAATAAACTCATATTCATACTATCTTTCAAATAATGCTTGCAAACTTACATATTTCCTCTTTTTATTTCTGCATCTCATCTATCGCGGATTTCTCTATCATCCTCAATGCCTTTTCATGTTTGGCAATCAGATTGTTATAACCGAATGCTTTTCCGCGAGCGATGTTATGCAGCAGGTCGTTGCGCTTGACATTGATGGCAGTCTGGTTGCCGGAATCAATAATCCGCTGTACGTATTCGTAATAGTCCGTGCCTTCTTGGTGGGTAAGCAGGCGCAGGGTATCAACAATTATTGTCGGCAGTCCTTCGCTCAGCAAATCGTCGAAAGTCCAGTCGGAATCTTCTACCACATCATGTAGGAAACCGACGCATTTCTCTGTATCCGTCTTACCCATAGAACCAACAATGAGGGGGTGAAGGATAACGGCATTGCCGTCTCTGTCACGTTGCTGGAAGTGAGCTTCGTGGGCAATCTTTATGCACTTCTCAACTATTTCTTGCGAAATAGCATCGTTCTCTGTAGAACGTTTCGCTAAGATTTCAATCTGGACAAATTGTTTTTCCATATAACGTCTTTCTTTCAGAAAAAGAATCTACTCCACAATCGGCTTCGTGGGATTGATGAAACTGAAGAGGAGGGAGGAGATGAGGAGCATGCCGGCAATCATATAGAGGGGGAGATTGTAGTTGCCGGAGGCTTGCACGAGATAACCGAAAAGGATGCCGCAGAAGAAACCGCCGATGTTGCCGAAAGTGTTCATGGCTCCGGAGATGGCTCCGGCATGCTGCTTGCCAAGGTCGATGCAGAGGGCCCAGGCCGAAGGAAGCATGAGGTCGAAGATGCCGAAACAGAGGGAGAGGAACACAAAGACGGCCATCTTGCCGGGAATGAAGGCGGCCAGGAACATGCACAGGGCGGAGATGGCCAGCGACGAGGTGCCGAGGGCTTTGCGCCCTACTTTCAGTCCGTACTTTGCGGAAATCTTGTCGGTCAGATAGCCGCCCGTGATATTGCCAATCATGCTCATAATGAAGGGAACTGCCACGGCATAGGTGAGTTCGCTCTTGGCAAAACCTCGCCCCAACTCCATGAAGGTGGGAAACCAGCTGAAGAAGAACCATGAGCCGAAGGCGTAGAAGAAATACATGGCACAGATGGTCCAGAATTGGCGGTTGCGAAGAATTTTGTTCCAGCTAACCCCCTCCGTACCTCCCCGAGGGGAGGCTTCCTGCTGCTCTCCCCCTCGGGGGAGTTGAAGGGGGGTCTTATCCCTATACATGACGTACCACACCACGGCCCAGATGATGCCCAGTCCGCCTAAAAGCCAGAAGGCAGCACGCCATCCCAACCATGCCATGACGGGAATCACCACAAAGGGCGTTAGTGCTCCGCCCATGCGACTGGCAGCCCAAACGTAGCCCTGTGCCTTTCCTACTTCGTTCTTCTCGAACCAACGACTGATGACGCCCGTGGAACAAGGAGAACTGCCCGCCTCACCCACACCGAACATGAAGCGGATGATGAGCAACGAAGCCAGCCCGCCGGCTAATCCCGTGAACGCCGTGAACAGCGACCACCAGAGCACAATCTGGGTGAGCACCTTGCGGTGATCTGGGTGAGCACCTTGCGGTGCCCATGACGGTCGCCGTAGGCTCCCATGGGGATTTGCATCAGGCCATAACTCAGAATGAACGCACTCTGCACCCATCCCCATTCGGCGGCCGAGAGGTTCAGGTCTTTCATGATGGACGAACCGGCCACGCTGATGTTGATGCGGTCGAGAAAGGTGACGACACCGAGAATGACCAGCATCGCCAGGATGAAATTCTTCTTGGAAGACCCACCCCTGCCCTCCCTGTTTAGGGAGGGGGATTCTTCACTCTTCATTCTTTCATTCATTAATTTTGAAAGCGTTTTCTAAAGAAAACGATTGCTTCACTCTTCACTTTAAAGATTAAGGAACTGGCGCAGGCCTTTCACACCGAGGATGGGGCTGGAGAGCACGGGCTTGCCGGTGAGTTCGGAAAGACGCTGCTCCATGCGGGCCATCGAACCTTGCGCCAAAACAAACATATCCACCTGGTCGGCAATCCTTGCGGCAGCCTCGGCTATCAGTCGGTCGTGGGTTTCGCCGTCACCGCTTTGTCCGGCGGCAAAGGCTCCGTCGGCCAGTCCGTCCACAAGTGTCACTTGGCGTCCTGCCTTGCGGGCTTCGTTCTCGAGAAGACGGCGAGTGGGGTCGAG
Source organism: uncultured Prevotellaceae bacterium (assembly GCA_900316985.1). GTDB lineage: Bacteria > Bacteroidota > Bacteroidia > Bacteroidales > Bacteroidaceae > Prevotella. The sequence goes on from ONFE01000007.1 coordinate 77,134, forward strand.
GGTGGTGGAAAGGGTAGAGATGACGCCGATGCGGTCGGCTGTTGTTACGGCCTTTTGAGCCATGGGCTGATCGATGCGGAATACGGGAATGGGGGCATACATGTTGCCATAGTCGGCCACATCACCTACCGATGAACAGGTGTTGAACACCACGTCGGCACCGGCATCGGCGGCAGCCACGTAGTGGGAGAGCAGACGGCGACGCACGGCTGGCGTCACTTCATTGTTGGCGATGACTTCCTGGATGAGCGAGTCGTCGGCAATGTGGTTCAGTTTCACTTCGGGGAGGTATTCCTTGAAAATCTCTGTCAGGGGTTGTACAAGCGCCATGGCGGTATGTACGGCTACTACTTTAATCATTGTTTTTAAGTTTATGAGTTTTTAAGTTTGTGAGTTTATGACTTCCATTCATGATTTTCGGCGGCACTCAGCATCGTTCAAACAAGTTTGACGCTGCCTTCGTTTGCACGAAAATTGACGCTGCAAAAATAGTAAAAAGCATGATAAGTTGCAAGTATTTTACTTTTTTTACCTTTTACTTTTTTACCTTTTTACTTTTTTGTGTACCTTTGCTCTCGCTATGGCCATTAAATATACAAAAGGTGAAGAGATATGGAATTCCAGTTCCCATGGCGCCGGCATTCTGCTGGGTGTCGTGGTGGGCATCATCTTCCTGATATGGTGTTTCCGTGAAGGCGACGGCTGGGCTTCTACGGCGGTCATCCTCTATTTGGTGGGCATGCTTTTCTCTTACATCACCTCAACGGTATATCATGCGCTGCCGCATCGGTTTATGACGGGAAAGCGCGCCATTGCCAAGGAAACGTGGCGCAAACTGGACCATGCGGCCATCTACTGGCACATAGCCGGCAGTTATAGTCCGCTGACGCTCATTGCCCTTCGTGAGCAGGGCTACTGGGGGTGGACGCTGTTCTGCTTTGTCTGGCTATGTGCGATAGCTGGGACGGTGATGAGTTTTGTGCGACTGAAAGAGCATAGTCATTTGGAGACCTTCTGCTTCATCGGCATGGGGCTTTCCGTGCTTGTAGCCTTTAAGCCTTTGATTGCCAGTGTTTCCACAGCTGCCGTCGTATGGATTATTGCCGAGGGCGTGTGCTATATCACGGGAGCCGTGTTCTATAGCCTGAACAAGCAGAAATACATGCACACCGTGTTTCATTTCTTTGTTTTGGCCGGAAGCGTGTGCCATATTATTGCTGTCTGGGACGTGCTGATGCAGTATCTTTGATGGTTTAAAAAACGTTAACAACTTAAAAATTCTTCACTCTTCACTCTTCACTCTTCACTTTTATTCGTACCTTTGCAGCCACAATTCTGCAAAAAGGGGGCGTAGCCCAGTTGGTTTAGAGCGCTGCAGTCACATTGCAGAGGTCAACAGTTCGAGCCTGTTCGTCCCCACAACTTATTAATGGGAAAGTGAATAATCACTTTCCTTTTTTATTAATTGTTAAGTAGAGAGAAAATGCCTAAAATCCAAGATGCCAAAGAGATACTGCAGCGCAATGTCCAGATTCTGAGCCTTGCCACAGAGGATGAAGTGAAGATGGTCCCTTCTACGGATGCACCACTGCCTTCGGTAGATGAATTGCAGCATATCGTGGATATGCTCAAGCAGGTCGTATTTCATGGTTTTTTCGATGAAAGGAAGCAAAACCCAGAGGTACGCTCCTATGCTATCGGTGTCAATCTGGAGAAGGTGTTTTCTTCGCTCAAGAAACAGATTGCCCGGGCGCTTCACTATAAGGATGTGGAGCGTGATAAGCAGGAAGTGTCTCAACTGGCTTCCGATATAGCCATCCGTTTTATTGACCGAATCCCAGAGATCAAGCGTCTTCTCTTTACGGACGTGGCTGCCGTCTATGAGAATGATCCCGCTGTTGACAATTACGGGGAGGTTATCTTCAGTTATCCTGTAGTTCATGCTATGGTAAGCTATCGTATTGCACATGAACTACTTGTGATGGGAGTGCCTGTCATTCCGCGAATCATCACAGAGCAGGCCCATTCTGCTACGGGCATAGACATCCATCCGGGTGCTAAGATAGGCGAGTATTTCTCTATTGATCATGGAACGGGTGTGGTAATCGGAGAAACCTGCATAATCGGCAATCATGTCACTTTGTATCAGGGTGTTACGCTTGGTGCAAAGAACTTCAAGATTAACCACGAAGGCAAACCACAGAACGTGCCTCGCCATCCCATTTTGGAAGACTATGTAACTGTTTATTCCAACAGTACGGTGTTGGGCCGCGTTACTATTGGCCACCACACGGTTATTGGCGGTAATATATGGGTGACTCATAGTCTGCCCCCTCATAGTACACTGATTCAGGGTAAGGCTATGAGTATGGACTTTACCGATGGAGCAGGAATATAAAGAAAAGTAGGTCGAAAATTTGGATTATTCCGCTACTTTTCATAACTTTGTCCCCATGAAAAGAAACCTTTTGATAATGGGCATGTTATGTCTGTTCTCCTTTGCGTGTGCACAGGGGCCAAACGGAAGTTATACGAAATCATCAAGAATCCCGAAGTGGTGGGCTATGTTGACTTGTGGCAGGCCTACAAGGAGACGGATGTAACGGCTAATGGACATATCTGGGATATGTATAGCAACATCACCTATTATGTGCCGGGCGGCATCTATCAAGGCGCCAATATTGATAAGAAAGGAGAAGGCTATAGTTACAACCGTGAGCACTCCTTCCCCAAGAGTTGGTTCCACGAATATTCTCCAATGTTCTCAGATATTGTGCATGTCATTCCAACGGATGGTTATGTCAATACCCGGAGGAACAATAATCCTTATGGTACGACCAATGGTGAAGCCTTCACGACTGCCAATGGATTTAGCAAGCTTGGCAGATGCACTTGGAGTGGATACACGGGAACTGTCTTTGAACCTAATGATGAATACAAGGGTGATTTAGCCCGGATTTATTTCTATATGGCCACTTGCTATGAAGACAGCATCATGAAGTGGTCGAGTGATATGCTGGGCGGCTCGGATAAGAGCCAGCCTTTTGCCGAGTGGGCTTTCGACATGCTGATGCAATGGTCAAAAGATGACCCCGTGAGCCAGAAGGAGATTGACCGCAACAACCGCTGCTATGTGATACAAGGCAACCGCAATCCCTTTGTGGATTATCCGGGATTGGAGGAATATGTATGGGGCAGCAAGTCGGACGAAAGTTTTTCGTACGATGTGGGCGGTGAGGTGATTATCCCCATTGAAGGTGCTAACACACAAGATGTAGCCAAAGGCGTTCAGATTTACAAACGCGTCACCTCGCATGCAGGCTTCCAGACAGGCGTCGGCTATGTTATTGCCCGCGAGAAAGACCGCAAGGCCTTTGGCGCTATGGCCGGGACCTATGGCAGCAGCGTGAACGTTCGCTTCTATGGCGATACCATTGCCACCGAGGTGGATGGAGAAGGGCTGATTCACCAGTTTACCATTGGCAAGGCTGCGGAGGGCTACACGCTCTACGATGCCGTGGAAAAGAAGTTCCTGGCCGCATCGGGAAGTAATCTGTCTTTGGTGGACGATCCATCGCAGAGTGCTGCCCAATGGCGCATTTCGTTTGGTGGCGGTTATGCTGCCCTCGAAAATGTGGCATCTGTTGGCCGCTACCTTCGCTATCAGGACGGCACGGGCCGTTTCCTGCTCTCCAATTCCCAGGAGTGGCCCTCGCTCTCCGTAAGAATCTACAAGAACATCACGGATGTGGCTTCTCTGCCCGCTCATTATGGTGAACCTGAAGAAGAGGAGATTATCATTGATGCTACCGACTATGATCATCGGTGGGACCGCGTGAGCACTCAGGAAGAACTTCAGACTGGGGAGCAATATCTTATTGTCTACGAGAAGACTCGCGTGGCAATGGGCGACAAGCACTCCAAGAACTATTATACGAATGTGGAGATTCCATTGAAGGATAATATAGCCGTCACGGAAGTGAATACCGGCGGTGTGCCTCATTCGTTCACCCTCGGTGGCGACTATGATGCCTACACGCTGAAGGACGATTCGGCCAATGTCTATGTGTCGCTGAACAACGATGGTAATGCCCTCTATACGGCTGTCACTATTTCTGACAAAGCCCGGTGGAAGATTACCATCAGCGAAACGGATAGCACGGCAATGATTCAGAATTGCAACTTCGCGGACCGCTATCTGATGTATAACTCATCAAATCCTCGCTTCGCATGCTACAAGAGCACGATGAAGCCTGTTTATCTATACAAGAAGTACAAGGTTCCTGAAACGGATGCCATCTTCATTGTCCGTCAGCCCGAGCAACAGGTGATGGAAGGCATCTACAATCTGCAAGGCCAGCGTGTGGAGCATCCCACACAGGGCATATATATTAAGAACGGTAAAAAATACATAGTCAAATAAAGATGAAGAAAATATTATTAATAGCCATATCAGCAGTGTTTGCCTTGGGCGTTTTTGCACAAGGTCCCAATGGTAGCGGGAGTTATTACCAGAATGCCAGCGGCAAGAAGGGCAGTGCCCTGAAGACGGCACTGTTTAATATAATTAGTAAGAACGTAAGGGATGTCGGTTATGATGGTCTTTTATCTGCCTATCATACTACCGACAAGCGCCCCGACGGCTACCTGCGCGACTGGTATTCACCCAGCAACAAATACGAGATTGGCGGACCTGCCGAAAATAAATCTTATAAAAAAGAGGGCGATGCCTATAACCGCGAGCATCTGGTGCCGCAGAGCTGGTTTGGTAGCGGCAAGCCAAAGAGTGATCTAATTCAGGTGGTTCCAACGGATGGATATGTAAACAATAGGCGAGGCAATTACCCGTTTGCTGATGTGGCATCGGCCACTTATACTTCGAAAGACGGCTGTAAGCTGGGCACTTGTGCAACCCCGGGCTATAATAGCACTGTCTTTGAACCGCTTGATAACATCAAGGGCGACATAGCACGTATCTATTTCTATATGGCAACCCGCTATGAGGACATTGTGGCAGACTGGGACGGTGCCACGGCAAGCATCGTCTTTGCCGGTAACAAATATCCTGCTTTCAACGAATGGTATCTTAAACTGCTCTTCGAATGGTCAAAGGCCGACCCTGTAGATGAAGTGGAAATTGCCCGCAACAATGCTGTTTATTGGGGTAATGATAATAAAAAGGATTTGCAGGGCAACCGTAACCCCTTTGTTGACTATCCTGGACTGGAGGAGTATATCTGGGGCTCAAAGAAAGATGAAGTCTTCATTTACGACGACTATCAAGGCGCTCAGGGCGGAGGCATCGCCACCGTGGCATCGCCTGTCATCTCGCCAGATGCCGGCGTGTATGATGATGAGGTGGAGATAGAGATTTCAACGTCCACCGCAGGTGCTTCCATCTACTATACCACAGATGGAACTACGCCGACAAGTGCAAGTACTCTCTATGAAGGTACTTTCAAATTGACCGCCAGCGCAACCGTGACAGCTGTTGCCATCAAGGACGGCGTGAGCAGTTGGACGTCATCGGCCACTTACACGATTCGTAGCAGTGGTGGTTCAGAGGCTCCCTCTAACGCTTCGATAGGGCTGAACAATGCCTTCTTTAACACCTCTTATACGGGGTCAATCAATAAGGACGACAGCGATGACCTTGTAGGCACAATGGATGGCGTTACGGTGATTTATTCCCTCGGCCGTGACGGTGCTAACCGTTATTGCAACGATTCACAGATCCGGCTCTATCAGAACAACACATTGACCGTAAGTGTCGGTCAGGGCACCATCACCATGATCGAATTCGAACTGGCCAATACTTCAACTAAAATATTGTCGGCCTCTACGGGCACAATGAATGGTTTGGTATGGGTCGGTGATGCCAGCAGCGTGGTGTTCAGCGTGAACAGCGGCAGTGGCAATATGCAGATTAAGAATATCAAGGTGACGGTCTCCGTGCCTTCCGGCATCCACCATCACCTGTCACCTGTCACCCATCATCCCAAAACATACAATCTTAAAGGCCAGCGCGTTAAGAGGTATGGCAGAGGCATCTATGTAAAAAATGGAAAGAAGATAATTATTCACTAAAATTTTAAATATCATGAGATTAGACGGAAGAAGAGAAAGCAGTAATGTGGACGACCGCCGCGGTATGAGTGGCGGAACGAAAGCAGGTTTAGGACTTGGCGGTATCGTACTGATTGCCATCATGACCTTTATGAGCGGAGGTAATCTGGGCGACGTCATCACCAATGTGGGAACCCAGATGGCCAGTCAGAATGTGGAGACTTCACCCCAGCAGCAGCGTGAGTTTACCGAAGAAGAGCAGAAACTGGCCAAGTTCTCCAGTCAGGTATTGGCCTCAACCGAGGACATTTGGAGCCAAGTGTTCCAGCAGATGGGACGCACCTACAAGGCTCCTAAGATGGTGCTCTACACCAATGCCGTGCAGACGGCCTGCGGTCAGGGCACAGCATCCGTAGGACCTTTCTATTGCTCTGGCGACCAGTGCCTTTATATCGACCTCTCGTTCTTCACCACCATGCGCAAGCAGTTGGGCATCCAGAACAAGGGAGACCTCGACTTTGCCTACGCTTACGTGATTGCCCACGAGGTGGGACACCATGTGGAGAATCTGCTCGGTTCGCTTGGAAAGGCGCATCAGCAGATGAATGCCGTGGGCAAGACTCAGGCCAACAAGATCAGTGTACGCCTGGAACTCTTGGCCGACTACTATGCCGGCGTGTGGGGACACTATGAGAACGAGACTTTCCAGAGCATCGACGAAAACGACCTGCTGGAAGCCATCGAGACTGCCAAGGTCATTGGCGACAACTATTTGCAGGAGCGTGCTCGCGGCTACAGTTCTCCCGAGTCGTTCACTCACGGCACATCGGCCCAGCGCATGCGTTGGCTGAAGCGTGGTTTGGAGACTGGCGACATGAGCGTTACGACATTCAACGTGAGCGAAAGCGAACTCTAAGAATCCTCTCTATTTTAAAGTCCGTTTACGTTTGTTGGATAAATCTTATCAAAAATAGATGAACGTAAACTAAAATATGCAGGCAAATGATACGCAGGCCGATAAAACCTCGTATCTTTGCCTGCAAATGTTTAAGCGATTTTTCTTGCTAACCGTATGGTCGTTGGCCGCGCTACAGGTGCCGGCGCAGTCGAAAGGGAAGGTGATTGTGGTTGCCGATATGGAAACGCGCCGTCCCCTTCGCGATGTGCTGGTCTATCTTGACAACGGCGACCAGGTGAAACTCGGCTGGCAAGGAAAGTTCATGCTCTACCACTACAAGTTTAAGCGCGCCACTTTCTCCCATCCCGACTACCTGAAGCGGGTGATGGACAGCAGCGAGATGAACGTCGACACCATTTTCCTGATTCCCAACTGCCAGACGCTCAACGAGGTCGTAGTCACGGCCAAGGCTCCCAAAATCAATCCTCAGATAGGGAAGAGCATCCAGGAGGCAGCTGCAGCCTCTGGCGTGAAACCCTCCGGCAAGGACTTCCTTTCCCTGCTCCGTCCCAAAGACCGCAAGCGCAAGAAACTGGGAAAGAAAACCATGGAGGCGCTGGAGAATTATTAGGTGTTGGGTGTTGGGTGTTGGGTGATGGTGGATACTGTTTTGCCTTACCTTAATTTTTTCTATAAACACTGACACCACCGCACACCCCCGATAAACAAAGGGCTGAAGCGTGTCAGATGGTCTGTCACCACTGACACGCCACTGACACATTTTTATGGGTTATTCACTCCCTCCCTAAGCAGGGAGGGGAGGGTTGGGTCTCCTATTTTTTCTAGAGATTTTACTGCATTTCGCGATGATTTGCAGGGTAAGAAACCATCCTTTGCGATAAAATCTCTAGAGATTTTCGCACCTTTTATATATTTTTGTCGCCCTGTCACCCAACATCCAACACCCAACACCCAACACCTAACACCTAACACCCCCCAAAAATGTGTCAGTGTTGTGTCAGTGGTGACATATCTTATGTCACGTCTGAGCCCCGATAAACAGGGCGATGTGCGGTGGTGTCAGTGTTTTTTAGTTTTTTTTCTGTTTAAGAAAAATCCCTCTCCTTAACATGTGAACATGAATTATCTTTATATCGCTTCTTTTTTCTCAAATGTTTTGTTCTTTCAGATAAAATTTATATATTTGCACTCAGAATCATTTTTTAATCATAACGTTGAACTAAAACCAAAGTAAGAAACAGACAATACAACACAGTAACGGAGAGTTTAAACGCAGTACAGCATGCCGCCCTCTCCAAAGGGAATCGAAAACATTTTTATTAACCCAATAGAATTGTGCGTAGTTCCCGTTCGTACTTTTTAGATACTTGAGCTTTCTGCTCTTGTCTCTCTCATTCTTGAATACCGCCAAAATATTCGCTAAGTGAGAGCAAGCTGTACAGAAGGTTCACGTCCGATAAGGCGTGAACTGTTCTTGCTTGTTTAGCGTGAGGTCACTTGGCGGTACCAGAATTGAGAATAAGCATCGGATGGTTTCGCGCCTTTTCTTATTCTCAAATTTCTCAACCATGCATCAACAGACTAAAAATACTCTTTTCCTGCTCTGCCTGCTCTTTCTTGTAGCTGTGAGCGGAGTCAGTGCGCAGACCCTGGTCTTGCACCATGCCGACGGCTCCACCACCGACGTACAGTTGCTGGCACAGCCGCAAGTGACGTTCCAGGGCGACCGTGTGCTCATCACTTCGTCGGTGCTCAACATGGACTTCGATAAGCACGACGTGCTCCGATTCACCTACAAGGGCAAGACCTCGGCCATAGGCAGCGTACAGGCTGAGGCTGATGTCACCCAGCAGGATGGCCAGCTCGTGTTCCACGGTGTCAGCACCGCCGACCGCATTGCCCTCAATACCACCAGTGGCATCCGCGTTCCCGCCGTCATCCGGCACAGCGGTTCCGATGCCACGCTTTCTCTCTCGGCTATCCCACAGGGTGCCTATCTGCTCTCCGTCAATGGTAGAACCTCTAAATTCACGAAGCGATGAAAACCTTGCGCATTTTCTCGGGGCGCAATGCCCTCCGCGTGTTTATGCTACTGGCATTCTTCACTCTTCATTCTTCGCTCTTCACTCTGAAGGCCCAGACCATCGGCGACGCCTTCTATGTCTATCGCAACGACGGTCAGTTCAACGCTTTCTTCCGCGACGAGGTGCAGCGCATAGACTACAGTTACGAGGATGCCGACGGCAACCGCTACGACGAAATCGTCACCCAGCTGGTCTACACCGCTGATAGCGTCTACAAGATTCCGTTGGCCGCTATAGACAGTGTCAGCTTTGTTCAGCCCGAAACCATATATAAGCAGGACGCCATCCCGTTAACAGGTACTCTGTTCGACTACTTGATAAGTGCCGACGGCATGACGCTGACATTCGACAGGAGCCTTCCTGCTGGTCTGATTCCCAAAATAGACGAGCGGATAGTCACCATGGAACTGACAGAGAAATTGCCTTATGGCTTTGCCGGTATCGTAACTAATGTCGCTACTTTGTCTTCAGGCATAGAAGTCATCTGTGACAGTATTGACCTTGATGAAGTTGTGGAGCGTTTCTATGGAGTGGTAGCATACGGAGGTGATGAGTCATATTACTCTTCTTCCTCAAAGGATGCTTCTGCAGGAAAGGCCCGTTACTTTGCGCCTAAAAGAGCTTTCTCAGTAGTCCGTTTTTATGAACTGCCCAATACTCCAATCAACATACCAATAGACATTTCTGCCTACATCACAAAGAAATCAATCTACGACATCAACGGTAAGGCTGAGATAAACGTCAATATCAGACCTCAGACCAAGGCAAAGATTACACTTGTCATCGACGGATTACGCTCACGTACAGATGTGCTTCTCACCTGCAAGCTCGTGACTTCCACGCGATTTGATATATGTGGTGAGGCCAGCAAAGACATGAAGTTGAACCTGCTTCCCAACAACGGAAACTATAAGGGACCATGGGGCATTCCCCTATATTTCGCCATCGGGCCGAAACTTGAATTCGGTGGTGAAATGGTTGCCGGATTTACGGCAGACGCAACTATAGACGTTGTTTCTGACATCACATATTATCCTGTCTCTGCTATCGTGGCTGCTCTCTCGCCTTTAATCAACACGGTAACGGGCAGAGTGAACATAAGTGGCTTCAATCTCAGTTTCGACCAGGTGGGAGCCCGTGGCAACCTGAAACTTGGTCCTTATTTCCGTGCTGGTGTGTCGTTAGGAACTCATGAAAGAGGATGGATTGGATTGGAGGCCGACGGTGGTGCAAAGTGCGATGTGAACTTTATCTTCGACATAGCCCGTCTGAGGGAGGCTGATCTCAACACGGCTCTTTACGACGAACTTAAGAGCATCTGTAATATAGAGGCCAAGCCGTATTGGGGAATTCATTTTATGGCCAGTGCCAAAGACGACAGATACACGTTTAAGGTTGGCCCGGAATTTGACAAGTTCGGGTCATGGTTCAAGGGTGGACTGCTGCCATCCTTTGAAGACACAAGACTTTCGCATTCTTCAAGAGGAAAAACAAGTGCCGATGCTTCAACAAAGATTTCGGGTGCTTGCCCCATTCCCTATTCTGTGGGCTTCTCGCTGTTCGATGCCGATGGCAACAAGGTGCAGCAGCCAGTATATCATTGTGAGAAATACTCTGTGTTCAATTCTTTCCCCTCCTATAAGGGAAACTTTGACAATTTAAGCACAGGCGGTTTCTACACGGTCTATCCTACAGTAAGGCTCTTTGGCTACAATATGCTGGCCTCGCCCAGTGCAAACCTTCGCATGGATTGCCCCGTCAGCCTCTCTGACTTCAAAGTCACCGACAAGAAGCACCAACAGAGTGGATTCACACATAATGGCCGCCAATACGACTACCGCTTCGATGTGTCTGTAACGGCGACTCTCGACGAAGATGCTACGAATATTTCCGACTGGGGATATGCCTACCTTGACCCCTACGGGCAGGAGGCCCTCATCTCGCTGAAGCAGTTCGGGCGTTCCTACACAGACACACGCTATGCCTATTTCCGCAATGAGCCAAAGTCCACTTGTACGCTCTATGGTTACGTGATATATTCTGGCAGCACTGAACCTGTCTATGGTGAACCTGTTGACTATCCGCTTGAATTTACAGAATTTTCCTGTCCCGACGATCACCACCCGCACATGATAGACCTCGGGCTGCCCTCCGGCACCAAGTGGGCATGCTGCAACGTGGGGGCATCAGCGCCAGAGCAGTACGGCAGTTACTTCGCCTGGGGCGAGACGTCGCCGAAGAGCGTGTACAATGATGTTTCTTATTCCTATTACACGGGGCAGGACACTGATGGAGACGGATGGATAGATGAAAACTCTTCTGTGGTAAACATCGGCTCCGACATAGCGGGAACAAGCTACGATGCCGCCACTGCCAACTGGGGCAGCCCGTGGGTAATGCCAAGCAAGGAGCAGATGGATGAACTTGCAAATAGCTGCACTTCAGAGTGGACTACCGAGAACGGCGTAAACGGCAGACGGTTCACCGGTTCTAACGGTGCCTCCATTTTCCTTCCCGCCGCAGGCTACCGCTGGGAAGACGACTTGTACTACGCTGGCTCGCGCGGCTACTACTGGTCGTCGTCGCTCTACGAGTCGGGCATGCGCAGCGCTTGGAGCCTCTACTTCGGCAGTGGGAGCGTGTATGGGAGCGTGTACACGCACAACTACGCCCGCATCCGCGGTCGGTCTGTGCGCCCCGTGCGCAAGAACTGAAAAGGGGAAGCCCCCTCCAACCTCCCCCGAAGGAGGAGGCTTAAAAAAGAGGCAGTTTTATTGATTACTATCCCTAATTATTCCCCGGCTTCACTTGTTGGAGTCGGGGATTTCTTTTAACTAGAAAGATAATTGGATGAAATAGTACTAAAAGTTTGGAAGTATAAAATTTTATACCTATCTTTGCGGCAAAAAGGTTAGATATGCCGACTTTGTTGATTATATTTGGAATAAGGTTTTACTTCTATTTGGATGAGCATTTGCCAATTCATGTTCATGTGGCTTGTAATGGCAAGAAAGCCAAGATTGAGCTTGAGCCGGAGATACGAGTGATATATAATCATGGATTGAAAGAGCAGGAAATGAAAAAGGCTCTTGATACGTGTGTGGCATACAAAGAAGATTTTATCAGTGAGTGGCACAAGAGATTTGGATAATTCAAACATTGTAGATTATGGAGCAGATTAAGAATTTATGGTTTGATGCTGACCGTATTTATATGAGGTCTTCTGAGGGGAGGGTGCTTAGTCGTCCCCTGAAAGCATATCCGGAATTGGAGGAGGCTACCGTTGAACAGCGTAACGATTTCACGATTGATGAGGACGGAATGGCTGTAAGATGGGAAACTCTGGATGCGGACATGCACATATCGAGTTTCTATGAAACCTCGGAACCTAACGAAGAGAATGAGGTCGGTGCGATGTTTAAGCGCTTCCCCTGGCTGAATGTTTCAGAGGTGGCCCGTTATCTTGGTATCAACAAGAGTCTTTTGGCCCGTTACATTTATGGCATCTCAAAGCCTAGCGAGCAGCGGGTTCAGCAAATACGCGAAGCTTTTCATGCTTTGGGTAAAGAACTGCAGAGCGCCTAATAGTCACAGTGAATCCGCTTTTTTCTCTTTCCGTCCAAACTCATTGGGCGGATTTCATTATATTTGCATTGGGACGAAAATCTGCAAAAATCCGGCAAAAATGTTTTAGGGGCGGTATGTTAGGCTTAAAGGGAAGATTTGTGTTTGATTTTTGAAGATTTTTGTTCCATTGTCGAAACGTAAAGAAAATTCTGAATTTTGGTGGGCTGAGACTTGCGCGAGAATCAGGAAGCGTGGTTTTGGTGGTGAATTTGCGAGTTTTGAAGAGTTGTTTGCAACTTGTTGATAATGAAAATTTTAGGAAGAGAAAGCGGTGTTTTGGCTTTCTCTTCAAATCATCTGAACTTTAATTGATAGGCTTTTGGACTGTAATTGGGGCTTAATTACAGTTCAAATGAACTTTATCCGGACTTTAAATGATTATCTTTTGAAGTTTAAAAGCCTATTATTTGAACTTTAAAAGCCTGTCTTTTGATGGGCGGAAGCACTTTTTCTGCGGTTTAAAAGTTCATTAGCTGTTGGAAAACCCGTTTACTTTTTCTATTTCATCTCGGATTGTTGATGAGGAAATGTAAGAATAATTGAAAGCCCCTCCAAACCTCCCCAAAGGGGAGGCTTTTCTTAGCAGTCTTTTTCCTTAGTTTTCGATGATAAAAGAGAAGTATTGTATCCTTGCTTTCAATTGCACGAAAATTCTTCATTCTTCATTCTTAATTCTTAATTTTTTGTTGTACCTTTGCACCCCGAAAAGATTTATTGCAATAAATAAGGTATATGTTTGAGAATTTAAGCGACAGACTTGAACGGTCGTTCAAGATACTGAAAGGTGAAGGAAGAATCACAGAGATTAACGTTGCTGAGACCTTGAAGGACGTGCGCCGGGCGCTGCTCGATGCGGACGTGAACTATAAGGTTGCCAAGACCTTCACCGACACCGTGAAGCAGAAGGCTATGGGCATGAACGTGCTGACGGCCATCAAGCCCGGACAACTGATGGTGAAGATTGTTCACGATGAGCTGGCCGAACTGATGGGCGGCGAGACCGTGGGCCTGAAACTAGACGGCAAGCCGAGCATCATCTTGATGTCTGGTCTGCAGGGTTCGGGTAAGACTACGTTCTCGGGCAAACTGGCCAACATGCTGAAGACGAAGCAGAACAAGCGCCCGCTGCTGGTGGCTTGCGACGTTTATCGTCCGGCTGCTATCCAGCAGTTGCATGCTATCCAGCAGTTGCATGTGGTGGGTGAGTCCGTTGGCGTGCCCGTTTATTCGGAGCCCGAAAACAAGGACGTGATAGCCATTGCACAGAATGCCATCCGCGAAGCCAAGGCTAAGAACAACGACGTGGTCATCATCGATACCGCTGGTCGTCTGGCCGTTGACGAGCAGATGATGAACGAGATTGCTTCGCTGAAGGAAGCCGTGAATCCCAACGAGACGCTCTTCGTGGTTGACTCGATGACCGGTCAGGATGCCGTGAACACGGCCAAGGAATTCAACGACCGCCTGGACTTCGACGGCGTGGTGCTGACCAAGCTTGACGGTGATACCCGCGGCGGTGCTGCCCTTTCTATTCGCACGGTGGTGACGAAGCCCATCAAGTTTATCGGTACGGGCGAGAAGATGGAGGCCATCGATGCCTTCCACCCTTCGCGTATGGCCGACCGCATACTGGGCATGGGCGACGTGGTCTCTCTGGTGGAGCGCGCCCAGGAGCAGTACGACGAGGAGGAGGCAAGGAAGTTGCAGAAGAAGATCATGAAGAACAAGTTCGACTTCAACGACTTCTACAACCAAATCCAGCAAATCAAGAAGATGGGTAACCTGAAGGACCTGGCCGGCATGATTCCCGGCGTGGGCAAGGCCATCAAGGACGTGGATATCGACGACGATGCCTTCAAGTCGATTGAGGCCATCATCCAGAGCATGACGCCGAAGGAGCGCACCAATCCCGAGATTCTGAACACCAGCCGCCGCCAGCGCATCGCCAAGGGTTCGGGCACTAACATTCAGGAGGTGAACCGCCTGATTAAGCAGTTCGACCAGACGCGCAAGATGATGAAGATGGTGACCGGTGCAGGCATGAAAGGGATGATGAAGAGTATGCCCGGGATGCCTGGTATGCCGAAGATGAAGTGATGAGTGATGAGTGATGAGTGATAAGTGAACTTAGAAAACAAGATATTTGAACATGCAACTGATTGACGGAAAGGCCACTGCGGCCAAGATTAAGGAAGAGATTGCCGAGGAGGTGAAGCAGATGGTGGCTGCCGGCGGCAAAAGACCTCATCTGGCTGCCATTCTGGTGGGCCACGACGGCGGTTCTGAGACATACGTTAAGAATAAGGTGCTGGCTTGCGAGGCCTGCGGCTTCACCTCAACGCTCATCCGCTTCGAGGATGACGTGAAGGAAGAGGAACTGCTCTCGAAGGTGCAGCAGCTCAACGAGGACAAAGACGTGGACGGCTTTATCGTTCAGCTGCCTCTGCCCAAGCATATCAACGAGCAGAAGGTAATCATGGCCATCGACTACCGCAAGGATGTTGACGGGTTCCATCCCATCAACGTGGGCCGCATGGCTATCGGTCTGCCTTGCTTCATTTCGGCTACGCCGCTTGGCATCATCACCCTGCTGAAGCGCTATGGCGTGGAGACCAGCGGCAAGAAGTGCGTCATACTTGGCCGTTCAAACATCGTGGGCAAACCCATGGCCCAGCTGATGATGCAGAAGCAGTATGGCGATGCCACGGTGACCGTGTGCCACTCTCACTCGAAGACCTTGAAGGAAGAGTGCCGCGAAGCCGACATCATCATTGCCGCCATCGGCAGTCCGAATTTCGTGACGGCTGACATGGTGAAGGAGGGCGCCACGATTATCGACGTAGGTACCACCCGAGTTCCCGATGCAACCCGCAAGAGCGGATTCCGCCTGAATGGCGACGTGAAGTTCGACGAGGTTGCCCCGAAGTGCTCGTTCATCACACCCGTGCCGGGCGGCGTGGGTCCGATGACCATCTGTTCGCTGATGAAGAACACGCTGGCCGCTGGAAAGAAAGAGTATTATAAATAAAAGCCCACCCCGTCCCTTCCAAAGGGAGGGGGAGAACCTTAAGAGATTATGACTGCTCAAGAATATTATGAGCGTGGCAATGCGTTCCGCAAGCAGAGCCTGTGGCATGAAGCCATCAACTGCTATATCGAGGCCATCAAGCTCGACCCCGACAGTCCGGCTGTCGAGGCCAAGCAGATGCTCGACGACATCATGGCTTTCTACTGCAAGGATATGTATAATCCTTAATCATTACGAAGGTGCTGGAGGAGCTGAAGGAGAAATACCGCCGTTTCCAGGAGTGGCAGCAACAACCCCATCAGGTGAAGCCACTCTCTGACAAGGAGCACGACTGTGCCACCTGCGGCACCCACTATCAGGGCAACTATTGCCCACGTTGCGGACAGTCGGCGTCGATAGGTCGCTACTCGTTCAAGAATGCCCTGCTTCTGTTTCTCGACGTGTGGGGACTTGGCAACCGCGGTATGTTCCGTTCGCTCCGCGACTTGGTGTTGCGCCCCGGCTACATGATACGCGACTATCTCAGCGGAATGCAGATGGCCTATTTCCCGCCGTTCAAGATGCTCTTCCTGCTCATTGCTTTCTCCGTTCTGGTCGACACAGGCCTGAACATCAAGGGCGAGAACCGTTGGGAGAAGTTCGATGTGCAGTATGCCTCCGGCATGAACTTTGCCAATTCTCAAAAGACCGACCCTTCAGCCAGTGAAAAGGAAAAGCAGGAAGCTGCCTTGGCTTCTAAAATTATGGATTATGCCAAGATAGCCTATGAATGGATGGAAAACCACCAAAGCATCATTCAAATCTTCTGGCTGCTGTTGCTGTCGGGTCCCCTCTATTTCCTTTTCCGCCATAGTCCCGCCTTTCCCACCATCCGTTATTCAGAATTTTTCGTGGCGTTGGTATATACCAACAACCTGTTAATCATAGCCTCCATTTTTTGCGGTTTGCTTTGTCTGGGTGTTACCGTAGAACTTTTGTGCTGTGCCCTCACCTTTATTCCCCTGAAGCAGTTGTCGGGCTTCAGCTATTTGCGCACGATAACCAATGTCGTGCTGGCCGTTGCCCTCGTGGCTTTAGTTCTCGTGATAGTGTCGGCAGCATTTTTTTTCATTCACTTTGGGTAAGATAAGTCCTGACTGTAAATTCTGCAAGTTTGTCGGGGCCAAGAAGGATACTAATTCATTACTATTAATACTAACAACAACTTATTATGAAGAAACTATTATTACCTATTCTGCTCATGGTAGCAGTGTCTGCGAATGCAGCAGAGAATCCAGTGTTAACGATTGAGGGCGGTCAGGTACAGGGCGTACTGGCCGACGATCATCCCGATGTGTATGTCTATCGTGGCATTCCCTATGCTGCGCCTCCCATCCGCGAGAACCGATGGAAGGCTCCCCAGCCCGTCGTACCCTGGAAGGGCGTGAAAATCTGTGACACCTTCGGTCGTCCGAGTTATCAGGCCATTCAGTACACCGGTGGTTATTACACCGAGTGGGGCTACGGCAAGGAGGCTGCCTTCAGCGAGGACTGTCTGTATCTGAACGTCTGGACGAAAGCCCCCGGACAGGTGGGCAAGAAACTCCCCGTTGCCCTGTGGATTCACGGCGGCGGCTATCGTGAAGGTTTTGGTTCTGAGCCAGAGTTCGATGGTCAGGAATGGGGTGCCAAGGACGTGGTGCTAGTATCTATCAACTATCGTCTGGGCATCTTTGGATTCCTCTGCCACCCCGCTTTGGCTGAAGAAAGTCCGAATAAAGTTTCTGGAAACTACGGTATCCTCGATCAGATTGAGGCCCTGAAGTGGATTAAGAAGAACATTGCTCAGTTTGGTGGCGATCCTGACAACGTAACCATTTTTGGCCAGAGTGCAGGAGGAGGCAGCGTTCGTACTCTCTGTGAGTCACCTTTGGCTCGTGGCCTGTTCCACAAGGCTGTTATCATGAGTGCCCAGGGACTCTCTATCCCCAATCCAAACGGCGGCGGTATGATGGGTGGCCGATATGGTGGCGGTTCCATCGAGGATGCAGCCAACAACGCCAAGAAGATGTTCGACTGGGCAGGAATGACAGACTTGCAAAAAATGCGTCAGGCCAGTACTGAGACCGTATTTGCGCTGCCTACCATCTATCATCAGGTGAACAACGCCGGTCAGCAGCAGTTTGGTGGCTTTGGTGGTATGATGCGTATGGGCTATATGCCAATGATAGACGGCTATGTCAGCTTGAAGAGTTTCGACGATGCTACCCGCGAGGGTACATTGGCTGATGTTCCTTATATGATTGGTTTTACGCTCAACGATATGGGTAACATGGCGCCCAATATTGCCGAGTTCTGTAAGGTTCGTGCCGAGAAAGGCGGTAAGGCCTGGGCCTACGAGTTTGCCCGTCCGTTGCCCGATGATGGCAGTCATCCTGAGGTGACGCAGCGTCTGCGTGGTGCATTCCACTCCTCCGACCTTTGGTTCGTGTTCAAGAGTCTGAAGCACTGCTGGCGTCCTTGGACTAAGGGCGACTGGGATCTCTCCGAGAAGATGTTGACGGCTTGGACAAACTTCGTTAAGTATAGCGATCCCAATGGTCCGAAGGGTGGCGTATGGGCTCCTTGCACAGGGAAGAATCCGAAGTTTATGGTGTTTAAACTGAACGACAAGGACGCTGAGGCCTCTGTCTACGGCGAGCCTGAGATAGCACCTCAGCAAGGTTTCGGCGGATTCCCGGGAGGACCTGGTAGGCCTGGCGCTCCTGTTAATCCAAGAAAATAATCAGAAATCTACGTTCACAGATTCACAGTTTACCAAGAAAAAGGGTATTACTGTGAATCTGTTAATTAAGAGGGGATAATTCTGAATGAAGGTCTTTCAAGGTGAAATGCAAAATTAATCCATCATTTTTTTTGCATTTCACTTAAATTTCACTACCTTTGCACCCTGAATTTTAGAACAGGTTTTTGTTTGGGAAAAACGAAGATTGGATATTAGCATTAAACAAGTAATATGGCAAAGTTGAAAGGAGCCATCGTGGTGGATAGTGAGCGGTGCAAGGGATGCCAGTTGTGCATCATCGCTTGCCCTCAGAACGTCATCGCCATGGCTGGAAAAGTGAATCTGCACGGCTACCCTTATGTTGAGGCTGCCAACGAGGAGGCCTGTGTTGGCTGTGCCTCGTGTGGCATTGTATGCCCCGACGGCTGTATCACCGTGTATCGTAAAAAAGTGGAGGAGTAAGTTATGGCAGAAGAGAAAGAAGTTGTATTGATGAAAGGCAACGAGGCTATTGCCCACGCTGCCATTCGTTGCGGATGCGACGGCTATTTCGGCTATCCTATTACTCCGCAGAGTGAAGTGATTGAGACGCTGGCTGAGCTGAAGCCTTGGGAAACCACCGGTATGCAGGTGGTTCAGGCCGAGAGCGAGCTGGCATCTATCTACATGGTCTATGGAGCTGCCGGTGCCGGTAAGCGTGCCATGACCTCATCGTCGTCTCCCGGTGTCGCCCTGATGCAGGAAGGCATTACATACATGGCTGGTGCCGAGGTGCCAGGCGTGTTCGTGAACGTGCAGCGCGGCGGTCCCGGTCTGGGAACTATCCAGCCTTCGCAGGGTGACTATTTTCAGGCTACCCGTGGCGGTGGTAACGGCGACTACAAGGTGATTGTTCTGGCTCCTTCTTCTGTTCAGGAGATGGCCGACTTTGTTGACTTGGCCTTCGAACTGGCTTTCAAGTATCGCAATCCAGCCATGATTCTCTCTGATGGTGTGATTGGTCAGATGATGGAGAAGATTGTGCTGCCTCCCTTTAAACCCCGTCGTACCGATGAGGAGGTCATCAAGCAGTGCCCCTGGGCTTCCACTGGTAAACCCAAGAACCGCGAGCGTGTGGTCATCACCTCGCTCGAGCTGAAGCCTGAGATTATGGAGCAGCGCAACCTGGCCCTTCAGGAGAAATACCGCAAGATAGAAGAAAACGAGGTGCGCTTCGAGCAGCAGCTGATGGACGATGCCGACTATGCCATCGTGGCCTTCGGTTCGGCAGCCCGTATTGCAGAGAAGTCTGTCGAGATTGCCCGCGAGCAGGGCATCAAGGTCGGTCTGTTCCGTCCTATCACATTGTTCCCGTTCCCCACGAAGCAGATTGCCGAGCTTTCGAAGAAAGTGAAAGGCATCCTCGTGGCCGAGATCAATGCCGGCCAGATGGTGCAGGATGTTCGCCTGGCGGTGAACGGCGCTGTGCCTGTTGAGCAGTTCGGTCGTTTAGGTGGTATCGTGCCCGATCCTGAAGAAATCGTTAATGCACTGAAAAAGGTAATGTAAGACTATGGATAGAAATCAAATAGTTCAACCAGAGAATATCGTCTGCAAGAAGCCGACGCTGATGAACGACAACAATATGCACTACTGCCCGGGCTGCAGTCATGGTGTGGTGCATAAGCTCATTGCCGAAGTCATCGAAGAGATGGGTATGGAAGACAAGGCCGTAGGCGTATCGCCCGTGGGCTGTGCCGTCTTCGCGTACAACTATATAGATATCGACTGGCAGGAGGCTGCCCATGGACGTGCTCCCGCGCTGGCCACTGGCATCAAGCGCTGCTGGCCCGACCGTCTGGTGTTCACTTATCAGGGCGATGGCGACCTGGCTTGTATCGGTACCTGTGAGACCATTCATGCTCTGAATCGTGGCGAGAACATCGTGATTATCTTCGTCAATAATGCCATTTACGGTATGACGGGTGGTCAGATGGCTCCTACCACGCTGATTGGCCAGAAGACTTCTACATGTCCCTACGGCCGTGATCCGGAGATTCACGGTTATCCCTTGAAGATGGCAGATATTGCTGCAGGTCTTGAGGGTACTTGCTATGTGACTCGTCAGAGCGTGGAGACCGTAGGTGCCATCCTGAAGGCCAAGAAGGCGCTGCGCAAGGCTTTCGAGGCTTCAATGGCCGGCAAGGGTTCAAGCCTCGTGGAATTCGTCTCTACCTGCAACAGTGGTTGGAAACTCTCTCCTGCCAAGGCTAACGAATGGATGAAGGAGAACATGTTCCCCTTCTATCCCAAAGGTGACTTAAAAGACACGACTGGCGTAAAATAAGAAAGAACATTATGAAGAAAGAAATAATTATCAGTGGTTTCGGTGGTCAGGGCGTGCTTTCCATGGGAAAGATTCTGGCCTATTCGGGACTGATGGAAGGTAAGGAGGTAACGTGGATGCCCGCTTACGGACCGGAACAGCGTGGTGGTACTGCCAACGTGACGGTTATTGTCAGCGATGAGCGCATTTCGTCTCCTATCCTCAGTAAGTATGATATTGCCGTGGTGTTGAATCAGCCTTCGCTTGATAAGTTTGAACCGAAGATCAAGCCGGGTGGCATCCTCATTTACGACGGTTTCGGTGTGATTAATCCTCCCACGCGTAAGGATATCACCATCTATCGTATCGATGCTATGGACAAGGCTGCCGAAATGAAGAATTCGAAAGTCTTCAACATGATTGTTCTGGGCGGACTCCTCAAGGTTTCACCTGTGGTCAGCGATAGTGGAGTGGAGAAGGCACTCTTCAAGACACTGCCCGAGCGCCATCATGATCTGATTCCTCTGAACATGGAAGCTGTCAAGGCCGGCAAGGATGTCATCGAGGAAGTCAAAGTGTGATGACCTGGATGCCGCCGTATTCCACTAGATGGCTGAAAGCGTCATCTGCAGGGAAAAGACCGGCATAGATGCCTCCACAGACTAATACGCCCCCGTGGGCAAAGATAGCAACCCTCTCGTAGGGTTGCTTTTTTAGTTCATCCAGGAAATCGGCCACGCGCTCGTATAGCTGCGGAAAACTCTCGCCGTTGGTGGTTTGCAGGTGCATGTAGTCTTCATACCATTTCAGGATGTGCGGATCGGTCTTGGCGATATCATCAAAATTCTGCATTTCCCAGTCGCCCATATACATCTCTTTCAAACGGCTGTCGAGTTTTGGATGAGGATAGCCGCAATATGCTGCCAACTTGCTGGCGCGAGATAATGTGGAAGAGAAAACCTTGTCGAGGGATTTCCCTTGGAGCATGTTCTCGAGGTTTTTCTTTGTCACAGATGCTTCCTGTTCAAAGGTTTCAGCTGTGGGTACATCTGTCCATCCGTAGCACGTTCCTTTTGGAACATTCACACTGGTATGACGAATCATATATACTTCCATATTCCTTTAAAATAAAAGTGTAAGATAGAATGAGAGTTCGATGAGCAGGAACAAGGCACCGCAGCAGTCACCAGTATAGCCGCGAATCTTTCTGTTCATCATATAGTAAAGGAAATACATCACGATACAGGGAACGAAGATCAGCAGGCTATCGAAACCACAATAATAGAAAAGCGGTATCATAGGAAGGACGCCTTCCACAAAGAGAATGATTCCTGCCTTCACGCTCATCTTGCGATAGACGGTCTTGTTCTTGGCCGTTTCCTCAGAGCGGGCATAGGGCAGAAACATGATAATCTGGGCTGCCAGCATCTTGCAATAGGCATCTCCTGCCATCACGGCAAGAGCTGCAGTAAAAGGAGGCAAATGATAGAGACAGGTGAAAAGCAAGGCAAAATAGAATATCAGACCAAGCACGCCGTATGTGCCTATGTGTGAATCCTTCATAATGCTGAGGATACGCTCGCGGTCATTGCCTCCACCGCCGAAACCATCACAGAAGTCGGCGAGCCCATCTTCGTGTAAAGCACCTGTAAGAAGCAGCCTTGTTAAGATGGCTGCTATCACGGCCAAACTCCATGGCATCACCATACTTCCAAAATAAAGAACGGCCGACATACTGGCGCCTGTAAGCCATCCCACCAGCGGCCAGTGCTCCACTACCGTGCGGTAACACTCCTTAGGGGGCTGGTACCATCGCCACAGTGGAAGCCTGGTGAAGAAGGTGAAGGCTGCATAGATGCGTTGCCACCATCGGGTCTGGTCAATATTGATTTCCATTTTTTGTATTGCTTCTTTAGAAATATTTTGTGATGTGGGCGTTTTCAAAGTTGTTCATCTCGTTTACCATCCGCACGGCACTCTCAACGATGGGGTAGGCACAGAGGGCACCGGTTCCTTCGCCTAAACGCATTCCGAGGTGGAGGATGGGGGTGGCGTGCATCAGGTCCAGCATCCGCTTGTGCCCGCTCTCATCACCACAATGGCCGAAAACGGCATAATGGAGTACTTCTGGATATATTTGGGAGGCTGCCAACATACAGGCCGACATAATGAATCCGTCGACCATCACCGTCATCTTCAACTCTGCTGCACGAAGCATCGCACCAATGGCTCCTGCCATTTCGAAGCCTGCGAAATAGGGAAGTGCTTCTTCTTTGTTTCCACTTTGTGCTCGAAGTTTATGGAAGTTATCTACGGCTTGACGCAGAATGATGCGTTTATGCTGTAGTCCGGGAGTGTTGAGGCCGGCTCCAGCCCCAATGCATTCATCCAAAGGGATGTTTCCGAAAAGATGCATCCAGATGCTGGAAGGTGAGGTGTTGGCAATACCCATCTCTCCCATGCAGATGATGTTGCATCCGTCTTGATGGCAGAGGTCTACAAGCTCGCATCCAGTCTCTATGGCTTGATTGAATTCGGCTTCACTCATAGCCGGTTCGTAGAGGAAGTTCTTTGTCCCGCGGGCAATCTTGCGGTTAAGGATGTCGGGATAGGTTGTCAAATCATAATCCACGCCCATATCAATTATATATAAGGTGAAGCCGTGCTGTCGGCAAAACATGTTTACCCCGCCTCCGCCATGTGTGAAATTAATCATCTGTTGCCAGGTGACATCGCGAGGACTGACGCTGACACCTTCCCTTTCTATTCCGTGGTCACCACCGAAAAGCAGGTGACAAGGATGTTGAAGGGTAGGGGTGAGGGTCTGCTGAATCATGCAGATCTGCTCTGCGAGTGTTTCCAATAGCCCTAAAGACCCTTTGGGCTTGTTCAGGTTGTCAATCTTCTCGCGAATGGCGCCCCTTAATGATTCGTCAGGTTTCTCTATCTTGAAATTTCTCATTTTATAAACTACGTATATGTATTTCGGCTGCATTCAGCATAGCTCAAGCAAGCTTGGCTTTGCCTTCATTTGCACGAAATTTCTCAATTTCTCATTTTCTTAATTTCCAAAGGAATCCCGCTCACCATCAGTATGACCTCATCGGCCTTGGAGGCAACATATTGGTTGAACCATCCTTGCAGGTCGGTAAAGCGCCGTTGAACGGCATCGGTGCTAACTCCGCCACTGCCAATCTCATTTGTTACGAAGATGAAGGTGGCGTCTACGGAAGTAAAGCGGTCAAATTCCTCTTTCATAGCCTGAAGCGCATCTTCGACGGAAGGCTGCTCCCATTCATTGGCAGCTCGGTCGAAGAAGAAGTTAGTGCACCATAGCGTGATGCAGTCGATGACCACCACCTTATTATATATATTGTCACAATGACGTGAGAGTTGTTTCTCTTCTTCTATGTTGGTCCATTGAGGTCCACGGCGTTCCTGATGGTGGTGCACCCGCTGTCTGAATTCCTCGTCCCATATATGGGCTGTTGCCAAATAGATAGGATGCTCAGACAGGCTCAAGGCCAGAGTTTCTGCGTAAAGACTCTTGCCAGAACGTTGTCCGCCAGTAATGAGGATAATTTTTTTCATCATGTGGCAAAGATAGTTATAATTTGCCTAAAAAGCGCTATTGCGGCCTAAAATAAGCGATTTAAATCAAGAAATGTGTTCTATAACATGCATTTTTATCAAAAAAATTTGGAGGTTACGATAATTTTATATTACTTTGCAGCCGTGAAAGTAAAAAGAATTTGTATTTAAAATAATTATTTATTTAAAAAAAGAGAAATGAAAAAGTTATTTGTACTCTTCGCAGCCGCTATGCTGACTGCATCTGCTTCTGCACAGGAAACAGCTGTGACAAGCAGCAAATTCGGTGACAACTGGTATGCTGGTATCAATGCCGGTATTGCTACTTACCCCAAAGAAAAATTTGGTGATGACGGTTTCTTCAAATCTTTGGCTCCTGAATTCGGTGTTCGTATTGGTAAGAACCTGACCACCGTGTTCGGTCTTGCTTTAGATGCAAATATGTATTTCAAGGGAAATGAGAAAATGTTTGGAGACGGCCAGACTTTCGTCAATATGACAAACGTTGACCTTTTGGGTACTTTCAATCTCAGCAACCTCTTTGGAGGATATCAGGGTGAGCCTCGTGCTTTCGAGCTTATCGCTCTGTATGGCTTTGGATGGAGTCATATGTTCAACCATGCACCTAAGACAAACTTCATTAATTCCAAGGTTGCTCTCGACTTTGCCTTCAACTTCGGTTCTGACAAGCAGTGGCAGTTCTATGTAGAGCCTGCTCTGAACTATGTGTTGAACGGCTGGGTAGGAGGAAACTACACTGGCGGTGACATGAAGTATGACATCAACAATTCTATCTTTGAACTCAAGGCTGGTATCAACTACAAGTTCGGTTGCAGCAACGGCACTCACAACTTCGCTATCGAGAAGCTGCGCGACCAGGCTGAAATCGATGCTCTGAACGCCCAGATCAACGAGCTCCGCAACCGCAAGCCTCAGGTAATCGAGAAGGAGAAGATTGTTGAGAAGATCGTTGAGAAGGAAGGTGGCGTACGTGAGGTGAAGGTTGAGAACCTCGTATTCGTTACATTCGCTCAGGGTAAGAGCGCTCTTACCGCTGATGCCAAGAAGGCTCTCGATGAGATCAAGGAAGGCAAGCACGTGCAGATCGTAGGTACTGCTTCTCCTGAGGGAAGCAAGGAGCTGAACGACAAGCTGTCTCAGGCTCGTGCCGATGTTGTTGCTGACTACCTCCGCGCTCGTGGTATCGTTGTTGACGAGGCTACTGGTAAGGGTGTGCAGGGCACAACTTCTAACCGTCTGGCTGTTGTTTACGTGAAGTAATCATTTGATTAGAACTAATAATAAGGGGCGTGCCAATTCTTTTTGGCACGCTTTTTTTGTTTCCGCCCATTTGAAATATCATTTCCACCCATCAGAAGCATTGCTTCCAATCATTGGAAACATCGCTTCCGTCCATTGGAAACTATGATTCTAAACATCAGATACTATGAATCTTATAGGGTGGGGACTTTTTATGCGGAATTTGTTGGTGATTCGATAAAATCTTACTAACTTTGCAACCAAATTTCGCAAACAAAATCAATACGTTATGAAGCATCAGTTACGTAGTGCTGTCTGTACCGAAGGCAGAAGAATGGCCGGCGCCCGCGCTCTCTGGGTGGCCAATGGCATGAAGCGCGAGCAGTTTGGCAAGCCTATCATTGCCATTGTCAACTCGTTCACTCAGTTTGTGCCCGGACATACCCATCTGCACGAGGCAGGACAAATCGTAAAGAAAGAGATAGAAAGACTTGGCTGTTATGCCGCTGAGTTCGACACCATCGCCATCGACGACGGCATAGCCATGGGCCACGACGGCATGCTCTATTCGCTGCCCTCGCGCGACATCATTGCCGACTCGGTGGAATATATGGTGAACGGCCACAAGGCTGACGCCATGATCTGCATTTCAAACTGCGACAAGATCACCCCTGGCATGCTGATGGCTGCCATGCGACTGAACATACCCGCCGTTTTCGTGAGCGGTGGTCCGATGGAGGCCGGACAGTACAAGGGCGAGAACCTTGACCTTGTGATCGCCATGATAAAGGGTGGAGACCCCACCGTGAGCGATGCCGACCTGCAGGAGATTGAGAACCGCGCCTGTCCTGGCTGCGGCTGCTGTTCGGGAATGTTCACCGCCAACTCGATGAACAACCTGACGGAGGCCATCGGTCTGTCGCTGCCCGGCAACGGCACGATACTGGCCACCCATAAGAACCGTGAGCGACTGATGAAACAGGCGGCCCGACTGATTGTGAAGAACGCGATGGCCTACTACGAGGATGGCGACGAGAGCGTGCTGCCACGCAGCATTGCCACCCGCCAGGCATTCCTGAACGCCATGACAATGGATATAGCCATGGGTGCCTCTACCAACACGGTGCTGCACTTGCTGGCCGTTGCACAGGAGGCTGGGGTGGACTTCACGATGAACGACATAGACGCCCTCTCGCGCAAGACGCCCTTCCTGGTGAAGCTGGCTCCCAATAGTCAGAAGTACAGCGTGCAGGAGTTTGGCCGCGCCGGCGGCGTGATGGGTCTGATGGCCGAACTGGACAAGGGCGGACTGATAGATACCAGCCTGAAGCGCGTGAACGGACATACGCTGAAAGAGGATATTGAAGCCTATAACGTGAACAAGACATACGCCGAACTGCCCGTTACCGGGGCTGAAACGGCTGACGAGAACGGTGACCTGACTGCCCCACAGATTTTCCTCTCTGCTCCCGCAGGCAAGTTCTGCAACGAGCTGGGCGCACAGGAGACCTACTACAAGAGTTTCGATACCGACCGCGAGAACGGTTGCATACGCGACATAGAGCATGCTTACACCAAGGATGGCGGCATGGCCATCCTGTTTGGCAACATTGCCCAGGACGGCTGTGTGGTGAAGACCGCCGGCGTGGCTCCCGAGCTGTGGCACTTTGAAGGCCCGGCCGTGGTGTTCGACTCACAGGAAGATGCCTGCGAGGGAATACTGGGCGGAAAGGTGAAGAGCGGCGACTGCGTGGTGATTACCCACGAAGGCCCGAAGGGCGGTCCCGGCATGCAGGAGATGCTTTATCCCACCTCTTATATTAAGAGCATGCATCTGGGCAAGGAATGTGCGCTGATTACCGACGGCCGTTTCTCGGGTGGCACATCGGGACTGAGTATCGGACATATCTCGCCGGAGGCAGCTGCCGGAGGAAACATCGGCAAGATAAAGGACGGCGACATTATTGAGATAGACATCCCTAGCCGCAGCATACGCGTGAAGCTGACCGACGAGGAACTGGCAGCCCGCCAGCCGCAGCCGCTGAAGCGCAACCGCGTGGTGTCGAAGGCGCTGAGGGCCTACGCCCAGAGCGTTTCAAGTGCTGATAAAGGTGGTGTAAGAATTATAGATTGACTATGAAAGAGAAGATTACAGGCTCGGAGGCTTTGATGCGCGCCCTGAAGGCTGAGGGGGTGAAGACCATCTTCGGCTATCCCGGTGGAAGCATCATGCCTGTCTACGACGCTCTCTACGACTACACTCGTGGTGAGAAAAAGGCGTTTGACCATATTCTGGTTCGTCATGAACAGGGAGCAACCCATGCTGCCGAGGGCTATGCTCGTGTCAGTGGTGAAGTGGGCGTGGCCTTGGTTACGAGCGGACCGGGAGCAACGAACACGCTGACAGGTGTGGCCGATGCCATGCTCGACTCTACGCCGATTGTGGTGATTGCCGGACAGGTACCTATTGCTGCATTGGGAACGGATGCCTTTCAGGAGGTTGACCTGGTGGGTTTGGCACAGCCTATTTCTAAGTGGAGCTACCAGATTCGTCATGCTGAGGATATTGCCTGGGCGGTAAGCAGGGCTTTCTTCATAGCTAAGAGTGGCCGGCCGGGACCTGTGGTTCTAGACTTTCCCAAAAATGCACAGACTGAAAAGGTTGAGTTCGAGCCAACGAAGGTTGACTTCGTTCGTTCATATGTGCCTCGTCCGATATTGGATGAGAAAGTGTTGAAAGAAGCCGCCGAATTGATTAACAATGCCCAGAAACCATTGGCTCTTGTAGGGCAGGGCGTGGAATTGGGTAATGCCCAGGAAGAATTAAAAGCCTTTCTGGAGAAAGCCGATATCCCCGCAGGCCGTACGATGTTGGGCCTTTCCGCATTGCCCAGCAACCATCCGTTGAATATGGGTATGTTGGGTATGCATGGCAACTATGCGCCTAACCTGAAAGAGCAGCAATGTGATGTGCTGATTGCCATCGGCATGCGTTTCAGCGACCGTGTGACGGGCAGTTTGAAAACCTATGCCAAGCAGGCTAAGATTATTCATCTGGATATTGACAAGAGTGAGATTGACAAATGCGTGAAGACTGATGTGGCCGTGGTGGCTGACTGTAAGGAGTCGTTGCCGGCTTTGACGGCATTGTTGAACAAGGCTGACCATCAGGAATGGAAGGATAGTTTTAAGGAATTGGCCCAACAGGAATATGAAAGGGTTATTGAGCCTGCCATTCATCCAACCGAGGGTCCCTTGCTGATGGGCGAAGTGGTGAATGCGGTGGCAGAGGCTACCAAGGGAGATGCTGTTTTGGTGACCGACGTGGGCCAGAACCAACTCTTCGCCACACGCTATTTTAAATATCATCAGAAGCGTAGCATCTGTACCAGCGGAGGCTTAGGCACAATGGGCTATGGAATGCCGGCGGCTATCGGTGCTACGTTCGCCGTTGACCGTACAGTCGTTTGCTTTATGGGCGATGGCGGTTTTCAGATGAATATCCAGGAACTTGGCACCATCATGGAACAGCAGAGTCCCGTGAAAATGATCTTGCTGAATAATAATTATCTGGGTAATGTGCGACAGTGGCAGGACATGTTCTGGCAGAAGCGTAAGTCATTTACAAAGATGATGAATCCTTGCTATGAACAGATTGCAAAAGGATACGGCATTCCTTATGAGGTTGTCATAGATCGTAGCACCCTTCATGCAGCCATTGAACATATGCTTTCTACGGAAGGTCCTTTCATATTGGAATGTGCCATCAAGGAAGATGATGATGTCTTGCCCATGACCCCTCCGGGTATGAGTGTCGATGATATGATGCTGGAGATTAATTGTAATTAATAAATAAGGTATAAGAGAAATACATAATGGGCATGGACGATAAAAAATTATATACGCTGCTGGTTTACTCTGAGAACATTGCAGGTATTCTGAATCAGATTACTGCCGTTTTCACGCGTCGTCAGGTGAATATCGAAAGCCTGAATGTGTCTGCTTCCAGCATTCCCGGTGTTCATAAGTATACCATCACGGCTTGGCATAATGATGAACAGGAGATTATCAAGATAACCAAGCAGATTGAAAAGAAGATAGATGTCGTTAAGGCTAACTATTACACGGACGAACAACTTTTCATCCGCGAGGTGGGTTTGTATAAACTCTCCACTCCCATTGTCTTGGAGAATCCAGAAATCTCAAGGCTTATCCGACAGGCGGATGCCCAGATAATGGAGGTGAATCCAACCTATTGCATGGTGATATTGAGTAGTGTAACCGAGGATATAACCAATCTCTATTTCGCCTTGGAGAAGTTTGATTGCGTGCTTCAATATACACGGTCTGGAAGAATAGCTATTACCCGAAGTACCGTTGAACAAGTGAGCGATTTTCTTGATATGCAAGAGAAAAATAGGTTGAAAAGATAGCAAGAAACGCATCTTTTGTACGAAAAGCGGAAAAAGTTTCCATTAATTAAAAAATTCCCTTCAAGATATTTGGAGGGAATTATTTTTTTGCTTACCTTTGCATCCGCTTTCGCTCCGAAACCCGGGCGTTGGCACATTAGATAAGCGATCTTTGATAAGAAATTACATAGAGAGACAGAGAAGTAGTAGTACAAGAAGCAGGCGCGTCTGCTATATTACAGATGTGCTTGGGTAAACGAACCGTTTGATTCAACTTTACTATACGGATGGTCCTGTGACAGACAACGAGAACTGGCCATGTCCGCCCCTTGTGGGGTCGGTTCATGGTTCCATTATAGGAAATTTTACAATGGAGAGTTTGATCCTGGCTCAGGATGAACGCTAGCTACAGGCTTAACACATGCAAGTCGAGGGGCA